>DATJNV010000126.1:0-80874 GCA_035507705.1 Acidobacteriaceae bacterium
CCATGGTTAATGGCTATTCATGCGTGCCCGACGTTCTATGCGTTCGCAGTCTTTCGATCGAAAATCAGCGCGGCAAAAGCCACCAGCAAATGAGAACAATCAGAATGAGCGAAATCACACACCATACACAGCAGACCTGGAGGACGCGCGCCTCGATATTCGTGAGATACAGCGCATTCCAGGAAGGATAGAGCCGCATTTCGCTACGGTCGGTGATCAGCATCACCGTAGCGCGGCTCACTCGGTACAAATGTCTGTTTTCCTCAGGCTGCGGTTTCCCGACCGCATTCGGAAGCTTGGTTCCATATTGGACATGCCTGTGATATCGATCACATCGCTGGACCTTCCGGCTGCCTTAGCCTCGACACAGCCATGAAAAGGAGTTTGCTGCCGTGCTGATTCAAGAGATGGACAAGCAAGAATGCGAGGAATTAATGGCGCGTGTAGGCTTCGGTCGCCTGGCTTGCGTCCGTGAAAATCAGCCTTACATCGTGCCTCTTTATTTCGCATCCGCTCCGGGTTCGCTTTACGGTTTTGCGACCATGGGGCAAAAGATCGAGTGGATGCGTCTCAACTCGCTGGTATGCGTGGAGGCCGAGGAGATCCGCAACGATCGCCAGTGGGCTAGTGTTCTTGCCCAAGGCCGATACGAAGAACTCCCGGATGTGCCACGATACGCGGAGCAGAGACAGAAGGCGCAATCTTTGCTGGAGGCGAAATCCTACTTGTGGTGGCAAACCGGGATAGCAGCAGGCCAGCCGCGTCAGCGATTCGACCGGGATATCCCCATCTTTTTCCGGATTCAGATCGATCACATCACCGGCCGCAAGGCCTCGCCGGATCCGTCCTAGTGACCTGCCTTAGAGAGATCCGTCCGCCCGAGGGATCTGCCTGACTTGACGTTCGGGCGGCCACAAAGCCGTCATTCTGCCTCCTTCGGAGTGTGGTGCAAGCGGAGGGCTTCATCAACTCCTCCGATTGATCTGCGCAAAAACACCAAAGCCTGCTCCAGGTTTCGACCGGCACGACCGCTCAACCCTTCGCGAAAAGCGAAACGGTATCCCCTGATCGCGAGCATGTGCGCTTTCGGTCGACGGCCAAAGTATTGCGCGGTGAGAGCCAAAAGTTCTTGAGGCGTGGCGCTGTGGCTGGCAAAGGAGATCGCATCGGAGGGTGGAAGGGCAATCACTTCGAACGGTTCCCCTCCGCTTCTGGATGCATCGACAAACCAGACCACATCGGCATTTGCTATCTCGAAAACATCTTCAGGAACAAGCTGGTAGTTGCTCAAAACCGTTACATTGGCCCAGCCATCTGCCTCAATGGCTGCCGCAGCGGTGGGGCCAAGACCATCGTCTTCGCGACCCGGATTTCCGTAGCCGAGCACCAGATACCGGCCACAGCCGCCTGGGCGATCCACACGCTCCTTTGTATCGGAGCCATCCAGAACTGAAGGCTTGTGCAGGCTCATCCTTTCGTTCCTGTGGCGATCGTTTGCCCGGCCGCATCTTCGAGCGTTACTCGTAGAGGCATGTCGCCCAACGCGTGGGTGGCGCAGGAAAGACATGGGTCGAACGCGCGGATCGCTACCTCTATATGGTTCAAGAGCCCCTCGGTGATTTCCCGGCCAGACAAATATTGATCCGCAACTTCTTTGACGGCTCGATTCATGGCTTCGTTGTTATGAGTGGTCGATACGATTAAATTAGCGCTCGTGATCTGATCGTTGCCATCCACCGTGTAGTGATGAAACAGTGTGCCGCGGGGAGCTTCGATGCACGCGATGCCTTCGGAACAACGGGTCCCGGAAACGCGCAAATCTGTGCCCTGCAAGTCGTCGTCAAACAGCAACTCACGGATCTTCTCGGCACAGTGAACCATGCATATGAGCCGCGCCCAATGATAGGCGAGAGTGGAATGCACCGGCTTTCCGCCACCCTGCTGCATGAACTCCTTGCGGGCGGCCTCGGCGACTGGCGTATCGATCGAGCTGCAGCAATTCAGCTGAGCTAAAGGTCCGACGCGATACCACCCATCCGCCTTGCCCAGGGATTTGATATGGGGGAACTTCATGTAGCTCCACGGACGAACCTCTTCGATGAGGTAATCGCGATATTGGATCGGCGAAACTCCGTCAAAGATAGGGGCGCCATTCTGGTCCAAAGCACGGAGCCGGCCATCGTAAAGATCCATACGGCCCCCCTCTCCAACCAAACTGAGATAGTTTGACGGGAAACTGGCAAAGTCACGATGCAATTGCTCGTGAGCGTGCACATACCCTTTATGACGCTCGAGGGCTTCGCAGCACCATTCTCTAATCTGGTCGATGTCTTTCCGTAAGGTGTCACGGTGCTCGATCGAGAGATTCTTATTCACTCCCCCCGGAATCGCGTTAGTTGGGTGAATTTTTCTACCCGAAACTGCCTTGATCACTTCCTGACCAAATTTGCGGATGTAAATAGCCCACTTGCCGATCTCCGGATAGCGGCTCAGTACCGCTGCAATGTTTCGTTCCTCGGGCGGAGCGTCGAATCCGAACAGCAAATCCGGGGATGCAAGATGAAAGATATTCAGGGCATTGGACTGAAGAACCTGACCATAATGCATGAGCCGCCTTACCTTTTCGGCCGTCGGTGTGAGCTTATCGGCGCCGACGATCATGTCCATCGCTTTGGCTGCGGCGAGATGATGGCTCACGGGGCATATGCCGCAAAGTCGTTCCACGACCACCCCCGCCTCCCAAAAAAGCCGGCCCCGAATAAACCGTTCGAAACCACGAAACTCGACAATATGGAAACGTGCCTGCTCCACAACGCCGTCCTCATTCAACCGGATCGTGACTTTCCCGTGCCCTTCAACCCGGGTCACGGGATCGATAACGATTCTCCTGGATGCGGATCTGATCTGCGTATCTGCTGCGCTCATAAGACTGCTTTCTTTGAGATCACTCGTACTTCAAAAGCCGGTATGGCAATGTTGGCGCTTTTCCAGCCAAGAGGGCTTGCAACGCATTCCAGATGGTTTCCGCAGAAGGTGGACACCCGGGAAGAAGGTAATCGATTTTGACAATCTCGTGCGCCGGATAGACGCGGTCGAGAAGAACCGGCAATTCGGGATCGTTCGGAATTCCCCCGCCGTCTTCGACTGTCGGCCCTTTCACATAAGCCTCTTCCAGGCACTCCTGCAAGCCTACAAGGTTTCTCATGGCCGGAATGCCGCCATTCAGGGCGCAGGCTCCGACACCCAGTAATATCTTGCAGTACTTGCGAAACTCCCGCAGCACCTGCACATCGTGCTGGTTGGCGCAGCCGCCTTCGACGAAACCGATTTCGACGGGCCGATCAAACTCTTTCTTGTCGGTAAGTGGCGACTTGTCCAAATCAACCATCTCCACCAACTCGAATAGCTTTTCGTCGATGTCGAGTAATGACATGTGGCATCCAAAGCATCCGGCCAGACTGCACGTAGCGAGCTTCACTTTTCCCATATCATTCCCCCCGACAAGGCGACCCTTTGCTCAGCCTTTTTCACTCGTGTCTCTCGTAGCTTCAATTTCGCTGCCGATAGGCCGTTCGTCGAAGGCCCGCTGGCCGTGCGGCGTATGGTACGCCGTACCCTTGAGGACAATGCATCCGACGGGACAAACATGCGCCGCCTTGTCCGCAGCCGCCAGCGCAGTGTCATCCAGTCGGCCTTTGCTGTCGATGTTCAGCACCATGTTGATACCGCGGCCATGAAACCCGAAAACCGATTTCCCATCCTGGATTCGAGATGCTCGAATACAGCGTGAGCAAAGGATGCAACGGTTTCGATCAATAAAAATGTCCGGGTGGGTCGCATCCAGGGTTCGCTGCTCCCACAGATACGGCAACTGTGGCGTAGTCATTTCCAATCGATAGCCAAGCGCTTGCAGTTCGCAGTTGCCGCTTTTTTCGCAGGCGGGACAGAAGTGGTTTCCCTCAACGAAAAGCATTTCCACCAAAGTGCGGCGATCCCTGTTCAAGTCGGGTGTATTGTTTTCGACGACCATCCCCTTCGCCGCCGGCACCATGCAGGTATTCATAAGATGGCCATTCACCTTGCACGTACAGATTCGGCAGTGACCGGCCGGTTCGAGTTCCGGGTGGTGGCAAAGACGAGGGATATAAATTCCTGCCGCGTCGCAGGCCTGGATGATGGTTTGTCCCGGTGTTGCCTCAATCTCGACCCCATCTATGGTAAAGGTCAACGTCTCGGCGCTCATGGCTTTGCCTTTCCAGGCATATGTTGCTGGCCTTGCAGCCTGAGTAGGTCGATTAGGTTCTCTTTTTGAACTCGAGCCTGGTAAACGTGGGGGAAATTCTGCATGGTGGTAAGGATCGGGTTGGCTGCTGTCTGGCCCAGGCCGCAACGGCTCATGCGCATGACTGTGTTGGCTAACGCATCGAGAGCAACGATATCTTTGGGCGTGGCACGGTTAGCGAGGATCTTTTCCAATTCTTTCTTCAGCAACGTGGTTCCTACACGGCACGGCACGCACCAGCCGCAGGATTCGTCGACAAAGAACTCGGTGAATTGAAGAGCGGTCTCGATAACATCACGGTCGGGACCGAAGATCATCACCGTACCGCAGGTCGGCAGGTCGCCAAACGCAATGCGCCGGCCATAATCCTTCGCCGCAAGAGCTTGCCCGGACGGACCCCCTACCTGAACAAACTGCGCATCATGCACGCTCACCATCTCGAGAATTTCCCGAATGGAGATACCCATCGGAACTTCGTATACACCGGGATGGGTACAATCGCCGGAAATGCTGAGAAGCTTTGTTCCGGTTGACTCCGGAGTGCCATGACCGGCAAACCACCCCGCTCCATATTCCATAATCCGTGCAGCACACGCCAGGGTCTCTACGTTGTTTACCACGGTAGGCTGCCCGAGATATCCGCGTTCCGTGGGAAACGGAGGACGCTCCCGAGGCACTCCTCGCTTCCCCTCTGCCGATTCCAGCAAGGCGGTTTCCTCACCGCATACGTAGGCGCCGGCGCCAAGCTGTATGCGGATATCGAAATCGAAGCCGGCTCGGCCGCAAATATCCGCGCCCAGCAGTCCGCGCTCACGACGGTGCTTCAATACATCCTGCAGTGGTCTCCAGAGATACGTGTACTCGCCCCGAAGATAGAGCAGCCCCTGCCCTGCCCCCAGAGCGTATGCCGCGACGGTCATACCGTCGAAGACCAGATCAGAATATTCGGTGAGCAGAACGCGATCTTTGAAGGTTCCGGGTTCTCCTTCATCGGCGTTGCAAACCACATAACGTTGTTCGCCGATCGCCTCACGACAAAACTTCCACTTCAGAGCGGTCAGGAAGCCGGCTCCGCCTCGCCCCCGTAACCTGGCTTTCTCGATTTCTTGAATTACCGCGTCCGGAGTTAGCCTGAGAGCGGCCCGTATCCCTTCGCCGACGATGGCATCTTGGCGTAGCAGAACTGGGCCACGCTGAAGTATGTTCGATTTAACTTCGGCCTCCGGCCGAGTATCTTGTTTCGAATCCGAAGAGGTCGCAAAAGGGGGACCTTTCTGTAACGCTGCAAGAATGACCGGAACACGCCCCGGAGTAAGACGGGTGTAAACGGCGCCATTGATCAGGGCAGCGGGTTCCTGATCGGCCACTCCGATATCGCTGCACCATTCCAGCGTGAATTTGCCATCCGGCGAGTCTCCGCCGAACGACACTCCTGTTGCCTTCACGAAGGCTTCTGCCACCTCCAGGGCGCCTTTCATCAGGGAGATAGGAGTTCTCGACAGTCGAATCCCGCAGCGCCCCTTGGGCCTACGATTCAGAAAGGAGTAGAAGGACACCATATCCTCGACTTCAACAGAACGCATTCCCAGAACACGCGCAACTGCCAGGATCGCCTCATCCGAAATAAACCCGTAGCGGTCCTGGATCTTGAGCACAATGTCCAGCAGGCGGTGAGGCGCATTGCGATTTTCCAAAGCAATTTCCGCGATCGATCGTGCGACCTCGGCGTCCTCGCTAGGAGGTTGGGTGTGGGACGACACAATCTGGACAAGATCCCTGGCCATTCCTACCTCTTCGATTTCGTGAAAGCCGGCTCAGTTGAGATGAAATCTTATCTGGTGCAGCAGGTGCGGTGACGTTGATCACAGGCTTCGTAAGAATGTCGTTCTTCCGAGACGTGTTCTTCATCCGACACACGGATAATCTGGAGGCCACGCTCGGATCGTAGTAGGGATTGGGCCGCAGCTATCTTACGAAGAAAGACGTGGGCACTGGCAGAGCATCAGCAGACGAGAAACGATGCAATCGCGCAGGACGCAACTCTCGATTCAGCCGAGTCAGCGCGACTGGTTAAAACAATAGGCACCCTCGCTCCCACAACCACACCGGCCATTCGTGCTCCGCCAAGATACTCAAGCTCTTTCGCCAGCATATTTCCCGATTCCAGATCAGGTGCAATCAGAATGTCCGCCTTGCCCGCCACAGGCGATTTCAGGCGCTTGGTGAGCGCGGCCTCCTCGCTGACGGCGGTATCAAAGGCCAATGGGCCATCCAGAATGGCCCCCGTAATCTGGCTGCGATCTGCCATCTTGCAGAGGGCCGCGGCATCGACGGTGGAAGCGATTTTTGGATTGACCGTCTCAATCGCGGACAAGATAGCGACCTTAGGCTCGGGAATGCTAATGGCGTGAGCCAAATCAATAGCATTGGAAACGATATCAATTTTCTCTTCGAGAGTGGGGGAGATATTGATTACGCCATCGGAGATCAGTAGCGGGCGATCGTACAGTGGCGCTTCCAGCACAAATACGTGACTCACCCTTCGCGCTCTGCGCAAACCAGCTTCATGGTGCAGCACATGCCGCATTAGGAGGTCTGTATGCAGGCTTCCCTTCATCAAAGCTTGTGTACGTCCATCGCGGCAAAGCTCGACACTCTTCTCCGCTGCTTCGTCTTCTGTGGCTACATCCACGATCTCGGAGTCGCTTAAGTTCAAGCCAAGCTTATCGGCAATTGCACGAATCTCCTGTTTGCGTCCAATCAACAGGTTTTCTGTAAGTTGCGCTTGAGAAGCCCCGACCGCACCCTCCAGAGCGCATTCGCTGCACGGCCAGCAGACAGCGACGGTAACCGGAGCCCGTTTCCTGGCTTCGCTGATCAATGACCGGAAGAAATCACGAGAGCCGGGCGCGGTCTCCCATGTTACCGAATGAGGCATATTGCGCAACATAATTTAAACTCTGCCCCTCCGAGACATGCCTAACGAGACGTGGATGCCATCAAACGCTCTTCCGCTTGTGCGACTCTGAGAGCGGTCCGAACGACAGCGTCGGGATTCAATGAGATGGAATCGATGCGCTGCTCCACCAACCACTCCGCAAACTCGGGAAAATCGGACGGGGCCTGCCCGCAGATTCCTATTGGCTTGCCGGCCGCGTGAGCGGATCGAATCGCTTGTGCGATCATCCAGCGAACCGCGGCATCATTTTCGTCAAACAGGTGGGCCACCACTTCGGAGTCCCGGTCAAGGCCCAGCGTCAATTGGGTAAGATCGTTAGATCCGATCGAGTACCCGTCGAAAATTTTGAGGAACTGATCCGCTAGTACTACATTCGCCGGAATTTCACACATGGCGTAAACATCGACGCCGTGCTCCTGCTGCTTCAATCCGAATTGGGACATGATCTCGATCACTTTGCGCGCCTCATCGATCGTCCGGCAAAAAGGAACCATGACTTTCATATTCGTCAACCCAAGCCGGTTGTGTACGCGAGCGAGCGCCTCGCATTCCAAAGCAAAACCGGGTGCATAGCGGGGATCATAGTATCGTGAGGCTCCGCGGAACCCCAGCATCGGATTGTCTTCGATGGGCTCGAAGTCGTTGCCCCCGAGAAGATCGGCATACTCATTAGTCTTAAAGTCGCTAAGACGCACGATCACTGGCTTGGGATAAAAAGCGGCTGCAATTCGTCCCACGCCTTCGCTCAACCTTCGGACGAAGAATTCCCTGGGGTCTTCGGATCCGATGCGAGACTGAATCTTTGCTAGAACTCCCGGGGTGCGGACGTTCGCCAAGTTGGCAAGCGCCATGGGATGAATGCCGATGTGGTTGGCGATGATGAACTCAATGCGGGCAAGTCCCACCCCCTCGTTGGGCATGCTGGCGTGGTCAAAGGCCCGGGAGGGATCGCCTACAATCATCATGATTTTCGTCTGCATCTGCGGAAGGGTGGCACTGGCAGTTTTCTCCACCTGAAAAGGCACCAGGCCGGCATAGACTTTCCCCTCGCTGCCCTCCGTGCAGCAAACGGTAACCTCCTGGCCGTTGCGCAGGATCCCGGTCGCATTGCCGGTTCCAACGATGCAGGGAATGCCGAACTCGCGTGAAACAATCGCCGCGTGCGCGGTCCTGCCTCCCTGGTCGGTAATGATGCCAGCGACCCGCCGCATCACCGGCTCCCAGTCGGGGTCGGTGTTGCGAGCCACGAGGATCTCACCAGCCTTCACCTCGTTCAGGTGCGCAACATCGGTTACGACTCGGGCAACTCCGGCACCAATCCGCTCGCCTACAGCCTGGCCTTTCACCAATACCACTCCAGGAGTTGCCGTCAGGCGGAAGACCTCTGTCATGTGCGCCCGTAGCTTGGCCGAATGAACAGTTTCTGGCCTCGCCTGAACGACGTACAATTTCCCGCTGATCCCGTCCTTAGCCCACTCGATATCCATCGGCTGCGCATGACCCGCAAGCTGGGAGTAGTGATCTTCGATGAGACATCCCCAACGAGCGAGAACGAGTACTTCATCGTCAGTCAGGCAAAATTGTTTACGGTCCCCCTCGGGTGTCGCTTCACTCTTGGTTGTCTTTGTCCCATCGCCATAAACCAACCTGACTTCTTTTGACCCGAGCCTTCGGCCGACAATACCGTCGAAGCCCTTCTGCAGTGTCGGCTTGAAAACAGTCCATTCATCCGGCGTGACAATTCCCTGCACCACGAACTCGCCGAGACCGTAGGCGCCCGTGAGAGTGACTGCATTGCGAAATCCTGATTCCGTATCGAGTGTGAACATGACGCCGGACGAAGCCCTGTCAGAACGAACCATCGGCATCACGCCGACTGAGAGCGCCACCTTGAGCTGAGGATAGCCTTGCCGGGCACGGTAATTGATAGCCCGATCCGTGAAAAGTGAAGCAAAACATTGATGCACGGCTTGCAGCAATGCCTTGTCGCCCTGCACATTGAGGAAGGTTTCCGCTGCGCCGGCAAAGGAAGCTTCCGGCAGATCTTCCGCGCTGGCGGAAGAACGCACTGCCAGGGCCGGATCGTAATCCAGACGCTGTTTGAGTGCGGAATAGCCTTCTAGGACGGCCGTTCGTAGCTCCTCGGGCAGCGGCGTTTCGAGGATCAAATGCCGAACCCTCTGGCCTGCCTCGGCGAGCTTTTCGATATCTTCAGGATTGAGTTTCTCGAAAATGGCGTTGAGCTTCTCTCGTAGTGAATTCTCTTCGAGCAGCCGCCAGTATGCGTCCGTGGTAAGCGCAAAACCGTCGAGAACACCGACTTCCTGGGTACTGAAGACGGAATAGAGCTCGCCCAGGGAAGCGTTTTTTCCGCCCACTCGACCGACATCGGTCATTCGAATCTGGGAGAAGTCGAGAATATAAGGTGAAGGCATGCCGGGTGGCCTCAGCTATTCACTTGTATGCCGATTGCTAAAAGAGCGCTGTGACGATGGTCACAACGCCATCGATCCTCAGCGAAGGAGGGTGTGACCGCCAAGTGACCAACGCTGCCGCTTCACTTCATCCGGGCAATTTTGGATGCTTGAAATGCCGTGATGCCAGTCACAGACCCATGCGGTCTGGCTGCAGCTCCCGGGTTCTGAAGCCATACGCGAACCCAGATTGCGCCGGGAAAAATAACTTGAGCCTAATTTCGTATTTTCACGGAACAGCCGCTAGAGGGGGGGTTGGTGGGCAGCGAGGGACTCGAACCCCCGACTTCCTGCTTGTAAGGCAGGCGCTCTAACCAGCTGAGCTAGCCGCCCAACTCAAAATTGATGGTAACACGCTGCCGCTCGATCGCGGTGTAGCCTGCACAGCCCCGGCTTGTTAACGTTAAGGAGCAGCTATCTCTCGCAGAGGCTTTGGATTTTGACCAAACAGGACGCCCCATCAAGCAGCAAAAGCGGACGGCTCACCATTGGCATTGACCTGGGGGGGACGAACCTGCGTATTGCGGCGTTCAACCAGGAGTGGACTCGCCTGGCCTCCGTAAACGTGCCTACCAGAGTAGCCGATGGCCCTGGCGCTGTCGTGTTCGATATCAGCGAAGCGATCTCCCGTATTCTGCAGCAGTGTGGACCCAGCTATGAGCTTTTCGGCGTTGGCATCGGCGCCCCCGGCCCCCTCGAGCTGCCCTCGGGCCGATTTCACCGCCCTCCCAATCTGCCCGGTTTCGACGGTTTCCTGCTGAAACAGGAGATGGAATCGAAGCTGAAGGCACCCGTAATCGTGGATAAGGATGCCAATGCAGCGGCCCTGGCGGAATGGAAAAGCGGCGTCGGAAAGGAGATGCCGGTAGATTCCATGTGCATGCTCACCCTGGGAACAGGAGTCGGCGCGGGCATCATCCTGAATCGAAAAATCTGGCATGGCATGAGCGGCATGGGCGGCGAAGGAGGCCATATTCCTCTCGTGGAAGATGGCTACGCCTGCGGATGCGGTGGCTTCGGCTGCCTGGAACAATATGCCTCCGCGACAGCCATCGGCCGGGAAGCGACGCTAGCGGCTGCTCGAGGCGGCGCATCCAGCATTGCCAGGCTGATGGCCCGGCGCATCCAGGACCACGGCGAGTTCACCGCCCGCGAACTGGCGGGACTAGCTCGCGAGGGAGATGAAGTCGCACAACGGATTTTTGCCGACGCAGGCGAGCGTCTGGGCATGGCGCTGGCAACGCTGGTGAATGTTTTTAATCTGCCACTGTATGTGATCGGGGGCGGAGTGGTCAGTGGCTGGGATTTGTTCGCTCCGCGCATGTTCGATGAGCTGCGCCGGCTAAGCTACATCTATAACCTCACTGAGCCTGCGAGCAAGCAGCAATTCATTGCCGGAAAGACCTACGTGCTTCCAGCGGCGACTGGCGCGGACGCCGGATTGCTGGGTGCGGCCATGTTGCCTTACCTGGAAGCTGGTCTGCTCTAGCTGCAGGCTTCACGCGTTCTGCACTTTGTGAACCGATCCTTTGAATCCGTAGAAGGCGATATACACATAGCAAAGCGCAGGAAGAATGAAAGCGTGGTGAATCCCGATGTGGTCGGCAAGGGCTCCTTCGGCCACCGGAATGATCGCGCCGCCCACAATGGCCTGGACGAGCATGCCGGAACCTTTCGCGGTCAACGGGCCCAGATCCTCAACACCCAGGGCAAAGATGCTGGGGAACATCACGGAATTGAAGAGCCCCACGGCAATGATAGTGGCCATGGCGAGCCAACCTGTGCTGAGGATAGAAGTTGTCACCAGCAAACAGGCCACCACCGCAACCGTCCCGAGGACGGCCCGCGTGGGCAACTTCTGCAGACCGGCTGCGCCGATGAAACGCCCCACCATGGCCCCGAACCAATACAGCGAGACCAGGCTGGCTGCGGTCTTGACGCTCAGATTACCAATCTCCGGCTGGGTAAAGTAGTTGATCAGGAAACTGCCGATCGCTACTTCCGCCCCCACGTAGAGAAAAATACCCAACGTGCCAAACACCAGCTGGCGATGCTTCCATAAATCCTTCGCTGCGGTATCAGCTTCGCCCATGGGTCGGAATTCCCGGGTCGCCTCAATCTTGGGCAGCTTGAACATGGCAATTGCCAGCGCGAGCGCGACCAGGCAAACAGTTATACCGATATAGGGAAGCTTCACCGAGGAAGCCTCATGCTGGCGATAAGCCAGCAACGCCGGCGAAGAAAGCCTGTGCAACTCGCTCGATGACAAAGGCGCGGCGGACAGGATCAGCATGCCTCCCACGTACGGAGCAATCGTGGTTCCCAGCGAATTGAAAGCCTGCGTGAGATTCAGCCGGCTGGATGCCGTCCGCGCCGGACCAAGCACCGTCACGTACGGATTGGCTGCGACCTGCAGGGCGGTGACACCGGTGGCCAGCACGATCAGAGCAGCCAGAAATAATTCAAAGGAGGGGACGTTGGCCGCCGGCACAAACAGTATCGCTCCCAACGCCATGATCAGTAGCCCTACCACCATGGTCTTCTTGTATCCGATCTTCTCGATCACCAGGGCCGACGGGATGGCGAAGACAAAGTACGCTCCGAAAAATGCCGAGTTGATGAGCATTACCCGGGCGTAGTTCAGCTCAAAGATCGATTTGAGATGAGGGACCAGGATGTCATTGAGCGCGGTGAGGAATCCCCACACGAAAAAGAGAGTCGTCACCATCGCCATGGCGCGGTGATTGCTGGGATGATCGCTGCCGGCTGAGGTTTTGGTGACTGCTGCTTGGACCATGGAACATCCTCCCGGGTATCTGTGCTCCGTCACGAACCCGGGCGGATCGGCACCCCCCAAAACTACCACAAGGGCAGCAGGAGGCGGAATCCTGCTAAGCTAGGGCCGTCATGAAGCGTCTCCAGTTTCACGGTCTTCTCTGCTTTGTTTTTCTGCTGTGCCTCGCCGCCTACTCGCAGAATCTGAAGGAACCAGCCCCAACTTCTCTGCTCACTCCGCAATCGCAGGGAATCCTCGCGAAGCTGGGCACCCTATCGGAATTGCCTAAGCCCGACTGGCGCTATCACCTGGGGGACCTGGAGCACGGGGAATCTCCCACACTGGACGATTCAAGCTGGCAGCCGGCGACGAATTCCTTACCGCAAGAGGCCCTGTGGCTAAGAGCCACGATCGCAGTGCCGCACGATCTGGACGGTTACGATTTAACCGGCACGCAAATTTCGTTTCGCATGCGAATCAGTGCCAACGGACCTGTACCGCAGATCGTGTACTTCAATGGGCGGCGGGTCGCCATGGGAACGGATCTCGAGCCCATCCTGCTGTTCCCGGATGCGCACCCCGGAGACAAAGTGCTGGTCGCGGTAAAGCTGCTGCACAGCGAAGACCAAAAGCGGTTTCGCGGTTCCGAGCTGACCATCCAGTTCGCCGCCAACCGCCCCAACCCGGAGGATTTTCGCGACGAAGCGGTCTCTGCCGGAGTGCTGCTGCCGGCCTTAAATGACGGCGGGAACGAAACGGCGCAAAGGCTGAATTCCTTCATCCAGGACGTGAGCTTCTCTTCACTAAACGCTGGAAATCAAGCCGCATTCGACGATTCGCTGCGCAAGGCGCAGGAAGGCATGATGACCCTGCGGCCCATTCTGCAGAAGGCCGACATCCACCTCACCGGCAACTCCCACATCGACGCGGCGTGGTTGTGGCCCTGGACGGAGACGGTCGAGGTAGTCCGGCAAACCTTCGGAACGGCTCTGCAGCTCATGAACGAGTATCCGAAGTACACCTACACTCAATCGGCTGCGGCCTACGACGAGTGGATGGAGCAGAAATACCCCAGCGAATTCGACCAGATCAAGGAGCGCGTGAAGGAAGGACGATGGGAAATGGTCGGTGGCATGTGGGTCGAACCAGACCTCAACATGCCCGACGGTGAATCTCAGGTGCGCCAGTTACTAGTGGGGAAACGGTATTTTCAGTCGCGATTCGGTGTCGATGTCCGCATCGGATGGAATCCTGATTCTTTCGGATACAACTGGCAGTTGCCGCAGATCTACAAACGCTCCGGGGTGGACTATTTTGTGACCCAGAAGATGGCCTGGAACGACACCAATCAGCTTCCCCTCAAGCTGTTCTGGTGGCAGTCTCCCGATGGGAGCCGGGTGCTGACATATTTCCCGCACGGCTATGGCAACCAGATTGAGCCCATCGATATGGCAACCGCCTTCGCACATGCTGCCCAGCGCAATCCCGGAACCGACGAAATGATGCATCTCTACGGAGTCGGCGACCACGGCGGCGGACCCACCCGCGCCATGCTGGACGCAGGAGACCGCTGGTTGGAACCCGACAAAGCCTATGCCAAGCTGGAGTTCGGCGATGCAGGCAGCTTCTTCTCCACGGTGGAAAAGCATCTGGACACGGCCCACTCGCCGGTCTGGAACTATGAGACACTCGCCGCCGGTGACACAAAGTTGCCTCAGCCTCCATCAGGCCTGTGGAGCCTTCCTGTCTGGAACGACGAGCTCTATTTCGAATATCACCGTGGGGTCATGACCAGCCAGGCGGCGCAGAAGCGGAACATGCGCCAAAGCGAAGAAGAGATGCTGAACGCAGAAAAGTGGTCGTCGCTGGCGTGGCTGAGCGGAACCCCGTATCCGGCTTCGCAGCTCAACGAAGCGTGGAAGAAAGTGCTCTTCAACCAGTTCCATGATCTGGCAGCAGGGTCGGGAATCGGCGTCATCTATAAGGACGCGCAGAAGGACTACGACATGGTCCGCTTTACCGCGGACGCAGCGACGAGACAGGCCTCCACAACCATTGCCAGCTACATCGACACCGAAAGTGGCAGCAAAGGCACAGGCGTGCTGATCTTCAATCCACTGGCATGGCCGCGCAATGATGTGGCGGAATTCACCGTCCAGTTGCCTGCGGCCGCCTCCACCGTACAGGTTCTGGATGCCGCAGGCAAGGTTGTACCGTCGGAGAGCACGCTCGCGAACTCCGAAACCCACACCTTCCATGTGCGGGCAATGGTTCCGGATGTCCCGTCGCTGGGCTACGCCATGGTCTACGTTCGCCCGGGCGCGGGTGCACAACCTGCCGGAGTGCAGGTCAGTGCCGATGGACATACGCTGGAAAACCAGTTCCTGAAGGTCACAGTAGACCCGCAGAACGGTTGCATCACCAGCCTGGTGAACAAGAAGACCAACTACGACGCGATCGCCGCGGGCGGATGCGGCAATTTGTTGCAGGCGTTTGTGGATCAACCAAAAGAGTACGACGCCTGGAACATCGACGCCGATTTCGACAAGGTCTTCACCGACCTGAAAATGGTGGACTCGGTGGAGTTGACAGAGCATAACGCGCTGCGCGCGACCATTCGTGTCACGCGGCATTGGCAGGCCTCTAAGTTCGTCGAGGACATCACCGTTTACAACGGCCTGCCCCGCGTTGAGATCGTCGCGGATATCGATTGGCACGAGCGCCACAAGCTCCTGAAGGCCGGCTTCCCTCTCGCCGCTTCGAGCCCACGGGCGACATTCGAGATTCCTTACGGTTCGATTGAACGGCCTACCACCCGCAACAATAGCGTGGAGGATGCGAAGTTCGAGGTGCCGGCGCTCCGTTGGGCCGACCTGGGCGATGGAAAAAATGGCTTCAGCCTGATCAATGATTCGAAGTACGGATACGATGCCAAGGGCAACGTGCTGCGCCTGTCGCTGTTGCGTTCCCCTACGTGGCCTGATCCCGAAGCCGATCAGGGCCACCAGCATTTTGCCTACGCCCTGTATCCGCACGCTGGTAGCTGGAAGGAGGCGCTTACCGTTCGCCAGGGCTACGAATTCAATTATCGGCTGCGCGCCATGCAGGTTACGCCTCATTCAGGCAGGCTGCCGGCCAGCTTCTCTTTCGTCAAGACGGAGCCCGACAATGTGGTAGTCACAGCCATGAAGAAGACCGAGGATGGAGATGGCCTGCTGGTTCGCTTTTATGAGTGGGCAGGAAAGCAAGGAAACGTCACCCTGAGCCTGCCCCCTGGTATTGTCTCCGCCACGGTGGCGAATCTTATGGAGAAACCTGAGGGAGAACCGCTTTCGGTTTCCGGGGGACGACAGGTCACAGTACCCGTAACTCCTTATCAAATCCAGACGGTGATCGTGCACTATCCATCCCCCAGTCAGCAATTCCTGGCTGGATTGGGCAACCGGTAGAGACTTTCACGATTCATTTATTTCATCCTGAAATCAACCGGCTCGAGAGTTGGTGTTAGTGATCTCATGCTTCGCAATCATGCGAAACATGAGATCTAAGCAGCTCTTGAGGAGAAACCGATCAGTGCGGGTGTTCCTCTGAATGAGGATTCTCCTGCCTGGGCTCCTGCGGTTGAGGCGGACGCTGGGGTTCCGGCCGGGCTTCCGGCGCAGGCCGTTCCTGTGGCGCAGGCCGTTCCTGTGGCGCAGGTCGTTCCTGTGGCGCAGGTCGCTCCTGCGGTGCGGGCCGTTCCTGTGGCTCGGGTCGTTCCTGTGGCTCGGGCCTTGCTGGCTGAACCGGATGCGGCTGCATTTGCTGTGCCGGCCTTGCTGGCTCCGGAGCAGGCCGTTGTTGCGGAACTGGATGCATCTCTTGAGCAGGCCGTTCGTGTGGCGCCGGGTGCGTTGGCTGCGCCGGATGTTGCGGTTGCTGCGCCATCCTTTGCTGGGGCACCGGCCTGATTGCCTGGCTCGGCTGCAGCGGAGCGTGGTTTAGGGGTTGCGACGCGGGACGCTGTTGCAGGACTGGCGCGACCGGTTCTCGCCGTTCGACAGGTAGCGGTTTGGCCATCGCTACCGTCTGCGGTCTTCCGCGATTCTCGGCTGCAAACTGCGCGCGGTTGTTGCCGGCCTCTGCCCGCAATTGCTGCTGCACCTTCAACGCCGGCAACCGCGGCTGACGCAGCGCAGCAAGTTCCGCGGCGGTAGGAGGAAGATTGACTCCGCCACGGCCACCCGCATAGCTCACCCGGTTATAAACCGTGACGTTGGTCACCTTGGTGATATAAGTGTTGCGGATGATCGTGGTGTTTACGTTCGTGACCTGGCGGTTATAGTTGAAGACGTTGTGGTTCCAGTAGCCGCCCCAATAGCCGCGGCCTACGTAGCCGTTGCCGTAATTCACACCACCGTAGTAGCCGATGTAGCGTCCCCAGTAGCCTCGATGCCAACCGTACCGGCCACCGATAAACGCCCAATAACCCGGCGTCCATAGAGCACCCACGTAAGGCGCTGCAGCCCAGACGCCAGGAACCCAGTAATAGCCCGTCGGCGCGTAGTACCAGTAGCCCGGCGTCCAGAGGTAATTTGGTTCCGGACAGGGCGGCTGCTCGTATTCGGGGAGTGGCGGAGGAGGTTCGGGAGCATACTCCGCTACCTGGTCCACATTTTCCTCCTCGTCGTAGGCCGGACTCTGGTCCTGATACTGTGGCGGTTGCTGTTCCGGTTCTGCGTATTGTGGTTGCTGCGCCGGCTGCGGAGACTGCGGCTGGCCCTGATAGGCCGGCCTCGCCGGTTGAGCGGGCGAGTACGCAGGCGCCTGGGCTACGCTTTCGTTCACCGGAGATGCGCCTGTATCACTTACAGGCGCCAGGTTCCCGTTGGCTGCCGCGGCATCTACAGGCTGGGTACTTTCGTTCTTGCAGCCGGCAATTGCCGCTACCACTGCCAAGACAACAGCGGGAACAAATCCCACTTTCTGTTTGCTGGTCATCGATCTTTCGCTTTCTCTGCCGGAGGCCAGGCCCCCTGATGCTAACCCTTCATCGGCGGGTAAGTTACCCGCACGACTCATCCTGAGATGGCCCAGGTGGACGAAGAGTGGCCCCAACCTCGAAAGGTTGGGGCTATGTCGATGATTCAACGATCTTTGAAATGGGAATGGGGTGAACAACCCTGGTTACTGCTTTTCCAGAATCACCGAGGTACTGTCGTAGTCGCCGTGCAGGTTGAGGTGAACACCCTGGTGCATCAGGTAAGCACCACTGACCGTGCCGGCCTCCTGGATTTGCCCAGGATCGATGGCCTGCACTTTGTAGAGCGCATCTGGATCCAGTCCGCGCAGGTACACCGTAGGAAAGGATCCACCGAATTGCTGCGAGTGCAGATACCCAAAGAGCACCGCCTGGCGGCCATCGGTAGAAACATACTCCAGGGCGGAAACCTCGCTCCCTTCCGGTGGAATGAGGCGATAAAGAGCTCCCCTCTGCACCGTCTGCCGGATACGCTTGTCATAGGCCACGTAACGAGCGGCTTCCTCCATATCTTCCGGCGAATATTTATTTAGATTTCCGCCCAACGCGAGGGCGCCGCTCATGGCCACCATAAAGCGAAACTTCAGCGGCACAACGCGCTTGTCAATGCCGCTGGGAACATCGGTCACCCACGCCATCATGATGCCGGGCGTGTACGCCTGCGTGAATCCGTCTTGTAGGGTCAGCCGGTCGAGTGCATCGGTATTGTCGGAAGGCCACACTTCATCTGTCCGCTTGAGAATGCCCAAATCCACGCGACCACCCCCGCCGGAACAGGATTCGATTTGCAGCTTCGGATGCTTCGCTCGCAGCCGATCGAGGATGTCGTAAAGGTTGCGGACGTAGGTAACATAAATCTTCTTTTGATCTTCCACCGGCACAGCATCCCATCCGGGCTCAGACCAATTGCGGTTGTAGTCCCACTTTAAGAACGTAATGTCATTGTTGCTGACCAACTGGTCGAGCCAGTTAAAGACGTACTCCTTCACATCCTCCCGAGCCAGGTTGAGCAGCAGTTGATGACGGGCTTCGGTGCGTGGGCGTCCGGGAAAATTCATCGCCCAGTCCGGATGCTTGCGGTACAGGTCGCTATCGGGGTTGACCATCTCCGGCTCAACCCAAATGCCGAAATCCATGCCCAGTGCGTGGACGCGATCAATCACCGGCTTTAGCCCATGAGGGAACTTCTCTTTGTTGACGTACCAGTCGCCCAATCCGGCGTAGTCGTTCTTCCTCTGGCCAAACCAGCCATCATCGATCACGAACCGCTCCACTCCAAGCTTGGCCGCCTTTTCCGCCAATGCTAATTGGCCCGATTCGCTTACGTTGAACTCTGTCGCCTCCCATGAGTTGTAAAGGATCGGCCGCAGGGGCGCGTTGTCCCCGCCCGGCAGAATGTATCGCTGCTCGAAGCGATGGAGAATGCGCGAAGCCTCGCCCAGACCGTGGTCGGTAAAGCCGGCATAGAACGGCGGCGTTTCCAGTTGCTCGCCTGGCTTCAAGCGATAGCCGAAATCGAACGGGTTAAACCCGCCTGTGACGCGCACTTGCTGCATGGCCGTTTGTTCCACGGTGATGCGCCAGCTGCCGCTCCAACCAAGGGCGCCAAACCAGACGGGACCGCTCTGCTCTGTGGTCTGCCCGGGCCGGTCGATCTCAAACCAGGGATTTGCCTGGTGAGACGTGCTCCCACGGCGGCTTTCGATCACATGCGCTCCGGTTTGCAGCGCTTCGCTGTGTTGCTGCCACTCCGCTCCCCAATGTCCGGTGAGGTATCGCCAGCCGTAGCCTTCGCCTTGTGGAAGCGTCCACGCGGCCGATTGCGCGCTCTCCAGCGTGATCGCCTCGCTGGTTCCGTTCTCAATCCGCGACCACCGCTGGATGATGCCCAGGTCTTCGTAAACACGGTAGTAAAGATGAACCTTGAGGTCCGAGGCAATATCCTTCAGCTGGATGTCAAGCGTGTCGCCGTCAATGTGGGAGTCCACAAAGTGGAGGACCACATCCCGGTTCCCATCCGCATAAGTCGCCTTTAGTGCCGGCTCGGTGTAAAGCTCGGCGCCCCAGCCCGGGTACTCCTGCGGAGTCGTGGTGGTGGAGAGGTCGAACGATGCGACCTCCGGACGGCTGTGCGGCGTTGTGAAATCCGAATCAGGCCGGATGCGGGCGCCCCAGTAGATGGCTTGCAATTCCCCGCGCTCGTTCACTCCCATGGCGTAAGTTACCGTGCCGGCCTGCAGCACCCAAACTTTGCGCTCGGCGTTGTAGCTGATCTGGGCGCGTGCCGCAGGCCAGCAACCAAAGAAGACGGACAGAAGAAGACACCAGCGAAGGATCATTGCGCTTTGAACTCCAGAATTTGAGTGGTGTAACCGGGCACGAAGTACGAGGGGGAAACCGGAAGAACTGTCGGCTGCCGAAGAGATCGGCCACTCCCGATACGCGAAATCTCCCCTACTCGATAGCACGGTGATAGTTATACTCCATCGCCATAGCTCACCTTTTGGTCTATAAAGGATGGCTGTGTCTGCCGGTCGGAGGCCAATATCTATGAAAATCCTGCCCGTATTGCCAGTCGTGTTCTGCTCCATGATGACCATTGCGCAAAGCGCAAAGCCGCCCCTCTATAACACCGTCAAACAGAAGCTCCTCGACGGCAAGCAGGTATTCAGCTTCACGCAATCGAAGATGGACATCGCGGACTACTGCGAACGGGCCAAACACTACGACTTCACCTGGTTCGAAATGCAGCACAGCACGCTGGAGTTCGCAGACGTGGAGAAAATGATTGCGGCGTGTCCACACGTCAAGGCAACGCCCATGATCCGCCTGCCGGATGCGCAGGAATGGCACATTCAGCACGCGACAGATATCGGTGCTCTTGGAGTCATCGTTCCCACGGTCGACGACGTAGATCGCGCGCGGGAAGCGGCGAAGTGGGCCCGCTATCCTCCCGTGGCGCGCCGCAGCACAGGCCAGGGTCAGGCCGCCAGCATCTGGGGCGTGAACGGGGTCGATTACCACCAGACCATCAATGACAACATGCTGGTCGTGGTCATGATCGAAACGCCCACCGGCGTGGCCAATGCATATGACATTGCGTCGGTGCCGGGCATTGATGTCGTGATTATCGGCAATAACGATTTGCGCTGGTTCTCGGGTTATCCGCAAACCGACGAGCGCTATCACCAACTCGTCGATAAGGTGCGTGCGGACACGCTACGAGCAGGCAAGATCTTCGGCCAGGCCAATGCCATATATGCAACCGGACCCTACAGCAAGGACTCTTTCTTCTTCCAGAACGGACCATCCAACGATGGCTGGCAGCCGCCAAAGAGCGGCGCAAGCGTTAATGCTCCGCCTCCTGGAGAGAGGTGAGGCGCTTAGGAGGCAATCAATTCAATGCTCCTCCAGCCCCCTCCACGAATGCGGCTCTCCGGAGTGTTCCGCTATCGACTCAGTTGGATTGAGAGAATCTGTCCCGCGACGGACTTATCCGAAACCTCTGCATACTGAATCGTGGCTTTCAAACCTTCCATATCCGTGCAGGGGTTGAGATCGCCCTTTGGAGTAAAATTCGTGGCGCTGAACTCGATCTTCTGAAAGTCATTGCGATATAAAGCGACCGGTGGCCCCTTGGAATCCGGATCTACGCTCAACGTAATGATCAAAGGATAAGAACAGTGCACACTACGCAAGACGCCGCGCACGGTATGACGGATACCGGTCGGCGCCTCTGTCGGATAACGTGGGTGATCGTCAGGGCCGCTGGGCTTTAGCACCAGGGTGCGGCCGTCGCTGCTACTAATGGTAGCCGTCCGCGTGTCGGTGATGAAGGTGCTGGCGCCCGCCGCCTCCTGACTTTGCGCAGCGACCGCCTGGTTCTGCGCAATAGATGCCTGATACTGCTCAACCTGTGCAATCCGGCTATCAACCAGTGCAACCTCTTCAGGTGTCTTCGCGACATGACTCGCCCTTTTCAACACGGCAATCGCGTTGTCATACTGGTGCTCACTCAACAGAACAACGGCAGCGTTTAGCCGGTAATTTAAATTGTCCGGCTCCAGCGTGATCGCGCGGATGTTCATCATGTGCGCCTCATTTGCCTTCGCGCTGTCTTGCATGTAGTACCGGGCAAGGGCATCGTATGCCGGCGCAAAGTTTGGCTTGAGCTGGATGCACGCCCGCAAGCTGGACTCAAGCGCAGGGTCCCGGCTTTCACCGTCCGGACCCATGGAGATAGTGGCGAAATAGTAATGCGCCAGATAACTCTGCGAATTCAACTTGACTGCCTCCCCATACCACTTTCGCGCCGCCAATTTATCTCCCTCACGAAACTTCAGAAACCCCATCGTCTCGTGGGCGAGCGCATTATTCGGATCCTCCTGGAGGACAGACTCGATCAGGGCCTCCGCATCCTTCGTTCGCTGACTATAGACCATTACATCGGCACGAATCGCATTGGCCTCTGTGGTGGGGATAGCTCGAACCTGGAACGTCGATTCATCCACGGCGACCGTCTTATTCATCTTGAACATCATGAACTGGCCTTGCGAGATGTAACGGTCCAGGGCATTCTGCAGCTGGGTTAAATCGCCGAAGGCCTGCTGCGCAGCAGAGACCGGGTCTTGTTTATGGCTGACCAGATCGGCATACTGCTGCAGGCGGTTCGTCCCCTTTTGTGCATCCGAAATCTCGATCATGTGGGTCAGCGCCCACGACTCCGCATAAAACACGGAGGCCTTTTGCTCTTCGTGATAGTACGGAGAGCTGGCATCGACCTTGAGCAGCGTGGTAAGCGGCAGCAACCTATTTTGGCGTAGATAGAGGATGTCATCGCTGCTGGCCTGGCCCATCAGGACTTCTTTGTTTTGAATGTCGGTGTTCTGATAGAACTCGGCCAGCCCTTCATTGAGCCACAGCGGTATCCACTCGCTCCCGTTGCGAAGCATATAGTGCGTGTACTCGTGATAGATCGTGGAAAAGGGATGCTCGCCTTCTGCATCCAGCCGCAGCAGAATGTAATTCTTATCCGGCGCGCGCATAAATAAGCCGGCTAGATTGAGTTGCCCTTTTGCGAGATAAGCTTCCGGCTCCACCGTTTGCATCGCCTTCTTGTCTTTGAGGGCAAGCACAATGGTCTGGAATCCGGCGCTGTCGGAAGCAGACGGCATCAGCAGCTGAAAGACGGCGCGCATGCGCTCCAACTGCCCGGCGATTCGGCGCCCTTCCTTTTCGTTGCTGTCTGTGAGTACAACAAAGTGTGGGCTACGAACTTCAAACCAATGCTCGGCGGAGTCTCGCGCCGATGCAGAAACAGCTCCGGCTACAAGGCAGAGTAAAACAAGTATGCAGCGCATCGTGGGTGAGAATACTTGACGCTACGGTAACAAGGGAAGAAAAAATCCTATGTACATGTACCTACGGTACCTCGCATCCACGGAGATAGGGGTTACTCGCTGCAAGTGAGCGACGCGCTTGATCCGTCATGGCTTGGGAAAGGCCCCAGGGATTCCTCGCCACGGTCATCTAATGGTCGAAGTGCAGGTGCACTCGCGATCGGCCATTGTGCGAACTGCCGCTGAAGGCGTCCGCCGATTTACGGAGAATATAAGCGCTGAGAAGCGGCATGGCCTCGACATCTGAAGCGATCGCTTGCAGCGTTGGAACTTCGTCCGGCAGGCGAATGAGCGGCCCGCTGTATTGGACGTCAAGATCGAGGTTGAACTCGTCAAACTGCATGGCTATCCGGACCGGTGCGCTCACTCCAATCTGACTCAAATAAATAATCAGTTCGTGCAGGCACTCGGTCGCCTCGGCGTTCACCTCCGGCCGCATGCCCCATGTCGCGCCCTGGGCTTCCATAATCCCGCGGATTTCGCTCTCGTCCGGAGCGCTGGTTGCGGGATCGATTTCGAAAACCTTGCGCTTTGAAGTTCCTAATCGAAGCAGCAGGTTCAGCACGACCACGAGCACGGTCGCGAGCGCAAGCGAAGAACTGAAGAGCGGGCTGAGCCACGCTGGAACTGCGCTATAGAGTCCGGGCACCATCGCTACGCTCAGCCCGAAGATCAACGCCAGGCCGGTTACGAAGATGCGCCGCGCATCGAGCATGCGTGAGAGCATCACCTGAATTCCGCCCAGGACCATGAAACAGGCGACGTACACGACGACTGCTCCCATCACCGGGTCCGGCATAATGGAGAACACCTCCGCCAGCCGCGGGAAGAAGGCCAGCCCGATACAGATCAGTCCGGCGGGCCAGGAAATCACGCGACTGGTCGCGCCCGTAGCCACAGACAAACCTACATTGCTCGAGAAGGTCGATTGTCCCAGTCCCCCGAATAGACCGGAAATCACGGAACAGATTCCTCCAGCAAGGATTCCCCCGCTGATCTCTCCCATGTCTGTGCGCTTCCATTGTGTATCGTTAATCTTTTCGCAAAAGGTCAGGTCGCCCACCGTCTTCAGGATCGAGCAGATGCTGGCAATCATGAAGGGCAGTGTCATGGCAAAGCTGAAATGGTGGCCTGTTGGCAGCCGCGGAACGCTCATCAGCGGAACACTGAGAACCTTTCGCATCTGAACTGGCGTTAAAGTCCCAGTCAGGATCGCTGCCAGGTATCCCAACGAAAGGCCGATCAGCACCGGATACAGTCTCAGTTTGCTCCTGGTCAACAACGTGGGTACGACCATCGCAGCCAGCGTGAGCAAAGCTACCAGGATGGCTCGCTGGTCGAGATGTTCGCTGTGTGGCGCGTAGCCCATGAATCGCGGGCAGCCGATGCCCACCAGGTCCAGCCCCACCATCGCTACAACCAAACCCGTCACTTCCGGGGGGAACAGCTTTTGCAGTCGTTTCAACACTCGGGAGAGTACAGACTCGAAGGCTCCCGAAAACGCGGTCATGCCGAAGACCAACGGAAGTCCACCCGCCTTCCCCGCCAAAATGGAAGCAGAAATGTATGCCGGACCGCAAGAGAACGGACACAAGTATCCCGAACCAATCGGACCCCTGGTTCGGGCCTGAAGGATCGTCGCGATACCTGAAGCAATCATCGAAATCCGAATCATCGTGGAGGTTTCTGGGCTCGAAGCGCCGATACTTGTCGCCACCACGACCACGAAAATCCACCCCACCGACATGACAAAGACATGCTGCAGACCCATCACGATCGTCAGTGGCAGAGGTGGAGCTTCCTCGACCGAATAGGTCAGATTGGCTGGTTTGACCCGCGCAGTCCTGCTGACGCTTCGCTCTTCCCGGAAAGATAGGGTTGCTGTTTCCACGATCCTGAATTCCATTCTGAGGAAGGTTTTTGTTGCCGCGAATTCCGCATCAGCGTCCTGAGGATTCGCGAGGGCGTGCTGCGTCAGCAACGACTAGCTATCGGGTTGAAAGTGCGCCGGATCGCCGTTTTGTATAGTAATGGCAATCGGAAATGCTGTCGCTAAAAATATGGCTCCCGTCGATACTGCGCAATGCGTCACGGAGGTGGTTACCCGTGGACGATGACCCCAGATAACCTTTGCGCTCGCACATCTGCTAAAAATGTTTGGATCGTGAAACCTTGGATATGCGGAAGGGGATCTTTATGGGGAAGCCGAACACGGGCAGCGGTCCGGCCGGCCGGCCGGAGATGGAAGTGTCACCTATCAGCCGAATAGCCGCTGCGGCAAGCCTCACACCCTTGCTTCCCTTATATGCGGTCGTCTTTGCCGGCTTCGTGGGCTACAGCCTCATGATTACGGTCTTCACGCCGATGATCATGAGCAACCATGACCTGCTGCTTCGGGCGGATGAACCGATGAGCCGGCGCGTGATCCTGCTTGGTGTTTTGCTCTGCCTTTATCCGCTCGGTCAATTTGTTGGTTCGCCGGTGCTCGGCGCGCTGTCTGACCGGTTCGGACGCAAGCCGGTTTTGATGGTCTCGCTCTGTTTCACGACAGCTTGTTATGCATTCATCGGCACCGCATTGTATCTCCGCAGTTTGCGTCTTCTTGCTTTGGCTTCTCTGCTGGCCGGCCTGTCGGAAGCGAACGTTGTCGCAGCCCAGAGCGCCATCGCTGACGTTATTACCCCGGAAAACCGCAACCGCTTCTTCGGCTACATCTACCTGAGCGCCAGTTCGGCCTACATCGTCGGGCCGCTGGTGGGCGGAAAGCTGGCGGACCCCGGCCTCGTTCCCTGGTTCAGCGATGCCACGCCATTTTGGGCAGCGATGATCCTGCTTGCGATCACAACTGCCGCCACGGCAATCTTCTTTCGCGAAACCAATCCACCCGCGCGACGCCACGCGGTGAGTTTTTTTCAGGCCTTCACCAATCTTAGAAGTGTCGTTTCGGATCACCGCCTGCGCCGTCTCTACTGGCTCAATTTCGCCTTCTACCTGGCGATTTTTGGTTTCTTCCGCTGCTACCCCATGTATCTGGTGGACCGCTTCCACCTTGGCGTTTCGCAGGTTTCGGAGTTCGTGGCATGGGTAGGCGTTCCCATCGTCATTGCGAACGTGTGGTTCACCGGTTTTCTGGCCGCGCGCTTCACCACCCGTACGCTGACCATCTGGTCGGCTTTTCTCACTGGCGCGTTCATGATCGTCGTGGTTGCCATTCACCCCCAGCGATCGTTGTGGGTAACTCTCTTTCTGACGTCCGGAGCCCTGGCGATCTGTCTACCGGCATGCGCGACCCTGCTTTCCAAGGCCGCCAGTGAGGCGGAACAGGGACGTGCGATGGGCAACAATCAAGCGCTGCAAGTCGGCGCGGAGGCCTTGTCGGGATTGGTCGGAGGCGCGGCGGCTGCTGTGTTCGTGGAGCTGCCTTTGATTCTCTTAGGCATTCTCGCTATCACCGCAGCGCTCTTCCTGAACTTTGGGCGAACCAGCCATACCGATGAGGGTTCCACCGCATCGGTCAGCGAGTCGATCACCGCTCCGTGACGCTATGGGCCTGTCTTTAACTGGACCGATGCGCCGAAAGAAGAATAGCGCGTAAGCCGAAAGTAAATCGGCGTGAGCTCGAGCGGCATTTTCTCGCTGGCATTCAGGACGTTTCCGGTTTTGTCACTAGAAACGGGCCTTGTCATTCCAGGGATCAATTCTTAGATGGCTGCCCAGCGGCAATGCGGCAATTCGTCCGGCTCGCTGTGGCTCAGATGGATTTGCTGGAACGCGGCTTCGCCGGGAAAGAGTAACCGGTCGTCGAAGGCGTAACGGGTGTCGATGTGGTGTCCCAGAGCAATCTGCGCCAGCTGGAAGCTCAACATTGCCGCCAGGTCTTCTTCGTTGGGCAGTACGTCGACCAGGCCTTTGCTAATGAAAATGGTATTGCCGGCGGCGAGCGATTCCAGGGGAGTTGTCAGCAACACGCGGCAGTGGATCCGAAATCGACTCGGTCGAGCATGTATTCGTCCGAGACGGGCTCCTCGTAGAGTTTCCGCCGCCATCCTTCCGCCGGCTGATTATTGGGATGCAGCATTTGGGTGGGGACTGACGGCGCGCCATCCGCCTGCCGTGCCTTTCTCTCTTCAGGTTCGCTTAACCTTGATTAGGCGATACTGCGGTTATGCGTGTGTTGTTGGTCGAAGACGAGGTGCGTCTGGCGGAAAACGTGGCTGCGGCCCTCCGCGAAGGACCCAGCTTCGCCGTCGATTGCGCCGAAGACGGAGTCGCCGGCCTGCATCTGGCGGAAAATCGCTGCTATGACCTCCTCATCCTGGATTTAATGCTGCCTGGATTGGATGGCCCCGGATTGCTGAAGAAATTACGGTCCCACGGCGACCGCACTCCGGTACTCATTCTCACCGCGAAAAGTGAGGCCAGCTCCATCATCACCTTGCTGAATGCGGGCGCAGACGATTACCTGACCAAGCCGTTCGACCTGGGAGAGCTAATCGCTCGCGCCAAGGCTCTCATCCGCCGCGGCAAGGGGATCGCCGATCCGGTCATTCGCCGGTCGGACCTCGAGGTCAATACCGTCGAGCAGAGCGTTTCCCGGTCCGGCCGGCTCGTGGATCTGTCGCCGACAGAGTATCGAATCCTCGAATACTTGATTCACCGTCCACGCGTCGTCGTATCCAAGCGTGAATTGCTGGAGCATCTGTACGACTACAACTGGGAGCATCACTCCAACGTAATAGAAGCGCATATTTCCAACCTGCGCCGTAAGCTCGAGGCAGCGACGCAGGAACCCAGCATCGAAACTCTTCGCGGACGAGGATACCGCCTGCTGTGAAGCCCTACTCCATCACCCATCGGCTGATCGTCACCATCCTGTTGGTGGAGCTGCTCGCGGCCCTCGCAATCGCCGGAGCGGCCATGCTTTATGAACGGCACGTGCGTTTTCACTCTTTCGATGTGATGCTCCGCGGACGCGCCGACTCCTTGCTGGGCGCAGTGCAGGACGCGGAGGACGTAGGTGACAACGTGATGCTCGACGGCACCGAAGCAAGCCTTCCCGCAGAGGACATCTACCAGGTGCAGGATGCCAGGGGGCGGATCCTGGGGCGATCGCTCAATTGGGATGGGCCTACACCCGCGCTGCTGGCCACACCAGTCGGCAGGTTATTTCACCTTTCTATCAATGGGAGACATTATCGCGCACTGCGTACGGAAGGGGTTAGAGTGGTAGACCCCGGCGATAAAGGCGGCGGTATTCCGCGCCACGTCGTTATCTTCTACGGCGCGCCGGTCGAACATGTGTGGCGAGATATCTGGCGGACGGTCGGGTTCTACGCCGCTACCAGCCTGGGCCTGCTGGCTATCTCAGGCTGGCTGATCTTCTGGATGATGAATCGGGGCCTGGCCCCGCTGCGCCAGTTGGCGACGGTGGCTGCGAGTGTCTCCGCGGACTCCTGGGACTTTGTTCCTCCCCAGCGGGCGCGCATGATCCGCGAACTGGCGCCCCTTACGGTTGCCCTCGAGACGGTACTGGCGGGCCTTGAACGTTCCTTTATGGCACAACGCCGGTTTGTCAGCGATGCCGCGCACGAGCTTAAAACCGCTGTCGCGGTCCTGAAGTCATCGCTGCAGCTGCTCACCCTGAAGCAACGCACAGCCTCTGAATATGAGCGCGGAATCGAACGCTGCCAACTGGATTGCGAGCGTCTGGAAGAAACTGTGGCCAACATGCTGACCCTCGCGCGGCTGGAAGCCAATAGCGTTTCCTCAGACGCAACTACGGATATGGCCTCAGCCGTGCGCGATTCAGCGCGGCAATTCGAGTCCATGGCTGAGCTCAGGCGTCTGAAAATCCAGGTCACGGCCGAGGACTCGTTGATCATCGAGATCGAGCCCGAGCAGTTGCAACTTCTCTGTGGAAACCTGCTCCTGAATGCACTGCAACACAGCCCTGCCGGCTCCACGGTTCGCGCTTTTGTGCAGCAGGATGGGACGGAGGCAGAGCTCATCGTCGAGGATGACGGCGAGGGCATCGCACCAGACGATCTGCCTCACGTGTTCGAGCGGTTCTACCGCGGCGATCCTTCCCGCAGCCGGAACACTGGCGGAACCGGCCTCGGACTGGCTATCTGCAAAGCTATTGCCACCCGGTGGCGGGGAACCATCGAAATTTCAAGTGAGTTAGGGGTTGGAACCAAAGTACACGTGCACTTCCCCCTTACCCGGGTGTCTTCAGCTTCAGTTAAGGTTGCTGTGCGACAGTAACTCCTGAACGGAGTTCACCATGACCATGAAGTCCATGCGCAACCTGCTGCCCACCCTGGCCCTTTTCGCCACCACTACCGCCTTGGCGCAGAAACCTTATAGCATCCTGACGCAATGGAAGATCGGCGGCGAGGGTGGTTGGGATTACCTGACTTCCGATCCCGCTGCACACCGGCTCTACGTTACGCATGGACCGCGCGTTGAGGTGCTGGATAGCGATTCCGGCAAGGTCGTGGGCAGCATCACGGGCCTGAAGGGAACGCATGGCGTAGCGCTCGACAATGCAGGCAAGTACGGTTACATCAGCGACGGAGGTGCGAATGCCGTGGTGGTGTTCGACCGTAAGTCGCTGGCAACGGTGGCGTCCATTCCGGCGGGTACCAACCCCGATGGAATTGTCTTCGAGCCCAGGACGAAAACCGTGTGGGCTTTCAATGGCCGCAGCAGCAATGTAACCGTGATCGATACTGCACAAGGAAAAGTGACCGCCACCATTGCGCTCTCCGGCAAACCCGAGTTCCCTGTCGCCGACGGCTCTGGCACAGTTTTCGCCAATATCGAGAGCAAGAACGAAATCGACCGTTTCAACGCGGAGACAAAAACCATCACTGCAAAATGGCCGGTTGATAATTGCGACTCTCCTTCGGGCCTGGCAATCGATACCGTGGGACGGCGGCTCTTCGCCGTGTGTGACGGCGGCAAAATGGCTGTAGTCGATGCGACTTCTGGCAAGACACTGGCCAATCCGCCGATCGGCGAAGGGCCGGATGCAGCACGTTACGATGTCCGGCGCAAACTGGCCTTCTCCTCCAACGGCGGCGGCACACTGACCATCATCGACGCCGGCAAAAGCGGCTATCCGGTGCTGCAAAACCTGACCACGCAGCGCGGAGCGCGGACAATGACTCTGGACGAGGTGACCGGCCATATCTTTCTGGCCACGGCTTTATTTGGAGAACGGCCCGCTCCAACCCCGGCGAATCCCAGACCAAGGCCGGCGATTGTTCCCGGTAGCTTCACCATCCTGGTCGTTGGGCAAAAGTGAGCAACAGCAGAGCAGCTCGAGGCTGCGAGAATTACCTCATGTCCCGACCAATTCTTATGCTTACACTGGCCTGCTCGCTAAGCGCAGTTGCACAGCAAGTGAATGGTGCGCCGGCAGGCCCCACAACTCCCGGCGGCCCGATAACGTTGGAACAGGCCATCAGTCTGGCGCGGGCCAACGAACCTGGTTTCGCCGCAGCCGCCGCCAATGCACGCATCACCGGACTCGACCACTCTATTGCCCAGGCCGCTTTGCTGCCCACAGTGACTTATCACAACCAGGTTCTGTACACCCAGCCGAATGGTGCTTTCAATGGCGGTGGACCCGTAGGGAGCCAATCCGCGCCGCGCTTTATCGCCAACAATGCGGTGCGCGAGTATGCCAGCCAGGCCGTGATCACTGACACCTTGGGCCTGCAGCAGGTCAACGCGGTCTCACGAGCCGCGGCGGCGCAGGCAGTTTCCTCGGCAGAGCTGGAGGTCGCCCGCCGCGGCCTCGTCAATACCGTGACCGGCCTCTTCTACCAGGCATTGGCCGACGATCACAAGGCCGATGTCGCCCGGCGGGCGGCGGGTGAAGCCGCTAACTTCACGCAATTAACTCAGCAGAGGGAGACTGCCCGTGAAGCAGCCCATGCCGACGTGGTGAAGGCACAGCTGCAACAACAGCAGCGTGATCGCGATCTTGCGGATGCGTTGCTGGAGCAACAGAAATCTCACCTTGACCTGGGCGTGCTTTTGTTTTCCGATCCACGCACTACCTATACCCTTGCGCCAGGCGCAGTGGTGCCATTACCGTCCAAGGCGGATGTGGATGCAGTCGCGATGAAGTCGAACCCGGAGCTGCGTTCCGCCCTGGCGACTCTCGAGCTCAGCAACCTGGGCGTGACCGCTGCCCGCGATGCCTATCTTCCCGATCTTGCTTTGAACTTTACCTACGGCATCGACGCGGTGCAGTTTGCCGTTAACGGCCGTGATGGAGTCAAGAATTTGGGGTATTCCGCTAGCGCCACTCTTGATATCCCGGTGTGGGACTGGCTCTCCACCCAGCATCGCGTAAAGCAGAGTGAGATCACCCGCGATGCCGCACGCACTGCACTCACCGCGACCCAGCGGCGGCTCGTGGCGCAACTTGACGAGACGTATGCCGAAGCCGGCACCTCCCACGATCAACTTCAATCGCTCGATCAAAGCGTACAGACGGCGCGAGAGAGCCTCCGGCTTACTCGCCTCCGCTACACCGCCGGGGAAGCAACGGTTCTCGAGGTAGTAGACGCGGAGAATTCGTTGACCACCGCAGAAATCGCGCGCGAGGATGGCGCCGTTCGCTACCAGATGGCCATGACCAACCTGCAATTGCTTACAGGGGCGATCTAAGCCATGAGACTGATTACTCTGAAGCCGGCTCTCGCGACCGACCACCCTTGTTCGATTCTTGGGACGGGCTCCCCACGTTCGCCACGGCGTAGGTGGGCTGAGAATGACCGTACGAAGCCCCACAACTGCTTTTCCGATGCCTGCCCGACAACGGATTCTCTCAGTCAAAGCGTTCAAACAGACGAGCATCTAAAAGCAACTGCAAAAGATCATTTTCCGCCCAGGTACGCCGCGGCGAACCTGGGGCACCCGTCCAGGTGTTCTGGTATTTTGGCGGCTCTGCTGTTATTCCCCCTGGCCCTGCTCCCCGTCGCCTGCGGCAAGACCGAAGAGGCTGCTCCCACTGAAGTCAATGTGCAAGCGGAGCATCCACAAAAAGGCGACATCTCGGAGCAGATCGCGGTGGACGCAGTCCTGGCCCCGCTGGCCCAGGCCGCCATTTCTCCCAAGGTCACCGCGCCCGTCAAAAAGTTCTATGTTCAGCGCGGTTCCCACGTGCGTGCGGGACAACTCCTGGCCACGCTCGAAAACAGCGATCTCGAAGCCTCTGCAATGGACAACAAGGGCGCCTACACGGCGGCCCAGGGAACCTATGACATCGCGACCGGAGCGACGGTTCCCGAAGATACCGTGAAAGCAGAAACCGATCTAGCGCAAGCGACGGCAAACCTGAATCTCGCCCAAAGCGTGGTCAACAGCCGGGCGCAGCTCTTTGCCGAGGGCGCAATCCCAGGACGTGACCTGGACACCGCCAAGGCCGCTCTGGTGCAGGCACAGGCAGCCCACGAAGTCGCCAAGCAGCATCTCGAGGCGCTACAGAATGTTAGTCACAAAGCGGCCCTGGAAAGCGCGGAAGGTCAGCTCACTTCCGCCAAGGGAAAGTATCTCGCTGCAGAAGCCCAACTGAGCTACACGGAGATTCGCAGTCCAATCACTGGCGTGGTGACCGACCGGCCTCTTTTCGCTGGTGAAACAGCCGCCGCCGGCAGCCCGGTCATCACCGTGATGGATACTTCCGCTCTCCTGGCCAAACTGCATCTCTCGCAGATTCAGGCCCAGCAATTATCGATAGGAGCGCCAGCAAGTATCGCGGTCCCTGGGCTCGCCGATCCGGTCCGAGCCAAGGTCGCTCTGATCAGCCCAGCGCTCGATCCTGGAAGCACCACCGTCGAAGTGTGGCTGCGGCTGGAAAATGCAAAAGGAACCTTTAAGGCGGGCACACCCGTGCACGCAACAATCACCGGACGCACGGCAAACGACGCCTTACTCGTTCCCGCGGAGGCCGTACAGACCGAACCGGATGGGGTAAGTAGATTCGTTCTGGTGATCAAGTCTGACGGCACAGCCGCCAAGCGCTCTATCACGCTTGGGATTCGTAACTCTGAGTCGGCCCAGGTGCTCAACGGACTTACCACTGCAGATAATGTCATCACCACGGGCGGCTATGGGCTGGATCCCGGCACCAGGGTCAAAGTCGGACCGGCGGAAGCCGGAGGAGATAAGGACTAATGCCCGGTACCCGTGGCCAAGATCGGTCCTTTTGGCTTGTGACCGGATCCAAGCCTATCTTTTTCTTCCTTGCAATCCTTACCTTGGCCGGCATCTACATGGCCTTCCAGGTGCCGGTCTCCGTCTTTCCTGAGACCAATTTTCCCCGGGTGGTCATCGGCGTGGACAACGGCGTGATGCCGGTCGAACAGATGCAGGTGACAATCACCAAGCCTATCGAGGACGCGGTCAACAGCGTTCCGGGATTGGTGACAGTGCGCAGCAATACCAGCCGCGGCTCGGCGGAAGTCAGTCTCTTTTTCGACTGGAACGTGGATATGTTCCGGACCCTGCAACTGACCGATGCAGCCCTGGCCAGGATAGCTCAGTCACTTCCCTCTACCGCTCGTATCACCACCAATCGCCTGACCTTTGCCACCTTCCCCATTCTTGGTTATGCGCTCACGGCAGACGACCGCGGTAAAGATACGGTTCCCCAGACTCGCCTGTGGGAGATTGCCACGTACGATCTCAAACCTCCCCTCAACCGGGTGCAGGGGGTCAGCACGGTACTGGTTCAGGGCGGCCAGATACCTGAGTTCCATATCATCCCCAACCTCGCTCGCCTGCAGGCCACAGGCGTGACCCTGCTCGATTTGGTAAATGCAGTTCAGGCGTCGAACATCATCGACTCGCCTGGCCTCTATGAAGACAATCATCAGCTGATTTTGGGTTTGATTGGTGCGCAGGCCCACAGTGCCGCCGAGTTGAGCAATCTGGTGGTGAAGACTTCGCCCAATGGAGTGGCCATCCGCGTGGCCGACATTGGCAGAGTAGAACCTTCCACTATGCCCGTGTATACCGCGGTCAGGTCAAACGGCAAGCCGGCCGTACTGATCAACATCACACGCCAGCCCTCCAGCAACACTGTCGCCGTGGCCAACGGTGTAGCTGCGGAAATAGCCCAGTTGCATTCCAAACTGCCGCCGGGAGTGCACCTGGAGGCCTTCTACGACCAGTCCGAATTAGTACGGCAAAGTATCCTCAGCGTTCGCGACGCCATCCTGATCGGGCTGGTCCTCGCCTGCATCATCCTGTTCCTGTTTCTTCACGACTGGACATCTTCCCTGGTCGCCGGCCTGGTCATCCCTGTCACCGTCGCAGTAACTATTCTGTTCCTTCGTATCACGGGCCAGAGCTTCAATCTGATGACGTTAGGAGGCTTGGCAGCAGCAATCGGCCTGGTGATCGACGACGCCATCGTAGTGGTCGAAAATATCGCCGTCCACCGCGATGCCGGCGAGTCCCGGGTCGGATCCGTGCGTAAGGCGATCCACGAAATCAGCCGGCCACTGGTCTTTTCCACCATCACGCCGGTGATCGTCTTTCTCCCGCTCGTCTCTGTTACCCAAGTCACCGGAAGCTTCTTTCGCGCGCTAGCCGTAACCATGACGGTTGCGTTGCTGACATCTCTGCTGTTGGCCCTGACCTTCACTCCCGCGCTCTCGCTGCAGCTGGAAAAGAAGAAGCATGTAGAGCCCGCTACCGTTGGGGAGGAGAGCCGGTCGGCATTCCTAGGCGGGGTGATGCAAAAGGGTCGAGCGGCCTTCCTGCGGTTGCTTTACTACCACGAGCGCGCACTGGAGTGGTCTTTCCAACGCCCCTTGGGCCTGATTGTGACTTGCGTGGCGCTTATCATCGGCGGCTACTTCTGCTATCGCAGCCTCGGTTCGGACCTGCTGCCGGAGATGGATGAAGGCGGGTTCATCCTCGATTACTTCACGCCTGCGGGAACCTCGTTGACGGAAACCAACCGGATTCTCCACCACGTGGATCAGATCCTGCACAGCATCCCCGAGGTATCGATAACTTCACGGAGGACCGGATTGCAAATGGGCTTGGCGGCCGTGACCGAAGCCAACACCGGTGACTTTACCGTTCGCCTCAAGGACGACCGCGCCCGTTCCATCGATGAAGTGATGGCGGATGCGCGCGAGCGAATTCATGCCGCTGAGCCATCGCTCGACATGGAATTCACCCAGATCCTGCAGGATATGATCGGCGACCTCTCCAATTCGCCCGAACCGATCCAGATCAAGCTCTTCTCCAACGACCAGAACCTCCTGCTTACGCTCGGGCCTCGGGTTCAGCAGGCCATCGCCAAAATTCCCGGGGTGGTAGATACCGAGAATGGCGTCGACAACACCATCAGCGGACCCGCCACCAGTTTTCAGGTCGATCCTGTGCTTGCCGGGCGCCTTGGCTTCACGCCAACCGAAGTGGCGGAGGATGCGACATCCATCCTCGATGGCCTACCCACCAATGATCCATTGATTTCCAACGGCAGGCCCTACACCATCCGCGTGCGCCTGCCGGATGCCAATCGCGCGTCCCTCGAAGCCATCGAGAACACTGTCTTCAATAGCAGCACGGGACATACGGCGACGCTTGGCTCCATGGCCACGATCACTCAGTTGCCGCCGCAGAACGAAATTCACCGCGAAAACCTGCAGCAGGTCATTCTGGTGAGCGGGCGGCTGGAAGGCTCCGATCTCGGTGGAACCATGGTCAAGGTAAGGGATGTGGTGAGCCACCTTCAGATCCCATCCAGCGTCCGCATTGAGTACGGCGGCACCTATCAGGAGCAGCAGCGCTCCTTTTCTGACTTGACCCGGGTTCTGATACTGGCGCTGGCACTAGTGTTTGGCGTTCTGTTGGCGGAGTTCCGCAATTTTGCTGCGCCGGTCGCAATTCTGACCAGTTCGGTTCTATCACTAGCCGGAGTCGTATTTGCACTGCTGATCACCAATACGAACTTCAATGTGTCCAGCTTCATGGGCCTCATCATGGTGATCGGCATCGTGGCAAAAAACGGCATCCTTCTGCTCGACGCCGACGAGCAACTTCGTGCCGGAGGTATGGACGCGCGGCAGGCAATGCTCCATGCCGCCGAACGACGCAGGCGGCCCATTCTCATGACCGCGATCGCGACCATATGCGGAATGCTGCCGCTTTCGCTCGCCTTGGGCGCGGGCTCACAGATGTTGCAGCCGCTGGCCATTGCCGTCATCGGCGGGCTCACCATTTCCATCGCGCTCAGCCTGGTGGTGACGCCGGTGGTCTACTACCATCTAACCCGGCGCCGTTCCACCTCAACCAGCATGAGTGAGGTTGGAGCTTAGAACGTATTGTCCTGGAAATGTTCACTTGAACTGAATTCAGTTTTCTTCTCCTTCATTTTGTGGTTGCGTTTCAATCGGGAATCCGGTTAATTTAGCGCATACCGCAGCCGTTCTCGGTTTCATGTTCGCGGTGGAACGCCTTCATCGTCGAAGCGCGGCAGTCACCAACAGGCTCCGCAGCAACCTTCCAAGTCGAAGATCAGGCCCTTTCATGTTCCCAGCCGGCCCCGGATTTCAGGGGGCCAGGAAGACGCCTTTCTACGCTCTTTGGAGGTTGTTACATGGCAACTAGCTACTCGCGCGTTCGCTATATCTCTGTTTTTACTTTCCTCTTCGCCCTGATTTCGAGCTCGCAATTTGTGGCGGCACAGAATTTTCGCGGTGGCATTAATGGCACCGTGACTGATCAAGCGGGGGCTGCCATCCCGGCAGCGCAGGTTCAGATCACGGATGACGCTACCGGCGTCTCCAAAACCACCGTGACCTCCAGCGCGGGCGAATTCGACTTTCCCGATTTGCCTTTGGGCGCTTATACGGTGAGCGCTACAGCGTCAGGATTTGAGACCCTGAAGGTGCAAAAGGTCCAGGTCTCGGCTGGAGCGATTTATAGCCTTCCGCTCAAGCTAGCCGTCGCCTCGCAGGCGACAACGGTCGAAGTCAATGCCGCAGGTCTGGCATTGGATACGACAACTCCAACGCAAACCACGGTTCTATCTGGCAAAACAATCCAGGACGTTCCACTGAACGGACGCGATTTCACACAAATGATCGGCATGGCTCCCGGCTATGCGGGCTACTCGTTGGGTGGCTACGGATCGGTGAATGGAACGCGCGCCAATCAGGTTAACTGGCAGATCGACGGCTCTGATAACAACGACCTCTGGCATAACATCCCAGCCGTGAATCAGGGCGGAGTAGAGAACATCGCCGGCATCACTCTGCCCATTGACTCTGTCGAAGAGTTCTCGTTACAAACCCAGGCGTCACCGGAAAGCGGGCGCAATCCTGGCGGCTCGGTCAATCTCGTCACTAAGTCGGGTACCAATTCGATCCATGGAAGCGCCTATTATTACAACCGCAACGAAGCCTTGGCCGTGGTGTCACCGTTCCAACAAGGCAACCCGCCGCTGCGCAATCAGCAATGGGGCGAATCTGCGGGCGGACCCTTCTGGAAAGATCACACCTTCTGGTTTGAAAATTTTGAAAAGCAGCAATTCACGATTGCCACCGGATATCAAGGCACTGAGCCCTCGACGGCATATCAGCAACAAGCGCAACCGATCCTCGCCTACTACGGTGTGACGACAAACTCCGCCATGGGAAACCTGCTGACGAATCTGTGGCCGGCGGACTCGCTGACCGGTCCCGCCGCCAGTCCGAACTTCTCAGCGGCGGCTCCCGAAACAGGTTATAGTTACAACGGAGTCATCAAACTCGATCATAACTTCAGCGATCGGCAGTCGCTGTCGGCTCGCGCCTTTCTTGGCCAGGGAAATCAGATTGCCCCGGTCTGCAATTGCGTCATCCCTTACTACTTTGAAGTCGCTCCGATCCACGTTTATAACTACTCGCTGGTTCACAACTTGACTTTGTCGTCGCACCTGACCAACCAGATTACGATCGGGGTCAACTACTTCAATCAGGTCTTCAGCGATCAGAAGACCGGGTTCAATGTTGACTCCCTTGGCTTTGTTACCAATTCGCCCTATACCCAGGCCCCTAACATCAAGATTTCCGGTTTCGAAACCATCGGCAACACGCCTCCGGAGGGACGGAACGACATTACCGGCCATCTCGACGAAGCTTTGTCGTGGGTGAAAGGAAAACACCAGATGCGCTTTGGTGGAGAGTTTCGCCAGGCACAAGTGGATGAGTTCTATCAGCGCCACTCCGTCGGAACCTTCGTATTTAATGGTTCGACTGGACCGTGGGCGAATGATTATCAGAACTGTACCGGCTACTTCGCCAGCAGTCCTTCACTTGCCTCGGCCTGCGCCAGCGGGTCGCTAGGCAGTGTTCTCTCTTTGGCCGATTTCCTCGGCGGCTATATGTCTTCGGCGAGTATTGCCCGCGGCAATGCCGAGCGGCAGGTATTTATTACTACCTTCGATCTGTTTGCGCAGGATAGCTGGCAACTCACTCCACGACTCAATATCGATTACGGTCTCAGATACGATTACATGCAACCGATGCACAGCAATTTCCAGAACATTTCGGTGTTCCGTCCAGAGCTCACCAGCAGCGACGGCCTGGCATTCCAGGGGAATCAGATCTCACAACTTTATCCTTCAGATTGGACGAACTTCAGCCCTCGCGTCGGATTTTCCTATGCTCCCGCTTCGGTCAATGGAGCCGTCATCCGAGGGGGGTTCGGAATGTTCTTCGATACTCCCAACGCCAATCCCTTCCTGGATAACCGCACCAACAACAACGCACCCAATGGCGTAGAAGGAAACCCCGGCGGCCCCGAACCCGTCTATACCGTGGCTACGTACGGAACCACCGTAGTTCCGGGCCAGGCAATCTTCCCGGTGATTACGCCAACCACAACCACCTTGTGCAATCCTTCGAATCCCTGCGGAGTCTTCTCTGTAAATCGCAACTTCAAAAATTCCTACAACTTTAATTACAGCCTTCAAGTTGAGCAATCGCTAGGCGCCCACATGCTGTTTCAAATTGGCTATGTTGGCAGTGAAGGGCGGCATCTGCTCAGTCTGCTGAACATCAACCAGCCCTATCTTGGCGGACCAACCGCCGACGTTCTTTATCAGAACACGCTCTACAGCGGTGTTACCGAGCGGCCGTTCCTGTCGCAGTATCCCCAGTATGGCGATATCAACCAGATCGAGAGCATTGGGACCTCGAACTACAACGCGCTACAAACGATCTTCAGAATCCGCGGATTCCATGGGCTGACCACCCAGTTCAGCTATACCTGGAGCCATAACCTCGACGAAGCTACGTCATACCGCGGGAATCTGCCCCAGGACAGCACCAATTTCAAAGGTGACTACGGCAACAGCGACTTCGACACGCGCAATGGATTTGTCGGCTACGCAAACTATGAGATACCTCAGTTCCGCGGACCAAAACTGCTAACGTCCGGGTGGGAAACCAACGCGGTCTTTACGTTTAAAGGAGGACAACCAATCAACCTGTACACCGGCACGGATACAACCGGCGAGAATCAGTACGCGCAGCGCCCGAACATCATTGGGAATCCATTCGCTGGCGTTTCCCACGAGATTCAGAACGGAGTGGTCCAGTGGATTAATCCCGCAGCCTTCGCTGACCCGGCGTTTGGAAGCTACGGAGACTTCACGCGCAACAGCATTTTTGGCCCTGGCTTCGAAGATATCGATCTCTCAATCTTCAAAAACACCCACATTACGGAGCGCGTGAACGCGCAGTTTCGGGTGGAAATGTTCAACCTGTTCAATCACCTGAATCTTGCCAATCCCGGACCGACCCAGCTTGGTAACGATGCTACCGGCACCGATAGCTTCGGGCAGATTGGCTCAACCATCGGCGCAGGCAACTACTCACCCGGCATCGGCCCGGGCGAGCCCTTCAACGTTCAACTGGCTCTCAAAATCCTGTTTTGAGGGCCGTTTGGGGGGTTTCTCCAGCATGGGCGCGCTCAACTGCCTATGCTGGAGCAAATCCCATTTCATTTAGTTCAAATGTTTCTGGTGAGCCTGCCGCGCCTGGAGTTGGACCAGGAGATGCTTCGTATAGACACCCGATGCAACAAAGGTCGCCCCGTCGTGAACCATCATCGAGAGTGCCTCTTCCCCACTCTTATCGATGGAGGTGACCTCATTGAGGTCAACAATTCGGCACAGGGTCGAGGGTTTCGCGGTGGATGCCCTCCAGCTGGAAACCAGCTCAGCGACCGACCTTTTGGTGAGCCTGCCTTGCAGAACCCACCTTTCCTCCAGGCGATTTTCCATGACTGTAATTCTCAGCATGATGTCTTCCCGTGGTTGGGGGGCGGACCCTCCGGTTTCTCTTCAAAAGCGACGCAGGCTACTGAACGCCCAGATGCAATCCTCGGGCCTACTTCGAATTGGCTTGTCTAGAAGTCTTAGCTAAGCAAGAAAAGGCTCTTCAAGGCGTGCGGATGGCAGCCCTGCGCCAAAACGCTGGCATGGTGCCAGATAGTTGGCACCTCAACTCAATTCGCCTGAGGCCTTTGGGGACGAGAAATTCCCAGCTTCTGCATACGGAATTGCAGCGTTGGGCGCTTGATGCCCAGCCGGGCAGCCGCTCCGTTGGGTCCGGCAAATACCCAATTTGTCTGCTCCAGGACCGAGAGGATGTGCCGCCGCTCGACCTCCTCGAGGGTTGCGGGGTCATTGCTCCGCACCGGCTCCGTCCCCCGCACTTTCAGGTCCGCGAGCGGCACTTTCAGAATCGGCCCCTTGGAAAGGATGACTGCGCGCTCGATGACATTCTGCAGCTCACGAATATTGCCGGGCCATGGGTAACGGACCAATGCGTTCATGGTCTCGGACGGAATGGTCTCGATCTGCTTACCCATGCTGAAGGCAAAATGCTGCGCAAAGTGGCGTACCAGATACGGGATATCTTCCGTACGCTCTCGCAGCGGAGGCACATGAATGGGAAACACATTGAGCCGATAGAAAAGGTCGGAACGAAATTTCTGCTCTTCCACCATGTTGCGTAGATCGCGATTAGTCGCCGCGATCAGCCGAGCGTTGGTGCGCAGGGTGCGCGAGCCGCCAAGGCGTTCGAATTCCCTCTCCTGAAGGACCCGAAGCAATTTTGGCTGCAACTCCAGCGGAATTTCTCCCACCTCGTCGAGGAAGATGGTGCCCTGCGAAGCCAGTTCAAAGCGGCCAATGCGCTGAGTCACCGCTCCGGTAAACGCGCCGCGCTCGTGCCCGAACAGCTCGCTCTCCAGCAAACCTGTCGGGATAGCCGCGCAGTTCAGCTTCACGAACGGGTTCGAGCTGCGCTGGCTGAGGTTATGCACAGCACGGGCAATCAGCTCTTTACCAGTCCCGGTCTCGCCGTGTATTAAAACCGTCGATCCGGTAGGGGCCACCGCTTCCACCTGGCTCAGAACCCGGCAGAGCACGCTGCTGTTGCCTATGATCTCCTGGAAGTTCATTTCGCTACGCAGCTCATCCTCGAAGTACAGCTTTTCCTGGGTCAGCTTGTCCTTGAGCTCCGTAATCTGGCGATACGCAAATGCGTTGTCGATAGCAATCGCGATCTGGCCGGCGACCTGCCCTAGAAATCCGATATCCGGTGTGGTGAACGCGTTCTTCTCCATCCGCACCAGGCACAGAACACCCAGTACCCGATTGCCTCGAAGCAACGGCAGCATGCACAACGTCTGCACTCCAGCTGCCGATGCGATTCGGTGATCCAGGCCGGCACTTTTCAATTGCCCGATATCCCCTACCCAGGCCCTTCCGCTACGAAACACCTGTCCGGCAACCGATCCATCCAGCGCAACAGAGGCGTCCTGCCGCAAAGAAGACTTGCTCTCAGGAAAATCCAGCGCATACAGCTGCAACTCCCGGCCTTCCCCATCCGGCAAGATCAGGGCAACCCCGTCCAGCCGCATGGCCCAGCGAATTCCAGGGGAGATGGCTCGTAGCACATCTCTCAATTCAAGATTGGAAACGACGCTATTGTTCAAGTTGAGGATGAGACTTAACTTGGTCCTTTCCTCCTCCAATTCAGCCCGAACCAACTCGGACTGGGCAAAGTTAATCCGGTCCCCAATCGCCAGCGCGGCGTAGTGGCCCACCAACGAAAGCAGAGACGATTCCTGGTCAGAGAACGCCTCGGGCTGCTTCCGACCGATACAGAGAGCACCAATACGGTGAAGGCCGGTCGACAGCGGAAGAACGCAAAGAGACTGACAGCCACAGCCGAGAAGAAACGTGCGGGTCTCGGGGAATTGGTCCTGTTGATCGAGCGCCCCGATGACCAGGGGTTTCTCCTGCCCGGATACAGCGGACCAAATCTCCTCCGCCCATTTGCCAACGCAATCGCCTTGTGCAAGCGCCGCACCGTCACAATCGACGACCTGGACGGACAACTCCCCGTCCCGCAGATAAACGACTGCGGACATCATGCATTCCAGCAGGTCGCACAACTCCGAGGGCAAAGCATGCAGGAGTTGCTCAGGTTGACTGTGCCTTTCCAGCTTGCGAGCAAATTGCAGAACGTCCTCAACGTGCTTCCGCGTCGCGCCTGGGGATCCTTCGTTCGGATTTGGACACCTCTGCATAGTCCGGTGGGGACCTCCGTTGTATGCATCAGAGATGACGGACTGCTGCGAGAGGTATCAGTTTTTCATTCTCGTCGCTTTGTCCGGGATCCACTGGAGAACGAGCGCACTGCTTTTCACGGATGCCAGATAGTTGACAGTCCAGCCAGTTTATTGGCACGACGCGACCCTTCCAACGCCCGCTGCATCCAAACTATTCGTTGCCTTTCAATCGTTTACCGTGGGACCTGTTGAAAGCTGACCTATGGCATGATGCTTGCAAGGGCCGTGAGTGGAGGTGCATCCACTGTACCTTCAGAATCCCGCAGAACTTTATTCATTCGCTTTGTTACACCGGGGGGTGTGATGCCAGTAGAACCAGTCGAACAAGACACCGCGCAGGTTCCTAGTTTCCGGCTTGATGTCCCGCTGCATAGTCTCTTAACCCAACCCGCCGCTCCGATCCCGGGGTTGCAGCCGATTGGGGAGCCGCGACGTTTTCCGGATCCGGTTTTTCCACAGCGCCCCGAATTGCTTGGGCCCATCGAAGACGACGCATCATGGCAGCCACCAGAGAAACGTCATTGGACAGGTGGACAGATCTATCACGCGATGCGCGGATGGCTCTTCCCCTACATCCGGTCCAGGGTCACCGCCGGCGACTTCCACCCTTTGATCTCCTATCTCTTCACCGAGTTCAAATGCAATCTCGATTGCCACTATTGCTGGGCATTCGACAACAAGGTGAAGGGAATGACCGAAGATACCGCCGTGCGCTCGATCGACTGGCTGCATGGCACGGGTTGCCGCGTACTCGCTTATATGGGTGGGGAACCCCTTCTGCGGCCTGACTTCATCCAGCGCATCACCTATTACGCCGCAAAGAAGGATTTCTGGATCTACTTACCCACCAATGCCCGCCTGCTGCGCATTGATGTGATCGATAAACTGGCAGACGCCGGAATTTCCACCTTCAATATCGCCGTCGATGCCGTCGACATCAAACAGGGTCTCCCTAAAGCGTTGGCGCCCATCCGGAAACAATTCGATTACCTCGTTCGTAAACAGTATGGGTACGGTTATTCCGTCTTTCTCAACATCAACATCTGCCGCAACAATCTAGATGATGTCCGGCAGTTGACCGAGATCGCCCATGATTGCGGGATTGCTACGGACTACCACATCAACGAATCGCCACTGCTGGAACAGGACGATCACTTCAAGCACGCTGACCAGAACGTTACCTATATAACAAAAAATGACTGGCCGGCGGTTGAGGAAACCATTCAATGGTTGACGGAAAAGCAGGATAGCGGCTATAAGATGGTTAATTCGAACACCCGCCTCTGGCAGATGGTCGATTTCATGAAGGGCAACCATTTCCCGTGGAACTGCCGGGCCGGTCAGAATTCCATGATCATACGTGTGGATGGAACCTTAGCGCCCTGCTTCCCGATGTATACCGCCAGCTACGATTGGGGGGTGGTTGGCAACCACAAGTTCGAAACCAAGCAACTGGATCATCAGAAAGAAACCTGCCAGACCCATTGTTTCTCCACTCTGAACCACATCCTGGGCTGGTGCTACAACGATCAGCGGGTCATTAAATATTTCTTTAAACAGCTAGCGCATGGTTTCCAGGGGATGAAGGGCCAGATGTAGCCGGCACTCTATCCCATTCAACATCGGGCCTATAACAACAAGCGGTTCAACAACGGAGACAGGAGATCCCCCATGCCGGTGGTTGTGAACGAGATTGTGCAGACGGACGCCGAAGTTGAAATCCAATCCCGCATCGACGCCGAGCGGGCGCGCCTTCGCGCGCAGGCTGGACTGGCGCGCATGCGTGAGTTCAAAAAGCCGGTTGAGCGGACCTTCACGGGCCCGGAACGGGATTACGTCACCATCCTGTTCGGGGGACTCACCTGGAAGCACGAGGAAATGATCAAGGCTGTCTTCCACGGAAGCGGCTACAAATGCGAGAACATCCCGACTCCCGAAGTCGCCGACTTCCAGGCCGGCAAGGAGTTCGGCAACAACGGCCAGTGCAATCCGACCTACTTCACAGTCGGCAACCTTGTCCGTTACCTGCAGAAGCTGGAGCAGCAGGGTTTGACCCGCCAGCAGATCATTGACAACTACGTCTTCTTCACCGCCGGTTCCTGCGGTCCGTGCCGCTTTGGCATGTATGAGGCGGAATACCGGTTTGCCCTGCAGAACTCCGGTTTCGAAGGCTTCCGGGTGCTGCTGTTCCAGCAGACTGACGGCATCAAGGCTGCCAGCGGCGAGCCTGGCCTGAAGTTCTCTGTCGACTTCGGTATGGGCATGCTCAATGCCCTCAATCTTGGCGACGTAATCAATGAGCTCGTTTACCAGGTGCGCCCGTTCGAGGTAAACAAGGGCGAAACGGATCGTGTGATCCGCGAGTCCGTCAAGACCCTCACCGATACCCTGCGCGGGCGTAAGCGCTGGCACATCATGGAAGCGGCTCCCGAGTGGGCGCGCCCCTGGATCGCCAAGAACAAAAAGGTCGAGGGCATTGGCTGCACCCTGGGCAAAATCGCGCACAACGTTTATGGCAAGGAGTACGTCGATGCCTTGCATGCCTGCCGTGACAGCATTAACGCAATCGAGGTCGACCGCCTGCGGGTAAAGCCCATCGTCAAGATTACCGGCGAGTTCTGGGCCCAGACCACTGAGGGCGACGGCAACTTCAACATGTTTGCATTCCTGGAAAAGGAAGGCGCCCAGGTTCTGGTGGAACCCATCGCAACCTGGATCTCCTACATGATGTACGTGGCCAAAGAAGGCGCCCGTGCGCGTGCCAGCGCCGAAGCTCCTTACCAGGATCCTAAGTGGTACGAAGTGAAAAAACACGCCGCCAACAAGATGAAGGTCTTTAAAAAGACCGGCGGCTTGAGTGCCGGCAGTGTCATGTGGAATTACTTCTACCACCGCACCATCCGTCACATGGGTGACACCGCCCACCGGCTGATTCCGCAGAAGGAACTCTCCCGCCTGGCGCATCCCTTCTACCATCAACTTGCCCGCGGCGGCGAAGGGTTCATGGAAGTCGGCAAGAACGTCTACTACACCGTGAACCACCTCTGCCACATGGTCCTGGCTCTCAAGCCCTTCGGTTGCATGCCTTCCACGCAGTCCGACGGCGTGCAGTCGCGGGTGGTCAACAAGTACAAGGACATGATCTTCCTCCCGGTGGAAACCTCCGGAGAAGGCGAAGTGAACGCTCACAGCCGCGTGCAGATGGCGCTCGCCGAGGCCAAGGCAAAGGCTCGTGCCGAGTTCGACGGCGTCCTCAAGGAGACCGGCAGATCGCTCGAGGAACTGCGGGAATACGTCGATGCCCATCCTGAACTGAAGCATGCGCTGTACAAGTTCCCTCACCGGCACGGCGTGGCGGGAACCGCCGCTCAGTTCGCCTGGCATGTCAGTGAACTGATGAAGAAAGACCGGGCCTACGCTCGCCGCCCGAAAGCGCCGGAGGCTGCCGTACAGGTAGCCTAACCGTTCCATTGCAGTCCAACGACGGCTTTCCAGGGAGAGTGTATGCACCAGTTTTTGGTTGGTTTGGATGTGGGTTCCACCACGGTAAAGGCGATCGTGGTGGATGCCGCCACGGATAAGACCATCTGGCAGGACTATCAACGCCACGAAACACGGCAGCCCGAGAAGGTGCTCGAGTTTCTGCGCCGCATGGAAGCTGACACCGGAATCAACCAGGACAATACCCGGATCTTTATCACCGGATCTGGGGGCGGGACGATTGCCGAGATGGTCGGCGCCAAGTTCGTCCAGGAAGTGCATGCCGTCTCCCTGGCCGTCGAAAAGCTTCACCCCGAGGTGTACTCGGTTATCGAGCTGGGTGGCCAGGACGCCAAAATCATCGTGTTCAAGGACGATGAGGAGACGGGTCGCAAAAAGAAGATTCCCTCCATGAATGACAAGTGCGCCGGCGGTACAGGCGCCGTCATCGACAAGATCAACGCCAAGCTGAAGATTCCCGCAACTGAACTGTCCAACCAGGCTTATCACGGCGTCAAGCTGCACAAGGTTGCCGGTAAGTGCGGCGTCTTCGCAGAGACTGACATCAACGGCCTGCAGAAGACGGGCACTCCTTCGCACGAGCTCATGGCGTCGCTGTTCGAAGCCATTGTTCTGCAGAACCTCAGTGTGCTCACCCGCGGCCACACGCTGCGCCCGCATGTTCTGCTGCTTGGCGGCCCCAACGGATTTATCAAAGGGATGCGCGAAGCATGGCAGGCAAATATCCCGATCATGTGGAAAGAGCGCAAGGTCGAAATCCCGGAAGGAATGAAGCCCGAGGAACTGATCAAGGTTCCGGAAAATGCTCAGTACTTTGCGGCTCTGGGGGCTGTGGAATTCGGCAAAGACGAAGAGGCCGCCGTCGGCCGTTATCTTGGCTATGAAAAACTGCTCTACTACATCGATTATGGCCGGGCCGAAGAAAAGGCGGCTGCCGGTGGCAAGGGTCTGGTCGCGGAAGATGCGGAGCTAGTGCAGTTTAAAGAGCAATTCCGCAAGAAGAAGTTTATCAACGCTGAGTTTCTGCCCGGCCAGACGATATCCGGGTTTATCGGCATCGACGGTGGATCCACATCCACCAAGGCCGTGTTGCTGGATAAGCAGGGCGAGATCCTTTGCAAAACATACCAACTCTCCAACGGCAACCCGATCCAGGATGGGATCGAGATGTTCGAGAAGCTGCGGGAGCAGATCGAGACCAAAGGCGCCAAGCTGGAGGTTCTGGGCGTAGGCACTACCGGCTACGCGAAGGACATACTCAAGGACGTGTTGGGCGCAGATGTAGCCCTGGTGGAAACCGTAGCGCACACCGAGTCAGCCCTCAAGTTCTACGACGATCCGCACGTGATCATCGATGTCGGCGGCCAGGATATTAAACTCATCGTCCTGAAAGACGGGCGGGTCAAGGATTTCAAGCTCAACACCCAGTGCTCTGCCGGCAACGGCTACTTCCTGCAATCGACCGCGGAAGGTTTCGGCAAGAAGGTAGAGGAATTCGCGGATATTGCCTTCTCTGCCAAGTCGATGCCGCAGTTCGGCTATGGCTGCGCCGTGTTCATGCAGTCCGACATCGTGAACTTCCAGCGCCAGGGCTGGCGGTCGGAAGAGATCCTGGCCGGCCTCGCCGATGTGCTGCCCAAGAACGTTTTTCTTTATGTTGCCAGCATCCCGAATCTTGCTTCGCTTGGGTCACGCTTTGTTCTCCAGGGCGGCACACAGAACAACCTGGCCGTCGTCAAAGCCGAGGTTGATTTCATCAAGTCGAGCTTCCGCGCCAAGGGCAAGGAACCCGAGATCATCGTGCACGAGCATTGCGGCGAGTCGGGTGCGATCGGCGCGGCTCAGGAAGCTCTGCGCTTGTGGAACAACGGCATGCGGACCACCTTTATCGGCCTGGAGGCGGTACGCAATATTCGCTACCGCACCACCCGCAACGAAGACACGCGCTGCTACTTCTGCAAAAACAATTGCCTGCGCACCTTCATCGACGTCGACGTGACCAGCTCGCAAGGTCAGGACCACCATCATGACCACGCGCATGATCACGATCATGCGCCGGCAGTAGCAGCAGTGGCACAGAATGGTGCGGCGCAGGTGGTCACGAATTTGCCCAGTCTGGAGCAGATCCAGGCAAATCTGCCTGCGGCAGAAACCCACGGTTCTTCCTGCGGCACCGGCAGCAGCAAGGGAACATTCAAAGCCAAGATCGAGCCGTTGATTCAGATCCAGATGTCTCCCGGATCCAGCAAAGTCGTTGAGCTACCCAAGCCGGTTGACTTCCAGCCGCGCAAAACCAAAGTTCCCCTGCGTGTTGGTGAACAGCGCCTGATCATCGCCACCTGCGAAAAAGGGACTGTCGAAGATCTGGCCGACATGAAGGACATTAAGGCGGACATCGACAAGATCAAGGAAGCCAATCCAAATTACGTCGACATCGCTGCCCGGGACGTGTTCCGTCACCGCCAGACGCCCTTAGTCGCCGACGCACTGCCCAGCACCAAGGGTCTGTTTGTCTCGAAGACCGTGAAAGAGCGGGTAGCCCTCATGCAGAAGCGCGCAGATTTCCGCATCGGCATCCCGCGCCTGCTCAACACCTACACCTACGCGCCGCTCTTTAATGCCTACTTTGCAAGTCTCGGACTGAAGTCTGAGAACCTGATTTACTCCGACTACACCACGCCGGAACTCTACCGCGCCGGTGCGAGCCGTGGCGCCATCGATCCCTGCTACCCGTCAAAGATTGGCATTGCCCACGTCTACAACCTGATTGCGACCAAGCACAGCAAGAAGCCGCTGCATGCGATCTGGTTCCCGATGTACGACGTGCTCCACACTTCGTTGGTGAACCTGACCGGTTCTAACGCATGCCCGACCGTCACTGCAACGCCCGAGGTAGTGAAGGCCGCCTTCACCAAGGAAAGCGACATCTTCACCGAGAACAACATCAGCTACGTGGATCCGATTCTGAATCTGCAGGACCAGAGGATTTGCGCCGACCAGATGTTCAAGGCCTGGGGTCCCATCCTTGGGCTCTCACGGGAAGAAAATCAGCGTGCGCTCGATGCTGGGTTCAAGGCTCTGCTTGACTGCGAAGCTGACATTCGCCGCCAGGCACGGGAGACGCTCGATCAACTCGAACGCGAAGACCGGATCGGCATCGTGATGCTGGGCCGCGTCTATCACCACGATCCAGGCCTGAACCACGAGATTATGGAGGAGTTCCAGAAGCTGGGATACCCCGTCTTCTCCCAAAGCACTCTGCCGCTGGATGAGGATATGCTCGACCGCCTTTTCGGGGATGAAGTTCGCGCGGGGCTGATTACACATCCGCTCGACATCCAGGATGTGTGGAAGAACCGTTACTCCACCAGCACCAACCACAAGGTGTGGGCGGCAAAGTTTACGGCGCGGCATCCGAACCTGGTAGCCCTGGAAGTTTCCAGCTTCAAGTGCGGTCACGACGCGCCCATCTATGGCGTGATCGAGGGCATCATCGAACAGTCGGGAACGCCGTACTTCTCGTTCAAGGACCTGGATGAGAACAAGCCCTCGGGTTCCATTCGCATCCGCGTGGAGACCATTGATTACTTCCTGCGCCGCTACCGCGAGGACATCATCAAGCGCCGCGCCATCGAAGGCGACATCGAAGCCCAACTGGCTGCCTTTGAGAAGGGCCTGCGCAGCCAACAATCCGCAGAACAGTTCGAAGCCGTGGCAGGAGACTAAGCGCAGTCTCCTGCACGCAGTTCTCGATAGACGCCGCAAAAGCCGACGCTCGGTCTTCCAACAGAGCGAAGCATTTTCTGCCGTCTGCTAGATCGGCGTCACCACCGCTTCCTGTTTCGGTATCTTCTTGAGGAAGTCTTCGCCTGTCTTCAAATGCTGATCCACCAACCGGGAAGGCGTGTGCGCCAGCCATTCGGCTGCAGAGATGTCCTGATACGTTGGAATCGGAAACACTTCGAGAAACAGCAGGTCTTCGTTGCCCATGTTCTCGATGTAGTGAGGGCGTGACATCCGGATATACCCCACGTCCCCAGCCTGAAAGTCGAAGGTCCGCGCCTTCCCTCCGGCCTGAAAGACCGTCATGCGCGCTTTGCCGGTCACGTAGTACTGCCATTCGTCGGAGAGAGGATGCCAGTGCATCTCACGCATCCCGCCCGGTTTGACGCGGACAATCGCCGCGGCAATGTTGGTAGCGGGAAATTGCTTCTTCTCCACAATGCGCACTTCCCCACCCGCTGTTGTCTTCGTCGGCGGCATCGTGCTGGCCCGGAAAACATAGTCACTGTCAATGGAGCCGGTCCCCTGGGCGGCCTGCTCCTGCTCTTCCGAAAGGGGCCGCGGCATCTCTGCCGCAAAGATGAACAGTTCCTTCTTCGGAAGATTTGCAAAGGTCGATTCCGCAACGTTGAAGTTTTTAGCCAGCACTTCCTTGGGGGTGTGCTTGAACCAATCCGTCAAAAGAAAGGTCTCAAACTCATTGAAGTCGCCATCATTGAACACCAGCAGGAACCTTGCGCCATCTGGGCCGAGCCCCTGGATGGAGTGAGGAATGCCGCCGGGAAACAGCCATAGATCACCGGCCGTGACGTCGTTCACGAAGCTTCGGCCTTGTGCGTCCACGGCGGTAATGCGGGCATTGCCATACGTCATGAAGGCCCATTCGGCGCTGGTATGCCAGTGCAGTTCGCGCACGCCACCGGCAACCAGGCGCATTTCTACGCCGGCCAGGGTCTTCGAAATCGGCAACTCGCGCGCAGTAACCTGCCGCGTCCATCCGCCGTCTTCGATGCGTTTGTGCGCCAGCGCGAAAGAATACTTGAACGGCTCGACGGTGCCGTTATCCGTCTCCGGCGACCAGACCGAACTTGGATTCTCATCATCCAGGGCCGTGTTGTTCTCGCCTGGCTGCTCTTCGTTCGGCTGGCTATGGTCCGCGGACCGCACAGGCTTCTCCTGCTGACCCTGGGCGAGCGGAACCATCGCGGCCGCCGCCAACGCAGCCCCACTTACTTCCAGGAACCTGCGCCTCGTGGGCTCCTGCGAACCTTTTTCCGACATGACAACCTCTCCCCTTGTACCAGTTCGACTTAGAGTGTAGCGGTTTCGTCGCGCCTTTTCATTTTCCGCGGAAAACCGGCAACCTCGAACGAGCACCAGCTACCAGTGAAACAACGTGCCATCCTCTTTGCGATTCACCGGCAGATAAGCCCGCTGGTAGGGAAAACGCGCCGCTACATCTTCCCGAATATCGACCCCGAGGCCCGGTTGGTCTCCCGGATACATGTAGCCCTCTTTAAAAGCGTACGCATGGGCGAAGGTCTCCTCCGTCTCTGCGTTGTGCAGCATGTGTTCCTGGACGCCAAAGTTGTTGATCGCAAGGTCGAAGTGCAACGCCGCCGCCATGCAAACCGGGGACATATCGCTGGCTCCGTGACACCCGGTCTGAATGTGGTACAAAGCTGCAAAATCAGCTGCCTTCTTCATCGGCGTCAGGCCGCCGCCGTGCACCACACTCATTCGCAGATAGTCGATCAACTGCTCGCGAATGAGCAATTCAGCGTCCCAAATGGTGTTAAAGACCTCGCCAACGGCCAGCGGGGTGGTGGTGTGCTGTCGGATCAGCCGGAAGCCCTCCTGCAATTCAGCCGCAACCGGATCTTCCAGCCAAAACAGATGGTAAGGCTCAAGCTCCTTGCCCAGCCGCGCCGCTTCGATCGGGGTCAAACGGTGATGCACGTCGTGCAGCAGATGCAGGTCGTCGCCTAGCGTGCTGCGCAGGGCCTCAAATAGCTTCGGCACATGCCGCAGATATTTTTCTGTCGACCACACGCTCTCTGCGGGAAGACCGCGTTCTGCCGGCTCGTAATACTTGTCGTCCTTGGAAACTCCGTACGTTGACTTCAGCCCGGGAACGCCGCTCTGGGCGCGTATCGCGATATATCCCTTCGCCCGGTACTTCTCCACTTCATCAATTGTCTCGGGAATATCGCGCCCGGTGGCGTGGGCATAGACCATCACGCCAGTACGGCTCTTTCCCCCCAGCAGGTTGTAGACAGGGGCGCCGAGGGCCTTACCTTTGATATCCCAGAGTGCCATATCGATCGCCGCAAGCGCTGTCATGGTGACCGGGCCGCGTCTCCAGTACGCGCCGCGATAAAAGTAGTGCCAGATATCTTCTGTTTGGAATGGGTCCCGCCCGATCAGGCACGGGATCAGATGGTCTTCCAGGTAGCTGGCGACGGCCAGTTCCCTACCGTTCAGTGTCGCGTCTCCCAGACCGTAAATTCCCTCGTCGGTCTCGACCTTCAATGTCACGAAATTGCGGCCTGGACTGCAGACGATCACCCTGGCGCCTACGATTTTCATTGATTCACTCCGCTGGCCAGAAATCCGCCATCGATCACCAGGATCTCGCCCGTGACAAAAGAAGCCGCGTCGGAAACCAGGTACACCGCGCCGCCCACAAGCTCCTCCATCTCGCCAAAGCGTTTCATGGGAGTGCGCATCTTCAGCTCCCGCCCGCGGCCGGTATGCAGAATCAGCTCGGCGTTCAATGCCGTCGGGAAGACGCCGGGAGCAATAGCATTGACACAGATTTTGTAGGGAGCCAGCTCAATCGCCAGCGTTTTCGTCAGCGAGCCCACTCCGGCTTTGCTGGCTGCATATGCGGCAACCTGGTTGAAACCCACGAACGTGGAAAGCGACGCGATGTTGAGGATTTTCCCGAATCCCTGACTGACCATCGTCCTGCCAAAAACCTGGCACGACCGCCAGGTGCCGTTCAGGTTGATATCCAGGACGTTGGTCCAATCTTCCTCTGAGCATTCGAGAGTCGGCACCTTTGCCGTGATACCCGCGGCGTTGACCAGGATGTCGACCTTGGCGAAGCGATCCAGAACCTTCTTCCGCAGCACCTCGATCGAAGACCGGTCGCGCACATCGACGGTTGCACTTAGGGAACGCCGCCCAAGACCCTCGATTTCAGCCGCAACCTGGTCTGTTTCCGCCTGGCGCCGCGAAGCCGCCACCACATCAGCGCCATCTTCGGCAAGCCCCAAAGCGATCGCCTTCCCCAACCCCGACGTACCGCCAACAACAACCGCGCACTTACCCGCGAGATCGAACCTTCCGGAACCCAATGCTCACTCCGCTACGAGAATTTGGTTGATCCCGCAGGTTATCATGAGCCCCCGTAGTCCCGCTTAGCACCGGCGATATGCTCAAGTGCGCACCATTTGTTTGGCTGCATCACGAGCTTTCCGTCGTAATGGTCGTTTAACCATTGGTGAGTCCGGGGATCGCACGTAGCGACCCAACTCCCCACGAGTAAACCTCCGCCAGGCGTGATGACATGGACTCGCATCCCACGGCTGTTCTCCAGCTCAGCATAGAACTGCGCCTCAGGGCTGTAATGCAGAAAGAGTCCGGCCGTATCGTCCCGCACAATCGTTCTTGTCCCCTCGTCCGCGATCATGAGATCGTTGGTCAACCCTCGCTGGCGGATCAATTCCAGAAACGGGCCGTATCTGCCCTCCATGTATAGGCCGCTCAGCTTCCTTTGCAGGCCAAACTGGTAGTAATAAATCGAGCCCGCAATCGCACCGCAAAAGACGATGGTCAGCGCCGCATACGCTATGCGCGGATGCAAAAGAGCTGGAAGCCTATCCTTGCGATTTGCCAGCCATCTGAGGCCCTCCGAGAGTCCAATCCCGGAAGCCAACGCCATAAACGGCGTGGCAGGTGCGATGTACCAAAATAATTTTGTTTGCGACCTGGAGAGCACTGCGAGTAGAACCCCGGAAACAAGCACGCACAAGAGAATCAAAGATCGCCGTCTCCGGTCGGGGCAAAAAAATGGGACTACGCAAAACGGCAGCAGGAGTAATCCAGGCTCATATCGAGTTGCCAGCACCCGAACATAAAACAAAGGGCCGCCGTGGTGCTGTTCGTTCACGCTGAGATAACGGCCCGTAAATTCATTGTTCCGGACCGCCTCAAGATACCCAGGGTCGAAGTGTTCCCGCAGTCCGTAATAGCCGCCACAAACGAGCATCACGGCACACAGAACCAGCCACACTCGCCAATCCAGAACAACCTTGAGCAAGCGCCGGCGCAGCACAGCGTAGAGCAGGAGAGCAGGAAGCGCGAGCACTCCTCCCACTCCCTTGGTAAGCACACTCAGCATCAGCGCCACGCCCGCCACCGTCAGCCAACCTGTGCCCTCTCGAGTTCGCGCCTCGAGATATTCCCAAAACGCCAAGGCGTACGTCAACGTAAACAACGTCACCAGGCTGTCGTAATCGCCGGTCCTCGCGGCATGCCAACCGGCAAACAACGGAGCGGTCAGCAGAGTGAGTCCGGCAAAAAGACCGGCAGCGCGATCCTGCATTCGATATCGGCAAAAGACAAATATACCCATCACGGTTGCAAACCCTGCCGTGATCGATGGAAGCCGCAATGCCAGAAGGGGCGGCAAGCCGAGCCGGAGCAGGAGAGCAATCACCCAGATCAACAGCGGCGGTTTTGTATTCCAATGATCGGGCAGGCCGCGGTAGTAGGTGACCAGCCAGTGTCCATTGCGGCTCATCTCCAGTGCGTTGTTCGCATTGCGGCTTTCATCCCATAGTTGCATCGGCACTGAACTATTTCCGATGACGAGAATGAGAGCAGCTACTGCCAGCAGCAGGAAGATGCTGAGAATGTCGACCACTCTGTCATTCAGCGCGAGCGATATTCGAGTTTCGGGTTCTTGCGTGACGGAAATTGGCATGAGAGTGTTCTGTAATGGAAAACGAACCAGCTGTATCCGCTATTTACGCGATGTGAGAAAAAACTTCCTGGGTCACTGGTCCGTTGAACCTGGCTCGCGTTCTTTAAAGGAAGCAACGCACGACTGGGTGGGAACATCCATCAGGAAGTAGGATGCAGACCGCTACTACCCCGTTTTCATTTCGATGAGCACAACGCACGCTTGTGTTGTACTACGGCTTCGCCAGAAAGAACCCGATTCGGCATGAGCACGATGTAACAACGGCTTCACGCGCACGCTGCCGATAGCCATCAGCAGATGCGATAGCACACCAGGGAATCGCTCGACTCCGCAAAATCCTGTTGCGTGTGACCTCCTGGACCTGGAGAATGGAATGCCCGCCTGGCGCTGGAGGGCATTTTTTCCTTCTCGACGCTCCCCGCTTCGTTTTGTAACTGTGTTGGATATATTAACGGCAGCATTGGCTTCCGCCGGGATTTTCTATTCCCTTATCGTTCGCATTTTCACGCCCCATTGGGTTGCCGGCTGGGCAACGCTCATTCTCGCGGTTCTATTTATCGGCGAATAGAAATGTTCTGCTTTGGAATCGTGGGAGAATACATCTAGTGATCCGCCCCAGGCCGACGGCACCATCCACCGACATCGCGGGGCCCCATGTCCGACCCACGCAAACCCAATGTTTACTCCACGATACGATTTAATTAGGATGAAGCCGCAGCTTATCCTAAGAAGTCGTACCGGGGAGCGGGACAGGTGCAGGACGAGAATGTAGATCGCCGTTCGTTTCTCAAGGTCATGGGCGCCGTGGGCATGTCGTCAACCCTTGGCTTGCATCCGGCAAGCGGTCACATGGTCGAACAAGCCGCCGGACCTGGCCCCGATGTGGCCACAAAACCGAAATACTCCATCAAGTTCGGCGTCATCGGGCTTGACCACTATCACATCATGGGAATGACCGCGGCGGTCATCCGCGGCGGCGGCGAGCTGGTTTCCTTCTACTCCAACTTACCCAAAGCAATTGCCGACTTCCAAAAGATCTATCCCAACGCCAAACTGGCCAGGAGCGAAGACGAGATCCTCGACGACCCTTCGCTCCAGTTGATCGCGGGCGCCCCCATCCCGCGCCTGCGCGCACCTCTGGGCATCCGCGCCATGAAGCAAGGCAAAGATTTTCTTAGCGACAAGCCCGCCGTCACCACGCTCGACCAACTCGCGGAAGTACGCAAGGTCTCGGCCGAAACGCGCAAGATGTTCGCCATCATGTATTCCGAACGGCTGGAGGTGCGCGCCGCTGTTCAGGCCGGCTACCTCATCAAGGCCGGCGCCATCGGCAAGGTCGTGCAGACCGTCAATATTGCGCCGCATAAAGTGAATGACATCACGCGCCCGGAGTGGTTTTGGGATCCCGCGGAATATGGCGGCATTCTGTGCGACATCGGATCCCACCAAGCCGACCAGTTTGTTTATTACACCGGCTCAACGAAAGCGGAAGTTACAGCCTCACAAATTGCTAATGTGAATCACCCGACCCATCCAAAATTCCAGGACTTCGGGGACATGATGGTCCACGGTAACGGCGGCGCCGGCTATGTGCGCGTGGATTGGTTCACGCCCAACGGCCTCAGCGTGTGGGGTGACGGACGCCTCTTCATCCTCGGCACCGACGGCTACATCGAGCTGCGGAAATACATCGACATTGCCGGCAGACCGGGCGGTAATCATCTGTTTATGGTGGACCAGAAGCAGGTGACCTTCATGGACTGCAGCAAGGTGGAGCTGCCCTTCGGTCCGCAGTTTGTGGCCGACATTGTCAACAGGACTCACAACGGCCAGAACCAGGAGCAGGCGCTGCTTGCCGCTGAGCTGGTCCTGAAGGCACAAAAAGATGCGAAAGTGCTAACCTTCACGAGTTAGGGATAGGGGCGAAGGGGATCGATGCAACCGACGCGCAGGGAGTTCCTGAAGATGGGAGCGGCAGCCGCTGCCATCAGCTTTCCGACGATTGTTCCCTGCAGCGTGTTTGGGCAGAATGCTCCCAGCAATCGCATCAATATAGGCGCCATCGGAGTGGGGCGGATCTCACGCGGGCATGACCTTCCTGGTATTTGGCAGTTCGACCAGGCACGCATCATAGCGGTATGCGATCTGGATGCAAAGCGCGTGGAAGCGGGCAAGACGCTGATCAACGGCTTCTACTCGAAGAAGCTGGGTAAACCGTACGACGGTGTCACCGGCTACCGCAACTATCATGAATTGCTGGCCGACAAAGACATCGATGCGGTGGTGATCAGTACACCCGATCACCAGCACGCGATTCTGGCCGTAGATGCGGTACACGCCAAAAAAGACGTGTATCTGCAAAAGCCGGCTTCCCTCACCATCGCCGAAGGACGCGCCATGAGCAATGCGGTGAATGCGTCCGGGCAGATTCTGCAGATCGGCTCGCAGCAGCGCTCCTGGAAGCAGTTCCACCGCGCGTGTGAGCTGGTGCGCAATGGGCGCATCGGTGAGCTCAAGCACGTGGAGATCGGCCTGCCTGGAGATCCCAGCGGTCCCGAGGCGCCACCGATGCCGATCCCTGAAAACCTGAACTACGACGCCTGGCTGGGCTCGACTCCCGAGGTCTATTACACCGAGATGCGGGTTCATCCCCAGAATGATTTCAGCCGCCCCGGCTGGCTGCGTTGCGAGCAGTTTGGCGCCGGCATGATCACAGGATGGGGAGCGCACCACGTCGACACAGCCCATTGGGGCATGAATACCGAGTACACCGGTCCGGTTGAGATTTGGGGCACCGCCGAATTCCCTACCCATGGGCTGTGGAACGTCCATGGCAAGTTTCTGACCCACGCGGTCTATGCCAACGGCGTTACCATGGACATCAGCGGAGATTTCCCCAACGGCATCAAGTTTTACGGCAATGAAGGGTGGATTTTCGTGACCCGCGACGAGATGGTCACACCGACCGCTCCCGGAGGAAAACCGGCCGATCCTCCGAAGCCATTAGTGGCGAGCAATCCGAAGATTCTGGACAGCGTGATTGGCCCCAACGGGGTTCACCTCTATGAGAGCTCCGACCAGCACGGCAATTGGCTGGAATGCATCAAGAGCAGAAAGGCGCCGATCGCGACGGCAGAGATTGGACATCGGGCCTGCTCCACCTGTCTAATCCACCATATCGCGATGAAGACCAGGCGCAAACTGTATTGGGACCCGGTCAAAGAACACTTCAAAAACGACGACGAGGCGAACTGCATGCTATCGCGTCCTCAACGTGCTCCGTACATGATGGACGTCTAGAAAATACTGCATGAGTTCACCCGGGAAACGATCGAATCTGCGTTGGGTTGTCTGCGGCCTGCTCTTCCTGGCCACCACCATCAACTACATGGACCGGTCCGCACTCAGCCTGGTGGAGCCGATCCTCAAGCATCTGCTTGGTGGCGATCAGGACATGGCTCTCTACAACCGGAACTACAGCAACATCGTTAACTGTTTCATCTTCGCCTATGGCCTTGGATTTCTGATTGCCGGGCGTGTGGTCGACCGCGTCGGGGTCAAGGCCGGCTATGCCCTCTCCATCGGTTTGTGGGCCCTGGCCTCTATCAGTCATGCCTTTGCGCGTACGGTGTGGGGTTTCGGACTGGCTCGCTTCGCGCTGGGCCTCGGAGAATCGGGCAACTTCCCTTCTGCTCTGAAGGCCACGGCCGACTGGTTCCCGACCGAAGAACGCGCTCTGGCAACGGGCATTTTTAATTCCGGAACCAGTGCCGGCGCGCTCATTGCGCCACTGCTGATTCCCTGGGTTGCCGTTCGTTTCGGCTGGCAGTCGGCCTTCTTCACAACCGGCAGTTTGGGTGCGCTATGGCTGATCGGTTGGCTGTTTTTCCCTTACAACCGCCTGCATGCCAGGTTCGGCAATCCATCCTCTACGATCTCGCTGTCTGCCCCGCCTGCGACCTACGGAGCCCTTCTGGTCAACAAGGGTACGTGGCGTTTTGCGCTCTCCAAAGGAACTACCGACGCCATCTGGTGGTTCTATCTCTTCTGGCTGCCCAAGTATTTCAACGAGCGCTTCCACGTAGACATGCAACATCTCGGTCTGCCGCTCATCATTGTGTACATCGGAGCGACCTTCGGGAGCATCGCCGGCGGCTGGCTGGCCGGATTCTTTATCCGCCGCGGTTACTCATTGAGCAGAGGCAGAAAACTGGCCATGCTGGTCGCGGCCCTTTGTGCGGTACCGGTGGCGTTGGTTCCATTCGTGCCTTCGCTCTGGCAAGCAATCGCTTTGCTTTGCCTGGCCACGGCTGCTCATCAGGGCTGGTCCTCGAATCTGCTCTCTACGCCGTCCGACATGTTCCCGTCCAGTTCGGTAGGCACAGTCGTCGGCATCGGGGGAGCTGTCGGAGCTGCGGGCAGCGTGTTATTCACGTTCCTGGTAGGAGTGCTCTGGACGCACTACGCCCTGCTGATCTTCTTAGCTTCAGGATCCGCCTACGTGCTGACCCTATTCGCCTTCCAATGGCGGGCCCCGGCCACGCCCGCAACTGAGCAAGGCTCCGCGAATTAGAGCCGGGTGCTCGTCTCCTACACGAATCCAGGGACGTAAGTCCTAGGCCACCCGGGACTTACGTCCTGGGCTACTTTCAGCCGTCCCTTCGGGACTAAACCCTGCATCGCCCGGGAGGCCGGGCAATTTCATAAATCTTCATAAAATTCGCGTTTTTTCGACGTTGATGGCGATCGGGCGGCAGCCAGCCTTGCCCGATCCGCGGTAAATTCGATTTTTTGTGAGTGAAAAGAGAGAAAAGGGCGATAAGCTTCCCCGCGATTCGGTTTTTTGTGAGAGAAAAGCGAGAAAAGCGAGATAAGCCTCCCCGCGATGCACCGATTGACTTCCAGTCCGGCATCTGGACGGGCGCATTGGCGCAGAAAAATGCGCCCGAAGCACCTAACGCCGGGGCAGGATTCGGTTGTCAAATACTGCTCTATAAGGAGCGCGCCTGAGCGCGACCTCGCTTGCCGCCCCTGGTTTGCAGAAGGCCGCTACCCGGAGCGCAATTGCGCATTCTGTCTCTATTTAGATCCCGCTGGAAGTGATTTCGGGTAGTGACCGATAGACTTTCTTTGGTAACAGGGCTGACCTATGGAAACCGCAAGCCCACCGGAGCGCACTGTCGTGGAGAGAGCCTGGGTTTCTCCCGCCCCCAAATTTGTTCATTAGGAGCGAAGCCAAAGGACCCATTCGACTTCGCTCAGGTCAGGTTTTGCAGTTTCTTCTCCGGACCGATCCTTTTCCATTCCAAACGGGATTGTCATCTCGCCGCCCCGGCGGGCCAAGGGACCGAAGCAGCCTGTCCGGGAGCGCCGTGGATTGCCGACCTCTCTACGGAGCCGCCAAGCCCCTTACCGAAACAGCAAAGGCGCGAAGTCCGCCAGGTTGCGCCGCCACACCATCCACGTATGCCTGCCCGGCGTTTCAATACTGGTATGCGTGATGTCTTTTGAGGCCAACCAGTTGTTGATTTTGCGGTTGATATCGCTTAGCGGATCATCCACACCACAGGCCACCCACAACAAATGCAATTGCGCATTCGAGGCCGCGCTCAGCCCGGGAAACTCCTGCTCAAAATTTTCCCGGACGCCCCCCGAGCTAAAGGAACCAATCCATGAGAACGTATCCAGGTTATTGAGCCCGGTCAGCAATGACTCAGCACCGCCCATGGACAGCCCCGCCAGGGCCCGCGAATCGCGATCCCTCTTCACCCGATAGCTGCGTTCCACCTGCGGAATAACCTCCGTCAGCAGCCCCCTGGTGAACTTGTTGAAATTCTTGTTTCGCACATCATCGTTCCAGTACGCATCGCGAGCAAGGATCTCTTTCCCGCCATAGGCGACCGGCATTACGACAATCATCGGCTTGGCTTTTCCTTGATTGATGAGGTTGTCGAGGATGACGTTCGCAAATCCGATTTCGATCCAACTCTTCGAGAGCTGACCGAAGCCATGAAGTAGATACAGTACAGGATACTCAGTATTGGCGACCGGATCGTACCCGGGCGGCGTGTAAACGTAATAATCGCGCGGCTCGCCAATAACTGCCGATTGGTAGAAATGATGGTGCAAAACTCCGTGCGGACCATCATTCGCTTCCCACGGCAAGGACGCGGGGCCGGGCACATGTACCATGCTTTCCGTCTGAAACAGATTGGGCCACGGCAACGGATTGGACGGGTCGATCACGGGAATGCCGCTATCTCGAAAGAGATAGCCATAGTAATCCGGCTGCAAAGGCTTCGTCGTATAGCTCCAGACACCAAGATCATCCTTCTGCATGATCACGGGATTGGCGCCCTCGATTTCCAGCAACATCTCTTGAGAACGTGGCGCAAGCGCGCGAAAGGTTACGCTCCCATCAGGATGCACCTCGGGCGAAATCAGAGGCGGGGGCACCGGAGGCAGATTTTGACTATCGGTAGCCTCCACTGTTGCAAACCACCGGCCTGATGGATTCCGGTTATTCCAATGGCCAGGCCACGACCATGTCCCGTAGCCAGTGATCCGATCCCCATACCTCGCACCAACGTAGACCGCGGTCAAGCCGTATCCGTGGCTCTGCGGCAACTCGGTCCGGAGCACCACAACTCCATTCGCATCAAATTGGCGAATGACGAGTTTGGCCGCGGCGCCATCGCGGCAGCGTGACTCGCCTTCCACACCACGAAAGGTCCAGCGGCATCCGCCCGTGCGGCCGCGAGCGCATTGATCGTTCTCGCACTCTGTCAGAGACGCCGGCACCTGAGAAACCGACACTGGAGGAACTGATTTCAGACCCTCGATCATCGCCGACCATTGTCCCGATGGGTGCTTATCATCCCAATGGCCGCTCCAGGACCAGACGACCGAACCTTGCAGGCGATTCCCGTGCCGCTTTCCGGTATAGACAGCCGTGAGGCCGCTCGAAGAACTGGTAGGCAGGTCGATGCGACGCATGATGACGCCTTCGGCATCGAAGCGCTCGACCACCAACTTCGCGAACGCCCCATTGGTCCATTTGCCATCGCCGGATACACCATGAAACTCCCAGCTTCCCTCACTCCGGGAACTGGCTACGCACGGACTCCCCTCGCACTCGCTTTCGCTAACCAATGAGGGATACAGCTGGCCCGTCGCAGGCGAAGGAGAAACCCGCCGACCATAAGCAAACCCAAAATGCAGGCAAAGTAAGAAAACCCAGGCTTTCCCAAAGACTCTCATCGCGCGAAAGCATACACGACCGCGCCCTGCCAGGTCTCTAACAATTGCGGGAACTTTTGTTGCATGACCGCGTCAGATATCCTGAGCCGTTAGCCAAACATCAGCCCGGGCCGGCAGGGCTGGGAGAACCACACACAATATCGGCGAAGCATCGAAGGCGCGGCGCTTGGGTTTGTCTACGCGTGAGAACAAATGGAAGAAGCCCAGGCTTTCATTCTGGGTAATTTTCAGCCGTCCCTTTCGACTACGCTCAGGACAGGCTCTTTCGGGACTGGTCGTGCAGGCTACGGAACTTCCCTAGTTGGACCGAAAGTGCATGGCGTCCCGGGTCCCACCAGTACCGGGCTTACCCAAAATCGCCAAAGCGGCTTCTACAAACCCGATCGTGTGTGCCATGCCGGCATGCCAGGGAGCAGCGCATGTCATCTGCGGCGTGTGATCCGGAAGGATCACGCCATCGAAATGATTCCGCTGCAAAATCGACAGGATACGAATCATGTCGACATCACCTTCATCGATGAAGGTCTCGCGATAATGCGGAACTTTACCCACAACGTTACGGAGATGAATGTAAGCAATCTTTCCCTGCTTGCTATATGTATCAACGGCCTCGTAAACGTCTCCCTCCGTCATCTCAGCCAGCGTTCCGACACAGAGCTCCAGCTGATTCGACTGACTGGGCACTGCATCCAGCAACCTTTGATACATATCGGGCTGGTAGACGAGCCGCGGTTGCTGCCGCATTGCCGGCATCGGAGGATCATCCGGATGAGCGGCCAGCCGTACTCCCGCTTGCTCCGCAACCGGGAGCACCTCTTCCAGAAAACCTTCCAGCCGGCGCCACAACTCCTGGTGAGTGATGCCGGGCAACACCCCGGCACCAGCGTGCTGGTCATAGATCATGTTCCAGACCATTCCGTTGGGAATGGGAACATCGTCGACTGGCCCATCCATTCCCACGGTGACGGCTCCTCCGCGTCCCCACGGCCCGGAAACCCGGCCGCAGACCCCGCCGATGCTGAAGTTATAGCCAAGCACGGGAATCCCTGCTTCTCCCATGCGCCGGACGATGGTCTTGATGTTTTCGATATGTTCCGCACGCTTCGGTCCGTCCAGGAGAATGTCGTGCCAGAAAATCGGATCAATATTTTCGATCGCAGCGAGAGTCAGGCCTGCCTCTTCGATCTCACGTCGAATCCTGATCAGCTCGCCGGCAGTCCACAACATGCCGGGATCTCCGGCTACGCCCCACGCGCCATATTTGTCGCCCGTCGGCTGATTGTTGCTGGGATTGGCCGAGCTCTGGCGAAAGTAGTCGACCAAATGGATCACGACATGCGTGCATCCAGCCTGCCGCGCAAAATCATAATTCTCGCGCGTCAGCATATGACGGTAGAGGCCCAAACCTATCTTCATAGCGAAACCAAAGCCCTATTGTGTTACCTATCAATTCTGCCAGAAAGGGCTTTCGCAGGGGTGTGCTGCTCTTTGCCTCGCCAGGAGCCACGAAGGTTCGGGTAACCCGCAAATCTCTCCACTCCGCTGCGCTTCGGTCCCTCGGCACGCCGGGGCAGGCGAGACGACAGTTCTGTTGATCGAATCCGCAGCCGTCTCTCTTGTCATGCTGAACACCCGACTAAGGTCGATGCAGAACATCCTCCAACTGCGATCGATGACTCCGGCTCACACGCAACTCCGTGCCGTCGGCTAGCGTAAGAATCGCGTCCCGGTTAGACGTCGGCTCCACGCGCAAAATCCGTTCGACCTGAACGATAGTCGAGCGGTGAATGCGCACAAATTGCGTTCGATCGAGGCGCGCCTCCAGAGAGGAGAGCGCCTCGCGTATCAAATGCGTCCTGGCACCAACGTGCAATCCCGCGTAATCTCCTAACCCCTCGATCCAATCGACGTCTCCAACTGGTACGAAGGTGAACTCATTTCCTCTTCGCACCGGGAAGCGCTTGATCAAACCGCCCCCATCCGGAATTTTCGTGGCCGCCAACAAACCCTGCAGCCGCTGCAGATGCGCATCCTGACGATAAAGGGATAACACTCGCCTCGCACGTTCTATGCAAACAGCAAATCGCACATCATCCAATGGCTTCAGGAGGTAGTCGAGAGCTTCAACGCTGAATGCATCCAGGGCATACTCCTCGTGCGCTGTGAGGAAGACCACGCACCGGGGTTCATTCCGAGGCAATGCCCTCAGAAGATCTACTCCCGACAGGCCGGGCATCTCGACATCGATGAAGATCAGGTCCGGCAACAGGCGAGGAATCATCGCCAGCGCCTCATGACCTGTTCCGCACTCCCCCACAACCGTCATATCAGCGTACTGTGACAGACGTGCCGTAACCCCCAGACGTGCTAACGGCTCATCATCAACAACAAGCACCCGCACATTCATATCTCTCGTCCCGGAAACCGCACGGAGGAGGCACGCACAAAAGGAAACAAAAGCGAGATCAGGAATCGTCCGCGCAGCCCCGGAGCAATGGATATGCTCCCCTGGTCGCCGTAGAGGGTTGCGAGACGCGCCTGAGTATTCGCCAGGCCGAGACCTTGGCCGTTTCCCGACGACTCGGGAGTTTCTTCCGCTCGATCATTCTCGACCTCGATTTGCAGGCGCCCCTGTGCTGCCGAAGCTCGGATCGCAATCTCTCCCCCGAGCTCGCAATGGGAAATACCATGCCGGATCGCATTTTCTACCAGCGGCTGCAAGAGAAACCGCGGCACCTGCGCTTCATAAACCTCCGGACTAATAGAAAGCGCAACCGAAAGACGAGGCCCGAAACGAACCTGTTCGATCGCAAGATACTCCTCCGTCAAAGCAAGTTCTTCGCGGAGCGTAACCGCATGCGCCTCAGGGAAGCTGAGGCTGCTGCGCAAGAGGCCGCCCAGCTTCGCAATCATCTGCGTCGCCAGCTCCGACTGCCGGCTCACAACCAGCGAGGAGATCGCGTTCAAAGTATTGAACAGAAAGTGCGGTTGTAACTGGTATCGCAGGGCCTGAAGCTGCGCCTCGCGCGCGGCCGCTTCCGAGGCTAACAATCTGGTCTTCTGTTCTTCCACTGTCGCGTAATGCTTGATCCCAAAGTACAGCGCGCTCCACGCCACAAGCACGATGGCGGCTTCAAAGGCTCGCGCCGCAACCATGCTCCAGCTCAAAGGCTCCGGATTCCCAGCAGAATGAAGCGCCACCACCGCCGAAACGGCCGTACAGGCAACTCCCAACAGATAGGAAAGAAGCACAGAATAAAGAATTGCGGACGTCAACGGGGTCGACTTCCGCCACAGGGTTCGGCACAACAACCAGACTACAAAGCTGGCCAGAAATGTCGTACAGAAGAGTGCCATGCGGTAAGCCACCTCTTCGCGCATATGGCGAAAAGGAATGTAGGAGATGGCCGTTGCCAGCCCATAGATCGTCCATCCTCCGAACTGGAGCACCCAGAAGTTGGGCATGGAACGCTCGAGGTCAACCTTGGACACGTCGTCATTCTACCGTCCGCTGGCCGGAGCTGATACCAACTCGGCGCTTCCAATGCACGGCTCGTCGCAATCCTCACCCGGCTCGCCATACTGACGCTTGCATCCCCGGCTGCGAACCTTAAGCTGGCATCGTTCTTTCCTGTCACCGAGGAGACCTTCGTGGAGAAAAACCAGGCACAAATCCAGGACATGCCGCACCGCGTGAAGAGAGGATGCGCCATGCTGCTGGTCGTCCTGTTGTCATTCATGAGCGGAGCACTGTTTTCCACGCGGCCGCCAACCATTCAGGAAGTGCACGCGGGTGAAAATCAGGTGCTTGAGCTGATGATTTATCACACGATGCCCGGAAAAGTGCCTGCCCTTGAATCCATCTTTCGCGACGTTTCCAGGCTGCAGCAGCAACACAATCTCAAAGTCCTCGGTTACTGGGTCCCCAACGAAGATCCGGCATGGAAGGACACATTTGTCTATGTTGTTGTCCATCCCAGCCGAGAAGCGGCGGAAGTGAATTGGCAGGCCCTCCATGCGGATCCGGCGTTCCTGCCCTATCGACGGGCTGCAGAGCCACTCATTGAAAAAGTAAATGGCAGGTTCAACGTGGACGAGGTCTTTATGCGCCCATCCGGCTTTTCCCCGGCCCCATAAACCGTAGTGCCCTATCAACTCGAATGGTGAGGAATATGACGACCAGAACCTTGAGAGACCTGTTATGGAACCGGCGCACTGCGCCACTCGCGGCCACGTTGGCAGGCCTCGCCGTGTTCGTATTTCCCACGCAGGCGGCTCCAGGTGGCATGCTGCCTCCACCCGCAACCTACCAGGTAGATCCCGTTCACAGCTTCGTCTACTTCAGCGCCTGGCATCATGTGGTCGGCACCGTCCGCGGCCGCTTCGAAAAAGTGACCGGAACAATTGCTGCTTCGCCCAAGCCTCAGGACTGCGCTGTCGACATCACCATCGATACCGCCAGCATCAGCACCCAGAACACGCGCCGTGATGACGATCTCCGCGGCCCGGACTTCTTCGACGTCAAGCAGTATCCAACAGCCACCTACCGCGGACAGGGCATCACCCGCCAGGGCAATGCCTGGGTCATGAACGGAACCCTCACCATTCGCGGAATCTCAAAAACCGTCCCACTCCGTTTCTCATTCAAGGGCCTCTTTCCCGACACACCCGCCGGTCAGCCTCCCCGCGCCGCCTTCCACGGCGCCGCGGAAACGCACCGAGCCGACTTCGGGATGACGCGCGATAATATCGCGGAATTGGGAGTTCCCCCTGCTCCCGGCGCCGACGTACAGCTGGAGATCGACGTGGAGGCAAATCGAAGCCAGCCCGCTCCCTGATGCGGTGAAAACGAAAGCGATGGACTGCAAACCGAGTCTCGAAGGGACGGGGCAATCCGCCGTTCACCAATTGCATGGCCTTTTCCACCGTCCAAGTTCCGGGAAGCTTCATCGGCAGGTGTAGATGATCCAGCATGATCACGAAATCCTGGAACTGAAAATCTCCTGCGACTATGTTCGAACGTAGTACGTCGATCAAAAGCGTCGCCTTTCGTTCTGGACTGCGTCCCGGGCTATGCCCAGACGCCCCTGCGGGACTAGAAGGACCCACTCACAGCCGATCGCGCTCCCATCAGGCTTTCCGTCAAACTTTCCGAAGCGCACGCCTTACCCACCCCGCATCTGAAGAACGCAGGCACAATTTGAACCATGGCCACCGTCGCCGTCCTCATTCTCGCCGTCCATCTAATCTGGCTCGCCCTGGTCATCTTCGGAGCCCTCTGGACGCGCGGCCGACCCGTGTGGAGCACGGTTCACATTCTCGCGCTACTCTGGGGAATCATCGTGGAAATCGGCCCGTGGCCATGCCCGCTGACATTGGCGGAACAATACTTCGAAACCCGCATCGCCGCGCCCGCGTACCAGGGAGGTTTCCTGCTGCACTACCTCGACGCGATCGTTTACCCAAATCTTCCTGCATGGGCCGTGACAACCGCAGGCGTCGCCGTTTGCGCATTCAACCTTGCGATATACGGCCTGCGCCTGCGGAAGACTTTGCAGCGGCGACGTTCTAACCAGGTACGCTGACTTCCGCGCCCTTGCGCTCTGCCGAAATGTATCCACTGTAGAGGGTCGCGATCGTGTCCCGCGCCAGCTCAATGCCGGAGAGCGGCTCGCGATCGTGATAGATACTCTCCATGAAGTCCTGGAACTCCTGCGGGTATCCGTGCTGCCAACCCTCATCGGGCGAAGGAAAGCTCCAACCCTGCCTGGTGCTGATCTTCTCCACGACATAGATGTCTTTGAAGATTTCTTCCTTTGGATTGAAGGTCTCGAGTGCGTTCGTCGGGTTCATGTTGCATCGAGTCCGATGGTTGTTACAAAAGACCTCCATCCAGTTATAGACACCGCCCATGACCAGCTCCGACGAGAAGATATCTGCGATCGTCCCATCAGAAAAGGTGATGTGAATCTGCGCGAAATCCTCAATATCTTCATAGCCGGTGCGCAGAACGCCCGCATCCATGTAATTCGGCAGCCGTGTGATTTCATGCGTGCGGCAACTTACCGTGGCCGGGCGAATGGGAACGCCGTTACGCGTCTCACCCTCTACACGCTTGAGATAGAGGGCAGCGCTCACTGGATGGCATCCCTTCCCTACCAGGGATCCGCCACCGGAAAATTTCCAAATGCCATAGTAAGGAGAATGCGATCCACCATGAGACTGCTCACCCAGGATGCGTAGAATCTGGCCTCCGCTTTTTTGCAGGATGTCGCGTTCCTTTTGGATTACCGGCGCGTAAACCCAATTCTCCGCGTAGCACACACGCTTGCCACTGGCTTTCGCCGCCGCGAGGATGCGGCCGCAGCTCGCCGCTGCTTCCGCCAGCATCTGCTCCTTAGGGTACGTGCTGGCGCCGTAATACCCGGTCAGCGGCTTCTCGATGATTACGTGCCTGCCCAACCGCAATGCCTGCACGGCAAGCTCTTCGTGCGAAGACGGAGGTGTGCAAAGGTCCACCACGTCCACCGCGGCACAAAGCTCAGCGAAAGTATCGAATGCCCGAATGCCCGCCTCACGGGCAAAGGCGTCGCGCGCCTCGGGCGTCTTCGAGGTCACGCCGACCATCTCCACCGGCACGCTGTGGACCCGGCGAAGACCCTCCCAATGAAACTTGGCGGCAAACCGTGCGCCGGCGAACCCTACCCGAACTGGCTTTTCCATATTTTTCCTGGGAATCCTGGAACGATTTCTTTTAATGCGAATGACGGGGAACGACCTTGCGCAGATCGTGGTACTTCACGGCAAACTCGAGGCAGGCGCCGGTTTCGAGCTGTCCCACATTGTCCCGGTAGAACTCCTGCCAGGGCGAATCGTTCACAATCTTTGCCGGCTTCAGCGCCTTCCGTCGCGCCTCGATCTCTTGGTCAGACAGCAGGACATCCACGCGACGCTGTTTCAGATCGATCCTGATCGAATCGCCAGTCTTCAGGATCGCCAGGTTCCCACCAACCGCCGATTCCGGAGACACATGCAAAATCGAAGGACTGTCGGACGTGCCACTTTGCCGGCCATCTCCCATGCATGGCAACATACGCACTCCCTCCCGGATCAGCCTGCCGGGCGGTGTCATATTCACGACCTCCGCAGAGCCGGGATAGCCGACGGGACCCGCTCCTCGCACCACCAGGATCGAGTGCTCATCCACGTCGAGCGATGGATCCTCAATACGGCTGCGGTAATCCTCCGGCCCATCAAATACCACGGCACGCGCAACGAAGCAGTCTTCGTTGCCTGGTTCGGAAAGATAACGCTGCCGGAAGTCATCACTGATGACGGAAGTCTTGACGAGAGCGGAGCTGAACAGATTCCCCGACACCACGAGCAAACCCGCATTCTCTTTGAGCGGGCGATCATAGGTCCGAATCACGTTGGTATCGAGGCTGCGAGCGTCCTTGCAGTTTTCCCCCATTGTCTTTCCGGTCACGGTGCATGCCCCCGCGCGGATCTTACCCGCCTGCATCAGTTCACCCACGATGGCTTTGATCCCACCCGCACGGTGAAAGGCCTCGCCCAGGAATTCTCCCGCCGGCTGGAGGTTAGCCAGCAGATGAATCTTGTGGCCAATCCGCTCCCAATCACGAAGCTCAAGTTCCACTCCGGCATGGCGAGCAATCGCAATGATGTGCGGAGGACAATTGGACGAGCCGCCGATGGCCGAGTTCACTACGATCGCATTCTCAAACGCTTCCCGGGTGAGAATCTTGCTCGGGGTAAGGTCTTCTCTCACCATTTCGACAATTCTGCGCCCGGTCAAGTAGGCCATCCTTCCCCGGTCGGCATAGGGCGCCGGAATGGTGGCACAACCAGGCAGCGACATGCCCAGAGCCTCGGCCAATGAATTCATCGAGAGCGCGGTGCCCATGGAATTGCAGTGGCCCGCGCTAGGTATTCCTTCGAGAACCCGATCGATCAACTGCTCGCCGGTAATCTTACCCTCCGCCAGTTGACGGCGCGCCTCCCAGAGCACGAGGCCGGTGCCAGCCAACTTGCCGTTGACATAGCCATCCAGCATGGGGCCGCCGGAAAGCACAATGGCGGGAAGATTGACCGTGGCCGCAGCCATCAAGGCGGCGGGCGTGGTCTTATCGCATCCAGTGGTCAGGACCACACCATCGAAAAAGTAGCCTGCCAGGAGCTCGACCAGGCTCAGATATGCCAGGTTGCGATCCAGCGCGGCCGTCGGCCGCTTGCCCGTCTCCTGAATGGGATGAGTCGGAAACTCAAAAGGCAATCCCCCAGCGTCGCGTATACCGGCTTTCACTCGATCCGCCAGAAACATATGGATGCGGTTGCACGGGACGATATCGCTGCCGCTTTGCGCAATCCCTATGAAAGGACGGCCCGATTGCAGCTCGGCACGCGTTATGCCGTAATTGCTATAGCGCTCCAGGTAGACTGCTTCTTCGCCAGGTTCCTCGCTATTGTTGAACCACAAATCACTGCGCAGTTTTTTCCGTTCGACCATCTGACTAATATCCCAGGCTTTTGTTGACTACGTTCTCCAGCGGATCCCCGGCGGAGAACCGGTGGTACTGCAGGACAAAAAAGCGCATAGCGCGATTGAGCCATTCCTTGGTGTGGTCCGCGCAGTGAGGCGAAAGCAGCACGTTCTCCAGCTTATACATAGGATCGCCGGGCGGCAGCGGCTCCTGCTCGAAGACATCCAGCCCTGCGCCCTTGATCCGCTTCCCGGTCAGCGCGCGCACCATCGCGGCCTCGTCAATCACGGGTCCCCGCCCCACGTTGATGACCACGGCCGTCGGCTTCATAACCGCAAATGCCTTCTCGCCGATCATATGGTGGGTTTCCGGAGTGAGCGGGAGGCAGCTCACGATGTAGTCGCAAAGCGGAAGCATTGTCAGCAGCTCTTCGGGCCGGTAGAACCGGTCGACCAGCGGATCGAGACTCTCCGGCGCATGCCTCTTGAGAGCGAGCACGGTCATGCCCATCGGATGTACGCGCTTCGCCACAGCCTCGCCGATGTCCCCATAGCCCACGATCCCGACCGTCTGGCACTCAATCTCCTCGACGTCGAACTGCTCCCATACGCCGGCCATCTGGTTGCGAATCATGCGACGAAAATCCTTGGCGAAATACAGAATCGCTGCCAAGGCGAATTCCCCCAAAGACGGGCTGAAGACACCGCTGCCGTTGGTAAGCGGGACCTTGCTCGCGACCAGTTCGGGGAACAACACACTATCCAATCCCGCGGAACGTGAGTGCACCCAGCGAACGTCTTTGCACATCAGGAACACCTCGCGCAGAACCTTCTTCGGCGCGGACCAGGCAAGGATCACCACCGGATCGTTCACCGCGCTGGCGAAGTCCTCAGGTTTCCGGCCCACAATAGGCCGCAAATCCTTCAACATTTTCAACTGCGGATCGTCTTCCTGGGTCACCACCAACACCGTGTATTGGGTATCCATTCCCTCCCGTTGCCCCTGTCCTGCCCGAATTTCAAGCACCGCCTGATGCTATCATTCTACGGGCTTTATCAGGAGATGCTCGTGAACCACACTTCCCTTCACCCACTGCGAGGCGTGGTTACGGCCATGGTCACCCCGCTCGGCCCAGACCTCACGCTGGATGAAAAAGGACTCGAACGGCTCCTCGAACACCTGATCCACGGTGGCGTTCACGGCATCTTCATTCTTGGCACCACAGGCGAGGCCCCAAGCCTCCCCTATCCGGTGCGCGAAGCGGTGATTGAACAGACCTGCAAGATCGTCGGTTCGCGGGTTCCAGTGATCGTGGGGATCACGGATACGTCCTACAAAGATGCGGTCTGCCTGGCCATCAAGTCGCATGAATGCGGCGCGTTTGCCGTAGTGGCTGCTCCGCCTTACTACTTCCACGTGAGCCAGGCCGATCTCTTTCACTACTTCAAAACTCTGGCGTCGCAGGTTCCCTTGCCGTTGTTTCTCTACAATGCACCGCTGAACACGCCTCACTGGATTGAAATCGATACAGCCATCAAACTAGCGAACGAAGCAAACATCGTCGGCCTCAAAGACAGTGGCCTCACCATGGGCTATTTTCATGCGGTGCGGGAGGGTCTGAAAGACAGGCCGAATTTCAGTCTTCTTGTAGGACCCGATGACCTTCTTGCGGAAGCAGTGCTGTTTGGAGCGCACGGCGGCATGGCCGGCGGCTCCAACGTATGGCCGCGGCTCTTTGTTGAGCTCTGTGAAGCTGCGGTGAAGCGTGACCTTAACCGTGTAGGCGAATTGCACCAGCGGATGGTGCAATTTGATAACGCCATCTATCGCTCAGCGACCCATCCCGAAAACCCGACACGCGGGCTCAAGTGCGCGCTCTCCATTCTCGGCATTTGTAGCGATGACCTTGCCCTCCCGCTGAGACCCTATTCGCGAGAAGAACGCGCCAAAGTTGAAAAATACCTGCGGAGTGTCGACCCTTTTGCCAGTCCCGCAAAGGCCCCGCGGGATTAAAAGGAAAAACAAAAGGCTGAGAATATGGGGGGGGTTCCCTGTTCAGCTACGACACTTAACCAAAGCCGTAAGCCTACCCTTTGTAATTCCGCCTGTCGCGGGGTGCCGTGGAAGCGAAGCCGAGGAATCCGCAGTTTCTCTCACGCCGGATGGCCCTGCATACCAAGCCTCGCCAGAGGATCCGCCGGGCTTTGCCGTTGAAGCACAAATGCTTCCGCCCTTTTGTAACCGCCTTCGACCCCGCGAAACAGCGCCACCTGATCCTGCAGTGCATAGTACCTGTCAGGCGTCTGGCTCGCGTGCGCATAACAGGCAGCCCGCTTGATGGGTTCCGTCTCCGTTATGTCGGCATAGTGCGTGGGTGAGAACTGCAACGTATCTTCCCCGTCGGAAACCTCATAGTAGTAAAGCGCAAATCCGTGCTTCCCCTGCCGCCACGCATCGTACGTCAGCATCGTGATCGCCCGATGGTCCCGGTGGTTGTCGATCGGCCATTGGGTGATAACCATATCGGGCTTCTCCGCTTCCACGAGCTTCGCGTATTCCTCATAGTGAGCGTTGTCAACGATTGCATGGCCATTCAGCTGCCCCGCATACGCCGGCCTGGCCTTCAGAATCTCGCAGGCTTTTTTGGCCTCGGCAAGCCGCGTATTTGCCGGTGTGGGAGGCCACGCCCCATCGTTCAGGTACATGAGAACCACTTCGTGGCCCAGACCGGTCAGTCGCGCAATGGTGCCGCCACAACCATATTCGGGATCTCCGGGATGGCCGCCCGCCACCATTACTTTCATTTTCTTTGCTGCAACCTGCCCCAGCGCGGATTCCGGAGCGGCCTGAACCTCAGCCAAGGCCTGGAGGAGCGGGTCGCCCAAAACCAGTCCGGAAGCCAGAATCCCCGCGCCCCTCACGATGTCCCTTCTTGTAACTTCCACGCCTGAAACTCCTCTTTGCCCCGCGGATCAGTTCTTAGTCTGCATCGTACATGGGGTTCGTTCGGTTGCCCCCCAAACACGATATAACGTAGCTACGTTGCGATATCAGCCCCCGGAGCACATTGGCCGTCACCACGCTTTCCAGCCGCGAATTCAACCAAGACACCAGCAAAGCGAAACAAGCAGCACAACGGGGTCCCGTATTCATTACCGACCGAGGCCGGCGCATGTTCTGCTGACCATTGAGGAATACCAGAGGATCACATCGAAAGAGGAGACCATCGTAGATCTGCTCGCCATGCCAAGGGCGGGTGAAATTGAATTCGAGCCTCCCCGCTTGAAGGACCTGATCCATCACCCGGATCACGAACTCTGATGTACCTGCTGGATACCCACGTCATCTCGGAGCTTAGAAAGGCAAAGACCGGTAAGGTTGACCGGAACGTCAGGAATTGGGCGCGAAGCGTGTCGCCGTCAATGCTGTTCGTGTCTGTTCTCTCGATCCTTGAGTTAGAAATCGGAATCCATTTGATTGAACGCCGCGATCAGGCGCAAGGTACCCTGCTTCGATCGTGGATGGCAGATCACGTCTTACCCACATTCGACGGTCGCATCCTGACCATTGACACCACGGTCGCCCTGCGATGTGCGGCCTTACACGTCCCTGCCCGTCGCTCCGATCGAGACGCCTTGATCGCAGGCACAGCCCTGGTTCACGGCATGACCATCGTAACCCGCAACCTATCTGACTTCGAACCGACAGGGGCCTCTGTCATGAATCCCTGGAAGGCGTGAGCCGCCAGGTCTTCGATCGAACCTCTAGGGCTGGATTTCTACCGGGGGGAGAGACGTAAGCAGCTCGCCCAGATCCCGCTTCAGGTAGGAAATTCTTGCCCGGACATCCTGCAGCATCGCGCTCCGATCCTCAAAATCGTCGATCGACAACTTGAGGTCCTCGGCTGGTTCGCTGGTCAAGTGGTCAATTTTCTCCTTACTCGAGAGTGAATCGATCCGCCTTACCTGGACCCAGTTCTGCAGCAGATCCTCTTTTCGCGTGATTCCGGGCGGACCCGAGGGGCTGGACTCATTGAGGAAAATCCATATCGTCTCCGGATACCGGCTATTGGGCAGCATAGGACGGTCGAAGAACTCGGCAAGCATGTTGGATTGGAACTCGAAGGTGCTGTTCCTCCCTTTCTCCTCGCGGATTCCCGTCAGCGCGATGCCCGCGGAAAGTGCCCCAGCTCCTATGCCCACACCGGCCGCCGGTTTGGTAAGGTTCGAGGAAAGCTGAAGCCCGGAAGCCGTTGCTCCGACCGCCCCACCGAGGAGAATGCCCAGCAGATTCGTCCGGCTCACCGCACGGTCGCGCCGGTCAGACAGATATCCGCGCACTTCATTCGCCCGGGCTATCTCATTGTCAATTTGGGCCACGGTTGCGTCCACCTGGAGCGAGGCCGCGGTGACCTGTTCGGAAATGCGCTGGTGCAGCCAGAGGACTTGCCAGCGGTCCGCCGCGGTCACGTTAGGCGACAACTTCTTCAGTTGTGCTAATTCACCGGAGACCTTGATCAGTTCGGCCGTGCTTTCCGGAGGGGTTGCCCGGGACATGACGGTCTGCGCCGATGTAACTACGGTGATGGCCGCGAGCGCCAGCAAGGGCAGGCTACGAACTAAGTTCATGCGAAGTATGTTATCGTCTCTCGCAGTTCCTTCAGAAGACATCGCACGAATGAGGTGAACCCATGCCCTGCGACCCAGCGGAGTTGAAGCACGTCCCGCTCTTCGCCCTGCTCGATGAGGATGAAATGGCTGTCCTGGCTGCCCAGGTGGAGCTCAGAACGTTCGCTCCGCGGCAGCGCATCTACAAAACGGGCGATCCCGGCATGCATGCTTACATCCTGATGTCCGGCAGCGTGCAGGTAAGCATCGTCGATGACGATAACCAGGATGTGGTGGTCGATCAACCTGGTCACGGCGACTTCTTCGGCTTCGCCTCCATGTTGGAGCAGACGCCGCATCAGACCACGGCCATGGCTACGGAAACAGCTACCTGCGTGGAGATCAGCCGCGACGACATCTCGATCCTGCTGCAACGCAAGCCACTGGCTGGAATGGATATGCTCACCGTGCTGGGACGTCAGTTCCATGCGTCTCAGCAACTCGTCCGCATCCGCGCCAGCCGCAATGCCAACGAGGTCATAGAGGACGAGTACACGTTCCCGGAACGCGTCGCCGACGAGGTCGCCAGCTTCGGCGGCTCATGGACCTTCATCATTACTTTTTTGGTTATCCTAGTTGTCTATACCTGCGTCAATGTTGCCCTGAGGGCGAAGGCCTGGGATCCTTACCCCTTCATTCTGCTGAATCTCTTTTTATCCATGCTGGCGGCCATTCAGGCGCCGGTCATTATGATGAGCCAGAACCGCCAGGACAAAAAGGATCGCCTGCGCAGCGAATTGGACTTCGATGTAAACCGCCGCGCTGAATCGGAAATCCAGAACCTTTCCCGCAAGTTGAACCTCTTAAATGAGAAGCTCGACGACGTCGACAACCTGCTCCGCGACCAGATGCCGCGTCCCGTGGTTGCCAAGCAAAGCTAAGGCAAGGAGTAAAATTGCCCATAGTCTGACGCATTTGCAGAAAGGTCTTTCATGATGACCCCAACGACGCTTACCTCTGAAGTAAAGATCGCCCAGACGCCATCGATTCCGACTTTCAAGACCGCGGCGGAAGAACGGCTCCATCGGAAGCAGCGGCTGGCATCAGCCTTCCGGTTGTTCGCAAAGTTCGGGTTCAGCGAGGGAGTCGCCGGGCACATCACGGTCCGCGACCCGGAGCAGGATGACCACTTCTGGGTAAACCCTTTTGGGATGCACTTTGCCCACATTCGCGTATCGGACCTCGTTCTGGTGAACGAAAAAGGTGAAGTGACGGAGGGTGACCGCCCTGTGAACGAGTCGGCCTTTGCAATCCATTCACGGGTTCACATGGCCAGGCCCGATGTTGTCGCTGCAGCCCACGCCCATTCTCTCTACGGAAAGACATGGTCTGCTATGGGAAGGCTGCTGGACCCGCTGACGCAGGATGCCTGTGCGTTCTATGAAGATCACAGCCTGTTTGCGGATTACACCGGCGTTGTCTACGACAGCTCAGAGGGCGACCGCATTGCCAAAGCCCTGGGCAACCGCAAGGCTGTGATCCTCCAGAACCACGGCAATTTGACGGTTGGAAGTACCGTCGACGAAGCGGCATGGCTCTTCATTACCATGGACCGCAGCTGCCAGTCACAACTGCTGGCGGAGGCGGCGGGCAAGCCAGTGCCCATTGCCCATGAATCCGCTCTGATTGCGCACACACAGGTGGGTAACCCGCGGGTCGCATGGTTCCAATATCAGCCGCTTTACGATCTGATCGTTCGCGAGCAACCCGACCTGCTGGAGTAGCCTGGCGCTAACGCAGGAAATCAAAATGTAAGAAGGGCACGGCCTGCGCCGTGCCCTTCTTACATTCCGGGGAATAGGAACAGCTCAACCCAGCCACTGGGGGTTATTCGCCGTTCCGTCATAGATCTGCGAAGACTTGTAGGCCTCGAACTTCCCCGCCCCGGCAACGGGCGCGGTCTTTTGCAGGATGGCGATCTTCTGCTGCTCGTCGAGTGGCTTGAAATTTCGCGCCACACCGAGCGCCTGCTGCAACACCTGCATCGAGTCGCACCCGGTGATCGTAACCGTCACCGGCACACTCATCGCATAGTGTAGGGCCTGTACAGCAGTTACCGTGTTTGTCTTGGGGATTGCTCCGTTGGCCAACGGCTTCATGCCGAGGATCGCCATACCGTGCTTCTGCGCCACGGGTATCACCTTTTGCTGGAAACTGTCGTAGTGCTCATCCAGGGCGTTCACCGGCATCTGGACGGTGTCGAACGTGAAACCATGCTTGTCTGCCGTCTCGATCATGTGCAGATGAATTTCAGGGCTCTTGTGTCCGGTGAACCCGATAAAGCGGATCTTCCCTTCCTTTCTCGCCTGCTGTAACACATCCATGACATTTCCCGGCTGGAATGCCTGCTCAGGGTCGCCCATGCGGATGACCTCGTGCACCTGCAATAGATCGATATGATCAGTTTCCAGCCGTCTGAGAGATTGTTCCAACTGCTGCCGCGCCGAAGGCCCGGTTCTCCCATCGATTTTGGTCATAAGAAAAGCCTTCTGCCGGTACCCGCCCTGCAGGGCCTTGCCCATGCGCTCTTCGCTCACGCCGTCGTTGTAGTCCCAGCAGTTGTCCAGGAAGTTGATGCCTTCGTCCAGCGCTGTTCGTACGATACGAGTTGCTTCCGCTTCTGAAACGTTGGAGAGGCCAATGTGATAGCCGCCAATGCCGAGGATCGAGACTTCCACATCGGCGCGCCCCAGCTTCCGCCGTCCAATCCCGTTGACTGTGGCGACCGCAGGCAACGGAGTATGCGCTGCCGCCCCCTCGAGCCTCGCCTGGGCATCCAGACGCTGCCCCGTCACGCCTTTTAATCCCGCCAGCACTGCTGCTGATTGCTTCAGAAAATCACGCCGTTCCATCCCGCTCACCTCGCTGATTGAGTGGAGTTGCTCGTAGAATGGCTCTTGGCCAGGCCGCTTACCCTAAAATTCTACAACTGCTGCCCAACAGAAGGAGCCACATGACCATCTCCGAAATCCTCCTGCAGGACTACGACCTCGAGATATCGAACACCCGGCGCACGCTCGAACGTGTTCCGGAAGATAAGCCGGAGTGGGCCCCGCATCCAAAGTCCATGAAATTGGGCAAGCTCGCTATCCACTGCGCGACTCTGCCGCTCTTCGGCTACTACATCCTGGAAGATGACGGGATGGATATGGCCAACAGCAAGCGCCCAAAGACTGACTTCACCTTTACAACGCGAGCAGGCTGCCTGCAGCAATTGGAGGAATCCTCCTCCAGATGCCGCGCTGCCATTGCGAATGCAAGCGACGAACACCTGGCCGCACTTTGGAAATTCAGCTTTGGCGAGCAGGTGATCTCACAGAATCCGCGATCCAAATCCTTTCGCATTTTGTGTTTCGACCACCTGATCCACCACACCGCACAACTCGGCGTTTATCTCAGGCTTAATGATATTGCCGTCCCAGGCCTTTACGGACCTTCCGCCGACGAGCCGTGGGGTCCGAAATAGTACAGAGTAGTCTTGTTTTGCAGGAGAAGCGCAACAGAGCATCGCCCCATTCGTTACGACCCAAGCGACGGGTAGATAGAGGGAGAATAGCGTACGGCCGGTAACATTCACTTGCTGGAGAACACCATGAAGAACTACAAGTTGTTTCTAAGCGCAATCGCTGTCTTGCTGCTGACCGTTGGGTATCCGGGATTTGCGCAGCAGATACCCCAGGATCGGCCCCCCGCGGATGTTGCCGGCACCTGGATGGTATACACCCACGGCGACGATGGCAAAACCGGCACCCACACCGTGCAAATTGTGCAGAACGGCACCACCTTGACCGGACACTTCAAAGGGCCAAACCAGTCCGGAGGAATCGAGGGCACAATCAACGCCCGTCACATCATTTTTCGCACCAAGACCCGGAACGTACTCACCTTCCGTGGCATGGTAGACGGTAACACCATGAAAGGAAATTTTGGCATTCGTGGACACCATGGAACCTGGGAGGGAAGGCGCGGAGACTGACCGGCTCCAGGGCAGAAGAGGATTTCAGTGTCATGACGGAACAATCAACAAGTAGGCGCCGGTTGCTGAGACATCTGATCGGTGCCACTGCCGCGGGCATGGTTTCCGTGCGGATGCACGCCTTCGGATTCCTGGAAGGTCAGGCGCCAGTGGGAATGGAGCGCGCCCAGATCGGACGGCTGGCTGCTGGGTTCAAGAGGAGATTCAGCGTGCCGGCACTGTCCATTGCGATCTCGCGCAATGGTCAATTCGTCTTCGATCAGGGCTTTGGCTTCAACCAGGGATTCCGTATGGGCAATGTGAAAGACATGGGGCCAACCGACATATCGAGCCTCTTTCGTATCGCGGACGTAACCATGCCCATTACTGCCGTAGCCATTTTCACGCTGATCGAGCAGGGCAAACTCCACTTGACGGATAAGGTGTTCGGCGCCTCCGGTTTGCTGGGCACAAAGTACGGCAAGAGTCCATACCAGCAATACGTCACCGAAATCACAGTCGATAATCTTCTGACTCACACGTCCGGTGGTTGGCCCGCGGATTCGACCGATCCCATGTTCAACCACAACTCCTGGGACCAGACCAGGCTGATCGACTGGACGCTCGAAAACGTGGCCTTGACCAATCCCCCGGGGACGCACTGGGCTTTCTCCAATTTCGGATACTGTCTTCTAGGGCGTGTGATCGAGCAGGTTGCAGGCCAAGCCTATGCGGACTACGTCCAGAACGCGGTGCTGGCGCCTTGCGGCATCGTCGGCATGCGCATCGGGGGTAACAGCCTGAAGCAGCGCGCTCCGAACGAGGTCGTCTACTTTGGGCAGTACAACGAGGATCCCTACAAAATCAACGTAACTCGCATGGACGCAAACGGAGGCTGGATCGCGACGCCCTCTGCGCTGGTGCAGTTTCTCAACCACATCGGCGGGTCGGGAACAATCCCCAGCATCCTGAAAGCAGAAACTATCCGGGCGATGAGCACCCCAAGTCCGGTCTTTCCCAACACGTCAGCGGCTAAGTATGCACGAGGGTGGATGGTGAATTCGGGCAATTTATGGCATAACGGCAGCTTCCCCGGATCAACGACCATCATGGTACGAACAGCGACCGGCATGTGCTGGGCGGCTCTCACCAATACCCGCACGGAGCCACACGACGAAATTGATAGCGCGCTTGATGAATTAATGTGGAGCATAGCCCACTCCGTGCCGGCGTGGAATGCCTGAGCTGATGTAACTCGCGGCTCCGCAACACCACGTAAAAATCACGGGGGCGTGATTGTTCAGCCGCTTCGGTTGTGGAGAACGCCCGAGCGGATCTCCGCACGCTAACCGCTGACATTCCACCATGAAGCCGGCTGCCCTATCGCCTGGGCGCGTTTCAGCAGACGATCGATGCTTCTCGCAAGATCAATGATCTCGCCCTCACCCCGCAAGTCGAGTTCGATTGATTGCTTCCCGGAAGCTGCATGATCCACAGCCTCGCGAAGGCTCACCAGCGGCTTGACAACCTGGCGCGGCAAAACAAAGCTAATCCAGACGCTGAACAGAAAAGTTAGCACCGAGACGATACTGAGAACCCATTCGGCGCTGTGAATCAGGCGCCTGGCTTCTTCATG
>DATJNV010000127.1:0-3493 GCA_035507705.1 Acidobacteriaceae bacterium
GCTCTCGCCGACTAACTTCTATCCCCTGCTCGCGAAGGTCCCCTCGCCGCAGCAAGCGCAGCGCATTGCGGCGCATTACTTCGACCCGAAAGAGTTTTACGGCGAGTGGGTGATCCCCTCGATTGCGCGGGACGTGCCCGCATTTAAAGATCAGGAATACTGGCGTGGACGCATTTGGGGGCCGATGAATTTTCTGGTGTACCTGGGTTTCCGCAACTACAATCTTCCGGCTGCCCGCGCTGACCTGGCGGCGCGCTCCAAGCGCCTGATGATGAAGTCGTGGGAGAGCGAGCGCGCTATTTACGAGAACTACAATGCCATCGACGGCCGGGGAAGCGACGTTCGCAGCAGTGATGCGTTTTACCATTGGGGGGCACTGCTCGGCGTGCTATCGCTTCTTGAACAGGGTTTGTAGCACCAGGCAGTAGTTCAATAGGAGGTATGGAATCGTGTCAGATGTCAATCGGCGCCGATTCATCGGCGCAGCAGCGGCATCCGCGGCCTTCACCATCGTCCCGCGGCACGTCCTCGGGGGACCCAAATACGTAGCGCCCAGCGACAAGATCACTATGGCGCATATCGGCGTGGGCACCCAGGGAATTGGGGAACTCGGGTACCTGCTTGGAGACCCGGCCATCCAGATCATCGCGGTGTGCGATCCGAATGCCGACAGCAGCGACTATTTGGAATGGAGTAAGGGCAGCATTCGAAAGCGCATACGAGGCTACCTGGAGAACCCCACCTGGAGAGAGAACGACAATGGCTGCCCCGGGGGCCGTGAAATCGGGCGCGAAATAGTGAACACTTACTATGCCAAGCAGAGGGCCGCCGACAAATTCAAGGCCTGCGCCGTCTATGCGGATTTTCGCGAGTTGCTGGACCAGGAGAAAGATCTGGACGCGGTCAAGATCATGACCCCTGATCATTTGCATGCGACGATTTCGATCGCGGCCATGCGCAAGGGTAAGCACGTCATCATGCATAAGCCGCTCGCAAACCGCATGTACGAAGCCCGGTTGGTAATCGAGACCGCCCGCCAAACAAAAGTCGCTACACATCTGCTGGCTTGGGGAGCGGCGCCCGGCAATGCCATGATTGCTGCCAGGATCAACGAAGGTGCGGTCGGCCGGCTGCTCGAAATCCACAATTGGACGAACAGACCTGTATGGCCCCAATATACGGAAATCCCGACTGAAACGCCTCCCGTTCCGGCGGGCCTGGACTGGGACTTGTGGCTGGGACCCGCACTAGCACGTCCGTATCATCGTCACTACACGCACGGAGTGTTTCGCGGCTGGTACGACTTCGGCGGCGGCTCTATGGCAGATATGGGCATCTACAGCCTCTGGCCCGTGTTCGCCGAACTCGGCCTGAGCGCCCCCGTCAGCGCCGAAGCGTGGGCCACCCACAATTGCGAACTGGTGGACCAGGTGAGCCGGTCGATCAAAAACAATTTCTCATATCCGACCGCCTGCGCCATGCGCTTCAAATTCGCACCGCGGCGCGGTGCGCCTCCGCTCGAACTGTTCTGGTACGACGGCGGCATGCGGCCGCGCCTGCCCAAGGAACTGGAAGCCGCCAACGCCGAGGTCTCCCGGGAAGGCATTCTGTTCATTGGCGAGAAAGGCAGTATCATGGCCGGTTACTTCGGGGAAAATCCGGTGCTCTACACGCGGCACAAACACGAGCCACTATTCGCGGCGAGCGGCGTTCCGAAGGAGGAAACCGACCCTGTTGAGCGCAACAGGCTGTGGCGCTCGGCATTTCAAGGTGGACCGGAATCGCCCGGCAGCTTCCTGAACACCGGACCGATCTCGGAAACCGTCACCCTCGGCACGATCGCATTACGGTCCGGACAGAAGGTCGTATTCGACAGCGCCAACATGAAAATAACGAATGTGGCGGCAGCCAATCAGTACATGTATCGCGAGTACCGGCAAGGCTGGGAACTGAAGGGTTCGATTTAGACAGGACTAGGACAATTCAATGCACATGATCTCGCGGAGACGGCTTCTATTAGGCGCCGGGAGCGCCGGGGTGGCTCCCCGCTTCTTAGCCGCAGTAAAGGATTCCAACGCCGGCCCTCTGGGGTTGCCGATGGGCTGCCAGGTCTTTGTTGTCAGAGAGCAGTTAGTAAAGGATTTTGACGGCACGCTCCGGGAACTTCACGGGTTAGGGTATCGAGTCATCGAGTTCTGTTCGCCGCCCAGCTTTGTGACCATGGGTTTCGCCCCTCTGGTAAATATGAGCGGCACCGAAATCCGCCAGAGAGCTACCGGCGCAGGTTTAAGAGTCGTGAGCTGCCATTTCCAGTTTCACGAACTCCAGCAACACCTCGACGAAAGGATCGCCTTTGCCGAGGACCTGGGCGTGAAGCATATGATTGTCGCGACCCTGGCTATCTCGCCCGCGGCACCGATGGACGACTGGAGACATGCTGCTGACGTGCTGAACGGGCTCGGCGAACGGACCCGGAAGGCAGGCATCCAGCTCGGCTTCCACAATCACGGATTCGAGTTCAAAGAAATCGGCGGCGTAATGATTTTCGATGAGTTGATGCGCCGGCTCGACCGCGAGCTAGTTAAGAGTCAGTTCCAAGTGGCCAGCGTATTCAGCCTGGGAATTGATCCGGTAACGTATCTTACTAAGTACCCTGGCCGTTTTCTTTCGCTCCACCTCCAGGATTGGCTGACCGCGATGAAGAAAGAGGTGCCGATGGGACAGGGATCAATCGATTGGACGAAGGTTTTCACTGCGGCAAAGACCAGCGGCATCAGCTATTATTTTGTCGAGATGGGGATGGAAGCGCTGAAAACGAGCTGCCGTTACCTGCAAGATCTAAAGGTTTAGCTGCAGAACCCAGAGCTGATGGCAGATCCTGACGGAAAGTCGCCTGATGGCCATCACGTCCGCGCGCGCCTCCGGTACCCTATGCCTTCTGGATCTGGCTCCTATACCACTTGCCTGCCCCTTCTGACAAGGCGTCACCGCGGCTCTTTACTTACCCAAAGAGGGGTGGTCTCGCGGGATTTCGGAGCACCGTTTGTTGGAGTGTCTGACCCGATTAGGCCCGGACATCCATATTGTGATCAAACCGGCGCCCAGGAGTCTGCCGTACGGCCGGCTAACGCGTTCCCTAGTGTCGTGTCCCATAATTAGTTGACATAATAAGAAATTCGCTTTAACCTGGGGTATGGCCATCGGTCGCCCCAAAAACAAGCTTGTTTTAAGTGATGATGAGCGTATTCAGTTGTCCAGTCTGGCTCGATCGCGCACGCTGCCCCACGCCATCGTGGCTCGCGCGAGAGTCGTACTCTGGTCGGCGGATGGCGCCAGTAACACCGAAATCGCGAGCCGGCTTAAGTGGACCAAGGCCACCGTGGGGAAGTGGCGACGCCGTTTTATCGAACGGCGTTTGCCGGGACTGTATGACGAACTGCGTCCGGGCCGTCCGCGCTCCATTGAAGATGACAAGGTAGCGGGACTGCTAAAA
>DATJNV010000128.1:0-2641 GCA_035507705.1 Acidobacteriaceae bacterium
ATTCTGAATTCGGCACGCTTCTCACAGACCTTCTCACCCGAGGAACGGCATGTGCTGGGCAGCTTGCTGTCGATTGAGCCGTACCCGGGAAGATAGAGACGGGGGATAGGGAATAGCCAGTAGGAAACAGGCAGTAGGGAACAGGGGCGCTCCGATGGAGCGCCCTTTCTTTGTGAACTGCGCGCCGTGTTGATTGGCCGCGCCTCCTATCCGGAGTTTGGGAAGGCGATGAGTGGACGGTGGCGTGATGGAATGGAAGTGACCAAAGTAAAACGGGAAGACTCCGATTTCTGACACTGTGCACTCGTCTGGCCTCGGGCCGGCTTATGATGAGGCGAAATTACAGATGGAACCGGATCAGGCACAGGCAATCGCGCAACGGATCGCCGGAGGTCATGCTTACGAGAAGCATGTGATGAAGGGCGATGACTTCGCGGAAATCAAGAGCCGGGAGGATTTCGCCAACCTGATTGCTGAGGTCTGACCGATCCTTTTCAGCTACAAAGGAGTTGAGGGAGGGAAGGCAAGCGTTCTGGAGCGAGCGCATCGGTGCCATTGTTATCCTTGACTTGCTGAGCGAGGATGGTGGGACTGCCTACCGGCCTTATTCCGGGAAGGAAAACTTCCGCTTATTGCGCCAGGATACGGATGATCATCGAGACTCAACAATCCGAAGGGATCACGCTGCGGCTGAGCGAAGGCGACATCGGCCACTGGAATAACGCGCTAAACGAGGTTTGTAACGGCTTCTCCGTGGCGAATTTCCAGGCGGCTATTGGGATTGCGCGAGAGAGTGCCGGTGCTCTCCTGGAGAGGACTCATTCTCTAACACCGGAGGGCCCTGAGTATTTTGGTCTCGATGAAGTACTGGCGGTGCGCAACGCACTGACGGCAGTGCTTGCCGAACTGGATCCAGCGGAGTTTCACGCGCGAATGGGGTATACGGTCGAGGAATCAAAGCAAATGCGCAATACTCTGGACGAGCTTGCGAGACATATGCGGTTGGTCAAGACCGCTTAAATGTCTTCTCCGCCGACCGGCCTCACTTCCTCAGCATGTTCCTTGCGATGAAGAGCACATTGGCGGGGCGCTCGGCCAGGCGGCGCATGAAGTAGGGGTACCACTCGTCGCCGAAGGGCACGTAAACGCGTACACGGTAGCCTTCTTTCACCAGCGAGCGCTGCAGATCGCGGCGGACCCCGTACAACATCTGAAATTCGAAGGTCGCCGGATCGATGCGGTTGACGCGGGCGAAGTCTTTAGCTGCCTTAATCATGGCCGGGTCGTGGGTGGCGATGCCGTGAAAGACGCCACTTTTCAACAGGGTCCCGGTGAGAGCGACAAAGTTGCGATCCACGTCTTTCTTATCAGGGAAGGCTAAATCCGGAGGCTCCTGGTAAGCGCCTTTGCAAAGGCGGATGCGGATGTGGTCGTTGAGCAGCGTGGCGATGTCCTCGCCGCTGCGGCGGAGATAGGCCTGGACGACGATCCCGACGTGACCGCGATTGGCGGGGATGGCGTGCAGTTTACGAACCAGATCGATCGTGGCCTGGGTGTAAGCGGTGCCTTCCATGTCCACGCGGACGAAAGATTGGGCGCGGACTGCGTGATCGACGAGGCCGGAAACGATTTCAAAGGCAAGGTCCGGGCTGAGATCGATGCCCATCTGCGTCAGTTTGAGGCTGACGTTGGCATCGAGCTTCGATTCCGCAATGGCATCGAGCAGCCAGTGATAAACCTGGGCAGACTGGCGGGCATGACCGGGAGTGGAAACGTTTTCGCCCAGGCTGTCGAGGGTGACGGCCAGGCCCTGGGAGCCAAGGCTGTTGGCGGCAGTGAGCGCATCTTCAATGCGGAAGCCAGCCACGAAACGCGACGACATGCGGCGGCCGAGCCTGGAGTGTTCGGCAAAACGGCGAAGGCGGGAGTTTTGGGAGAGACCGATGAAGGTGGACCGCAGAAGAGACATTTCGATCGAGATTCAGCGAATCGTTGAAGCGGAAATGAGCAAACGATCATTCTTGCATATGGGGCACGGAATGGCGTCGAAATTTACGGGGATTTTCTTCCCAAAGTATCCCGCTCATGCCAAAATAGGAAAAGTTAACCGTCCGATACCACGCCATTGTGACCATGGTGATCCCCCGGCTAACCACTGCGGAAAACTGAACGGCGGTTTTGCCGCATCCTACTGGAACGAATCAGTCGAATTGAGTATTGCGGGAATCGGCCCAATGGGGGTCGTACCCGTGCGTTGACCCTTATTTAAGCAGCGCTCCGGAAGGCCTCGGCGGAAGAGACCGAATCCGACGGATCAGACAGCGCAGATGTGGAGATGGTTTTATGGTGAGTCATTGCGCGAATCCGAAGTGTGCAAAGCCCCTGCATTACCTGAGGGAGGGGCGGATTTTTGTATTTGACGTTGCGGCCGGAGCGGCCGACGGCAACGGCAAGCGCACGCGAAGAATGGAACATTACTGGCTGTGCGGCGAATGCGCGCAGACCATGGCGATGCAGCAGTCGGCTGACGGAGTGCGCGTGGTCGCGCGCGTTCGAAGGTTTGTCCAGGAATTGCCGTACGTCCCTTCGGCGATGGCGTCCTAAGCCCAGGAAAATCGAGATTCAGAGCCCGCGTCAGTTG
>DATJNV010000129.1:0-16209 GCA_035507705.1 Acidobacteriaceae bacterium
CAGGAATTGTTTTTTGTGAAGCGGTTTCTGGAGTGGAGGCCTCTTGGGACTCTTCAAGCTTGGCCCCTTAACCTTGTTTTGACTTTTCTCATGGCGGTGCTGAGTTATTACTTTATTGAACGTCCGATGATTCGTCTCGGACATCAACTCGCTCAAAAGCGACTCTCTTCTCATGTTACTGAGAAAGAGCCACAGACTCCGAACGCGCTTGTTTGACTTGCGTCCGCGGCATGCGTAGCTCGCTGAGCACAACCGCGGACCAGGCGGCTGTCGATTGCAAAGCAGCCTGATTATGCTGAAGGTTAACTGGCCGGCGAGGGGATTTCCCGCCGGTGCTTTGGTAAATCTCACATTTGTCATCTCGAAAGGCACCCAACAGCGACAGGGGTGATCCTTTTATCGGCGGAGTTGTCACCAGTGCATAATCGAATTCAGGGAGCGTGCCAATGGAATATGTGAATCTCGGCTCAACCGGCCTCAAGGTTTCCCGCATCTGTCTCGGGACTATGACCTATGGCTCCAAAAAATGGCGGGAATGGGTGCTGGAAGAGGCGGAGGCCGGGCCCTTCTTCCGCCGCGCGCTCGAAGCCGGCATCAATTTCTTCGATACCGCGGATATCTACTCGCTCGGCGTAAGCGAAGAGATCACTGGCCGCGCGCTCAAGCAGTACGGACCCTCGCGCGACAAACTCGTCATCGCCACCAAAGTCTTCAATGCCATGGGGGACGATCCCAACCAACGAGGCCTCTCCCGCAAGCACATCATGCACGCGATCGACGACAGCCTGCGCCGGCTGCAGACCGATTACGTCGATCTCTACCAAATCCATCGTTTCGACCCGCACACGCCCATCGAGGAAACGCTGGAAGCGCTGGACCAGGTGGTGCGCTCCGGCAAAGCGCTCTACATCGGCGCTTCGTCCATGTACGCCTGGCAATTCCTCAAGATGCTGCAGACTTCAGACATGCTCGGACTAGCCCGGTTCGTGACTATGCAGAATCACTACAACCTGGTCTACCGCGAAGAGGAGCGGGAGATGATCCCGTTGTGTCTGGAAGAAGGCATAGGGCTCATACCGTGGAGCCCATTAGCCCGTGGCTTTCTCGCCGGAAACCGGAATCCCGACTCCCGCGGGGAAACAACCCGTGCCAAAACGGATGACTTTGCTCAAAAACTCTACTACAGGCCGTCAGACTTCGTCGTCGTCGATCGGCTGAGCGAAATCGCAAAGAAACGAGCCGTCCACAATGCACAAATCGCTCTGGCCTGGATTCTCTCTAAACCCGGAATCAGCTCGCCCATCATCGGCGCCAGCAAAATGCAGCACCTGGACCAGGCCATCACCGCTCTCGATATCCACCTCGACGAAAGCGAGATCAAGGCTTTGGAAGAGCCCTACGAGCCCCATCCGGTTTTGGGATTCTGATCCAGCAGGCTAATCTTCCAGCATTTGCAGATCAAACGGCGGCGCCTGCATGCACCCCAGGCGGGCGATTTTCTTTAGAGCTGCTTTCAAGGCTGAGCTGGGACAAGGTTCGACGGTCACCACGAAGGGCAGCCGGTTCTTCGGGTACCCTGGCTTTTGCAGCAGCGCATTGATATTGATCTTCTGTTCGGCCAGGTCTCCGGCGATCGATGCCACAATTCCCGGGCTGTCGTCGACGATGAACCTTATGTAGTGGGGCACGACGAAGTCTCCGTCCACTCGGGCCCGCGTACTGGTGATGCTCACCGGGCATCCGCCATGGGCGATTGCCAGGACGTCAGAGATCACGGCCACCGCTGTCGGATGTCCCCCAGCCCCGTGACCGGAGAAAACCGTTTGCCCCCCATACTCGCCTCCGGAAATTACCATATTTTCTGTGCCCCGCGACCACGACAACGGGGAACTCCGCGGGACCAGCATGGGCCCGACCGTAGCGAAAAGCGCCAGGTCTCTGACTTCCGCCCGCGAAATCTGCCGGATCGTGCACTGCAGGTCCTTGGCATACGCAAAATCGATGGCCGAAACGTCGCGGATCGTGCGGCAGGCCACCTCCTCCGGAAGAACCTCCATGCGCAATCCAATCCGCGACAGAATTACCAGCTTGGCCCGTGCATCGAAGCCATCGACGTCTTCGGTCGGATCAGCTTCGGCATATCCCCGCTCCTGGGCCTGGCGTAGTGTGGGTTCAAACTCGGCGCCCTCTTCCATATTGCTCAGAATGAAATTGCAAGTACCGTTCAGAATGCCATGGAGGCGAAGAATGCGGTCGCCTGCCAACCCCTGCTGCACCGCTGGAATGACCGGGACACCGCCGGCGACCGCGGCGCCGTAGAGCAGTTGGCAGCCGTGAGCCCTGGCCAGTTCCTCCAAGGCTAATCCTTGCTCGGCGATTAGTTTCTTGTTGGCGGTTACGACAGATTTGCCCGCTGCTAGCGAGCGCCGCACCCAGTCGCCCGCCGGAGTCAGCCCTCCCGCCAACTCCACGACGATGTCGGAGTTCGAGGCCAGGACCTGCGCGAAGTCCTCCGTCCAGATCACCTGCGAAGGCACCCAGGAGACACGTTTGCGGTCGATTCCGCGGTTGAAGATGCAGCTCAGCTCGACACCCTTGGGTGGGTGTTCACACAAAATGCGGGCCACCGAGCTTCCCACGGTGCCAAAGCCCAAAATTGCAACTTTCAGATTGTCCATATCAGAAATGTCGGAACTGCTCTTCCGCCACGCCCTCCGATGCAGGACGGGCGGCCTCCCGTTCCAGCGATCGGGTTACCAGGTTACGCGAACCGAGCCCCACGGCCAGCGCCATCGCCAAAACGATGCCGCCGAAGAGAATGCCAAAGGCCAGGTCCACGATCGCGGCGCCAATCGCAAGATGATCGAGTACCATGGCGGCCGTCAGCACCAGCACCAGCCACTTCACCCCCAGGCTCAGCAAGCGTGCGTAATGGAGATTCATGTTTACGGCGCCGATGAGCACGCTACGGGAAAGGAAGCGGGCAATTACGTTGCCCAGCAGGAGCAGCACGACCGCTCCGACAATGTTCGGCAGGTAACCCAGAAGGCGAGCGGTCAGAACGTTATCAGAAGATGCACCAAAGGCTTCCAGTCCCACCAGAAAACCCACCAGCACAATGCACCAGAAAACCACCCGCGTAATCAGAATCGTCGGCGTATATTGAGGCGACCATTCCGCAATGGCATTGGTCCCTCGTGCCAGCCGGTCATCGATGCGAATCGCCTTCAGGAAAGCGCGCACCAGCCACGCCACCAACCACGCAATCGCAGCGAAGAACAGCACGGCAAGGATCAGCGCCAGTATTCCCGGGAGCAAAGTAGCAATGCGGCTGATCACCCGGGCCATCGATTCGTGCAGTGATTGTGACACTTGAGTCCACATAGTAGATTTCCTCCCGGCCTAGGGGTTGAAGCGGTCCGGCCAACGCCACCGCGATAACAGATAAGGTTTACCCTCTTCATAGGCGCGAGCCAGCTTTTCCAGCCGTTGCTCGGTGTCTGCGGCGCTGGCGTTTGCCACCTCCAGAGCGTAAGAGGCGACCCATCCCAGGTAAAGCGGTGTGAGCGCCCCCAGCAGGTGGGCGCGGCTGATAGTTCGCAGGCGGTACGCAAGGGCGAAGTCATACACAATCCGCACCCAGACTTCATCCGGCATATGGAAGCGGTCGCTGCCGGGCCGGGCCATTCGTTTCAGTTCCAGAAGGGTCACCGGCGGCAGCACGAGAGACCACACTTCCTGAAGGTTGCGAAAACCGAGTTGGAAGGTTTCGACCATGGGTGTGGTATCGGCCGGAGCGCCGTCGGCAGGCGGCATTGCCGCAACACCGCTGGTCGCGACTGCCTGAGAGCCACGAACGCGCTGCCAGATAGAGGCGTTGGTCATCATTTCGGCGAATAATGGCCCCACTGTCTGCGCCAGAACCGTGCTCAGGTCCACGCCATCCGTCGATTGCAAATGTCGCGCTTCCACATGAACCTGGCATATCGCACTGTCTCGAACTGCGGCTTCGGTTGCCGGCCAAAATAGGGTCTGTCCCTGAGCCGTCGAACGTTGCAATGCGATTTCCAGCTGCGGAATTACGTTACCCGATAAGCAGAAATCGGGGGCCAACGGAAAACGTACCCTCTTGCCATAAAGAGCGCGAGTCAGCGGAGCCAGGATGCTGGAGTTCAGCAGCCCATCGAATTTCCCCATCGCATAAAGCGGCATTGCAAGATCGCAGCGCTTCTCGACAACCGGCGCAATCAAGGGCCCGAGAGAGTCGCTTTCCAGCGCCGCGAGATCTGCCCCGATGACCGCGCACGCGCGCGCGCCAAACTCCCGCGCCATGGCAAATAGCGCCTGATACGTGCTGGGTGGGGGCAGCCAGGGAATGCGCGAGGGATCGCCGGCCGGCGGTGTGTAGGGCATGATTCGCAGTTGGTCGCCGGTGTCTCCCGTGTCCGGGTTTGTTTTCGCTTCGCTGCCACCTACACCCGGAAACACCACCACGGTACGCAATGCGGAGGACGCCGGTTGCTCCATGGCGAGAACTGCATTGGTGACTGCAGTTCGCAGGCGCTCCGCATCCACCGGAACAGCAACTGCGATCAGCAGATCGGCTTCCTTTATTTCTTCTATGCCTGCTTTCGTCTCTTCCGAAAGCTCTACCTTTGCCATGCTGATACCTTTGATCCCTATTACGGATCTTAACTGCTGCTAAGGGCTCGTGCAGCCGTTTCCCAGATAGGCGCTGCAAGTCATCCTAATAGCGGCAATCCCAGGATTCCCGTCAGCGGAATCAATACCCAGGTGGGACGGTTATTGAGCTCATACACCAGCTCGTAAAATGCCTTGTCAATCACATACGCCTCCAGCACGTGCTGAAACAGGAGCGGTTCCGATGGGACAATATCAGCTCCCTGGACGACTTCACAATAAGTGCGCAGAAAAGCTGACGAAACCGATTGTTCCCACAAACGCGCCCATGGTTCCAGGCGTTGGAAGTCCTCCGCGCGCCGCGAAGAGTACTTCATGAGCGCCGAGAATGCCGCGTAACTGAAAGAGCGCAGCATACCCGCGACATCCTTGAGGGGCGATTGTTTCGCTCTGCGCTCGGCCAGCGGGCGCGCCGGTTCGCCTTCGAAGTCCAGAATGACGAAGTCCCCTTTGGCCCGCAATACCTGGCCCAGATGATAGTCCCCGTGGATGCGTGTGCGCAGCGCGTGGATTTCCTTGGCAGATAGCTGGCGGAATCTCTCCAGCACCAGGCTCTTGCGGCTGAGCACCAGTCCTGCTCGTTCTAGGACTGCATCCGGCAGACGAGCGACATTTTCTTTCAGCGCATCGAATGCTTTGCTGGCATGAACGATCAACTCTTCGCGCAAGCGGTCGAGATCTTGAGCCGCCAGCGGTTCGGGCGCGAACGCCGGATCGTTAGTCGGTGATGCAAGCGCCAGGTGCATCTCTGCGGTTCGTCTGCCCAGCAGGGCGGCGGCATCCAGATAAGAGCCAACATGCTCGCGTGCGAAGGTTTGTTCCTGGATTTCGCTTAGCTGCAGGAGCGTGGCTGGGCCCTCCGTAACCCCCGACTGGGCAAAGTTCTGCGCCGCGCTGATCTCGTAGTAGCGATCCAGCTCTTCCAGCGTCCACTGCCACCCGTCTCCCTCATTGCTAACCAGGCCTTGCAACATCGCCACCGTCGAAGGCTCCTGTCCCTTGCGGCTGTATTGGATCGATCCTCCAAAGGGCGCTGTATGGATGAACTGGGTCGATTCGGTGAGATAGCGTCCGATCTCGGTATCTGGATTGGGACCGGGTTGCTGCCTCCGGAACAGCTTCATGATCAGCCGGTCGCCAAAAAGAATTGATGTATTGCTCTGTTCTGCGGAGCCGAGCCGCGGCATTGCGTGCTCCGCCCGGCCACCCTGTAACTGGCGCAGGGCGTTGCTCGGCATGCCGGCAATGGCGCCTTCCCGCGTTGCAATCTGACCAGCCCCGGAGATGAGGGCCAGCAGCGCTTCGCTGGCGCTGTCGGTAAATACCGCTTCATGAAGCACACCTTCGCTGTCTATGGAGCTCACCCGCGCCAACACTGCATTCGGAGACTCTTCGCGAAGCGCATTGGCCGCCTTCCCGAACAACATTCCCAGAGTCACCATATAAAGGTCACATGGTCCCTCTCCGTACTGAACCTCGACCCAGACCAGGGCGCTGCTTCCCTGGTTGAAAACCGCCCAATCTTCAATGCGAGTGCCGGTAATCACACGTGATTTGGCGCCAAACCAGCGTTGGCGCGCCAGATAGCTGCGTAATACGGTCTCTTCCAGCTCCCGGCGGCCATTGCCTTCGAGGATGCTCATCCAATCGGCAGGTCCACTGATTTCCAGTTCCGGCTCTCCTTCTTCCGCCAGCGCCGGTACCGGCTCGGGGGAGGGCTGCAGTTCCAGCCAAAGAAAACCGTAAGGACCGATCGTCAACGGATATGGGGAGGTCCGGATTCGGGGGAATTCGACATAGCCCAGCATTTCAATCGGCACCATTCCTGCATATGCGGCAAGGTCCAACTCGACCGGCTGGGCAAAGCGCGAGAGATTTGCCACGCACAGGACTTTCTCGTTTTGATTTTCGCGGATGTAAGCGAGAATCTTACGGTTCGTGGGGTTGAGGAAAGCGAGCGTGCCTCGGCCAAACACCTGGAATAGCTTGCGCAGCGCAATCATGTTGCGCATCCAGCTCAGCAGCGAAGAGGGATCGCTCTGCTGCGCTTCTACGTTTACGGCTTCATAGCCCCACACCGGGTCCATGATGACCGGGCTGTAGAGCTTGGCCGGCACGGCTCGGGAAAACCCGGCGTTCCGGTCTCCATTCCACTGCATTGGCGTCCGCACGCCATTGCGATCGCCGAGGTAAATGTTGTCCCCCATGCCGATCTCATCCCCGTAATAGACGATCGGTGTGCCAGGAAAGGAAAACAACAGGCTATTCAGCAGCTCGATGCGGCGCCGGCTGTTATCGACCAGGGGCGCCAGCCGCCGCCGGATGCCGATATTTATGCGCATCCGCGGGTCGGCGCTGTACGCCAGGTACATGTAATCGCGCTCATCGTCGGATACCATTTCCAGCGTCAGCTCGTCATGGTTGCGCAAGAATAATCCCCATTGGCAGTTATTGGGGATTGGTGGCGTCTGCGCCATAATGTCCGTGATCGGCAGTCGGTCCTCTTGGCGAAGGGCCATGTAGATCCTGGGCATAAGCGGAAAATGGAATGCCATGTGGCATTCGTCTCCATCGCCGAAATAAATGCGCACATCGTCCGGCCACTGATTGGCTTCCGCCAGCATGGTCCGGGCGGCATACCGCTGGTCGATTTCGGACCGGATCCGCTTCATCACGGCGTGAGTTTCGGGAAGGTTCTCGCAGTTGGTTCCCTCCCGCTCCACAAGGTAAGGGATCGCGTCGACCCGTAGCCCGTCCACACCCATGTCCAGCCAGTAGCGCATGACCTGGACGACTTCTTCGATGACCGCCGGATTGTCGTAATTCAAGTCCGGTTGGTGCGAGAAAAAGCGGTGCCAGTAATATTGCTGGGCTTCAGGATCCCAGGTCCAATTGGATTTCTCGGTATCGGTAAAAATGATGCGGGCGTCGGTGTATTTCTGGTCGGTATCGCTCCACACATAAAAGTCGCGCTCCGGCGAGCCTTTGGGAGCATGCCGCGCGCGTTGAAACCAGGGGTGCTGGTCGGAGGTGTGGTTGATGACCAGCTCGATCATCACTTGCAGCCCGCGATTGTGCGCCTGGGTAAGGAACTCCCGGAAGTCCTCCATCGTCCCATAGTTCGGATGAACGCTCAGGTAATCGGAGATGTCGTAGCCGTCGTCACGCAGCGGAGAAGGGAAGAACGGTAATAACCACAGGCACGTTACCCCCAGATCCTGCAGGTAGTCAAGCTTGCTGAGTAGTCCCTGGAAGTCGCCGATGCCGTCGTTATTGCCGTCCATGAAAGCCTTGACGTGCAATTCGTAAATGATCGCGTCTTTATACCAGAGTGGGTCCGCCGCACTTCCCGCTTGCTTCAATCCTGTCCTCCCGGGCTGGGGTAATGCCTAAATAGAAACCATCGTAGTTACTTGATAGGGTGTTGCACCCGGCGGTGTCACAAGAAGGATATGGGCTGGCGCCTCCGCCGGGCGCAATTCTACATAATTTCTCGACCCTCGCCAGTGGTACGTGTGATCTGCCAACAGGTCGTAAACTTCAAATGTATCGTTCGCCCGCAGGCCCAGCGCTTCTAAATCCAGACTGACCCAGCCGTTCTGAACCAAGAAAGGATCGAGGTTGACCACCACCAGGATCAGATTGCTGCCGTCGCTCGTGCGCTTGGAATAGCACATCAGGGACGGATTATCGGTTGGGTGGAAATGAAGCCGGTCATTACTCTGCAGAGCCGGGTGTTCTCTCCGGATCAGGTTCAGGCGGGTGATCAGCGGCTTGAGGCTTAAGGGATTGGTTAGATCCCAGGTTTTGATCTCGTATTTTTCTGAATTCAGGTATTCTTCGCTGCCCGTCCTCACGGGAACGTTTTCACCCAGTTCGAAAGCCGGCCCGTAGATCCCGTAATTCGAAGTCAGGGTCGTGGCCAGCACCAGCCGGCTGCGAAAGGCCGGCAAACCCCCTGCCTGCAGGTGTCCGGGCAGGATGTCCGGCGTATTAGGCCAGAAGTTCGGCCGGAAGTATTCCTTTACCTGGGTCGTCGTGAGCTCCAGCATGTACTGTGTGAGTTCTTCCTTGGTTTCACGCCAGGTGAAATAGGTGTAGGACTGGGAGAAGCCAAGCTTGGCTAACCGTTCCATGACTCGGGGGCGGGTAAAGGCCTCGGCCAGGAACAGCACATCGGGGCTCTCAGCTTTCAACTCCGGAATTACCCACTGCCAGAACGGGAAGGCCTTGGTATGCGGATTGTCCACGCGGAAGATCTGGACGCCCTGGTCGATCCAGAAGGAGAAGACACCTTTAAGGGCATCCCACAGTCCTTGCCAGTTCGAGGATTCAAAGTCCAGCGGATAAATGTCCTGGTACTTCTTGGGCGGGTTCTCCGCGTACTGAATGGATCCGTCAGGGCGTTTCCTGAAAAATTCCGGATGTTCGGTGACCCACGGGTGATCGGGGGAGCACTGGAATGCGATGTCGAGAGCTATCTCCATTTTCAGCTCCCGGGCCCGCTTTACCAGCACGGCAAAGTCCTGTAGCGTCCCAAGTGCAGGGTGGATTGCCGTGTGCCCGCCCTCCGCCGAGCCTATCGCCCACGGGCTCCCTTCATCCCCGGGAGCTGCCTGAACGGAGTTGTTTTTGCCTTTCCGGAAGCTCTTGCCGATGGGCGAAATAGGTGGCAGATAAAGGACGTCGAAGCCCATCTCTGCTGCGTAGTCCATTCGTTCCGCCACATCCCGCAGCGTGCCGTGCTTTCCTGGGGTCTTGGACCAAGAACGGGGGAACAGTTCATACCAAGCGGAAAACACCGCCCTTTTCCGGTCGACGACAACTTCCAGTTCGCGCTCATACCAGGTTTCGGTCGCAGGGTCGGGATAGCGGTTCACCACCGTTCGCAGTTCGCTTTGCAGCGCGAATTCCAGCAGCGTCGACGGTTTGCCCCCGGATCTGAGTTTCTCAGCCCAGGCGGCGACTTGAGTGCCATCCTCTTTCGAAGCTCGACCTTGGAGCTGTTCGAGAAGTTGGGCGCCGGTAGCAAATGCTACCTCCAGATCCTGCTGGGCCTCCGCGCGCTTTTTGAGGTCACTTTGCCATGTTTCGAAGTGATCTACTTCACCCACCAGGGTGTAGCGGTAACGGCCCACGTAGGTGACGGGGAATTGCCCCCGCCAACGATCATTTCCCAGGGCTATCATCTCCGCTGTTTGCCAGCTGCTTTCCCCGTCGCGCTTCCACAGCAGACGCGCTCGTACGTGATCGTGCCCATCGCCAAATACGTCAGCTTCCACGACGACGAAGTCGTTTACGATACGCTTGATGGGAAAGACACCACAGTTGATTTGTGGCTCTACATTTTCGATGACAACCCGGCTTCGTCCCTCTTTCGGCTTCGCCATTCCACCCCCGACAATCCCATTGTAGGCAGATGCAGTTTCCTGCAGCCGAGGGCAGTCCTTCTATAGTCGAGACATGAAATCTGTGCTACGGCCGCGCACGGGCCACCTTTTGCTGGTAATTGATCTGGCTGGCACCGCTCTGTTCGCTGCCGAAGGCTCGTCCACCGCCGTCCAGGCTCATCTCGATCTGTTAGGCATCCTGGTCCTGGGATTCGTGACTGCACTGGGCGGTGGCATTGTTCGCGATTTGCTGATCGGGGATGTGCCGCCCAGTTCCATCCGCAACTGGATTTATCCTGCGGTTGCCTTGACTGCGGGGGCTATGGTCTTCGTGCTGCACGCATACACCGCCGCTATCAATAGCTGGTTGATCATCAGCCTGGATGCGGCGGGGCTTAGCTTGTTTGCGGTTTCGGGTGCGACCAAGGCGCTCGAATTCGGGTTGCATCCGTTGCTGGCCACCCTGATGGGTGGGATTACTGGAGTGGGCGGCGGCACGATCCGTGATCTGTTGATCGGCCAGGTCCCCAAGGTCTTGCGCTCCGATATATATGCCGCGGCCGCATTGTTCGGGGCCGCTATGACGCTCCTTTGTCTGAGATTGAGACTCAATCCCGTGGTGGCTAGCGTCGCTGGAATAGGCAGCTGTTTTACGCTTCGTATGTTCGCCGTGTACTACCACTGGAACCTGCCGCATGCTGCCGGTTAGCCGCCTATTCCCCAAATATTTTCCCCATTCCCCGCTCGCGCAGTAGAAAATCGATGGATGCGCCTAATCACGTATCGCCGCGATGCAACGACTGGCCCGGCACTCCTGAAGGACGGCCACGTCTTCCCGCTTAATCCGCTTGGCTATTCGGACACGCAGTCGTTTATCGCGGCTGGTCCCAAGCGTTGGACGGCCGTCAATGTGCAGCTCGAAGAAACCGGGTTGAATCTGCTCGCTCCGTTATCGGCAGTAACGCTGGATGCCCCTGTGCTGCGGCCTGGCAAGATTCTCTGCATCGGCCTCAATTATCGCGATCATGCCGCGGAGTCCAAGATGGATCCGCCTAAGTTTCCTACGGTATTTTGCAAGTTCCCTCACGTGCTGGTCGGTGATGGCCAGCCGATCCTGCTACCGCGCGCTACGCAGCAGCCCGATTATGAGGCCGAATTTGCCGTCGTGATTGGCAAAACTGGACGCAATATTCCAGAGTCGGATTGGGAAGAATACGTCTTCGGCTACACGATCATGAATGATGTCAGCGCCCGCGACGTTCAATTGGCTACTTCGCAATGGACCTTGGGCAAGAACTTCCCCACCTTTGGCCCAATGGGACCGTGGATCGTTTCCAAGGATGAGGTCGCAGATCCTCATAACCTGGACATTTCGCTGGCCATAAACGGCGAGACTCTGCAGAGTTCGAACACCCGTGAGCTCATTTTCAAGTTACCCAAACTCATTTCCTACATCTCAACCATGATGCCCCTGGCGCCGGGGGATATTATCAGCACCGGGACGCCGGCCGGCGTGGGCATGGGCCGCAACCCTCAGCGCTGGCTCCGGCCGGGCGACGACGTGGTCATTCAGATTGCAGGCATTGGCGCCTTGAGGAATCCAGTACAGGCCGAACCCTGACAATTTGGATGAATGCCTTCGCCGGTGCTAGCATCTCGCCGAGAGAGGCTCGCTTATGGTACGGGTCATCACGGTCGAACGGGAATACGGCAGCCAGGGGGCCGAATTCGCCCACCGTCTCGCCGATAAGTTGCATTGGAAGCTGGTCGATCGTTGCGTCATCGACGAGGTTGCCCATAAGGCCGGGGTTCCCAGCAGCATGGCCGAGCAGTGCGATGAGCGCCTGGATCCCTGGTACTACCGCATGGGCAAATCCTTTTGGCACGGCAGCGTGGACCGGCTGCCCGCACCTCCCAAGGATCAGGTCTTCGATAGCGAGCGCATGGTTGAATTCGTGCGCAGCTACCTCAAACAGTGCATGGCGGATGGAAACTGCGTTATTGTTGGGCGCGGCGCCGCCTGCGCTCTGGCATCCCTGCCCGGCGTCTTCAACATCTTTGTATACGCCTCGATGTCCAGGAAGATTCGCTGGTTCGAGGAGCGCTTTCCCGAGCACGCGGCGCGTGCGCGGGCTGAGCTGGAGGCTACAGATACCCGTCGTGCTGAATACGTGCGCCGCTACTACGACCGGGACTGGGCCGACCGCCGCTTGTATCACATGATGATCAATTCCTGTATGGGCTGTGAAGCCATGATTGAGGCGGTTCTCGACGGAGCTGGATTGACGGCTGTTCATGAGCAGATCGGTTCAGGGCGCAGTGGCCATAACTGACGGGTGTCATTTTTCCGGCGACGCCAGCGATCGCGCGTGTCTGTTCGTGTCGTAGCGGAGATCCGCAGGAAATGAATCTTACGCTTGCTTTCATCGCTCACCGTTCGCGGAGCGACCTGTTCGATCCTGCCATCCAGAACTATTTGAAACGGGTTGCGCCGTACGCCACCATCGAATCGGTCCCATTTCGCGAGGAGGAGACGCTCTTTGCTTTCGTCTCCCGTTCCCGCGCGCGCACACCCGGTTGGTTGGTCCTGCTCGATAGCCGGGGAAGCGAGCTTTCGTCGGAAGATTTTGCGAAATGGTTGGCAACACGTCGGGATTCGGGATTACAGAGCATCGTGTTCGCCGTGGGACCGGCAAGCGGCTGGTCGGGTCAAGCACTTCGGAACGCGCAGACCACCTTGTCTTTAGGCAAAATGACGTTGCCCCATGAGCTTGCCCGTCTCGTATTGGCCGAACAGCTCTATAGGGCATTTACAATACTTGCTGGGCATCCGTACCACATTGGGCACTGATGCGTGCAGTGTTCATGCAGCTTCCCGATCAGGGAACTGCACAAAATCCGAGGCATAAATGAATCTAACCGCGGTATGCTCCAGAGTCGGAGCAATGGCTGAAGCTGTGGGAATTAGGCACGATCAGGGGCGGTGGCGGAAGGGAAGACATGTCCTGGTTTAAACGGCAGGAAAACGAGATCGAAGCAAATCGCGAGAAGAGCGTGCGTACCGAGGGTTTGTGGCAGAAGTGCGACGGCTGTCGGCAATTACTTTTCAAGAAGGATTTGGAAGCGAGTCTTCAGGTTTGTCCTAAGTGCGGCTACCATCACCGCCTGGATGCGCGCACTCGTGTCGACAGCCTCCTGGAGCCGGGCTACCAATTGGTGGATCTGGATCTCGTTTCTACCGATCCTCTCGAGTTCGTCGATCTAAAGCCGTATCGAGAGCGACTCGAAAAGGCTCGTCGGGAAACCGGCCTGAATGACGCAGTGGTGAACGCGGTCGGAAACCTCGGACCGCATCCCGTTACAGTCAGCGCCATGGAATTTGCCTTTATCGGGGGAAGCATGGGTTGCGTGGTGGGGGAGACCATCGCTCGCGCCATCGACCGTTCGCTCGCTGCCCGGCAGCCGCTCATCATTGTCGCTGCCTCCGGTGGCGCTCGCATGATGGAAGGGGTTGCCAGCCTGATGCAGCTGGCCAAGGTTTCCGCCGGCCTGGGGCAGCTGGATGCTGCCGGAATCCCCTATTTATCCGTCTTAACCAATCCCACGACCGGTGGCGTGACCGCGAGCTTTGGCATGCTTGGAGATCTCAATATTGCGGAACCGGGCGCTCTTATCGGCTTCGCTGGACCCCGGGTGATCGAACAGACCATTCGCCAGAAGCTTCCTGACGGTTTTCAGCGATCGGAATTCCTGCTCGAGCACGGTATGTTGGACGCTGTCGTTCCGCGACGTGAATTGAAGGCGTATTTGAGCCGCGCCCTCGACTTTATGATGCCGGCGCAGGCCCGCGCTTAGCTGGACTAAATCACTCTAGAATTAGGTTATGTCTTACGCCTCGGCCCTTGACCGTTTGTACGCCCTCGGTCTTGAACTCCACACCGCGCCCGGCATGCCTCGCCGGAAGTTTGAGCTGGCGCATATGCGCGCCCTCATGTCAGCGCTGGGCAATGCCGAGCGGAGTTTTTCCTCGATCCTGGTTGCGGGCACCAACGGTAAGGGTTCTACCGCCGCGACGCTGGCGAGTATTCTTAGCCGGGCGGGCTACAGGACCGGTCTTTATACCTCACCCCATCTGAGCCGCGTCAATGAGCGCATTCAAGTGGATGGCACTGCCATCAGTGACGATGACTTTGCAGCGCTCTTTTCTCATGTTGAGGAAATCGCCTCGACCCTTGTGCGCGACGGAAGACTGCCCGCTTTACCCAGTTTTTTCGAAACGGTTACGGCCATGGGTTTTCTGCACTTCGCTTCACGTAAAGTGCACACCGCCGTGGTTGAGGTCGGCATGGGTGGCCGCCTCGACGCGACGAATATCGTCGCGCCCCTCGTGTCGGTGATCACCGATATCTCGCTCGATCACACCGAGTGGCTGGGGACAACAATTGACCAGATCGCTCGTGAAAAGGCCGGCATCTTGCGCCGTGAAGGAGTAATGATCACCTTGCCGCAACATCCTGAGGCCAATCAGGCTTTAGGCGAAGTCGCAATGCTCTTGCGCGTGCGAGGGGTGAATGCCGCCGCTTACATGCCGGTACATAATCATCCCGAACAATACACCCGTAATCGCTATCCTTTGTCCGTGATGGGTGAGTTAATCGGAATCGACTCTCCCCTTGCCGGCGCGCATCAGCAGCGCAACCTTGCCCTGGCGATAGCCGCTGCTGTGGAATTAAAACACAATCATAGTTACAATATTGCGCCCGTCGATATTCAGGCCGGCGTCCGCGGCACGTTTTGGCCTGCGCGTCTGGAGCATATTGCCGGCCACAGCACCCGTGCCGATGTCCTGCTCGATGTCGGTCACAATCCGGCAGGGGCTTGGGCGCTACGTTCAGCAGTGTCCCAGCTCGATGATGGCCGGCCCCTGACGCTGGTTTTCAGCTGCCTCAATGACAAGCCATTGGCGGAGATGGCACAGATTCTTTTTCCTCTTTTTGGGAATCTGGTAGTAGCTCCCATAGACACACCGCGAAGTGCCCGCGTCGAGGATTTGCTCTCCGCCGCATATGCGACGGGTAGTAAGGTCGAGGCTGCGGTGAACGGGATCAAGGCATTGGAGCGTGCGCTGGAAATAACTCCGGCGCACGGACTGGTGGTTGTTACGGGCTCGCTCTATTTGGTTGGCCAGGTTAGACCGATGCTGGTCTCTCAATCTGCTCCGGCGGAGCCCGCCGAGGTATGAGTTCCGCGAATGGCCTCCAGCCGGTTGTCCCGGTGAGCACGCGGCTTTCTTCTAATCTCGTACGCGGTCCATTGTTCTTTCTGTTTACCGCTTTTTTTGGATCAATGTCCCTGGCAGCGTCATGCGTGGAAAAGGACGGCCGCCGGCAGCACGCCATTGCTCGCCTATGGGCGCGGACCTCCCTGAGAATCGCCGACGCCCCCGTCACAGTTATCGGACGCGAGAATCTGCTGCCCGTTGCGGTTTATACCTCAAACCACACTTCTTTCATGGACACACCGTTGGTCTTCAGCAGCCTGCCGTTTCAATTCCGAATACTGGCAAAGCAAAGTCTGTGGAAGTGGCCTTTCATCGGTTGGCATCTGAATCGGTCTGGCCAGATTCCTGTCGATGAGGAAACCAATAGCAGCGCCATCGCTGGATTGAACAAAGCTATCCGTGTCGTTAAGGAGGGCATGCCGCTCTTTATTTTTCCTGAAGGCGGCAGAACCAAAGATGGACAAATGCAGCCCTTCATGAAGGGACCTGCGTTTATCGCGATCCGCGCACGCGTGCCACTCGTGCCGATGGCACTTGTCGGGACGTATGAGCTGTTGCCGATTCACACCCATCACTTCCGGCCTCGGCCGATCAAATTGGTCATTGGGCAGCCCATTGACTCGACTGCGTTCTCAATCCGCCAGGTGGACGAACTTACGGCTAGGCTTCGCGCCGAGATCCTCGCGCTTTATCAGCGCTACGCGGCCCCCGGAGACTTGAAGCCGGGACTTGCGGCTCCGGCGGACGGCGAGTTGCTTGCGACACCTGCCGAACTATCAAAAAAGGATTTATGACGCCATTACGGCCGCGTATTGCCATTCCCGAGCCGACCTCGAC
>DATJNV010000130.1:0-25950 GCA_035507705.1 Acidobacteriaceae bacterium
CTGTCGAACTTTGCCAGCTCCATCTTGTGGTAAAGGCGCGCCGGATCTCGCCGCTCCACGGCGCTGAGAGAAAAGCCTGCCATCGTTGTCTCAACGGTAAGCACTGTGGCTGCATCTTTTGCCGCCTGTCCCTTGCTTTCGCCCAGCAACTCAAAAGTCCGTGCGATGTGTGCCAGATATTGCGCTCTTACTTTGACGGTATCGGCATCCTGGCGCTCGTAGTACCCCTTCTCCGGCAAGCCCAGATCAAGTTGGTCAAACACCGCAATCTGCTGCGTCGCGTCTTTATAATCCTGGTCGGACCCGAAAGCGAACAAGGTGTTCACCCCAACCCCATCGAAGTAGGCTGTAAGCTCCGGTAGCTGCTCCTTCGATTGGAGCGCCGCGACCCGATCGAGCAGGGGCTGCAACGGCTGAAACCCTTGCCGGTCGATCGCGTCCACGTTCATGCACGTCGCATAATAGTCCCCAATTTTTTGCTCATTTGCGGTTCGCGCACTTCCGCCCGCCGCCGCATGCTCCAGTATCCCTTTCAGTACCTGCAGGTTCTGATCGCTCAACTCATTGAATTGGCCGTAGGAAGATTCGTCTGCCGGAATCGGATTTTGTTTCAGGTAATTGCCGCACGAATACTGATAGAAATTCACGCATGGATCAACGCGGGTATTCATCAGTTTAGGGTCAAGCGCCTTGAGTGTCTTCGGAGGCGCCTGCTGCGCTAAGGCAGGCGCCAGCGCGGCGGCGAGCAACAAGAAAGATATAGCACGCGGCATCACAAGTCTCCGGGGCGAGGTACGCTCAGCGTGCTTCTGTGGTTCAGGCGTGCGGCCAAGCTGTACGCTTTCCTAATATCTCATCTTGTGGACAGGCGGGAACAGCAGGCGGGAACAGCAGCCGATCGCTATCGTCCCTTGTGCTTCACCGCTGCTGGACACATTTTGCTGCTATAACTTGAAAATAGCCTTTGCTTCTGTGTGAGCGAAGCGCACGGGATTTGTGAGGTATACTGACCTCCAATGTCAGGCTACGGCTCCAACCGGAAAGCACTCTGGAAGCTGCTGGGCATTCTTTGCTGTGTCCTGATCGCGTGTGCTGCTGGGATTCAGGCAGCGCACATCCATCCAGATGGGCAAACCGCCCAATCCCTTTGCGCCCTTTGTCACATCGCTCACGTAGCCGTACAAGTGCCCGTTCCGCAGGTTTTGCCCGGTGGATTAGTGGTTGTCGCCAGCCTAATACCCTCGGCATCGCCTAAGCGAGCGCGGCATCTCTCTGTGTTCTCTCTCTTCACCCGGCCTCCGCCTGTGGACTTAGCTTTCGCTTAGAGCAAAGTCAAGTCACAACACAGGATCTATGGAGGCCCTTATGCTGGGGCGCAACCGTAATCTGAAGAAACACCACCTGCTGTGGGTGATGCTCGGCTTTTTCTGCTGCGCACTCATCACGTTGGGCGGAGTCGCGCAGGTTGTACACACGCACGCGGATGGACACGCCGTCCACTCCGATTGCGCACTGTGCCACACCGCCCACCAGGTCACGCAACCCGCTGTTTCTCATGCTCTGCCATGCACTGTCGTGGTTGTGGCAAGGGTGTCGGCTGCCCCAAGGCCGGCGCGCACGCAGATCTATTCTCTCTTCTCTCTCTTCACCCGGCCTCCTCCTCAAAAGACTGCAAACGCTTAGCAGCTCTGTTTCACAAATCAGCGACATCACAGGAGGCTTCCTATGCGTACGCCTACGCGCGGCATGCTCGCGTTTCTATTACTTTTTCTATTTTCGGCGATCCCCTGGACCGTCCAGGCGCAATCCAACACCGGCTCTCTGGCTGGAACCGTCACCGATCCGTCTGGCGCGGTCGTTCCTGGCGCCTCGGTTTCGATCGAGAACCCAGTCAGCCAATACTCGCGTACAACCGCTACCAATTCGGCCGGTCAGTACCAGTTTTCTAACATCCCGTTTAACCCCTACCACGTGGTGGTCTCTGCATCGGGCTTTGCCTCGACTGCGCGCGATGTCGACGTGAGGTCTACTGTGCCGGTGACTGCAGCCTTTTCTTTGAAGGTTGGCAGTGCTTCCAGTACGGTGACAGTCGAAGGCAGCCAGGATCTGCTCGAGAATGACCCCACTTTTCATACTGATTTGAGCCGCGACCTTTTCCAGAAGGTGCCACTGGAGAGCCAGTCTTCTACGCTAAGCTCACTCGTGACCCTGTCCACTCCAGGCGTCGCCGCCGACTCCAACGGCTTGTTTCATGGGCTGGGTGATCATGCATCCAACTCATTTTCCATCGACGGCCAGTCGATCACAGACCAGCAAAGCAAAGTCTTCTCCAACCAGCTACCCGTCAGCTCCATTCAATCCATTGAGGTGATCAGCGGCGCCCCGCCGGCAGAATACGGCGGAAAAACCAGCCTGGTGATCGTCGCTACCACCCGCTCCGGGGAGGGCCTTACCAAGCCTACGGGTTCTGTTTACGGCTCCTATGGAACCTTCGGCTCCGCCTCCGCTGGCGGCGAACTCGGCTACGGGCAGCAGAATTGGGGCAACTTCCTCTCTGTAGATTTGCTCAACACCGGACGCTTCCTCGATCCAGCCGAGTTCGCCGTCTTCCACGACAAGGGAAACGAGCAAAATATCTTCGATCGCGTCGACTACACGTTTACGCCGCATGACTCAGTGCATCTGGATCTGAACTACAGCCGCTCATGGTTTCAGACTCCCAACGCCTATGACAATCTGAACGTGCAAAATGTGATCGCCGGCGGAACCAGTGCCAACCCCACGTTTGGGGATGTAGGCGATGCCGATCAGCGCTCCAAGATTGAGACCTTCAATATCTCGCCGACTTACACGCGAATCATCGGAAGTAATGCTGTCTTCAACTTCGGCGCCTTTGCCCGCAAGGACCAGTACAACTATTTTCCCAGCGGCAACCCTCTGGCCGATCTTGGACCGCCGAACCTGCAGACATCCTCTATCTCCCAGATCCGCACCCTTTTGAATACCGCGGTTCACAGCGATCTCTCTTACACCAAGGGGATAAACAACATCAAAATTGGAGCCCAGTACGGGCAGACGTTCCTGCGCGAGAGCGACAATCTGGGCATCGTTGACAGCACCCTCAATTCGCCCTGTACAGACATCAACGGCAATTCCCTGCCGGGATACTCGAGCCCCAATGACTGCGATGGCGTCACCAGCTTTCCTAACGGGAATTACCTACCGGTGCTGGCGCCTTACGATCTCACTCGCGGGGGTGGGGAGTACTACTATCAAGGCCGAGCCGATATCAAGGAGCTTGCTCTGTATATCGAGGATCAGATCAAGACGGGAAACTGGCTCTTCAATCTTGGCATCCGCGGGGATCTGTACAACGGTCTGGCGGTACAACGCCAGGCCGAGCCGCGCGTGGGCATTGCGTACAACGTCAAGCGGACCAGCACCGTGCTTGCCGTCTCTTACGCGCGAACCCTGGAAACGCCGTTCAACGAAAACCTCGTTCTGTCGAGCCAGGGATGCACGAATGCAGTGCTTGCGCCACTGCTGCTCTGCACCGCGAGCGTGACGGGTTCCCCCGTTTCCGCAACTCTAGAGCCCGGTTTCCGCAACGAGTTCCACGCCAGCGTGCAGCAGGCTTTCGGCAAACACGCTGTAATCAGCGGCGAATATATCTGGAAGTACACCCATAACGCCTTCGACTTCAGCGTGCTGGGCAACACCCCCATTACCTTCCCCATCGACTGGCATAACTCGAAAATCCCGGGTTTCGCGATCCGCGCGGAAATCCCCCAAACCCATGGCTTCAGCGCCTATTTCGTAACCTCCTCGGTTGCGGCCCGCTTCTTTCCGCCGCAGATCGCCGGAGCCGGCGCAACCAGCGGGGTTGCCCCGGGAACCGCTCTCTATCCGTTCCGTATCGATCACGACGAAAAGTTCAACGAAACCACCCATGCCCAGTATCAAATTCCTGGAACAAGATTCCTCAGGCCGTGGGTATCCTTCAATTGGCGCTTCGATTCGGGGCTGGTCGCCGGGTCGGTGCCTTGTTATAACCCCGTTTCGAATGATCCAAACACCGCTTGCGGCGATACCTCAACCACACTCAATGGTCAACCGGCCGTTGACCTGAGTGGATTGACCGCGGATGAGGAGTTCCAAGCAGGGCTAACCTGCGATGGAATCAAAGCTACTCCGACAACTCCTTTACCAACGCCTTGCCTGGCTTCGCAATACACCTCGAACCTGGTGAGCATTCCGGCTCCGGGTACCGGCAACAATGACCATAATCCCCCGCGCATCGCGCATCGAAGTCTTTTCGATGCTTCCATTGGAGAAGACAATCTCTTCAAAGGCGACAGATACCGATGGAGCCTTCAACTGACTGGCATCAACCTTGCCAACAACTACGCTCTCTATAACTTTCTTTCAACGTTCAGCGGGACGCACTACGTAACTCCGCGAACGTTATCGGCACAAGTGGGTTTCCACTTCTAGCCCTGTCCAGCACTCACTGTCTTTTCTGGCTCTTCAGGACGGCGCGATTGTGCCGTCCTGAAGGCGAACTTCCGGAAAGGAGGCGTTTGTGCCGAAGACCATCGATCCTGGCCGGGGCAACCGGCGCAAGGTACGACAGGTGCGTTGGACGCGCGTCGAAATCATCAGTGCAATTCTGCTCTTGCTGGTACTCATCGGCGAGATCATCTGTATTGCGTTATGGCTTACGGAGCATTCGCCAGACTAATACGCGGCAACCGCAGACCAGTCCCGCAGGGATGGAATAATCTGTGCGGCAGTACCGGGCACGACACTAAAAAACGGGGTCCCCCGCAGGGGCGGCACAAAACCAGCCTCACTCCGCAGCCGCAAATCCACGCTTCTTCGTTGAACAACTCCAACCTCTTCGCAAATCGATCTGCACGAAGAAAACTCGGCGCCTCTAGCTTTCGCTCGTCTCGGCACTCGGAAGGCGAATAGAAAAAGCGGCCCCATTGGGCACGCGAGGCTTTAGGCTGATCGCGCCATCGTGCGCTTCCACGGCCCATTTCGCAATCGCCAGCCCGAGGCCCGCGCCTCCCGCGTCACGTGTCCTTCCCTCGTCTACGCGGTAGAACCGGTCAAACACACGTTCTGCTTTGTCTTCCGGAATCCCGGGACCTTCATCTTCAATCACAACCTCAACAAAACCTTGCCTTGGTGCAGCCGTCTCATCGTCACGTAATGTCAGACGGGTCGTACTTCCCGCCGGAGAGTATTTCACGGCGTTGTCCAGCAAGTTGATGACCGCCATACGAAGAAAGCCGCGGTCTGCAAAGACCCTTAGTTGGCTATTACCTTCTACAATGATCGTTTGCTTTTTCTCTTCCGCAAGCACACCTACCACGGTTACAGATTCCTGAATCAGATCGTTGAGAGTGAAGCTTGTGCGATGCAGTTGTACTTCCCCGGAATCGGCGTGGGCGATGGTAAGCAAGGTGTCGATCATCGACGTCAGCCTTGCCACTTCTTCGAGCATGCTGCCGATAATATCGCGGTATCGTTCCGCACTTTGCTTTTCCTGCAAACCCACTTCGCCAACGCTGCGTATCGCAGCCAAGGGTGTCCGCAATTCGTGCGCCACGTCGGAAGTAAAATGCTGCAATTTCTCAAACGATTCGCCCAGGCGGGCAAGTAAATCATTCAGCACGCGCGCCATGTGACCAAATTCGTCATCGGGATTATCGACGGGAATTCGCTCCTTCAGCCGCCGTGCTGTGATCTGTTCGGTCTGCCGGGCCATTTGCTCGAGCGGATTGAGTGCCTTACCCGCAATGCGATAGCCGGCAAATCCGGCCGCGACTAAGGCAACCGGCACAGCCAGGAGAAGCAAACCAACAAATTCGAATAGACGATCGCGCAGAGGATCTGTGCTGTAGCCAAGGCGGATCAGCAGTGGTTTGCCATTCATGTAATGCAGATGGCTGATCGCCAGAACTCGTGTCCCATCCTCGAGTCGCACCGTCTCTGCCTTATACCCAACGTCGCCTTCTTGAGGCAGGGGGGCCGATCCCAGCATCATGTTGCCCAGCCGCTCATTGCGGAACAGCACTTCGCCATCGGGACTCAGCACTTCCATGTAGCGATCGAGCAGGAGGCGCGATTGCGGATGACTGTGGTAGTCCTCGTGCAGCAACAGACGGCCATCGGGCGAAAAATAGAGCAGGCCCTCGACAGTCTCCAGGTCCTCTATTTCTGCGTGGTGCAGTTGGTCGCGGAGCTGCCAGTACTGCAGAGCGCACGCGCCACAGATATAAACAGCGAGTACCGCGCCGAAGATACCCACATACCAGAGCGTAAGCCGGTCGCGGATGTACCTCGGCCGAAGCCGCACTATCTCTCCTCTTCCCTGCGCAGGATAAAGCCCAGGCCACGAACCGTATGCAGCAGCTTCACAGAGAAGGGATCATCCAGCTTTTTTCGTATGCGGGCGATGTGCACATCGATGACATTGTCGAGCGAAGTATAGCGAACCGTGGTCTTCCATACATCGCGCGCCACCATCTCTCGTGAGACGACCGATCCACTGTTGAGCAGCAGATACTCCAGCAAATCAAATTCACGCCCCGTAAGATCCAGGGCTACGCTCCCCCTCGTGGCGACCCGCCCGCTTACATCCATCTTAAGATCTGCCAGTTGAAGCACTGAGCTGGCCTCTGGATGAGCCCGCCTGTGCAGCGCCCGGACGCGCGCCAGCAGTTCAGGAAAGGCAAACGGTTTCACCAGGTAGTCGTCCGCGCCCGCATCCAGGCCTCGCACACGATCATCCACAGAGCCACGCGACGTGAGTATCAGGACCGGAGTTCGGTAACCGCTACGGCGAAGCTCCCGCAATGTTTCGAGGCCGCCCTGGCGCGGAAGCATTACGTCAAGGAGTACCAGGTCGAACGCCGAGTTCCTTAGTTGGCGAATTCCCGTTTCTCCCGAATCGGCAACCGCAACCTCGTATCCGTTGCCCTGTAGTCCTTCGGCAATGGCGTCCGCCAGTTTGCGCTCGTCCTCGATCAGCAGAATGCGCAAGGCATGGTCCGGCCGCTGTTGGCTTACCGCGCTCATTCTTCAAACTTTATCGCAGTCCCGCGGCAACCGGTACGGAGGCCCCAAGACTTCAGGCAAACTTCAGAATTCCGTAAGGCGAAGGCGTGGTGTGATCGCAAAGCCGGGCCAATACCCGCTGAGGATTACGGAAATGCAGAAGACGCTGGTTTCAAAAATAGCAATCTTTGCTCTTGGAGCTGCAGGTCTCCCGATAGGCGCCGGTGCAGCTTACGCTCAGTCTGCCACGCTGCCTGATCTCACCGTACTTCCTGTGCGCTTCGTCCATTCGGTTGATTCCAGAAAGGCCAGGGTGGGTGACACCGTGACCGCGAAGACGATGCAGGTAATCTCTCTGCCATCCGGGGATCGCATTAAGAAGGGCACCCTCGTCATCGGCCACGTCACGGCCGTCGATTCCTATCGCTTCGACACAACCCCCTACGCACACCAGAAGCCTTCGCTGATTTCGATTCATTTCGACAAGATTCAGCAGGGCGAGAACGGCATTCCCGTCAGCTTATTCGTGCGCGCGATTGCAGGCTCCATCGACTCCCAGGAGGCCGCCTTCCCGCAGCACACCAACGACACAGATACCCTGGGGACAATCGTTTTGATTGGGGGCACCAGTTACTCGCCGCTCGACAAAATGATCCAGACGGAAGATGGCGACGCGATCGCTTATAACCGCGGGGATGGACTTTTCGCCAGGTTGCTGCCTGCAGGGTCGAATGGCGCGGGGAGTTCCTTCGCGTGCCAGGGAACAACAACTGAGCAGTCCGTTGCCATCTTCTCTCCCGATGCGTGCGGCCTCTATGGCTTTCCAGGAAACTACATGCCCGACAACGGACATGACGGCGGTACCTTTACGCTTGCCGCTCGCGGGCGCTCGGCGAAACTGCCTGCAGGAAGCACGGCCCTTCTACAGGTTAACTAGGCCCATGATGAATTTGGTCCCGAAAAAGGGCAGGAGTGGATGAGGCTGCTTCTGCCTGGACTAACCTTGTGGTGCATAATCCTGCTCCAGTTTTCCAGTGTCGCGCGTGCGCAGTCCTCTAAGCTCGATCCGGTGTCCGCTGCCCAGGCGGGCCCACCCGGGCGATCTCTATCCTCAAACGACGCCCTGGAGAGAAGGCCAACGGTTGCCCTCACCCTGACCGATGCGGAGACACGCGCTTTGCGCAATCAGCCGCGGATCCAGGCCGCGCAGCTCCGCACCCAGGCGGCGGGCAGAGAAATCTCGGCATACAGATCGGGATATTTCCCGCAGGCATACGGAAATGTCACCGCCGTGGAGGCTAATGGGGATACCGCGGTTGCGGCCGGGGCCCTCACCACCTCAAGTATTTCCACCCGCACTGCCGCGGGAGCTTCCCTGCTGCAGATGATTACGGATTTCGGACACACGTCGAACCTCGTCCACGCAGCGCGTTTTCAGGGAAAAGCCACCGCACAGAACGAAGAAACTACGCGCCAGGCGATTCTTTCGGCGGTGCAGAGCGCCTATTTTGTTACCGAAGCCGCCCAAAGTGTGCGCCAGACCGCGCAGTCCGTTCTCGACTACAGGCGTCTGACGCTGAACCAGCTTTCGGCGCTTGCGCAAAGCCAGCTCCGATCGACTCTGGATGTACAGTTTGCGCAGGTTCTGGTTTCTGAAGCGGAACTTGCGGTTGTCCGGGCGCAGACAAACGTCGAAAAAGCGCAAGCCCAGTTGACGGCTGCCATGGGGGAAGAGCAGGCGGTGAATTTCACCTTGCAGGACGAACCTCTGCCCGCGGTCCCCGATCCGGATCCGGCGAATTATGTGGCGGAAGCGATCGCCGATCGCCCCGACCTGAAGGCGCTTCACCTTCATAGTCAATCCGAAATGAGCCAGGCACGGGCTGAACGCGACCTTAACTACCCGACGCTCAACGCCCTGGCAACGGGTGGCGAGGTCCCGATCCACGATTCGACCATCCACCGGGAGTATGGCGCGGTAGGCGTCAATCTCAACATCCCGATCTTCAATGGCAGGCAATATTCGGAGCGCGCTGCAGCAGACAACCTGGAAGCCAGAGCGGCGGACAAAGATGCCTCTTCCCTGGAAGTGAATATCGTGCGCGACGTGCGCATGACCTGGGCCGATGCCCGCGACGCCTATCTACAGATTGCGGTAACGCAGCGGCTTTTGGAGGAAGCAAACGTTGCCATGCGCCTGGCGCAGGCCAGATACGATGCGGGCCTGGGAAGCATCGTCGAGCTGAATCAGGCCCAGCTTAATCAGACGTCGGCCCTGATCGGCGCCGCGACCGCAAAGTTCGACTACCAACGTGCGATGAGCGCGTTTCACTTCACCTTGGGTGATCTGCACTAGGAGAAAAGCGTGCCAGAAATCAGAGGCAAGGAACCATGGGCGGCCGCGCTGGTTGCAGTCGCCGTCTGTGCAAGTGGCTGCTCCGCCCGCACAAGTGCAGCCCCGCAGGAACTCGCCGTGGTGCCGGCAAGCAGGGCCGTACGCATGGATATGCGTAACGACGTGACCCTGACTGCTGAACTCCAGCCCTTTTACGAGGTGGATGTGATGGCCAAGGAAGCTGGGTACATACGTCACATGCTGGTTGACATCGGCGACCACGTCAGGACCGGCCAACTCATCTGCGTCCTGGAAATTCCCGAGCTTCAGGATGAGTTGCAGAGCGCCAAGGCGGATGTACTCACCGCCGCTGCCGAGCAGTCCGCTGCTGAACAAGATCACAAGCGAGCCATCGCTTCCGAAGCCATCGCCCATCTCTCCTTCACGCGAATTCTTGACGTCTCGAAGAGGGAGCCAGGCCTGATCCCTCTACAGGAAGTGGATGTAGCTCATTCCCGTGATCTCGAAGCCGAGGCTCAGGTAGCATCATCCGAACAGAAAGCCCAGGCCGCTGCAAGCCGTCTGCAGGCAGCCAAAGCCAACCTCGACCACGAAAACGCTCTGTTCGCGTACACCCGGATCGTGTCCCCGTTCGATGGAATCATCACCAGACGCTATGCCAGCGATGGGGCCATGATCCAGGCGGGCACATCTTCCAGCACACAAGCGATGCCGGTCGTGCATGTAGCTCAGGACGATGTCCTCCGCCTGATGTTGCCGGTACCGGAAGCGGACGCGGGCACCATACGAGACGGCGAGCCCGTCTCCGTCACCGTTCCCGCGCTGCACCGTTCCTTCTCCGGCAAGGTCACGCGTTTTGCCGGGCAGGTACAGATGTCGACTCGAACCATGACCGCCGAGGTAGACGTGAAGAACCCGCATCGCGATCTGATTCCGGGAATGTACGCACAGGTGGAATTGACCCTGGCCGAGGCTCCGCAGACGATTGCGCTTCCGGTAGGAGCCATCGACGGCGCCGGAAACGCAAGCAAGGTTCACGTGATCGACCCGGCCGGGGTTGTACATACGCGAACCGTGGTTACGGGGATCCAAACGCCCCAGTTCGTCCAGATCGTTTCAGGTATCGAGCCCGGTGAGGCAGTCGTAACCGGAAACCTGTCAGCAATTCAGGATGGAGAACGGGTGCAGCCAAGATTCGAATAAGATCCGCCCACTCGCTCATCAATTGAGGATTTTCCATGTCGCGCTTTGCCATTCGCACGCCTTATCTCATCGTCGTTGCCTGCCTCATCACCATAGTGCTGGGCGTGAGCAGCGTTGTGCGCATGCCGGTCGATATGTTTCCTGCCATGAACGTGCCGGTGGTGATCGTTGCCACTTTCTATTCGGGGATGCCGCCCGAACAGGTGGAGGGCAACATCACCTACCACCTCGAGCGCTTCTTTACCCTGGCCAGTGGAATCGACCACATCGAGTCTCGTTCACTCAACGGCGTCAGCATCATCCGCGTGTACTTCCAGCCCGACACCAATGCCGACACCGATGCCGCCACCATCGCCAACCTGGCGGTCTCGGACATGAAAGATCTTCCTCCAGGCACACTGCCGCCGGTTGTGCTCAAGTCAGACGCATCCAGCCTTCCCGTTTGCCTGGTAACCATGAACGGTGCGGGGATGAGCGACGGCGCACTGAAGGACATTGCGCAGAATTTCGTCCGCAACCAGTTGGCTGGGGTTCCGGGGGCCTCGATTCCTCAACCCTTCGGCGGTCCATGGCGCCAAATACAGTTCTACGTTGACCCTTACAAGCTGGAAGCACGGCAACTCAGCCCTATGGACGTGGTGCGCGCTCTCAACCAGTCCAACCTGGTCCTTCCCGCAGGTGACGTTCAGATCGGCAATCTCGACTACGACATTTACTCCAACGCGCAGTTCAATCTTAAGGATGCGGCGCAATACCCCATCAAGATGAACGGCGAAAATCCGGTCCTGATGTCGGACGTTGGAGAATTGAAAGATGCGCACGCCCTCCAGTACAACGTCGTCCACGTCGACGGGCAGCGGTCTGTCTATCTGCCCGTACTGAAACAAGGTGGCAACTCGAATACCATCGCGGTGGCCAATGGCGTACGGGCCATGCTGAAGCATCTTGTCGATGTGCCGGCGGCCATGCATACCAACGTGGTATTTGACCAGTCCCGATTTGTGAAAACCGCAATCGAGACGCTACTCCACGAAGGCGGCATCGGACTCTTCCTGACCTGCGTCATGATCCTGATTTTCCTCGGCAGCCTGCGCGCCACAGTCGCCGTCTTCTTTTCCATCCCGCTCTCCGTTCTCGCGACTTTCATCATCCTGCAGATGAGTGGGTCGTCGATCAACAGCATGGTGCTCGGGGGTCTGGCCCTCGCGCTTTCCCGGCTCATCGACAATTCCGTTGTGGTTCTGGAGAACATCTACCGTCATCTGGAAATGGGCGAGTCCCAGGTGGCAGCAGCAGAAAACGGGGGCCGCGAGGTCGCCCTCCCCGTGCTGGCCTCAACCCTCACAACCGCCGTTGTGTTCTTTCCTGTCACCCTGTTGGCCGGCGTGAGCAAGTTCCTCTTTACCGCAATGGCGCTCGCCGTCGTTATCTCGCTGGCGGCTTCCTTCGTCGTTGCCATGACGGTGGTGCCGCTCTTCTGCTCCAGGTATCTGAAGATTAACAACCCGGAATTCATCTCCGAGACTGATTCCGCGGAAGCTCGCACGCTCAGCGGAAAAGCCGGTTGGGCTACCCGGTTCAACAACGCGTTCAACGCCCGTTTTGAACACATGCTGGCTCGCTATGAACGTCTGGTCCACCGTGTATTGCGGCGCCCGGTGTTTGTTCTGGCCGTCTTTGGGGCGCTCTTCCTGGTCAGCCTATCTCTCTACGCTTTCCTTGGATTTTCTTATTTCCCTCAAACCGACGCGGGTCAGTTCGTCATCAACATCAAGGCCCCTTCGGGAACCCGCCTCGCCGTTACAGAACAGAAGTTCGCCCGGGCGGAGCAGCTCATCCGGCAGGCAATTGGCCCCCACGACCTGTCGATCATCGTGGACAACATCGGCGTCGACAATGGTTTTTCCGCGGTCTATACACCGAACGCCGCAATGCATACCGGCTTCATCCAGGTGGGGCTCACGCCAGATCACCACATCGGGAGTTATACCTACATCCGCAGGATCAAGCGTGTGCTGGCGAGCCAGATGCCCGAATTGTCCTCCTATTTCTCAACCGGGAGTCTAGTCGACGCGGTCGTGAATATGGGCGCTCCAGCGCCGATTGACATCCAGATCTCCGGCGCCAATCTGGCCTCTGATAATCAGGTCGCCCAGCAGATCGTTGACAAACTGCGCACATCCTCCAGGATCGCCGACGTCTTCATGCCCCAGGACCTTGACTATCCTTCGCTGCGCATCAATGTCAATCGGCTCCACGCCGCCAAACTGGGCTTGAGCGAAAGAGAAGTCCTTGACAACGTAATTACCTCCCTGACGTCGAACCAGATGATCGCTCCCAACCTCTGGATCGACAACAAGAATGGAAACAATTATTTCCTGACCGTCCAGTATCCGGAGTCGCAAATACGGAATGTCCAGGATCTTGAGTCCATTCCCTTGCACGCTAGTGGAATCACCCAGCCTACGCGCCTCGGCATGGTTGCGGACATTGCACCCATGCGCGCCCCCACCGAGGTGGACCATTACCAGATCCGCCGCAAGCTCGATATCTACGTAAGACCGGCTTCCGAAGATCTCGGAGCCGCTGACAGCGAGGTGCAAAATGTGCTGGAACCCTTGCACATTCCGGATAACGTAACCGTAACGGTCCATGGAAGTGCCGAAGCAATGCACGCGTCATTTCGGAGTTTCAGCATCGGACTGCTTCTTTCCGTAATCCTCCTCTACCTGATCCTGGTGGCGCAGTTCCGTTCCTTCGTGGATCCACTGATTATTCTGCTGGCGCTCCCGCCAGGTATCATCGGAGTTCTCATTACCCTGGTCGTCACCGGTACGACGATGAACGTCATGTCGTTGATGGGCGTGATCATGCTGGCCGGAATTGCCATGTCGAATAGCATTCTCATCGTTGAGTTCGCGCATCACCTGCGGAATGAAGGAATCGGTGTGGCAGAGGCCGTTGTTGAATCCTGCCGCGTGCGGCTGCGTCCTATCCTCATGACCTCGCTGGCAACCATCATCGGGCTGCTGCCAATGGCGCTCAAACTCGGTGAGGGCAGTGAAGCCTACGCGCCGTTGGCTCGCTCGCTGGTAGGCGGTCTTGTGGTTTCCGTGGTGCTTACTGTCTTCCTGGTGCCTGCCGGTTTTTATCTGGTGTATCAGAAGCAAAGACCACCCATGGCAGCCGGGGCGTCATCCTGAAATGGAGACCGATGACGAATCCGCAACGATCAAACAATAGCCTCCGCCCCTGCGCGTAACCAGGCGGGTTGTGTCAGGAGCATCGGTCTCGATTTTCCGCCTTAGCCTGTGCACATAGACATCCACCACGCGGGAATCTACGCTTTGCCAGTTGGCTGACCACAACTGTTCCAGCAGATGGCGCCGGCTCAGCGTCTGCCCTGAGTGACGCATGAAAAAAGTCAGCAAGTCAAATTCAGTCGTAGAGCACTCGGTTTCCTGTCCATCGATCATGAGCCGTCTCGAATCAAGATCTGCGAGCAAATTACCGGCCTGTAGCACACGATGCGTGATTTCCTTCTGTCCGCTACGCAAAACAGCGCGAACCCTGGCCACAAGCTCGCGAGGACTGAACGGTTTGGTGATGTAATCGTCGGCGCCGAGATCCAGTGCCTGTACTTTCTCTGATTCGGAGTTCCGGGCTGATACAACAATCCGTTTGATGTGTCGAAGCCCCTCTTCCTGTCCCATGCACCGCAGAATCTCCAGGCCTGCCACATCGGGGAGCATCTGGTCCAGCAAGATAAGGGCCGGCAACTGCCTGGGCAGCGCTTCCATTACAGAACGGCCATCGTGAAACACCTTGGTTGCAAATCCAACTTTCGTCAGCGCATGAGCGATGAGGGATGCGATTTCTGGCTCATCTTCGACGATGAAGATAAGCGACTGTTCCGGACGGCGGAGTACAGGAATCTCAGGTTGGATTATCGCTGTAGACATTGGGAAACGTCTGCCAGGTGCTGCTTGGGACAGACCTGTGTCAATCCAGAAGCCACATCTTCTATAGACTCATTGCCCGCTTATGGGTTGTCCAAAGCCGGCTCTTAAACAAATTGTAATTCGCTGGAGCAATCATCGACATCCTGGGCAGGAGCATCTCACAATCCTCCCGGATGGTACGTCCGCTCCGTGTGCCCCTGTAATTGATAGGGATAGAAATATACTTCGCGCAGATTCCCCGTGCAGTATCGCTCTGCCTGATCGTTGAAGTGCCTGGACCTCGGATTCCCGCTCTCGCCTCCCGCCGTCACTGCCCGGGCGCGTACCTTATCTCCAAACTCCACGACGGCCACAAAGCTGTTTCCTTTATACCCGTACCACTTCTTCGTGCCGGGATATGGCTTGGCTCCGAATGCAGCCAGTGAGCCCCAGGTCGATGCCGTAAAGCCCACGGGCAGGCTTGGCTTGGCATCGTCGTGATGTGGCTCGATACTGTCGCTGAGCCGCTGGAAGCGGTTGATCTCGCCCCACGGCTTTTGCCAGGTCCCAAACTGCGCGGTCAGCTTGGCGGAAGCGGTAGCCAGGGCCTGCAAAGCTTGATCGCCCGGCAGTACCGGCGCGGAGAATTCTTCCTGATGTTCCGGGACCTTGGCCATTTTTGCGATCTCCTGCCCCCAGTAGATCGCCAGCGTCGTGGCGACGGAATCTACTCCCCAGCGCAGGTCCCACTTTTGCAGCGTGGCGATCTGAAGGGCAAGCGCGGCCTTCATTGGAGAACTCGGCGGAAGCTTGTACCACGCGCTGATGAGCGCGGAGATAGGTTTGATAAACCATGGCAGATAGCTGTCATATGCCGCTGTCACCAGGCCATCGAGGGTGAAGTCTTTGCGGCCTTGCAAGAGACGCATCGCGTGCAGCCCACGAGCCGATTCCCCGCCGGTCTCGACGTACACCGGATAATCCTGCCGCCGCAGGCTGCTTTCCCCAGCGCCATTCCACGGCGAATCGTTCACATTGAAGAGGTAGCCGCTCTTTGGGTCCAGCAGATGAGGTGATTCAGCAACGGTCAGGAGACCTTGCCAGTCCGTCGCCGGATTACTGCCATCTACCGGCTTGGTGAAATCGAAGTGCGTGTCCCGGCGGGGAATGAAATTGCCCTGGAAGTACGCGATGTTCCCGTCGGCATCCGCATAGACGGTATTGTTGGACGAATTCGCTTCCAGCTCCATCGTCTTCAGATATTCCTGGTAATTCGTCGCCTTTGTTCGCAGGTAAGACTGCATCAGAGCCTTCCCATGCTCCTGCATCAGGCGGATCGTCACCCATTTGCCATCCTGCTCGCGAATCACCGGACCATGATGCGTGTAGTACACGGTGAATTTCTTCTCCGCCATGCCGTGCTGTGTCGCATAAGGAACAACAATCTGCTTCTCTGTAACCGGCCGCTCTTCGCCGCCGTATTTGTAACGGTAATGGCCGTCTGCGCCCTGCACGGTTTCCAGATATTCGTCCACCGCGTCCACGCCGCTCGAGGTGTGCATCCAGCCCACGCGGGAATTGAATCCCTGGTAGATGAAAAACTGTCCCCACGTCACTGCGCCGTACGCATCCAGCCCTTCCTTGCTGGTCATCTGCAATTCGGATCGGAAGAAGAAAGAAGTGTGCGGATTGATCAGTAACAATGAATGATGGTCCATGGTATTGGAGGGCGCAATCGCGATTCCATTGGAACCTCCCGGCTCCAAATCCGGCTGCGAGACCGGCACTTCATCCTCGTCAGACCGCAGTGCCGAAACTGCCCTCCGGGGTCTCGAATAAAAAGCCTGCAGTTGCTTGAGGTCGACGCGTTCGATGTCGCCGCCGATGCTGCCTTCCGTGAACGACAGCGCCATCCATGGTTCGAAGTGACGGATCACCCGCGGCTTCACTGCGGGATGCTGCGCAAGGTAGAAGTTGAGCCCGTCGGCAAAGGCATCCATCAGTTTCCGCAGCCATTCCGGGCTCTCGGCGTACTCCTTCCTCAAATCTTCAGGATCGATGAACAGTTTCATGCGCAGATCCTGGTAGACCTTGCTCTCCCCTTCTGCCTCCGCGAGGCGTCCCATGGCGTTGAGGTAATTGGTTTCCACCCGGTTGAAGTCGTCCTCGGCCTGGGCATAGATCATGCCAAAAACCGCATCCGCATCCGTCTCCCCGGAGACGTGGGCGATTCCCCAGTCATCGCGGACGATGGTGACATGTTTGGCTTCCGCAGCCCAGCGGGCCCGCTCTGCTGGGCTAGCTGGAGGGAAAGCCCTGCTCTGCGCAAGGCAATGGGGCGCCAGGCAGATGGAAAAGACAAACGAAAACACCAGCGTCCCCACGGACCTAGCCAAATTGGAACAAGCAGAGATTCTCTTCATGGAATAGGCGAGATCACCACTGTAGTATCCCATTGGCCAGCAAACGGCCTGCCGGCTGGCCGAACCGGAAAAATTCCTTCGTTTTGCAGCGGTCCAAAAGGATAGGAACCGGGATCTATTTCAGCGTAACCCAAACACCCAAGGCATCGCAGGCCCTGAGGTCCTGCACCTCCCGGCCGGCCCTGACAACAATACAGACATCAAGTGAAAGGAAAGAACCATGAAGAGGACTCTACCCCTGTTGATGGTGGTCCTTGCGCTGGCGCTCGCCACTGTGGGCGACAGAGCCAGCTCCGCGCAGGACAAGCAAGACAAGTACACTCTGAGCATACCCGGCGGCCTTGCCTTTTCCGAGTTCAAAGGCTACGAAGATTGGCAGGCAGTCGGCCCCAGCCAGACCGATGCCGCCCACGTAATCCGGCTCATTCTTGCGAATCCGGTGATGATCAACGCGTACAAGGAAGGCGTTCCCGGCAACGGCAAGCCTTTTCCCGAAGGCTCCAAGATTGCAAAGATTGAGTGGAGACCGAAGACGATAACGGATCCCCCGTTTTCCGCGAGCACACCGGATACGGTGCCGGGCGATCTGGTGGAAGTCGAATTTATCGTGAAAGACAGCAAGCGATTCGCAGATACTCACGGTTGGGGATACGGGATGTTCGATTATGATGCGGCGTCCGCTACCTTCTCCCCAGCGACGATGGCCAGCAAACCGCCGCAAGGGCACGACGCCAAATGCGGTGCCGCATGCCACACGCTGGCGGCCTCAAAGGACTACATCTTCACGGCATACCCGAAAAGGTAAACCCATCCAGGGCGATTGCCCTGGATGCAACAGCCGGCCCCGCCGTGTCCTCTTCCGGACAGCAGGCACCGTGAATGGACAGCGGGACAGCTTCTGGGACACGGCAAGTGACTGAGAATGTTGGAGGCTGAAGCAGCGACGTTTGGCAAATGGCGTGCCATTCCAGAGGTCACGCCGCCAAACGGAGATACCAGGGAATGAGAACACTGCTACAGGACCTGCACTATGGACTGCGCCAGCTAAGGAAGACGCCAGGCTTTACCATCACGGTGCTTTTGACGCTGGCGCTGGGCATCGGCGCCAATGCCGCCATCTTCACCCTGGTGAATTCGCTACTGCTGGCAAACCTGCCGGTGGCCAGTCCGCAGAACCTGGTGCGCTTGGGCGACAACAACAACTGCTGCATCACGGTCGGAGTGTTCGAGAATGGCGACTATTCCGTCTTCTCGACCGACACCTATCACCAACTGAAGAAAAACCTGCCTGAGTTCGAGGATCTGGCCGCGATGCAGACCGGTTTCGTCTACGACCCGATTGTCGTGAGGCGCGAGGGCCAGGAGGCACGTTCCGTGACCGGCGAGTTCGTCTCCGGCAACTACTTCCGTACCTTTGGCCTCAGGCCAGGAGCAGGACGCCTGCTGACGGACGGCGACGACGTCCAGGGCGCCCCCCTGACCGCCGTCATGAGCTATGACGTCTGGCAGACTCGCTACAACGCCGATCCTTCGGTCGTAGGCGGCACATTCTGGGTCAATACCAAGCCCGTCACTGTCGTCGGCATCGCCCCGAAAGGATTCTACGGGGACCGGATCTCCAGTACACCACCGGACTTCTATCTCCCCATCGAAACCAAGCCTGTGCTCTCGAGTTCGCCCTATGTCCACAACCCGGATGCGTTCTGGCTCTACATCATTGGGCGCTTGAAGCCTGGCGTTGCCATGGCTCCCCTCCAGGAAAAGATCAGCGCTCAATTGCGCCAGGCCTTCGCCACCAATAAAGGCTTCTCTTCGGAGCACGGGAAAACTCTGCTGGCAAAAGCGCACGTAGTGCTCACGCCCGGGGGAGCAGGGATCCAAAGTATGCAGGAGCAATATGGCTCCCAGTTGCGGCTGCTCATGTGGTGTGCCGGCCTCGTTTTGCTGATTGCCTGCGCCAACATCGCCAATCTGCTTCTGGTCCGGGGAATGGGACGCCGCGCCGAAATGTCGCTGCGCACTGCGTTGGGCGCGGCGCGCACCAGGCTGGTTCGGCAGTTGCTCACGGAGAGCATTCTGTTGGCCGCACTCGGCGGTTTTGCAGGACTCGCCGTGACCTACGCGGGTACCCACATGCTGCTCGTCATGGCCTTCCCCGGAGCACAGAACGTGCCTATCGAAGCCAGCCCGTCGCTGGGAGTCGTCGGGTTTGCCCTCGCCCTTTCATTGGTGACAGGTGTTCTCTTCGGAGTGGCGCCGGCATGGCTCACCATCCAGACGCAGCCGGTGGAAGCTCTCAGGAGCGGCACCAGAACCAAGTCCGCAGGAAGCTCCTCGCTGCAACGTGCGCTCGTTGTACTGCAGGCTGCCGTGTCGCTTGTCCTGCTCGTGGGCGCCGGACTCTTTGCCCAGAGCCTCAGCAAGCTTGAGGGGACCAACCTGCACCTGAATGCGCGAAACCGCTACATCCTCCACTTCGATCCCCGGTCCGCGGGCTACGCCACAACCCAGGTGGAAGGACTTTATCGCAGCATCGAGCAGCGCTTTCATGCACTGCCCGGAGTCGAAAAAGTCGGCCTGGCCTCTTACACCCCGATGGAAGACGACAATTGGGGCATGAGCATTCAAATCCAAGGGCAGCCCAACCGGAACCTCAGCGCTTCCTTTGTAAAAGCCAATGCGGAATACTTCGATTCCGTGGGAACACGTGTCGTGCTGGGCCGTGGAATTACACCTCAGGATACGGCCACCAGCCCATCGGTCGCCGTCGTCAACCAGTCCTTCGCGAAACAGTTCTTTGGCAAGGAAAATCCCCTGGGGCACCACATGGGAGTGCCCGGACCGGATTCTCCGGGTGCTTACGAAATAGTGGGCGTGGTCGAAGATACAACCTACCAAAGCGTGCACGAGAAGGACCGCAGCATGTTCTTCATTCCCATCATGCAGCGCGGAGGAGACAAAACGCCGATCGAGGACGATACCTCGCTCTACGCAGGCGCGATCGTGCTCGAAACAGCAAGACCCATGAACGACATGGAAAAGCTGGCCCGTACCACTCTTGCCGCCATCGATCCCAGTCTGACCATAGGTAAATTTCAAACCTTCGACCAGCAAATTGCCGAAACCTTTAATCAGGACCGGCTGATTTCACGGCTCACCATGTTGTTTGGCGGGCTTGCCCTCCTGCTGGCGGCAATCGGCCTCTACGGGGTGACTGCCTACAATGTGGCTCGCCGCACTCCTGAGATTGGAATCCGCATGGCCCTCGGAGCCGATCGCGGAGGTGTGATCGCCATGGTCATGCGGAGCGCCATCCTGCAAGCGGCGCTGGGGCTGCTGATCGGCGTGCCCGTGGCGCTCGCATGCGTGCGCTTCGTGAAGTCCCAGCTCTACGACATCAACCACGCCGATGCGCGCGTTCTGGGTGCGGCGATTGTGATCCTCGGGTTGGCCGCATGCATCGCAGGCTTGATCCCCGCAAGGCGCGCAGCCTCCATTGATCCAGTCAAGGCCCTGCGGATCGAGTAGCGTTTACTCGCTACGCAGCGCACGCGTAGGCTCAACCGACGCCGCCCGGTGGGCGGGAAGAAGCGTAGCCAGCACCCCGGCTGCCCCGAGCACCAGGACTGCGAAAGCCAGGGCCCATGCATCCATGGTTCCACCGCCGTAGAGAACCTTGCGTGCCAGGTAAGCGGCGGCCGCTGCAAGCGCCGCGCCAGGGATGAGCCCGGCCACCAGGATTTTCAGAGTCTGTGCAAGAAACAATGTGCGCACATGTGAACGCGTCGCGCCCAGCGCCATGCGCACCCCGATCTCGAAGGTTCTTCGGGCCACGCGGAATGAGAGCAGTCCGTAAAATCCAAGCGCGGCCAGCGCCAGCGCAAGCGCGCCGAAGATGCTGGTAAGCCGGGCCAGAAGCATTTCTCGGGACAGACCTTCCCGGAACTCCAGGTTAAGCGGAACAATCTCCGTCACGGGCAGCGCGGGAGCAATCTCATGCAGGGCCTCGCGAATCTCTGCAGGCACTGGTTGCCACGGGCCACGTACCCTCACTTCGATCGACTGTATCGGCTGTGGACTTTGAGCGATGGGAAAGTAAACCATTGGAGGCGCCTCGGCTTGCAAGCCATCGACACGCGCGTCGGCGGCCTCACCCACAACGAGGAACTGATGATCTGCCGGCGGCCCGGTGTAGCCAATCCAGTGGCCCAAAGGATTCTCATTCCCGAATAGCTTCCGCGCGTAGGAACGGCTGAGAATGGCGACCGGTTGCGACCCCTCAATGTCTGTTCCGGCAAAATCACGGCCCAGCAAAATGGGAATACCCAGCGTCCGGAAATATCCCGCTCCCACATGGTCTTCTTCGCCGTGCAACTGTCCCTCGGGCAGATCTGGATTTCCAAAAACATGCACCGCTGTATTCCAACCACAATTGGGAATGTCGCACATATGCACCTCAGCATCCCGGACCATGGGCAGCGCCTTCAGCCGCTCGACCACCTGATCGTAGAACGCCGCCAAGTTCGTCTGCTGCTTGGCAAAGCCCGTGCGGCGCATATCCACATGGACTGAGAGCAAATGATCGCGGTCCATGCCGGCATCCACGCTGCTGAGATTGCGCAGAGTCTGACCGAAAAGCGCAGCGCCACAAACCAGCAGAAGCGAGAAACTGACCTGGCCGGCCAGCATTAGATCCGACCACCTACGCGCAGCCTTATTCTGGCTCAGGCGACTGCCGGAACCGCCTCCGATGACGGCGACATGCTTGCGCGTCATCTGCCATGCAGGCAACATAGCAAAGCCCAGAAGTGCGCAAAACACCAACGCAAACCCGAGCAACATGGCGACATGCCCGATTTGCGGGTCGATGGCAATCGTGCGTTCCCGGCCGGATGCCCAGTGCAAGAGCAGCGAACTCGCAACCCGCCCGGTGACCAAAGCAAGCGAACCACCGATCACCGCCAGCACAAAGGCCTCCATCATCACCTGGCGAAGCACTCGGGCTCTGCTCGCTCCTAAGGCGATACGCGTGGCGATCTCTATCTCGCGATCCAGCAAGCGCGCCATCTGCAAATTCGCCAGGTTCAGACAGCCAACGAGGAGAATCGCCACCGCCATCCCCATCAGAATCTTCAGAGGCAAACCGTAGTCCTTTGCCAGAAAACCTTCTCCATGCTCGGCGGAAACAAGCTTTACCTGTGACGCCGAAATACGGCTGCGATCCGCCGGATCCTTCGCGGCCGCAGCCATCATCGCCACATCCGGGGCCAGCGCTTGCGTCCACTGGGCCGTCAGCGCGCCACTACTTCCCTGTGGTGTCCGGGTCAGTACCCACAGCCAGAAAATGCTGGCTTGCTGATGCCAGGGTTGGCCCAGGTGAACATCGTGGCCCGGCCCCAGCGAATCGAACCAGACTCCGAATTGACCGGTAGCCTGCGCCGCAAGCGGAAGCCAAACGTCGGGCGCCTGTCCGGGAACAACTCCGCCGAAACCTTTGGGCGCCACGCCCACCACCACGATTGGAATTCCGTTTAATGTCGCGTGTTGTCCAATCGTCGCAGGACTGCCGCCGAAATGTTCTTTGTAAAAGCCTTCCCGCAGTATGACCGGCCACTCTCCCTGTACCTGCTGATCATCGCCTTCCAGAAAAAATCTCCCGGCGGAGGGCTGAAGTCCCAGCACGCCGAAGAAATTGTCGGAGACCATTTGAAAGTCGATGCGGCTGCTGGCGCCATCCGGCTCCTGCAGCACTCCGATGCCGAAGCCAGAGCGCGCAAACACCGGTGCCTTGGCTCCTGTGGCCTCTCGCAAGCGCCGGTAGGCAGCAAAGGAAACGAAATACTGTTGATCGAACGGTGATGCCACCGCGTGCAGAGAGAAAAGCTGTGCCGGCTGATTCACTGGCAGGGGTGCAAGCAGTACTCCGTAGAGCAGCTGGAAGATGGCCAGATTCGCGCCGACCCCGATGGCCAGTGTCAGGATCGCAGTGATAGCGAAGCCAGGCGACTTTCCAAGCTGGCGAAACGCGAATCGCGCATCGTCCCAGAGGCTGCTGATCATAGCGCTATTTCCCTTGAACGCGGCTGATAAACGTCTGGATGAAACGGTCGCGGTCCGAAGCCACGCAAACGCGCGCGTTCGGCTTGAGTTTGATCAGACCGTCGATTTCGTAGTGATCGCCATGCAGCACATTGTCCTCGTCATATCCCATGCGGTTGGCCACCGTCTCACCTCGTGTGAATTCACCTTTCGTTTCCACATCGACGTGCATCTCCTTCAGTGTGCAGAAGGTGGGGTCCATCGCTGTCGCCACCGCCAGCGGGTCATACATCGCGGCCCCGCTATAGCCGCTCTTCTCGCTGCGTGTGATATAGAACTCGACAATGCGAGAGACGAAATCGTTCTCCGGCCCATGGGTTGACTGGAGCGTGGTCAGGTCTTTGCGTGTGATCAGCGTCCGCTCCCCTACATCGGAGCCGACCATGGTCACCATCCACCCGGCGTTGAAGACGATCTGCGCCGCTTCCGGGTCATTGTAGATGTTGGCTTCGGCGGCCCCATCGACATTCCCTCCGGTAATCGAGCCGCCCATGATGACGATGTTCTTTACCAGGGGAACAATCGACGGATCCTTGGAGACCGCCAGCGCAATATTGGTGAGCGGCCCAACTGGAATCAAGGTGATCTGATGCGGATACTGATGGATCAACTGGATGATGAGGTCCGGACCGAAGCGTGCGTCGGCCTTGCATTTCGAGGGCGGCAGCTCCACGTTGGCCAAGCCATTCTTCCCATGCCAGTACTGTGCGGTAATGAGCTTTTGATTCAGCGGATGCTGTGCTCCCCCGGCAACAGGAATGTCACACCGTCCCGCAAGGGAGACAATCTTGAGCGCATTCTCCAGTCCCTGCGGAGCCTCGACGTTGCCGGGCACAACCGTGAACGCCTCCACCTTGAGGTCCGGAGAATTCAGGGCCAGAAGGATGGCCATGGCATCATCCGTGCCGGGATCGGTGTCGATGAGGACGCGCTGCGGCGAGCCTTGCGCAGAAGCATGGCTGACAAAGGCTACAAAGAGCGGCAAAACCAGGAGGGGCCTCAAACCAATCAGCTTCAAAGATGGAATCCTTTCTCAGTCAAATCCTACCCTGCCGCGCGTGGCACATGGGCTTACCGCTTCACCGATCGTAGACAACTTTGGTTATCCTAATTCTGTGGAAACCGTCAACACGACGTTCGCAAAGGCACCAGACAGGAGGGCAGATGAAGCCCTGGAAAGTCGCAGCACTGTTGACCTTGCCGATGTTGCTCTTTGCCGCGTGGCGCATCTGGTCGATCTACAAGGAACGTCATGAGCCTGTCGCCGTAACGCAGCAACCGCCGGAGCGGAAGATCACGCAGGACGATCTGGTTCACCCGCGCAAGCTCTATATCGAAAGCCTCAAGTCTGCCAGGCAGCAGCTGAAGGGTCAAACGGTATGGATGCAGGCCGGCTATCAACTCGAATACTATCCCTACCGCGGCGGCGCCCCGGCATTCAATCAAAAACTGGGCCCCCTGCCCAGCAACCAGGAACTACAAATCCAGGACGTGGTGGAAGTCGCCACGCCGGCCAATTGGGTGAGCAGAATTCCTCGCGGCTCGAAGAACATCTTCCTCGTCTTTCGCAAGCCGGGCGACCAGGCGGAGTACGCCGTGCCCATGGGCGAGGTGGACGATGGCAATGAGGAATTCCGCATGGACGATCTCCTCTACTACGACGATCCGCATAAGCTCTATTCCTACTGGCCGGCGAATATCTGGCAAGCCATCGACCAGCACCAGGTGATTCCTGGCATGAGCGAGCTGCAGACCATGATGTCGGTCGGCCAGGTAGCCCAATCGGACTCAACCGATTATGGCAACCGGACGGTTACCTATACCGCTGGCGACCGGAAGGTTACGGTGACCTTTCTTGGCGACAAGGCTACACAAGTACAATGAGCCATTCCATCGGGCGGCATCGCCAGTCGCGATGCCCAATGGAACCTTGCCATCCTGAGCTCTGACTTGCCTTACGGCAAGTTAAGGGAGGAATGAACATTAGCATCAGGATCGTCGTCCCGACCGAAGCGACCTGTCCCGCCTGTCCCGGCAAGCCGTGGAGCAAGCCCTGGAGCGTGCCGTGGAAACGTGCCGTGGAAACGAAGCCGAGGGACCTGCTGTTCTCTCATTTCCAAAAGAATTTGTTCATTAGGGGAGCCAATTTGACTTGCGGCACTGAGCTTGCCCGCACAAATAATCCCGATACGAAGGCCAGATTGCTTCGAGATTCGAGGAACACACTCGACTTTTCAAATACTCCAATCGCCTGGCTGGCCAGCCGGCTACGGCGCAGTGCCCTCTTGCGCCGCTGCCAGAACCAGCTTGCGCATGGAGTAGAGCACCGTGAAACGGACCAGAGCGGCCGGTTCGGATGCCGCATCGATGATGGCAATCTGCTGCGTCTGCCAGCCCGCAGGAGGCGCAGTGTGGCTTTGCAGATAAGCCAGCGCCGACAACCCCACACTCGCCAGCTCACCTAGCTGCTGGGCGCGGGCGCTGGTGTCGCTAAGCCTTGGCGTGCGCTGCACCTCCTCCATTAAATGCGTCTGCGCCGATTGCCAGGAGAGAAACCGCTCCCGCAACCGGCGATAGGCTACTTCTGGAGAAGGGGCCGCACCCTGAGGCACGTCGCCACTGACATCCACAGCTTTCTTTGGATCTGCAGCCGGAGGCAGCGTCACGCGGCCTGCAATGGCATCCACCTCGCCGGCGAACTGCTGCCTTGATGGCGGATCCGGAACCACTGCATCCACCAACCTGTCCAGGCCAGTCCAGCCATTGGTGTGCTGCAATTTCGATCGCTCATGGAAATCAACCGGCTCCAAGACCGAAGCCAGAATGTCGAGCGCCTCCGGATCACGCTGCAGCAGAAAAC
>DATJNV010000131.1:0-29275 GCA_035507705.1 Acidobacteriaceae bacterium
GCCTCTCTCGGGCTCCCCATCGGTCTTCAACTCTACTCTGTGCGCACGCTGCTGCCAACGGATTATGCCGGCACACTCAAGCAGATTGCCGCCCTAGGCTATAAGGAAGTAGAGGCAGCCGGCTTCTTCAATTTGCCGGTCGAACAGGTGAAGGCTGCGATGCGGGCTGCCGGCCTGCGCTGCGTAAGCGCTCATTATTCGCTGGCCTTGCTGCGGCAGCATCTCGACGAGATTCTGCCCTTCTGCAAATCTCTGGGCACAGGATATGTCGTTTGCTCTTCGCCGATGCATCAGCAGGAGGGCGCCAAGGGACCGCTTTCGCTGGACGACTGGCGCTGGAGCGCGGACCAGTTCAACCAGGTGGCCACCAAGGTCGAGGCCGCCGGCATGCGCTTCGCTTATCACAACCACTTTGCCGAGTTCGGGGCCATTGATGGCATTCTTCCTTACGATGAATTGCTGAAGCATACGGATCCGGCGAAAGTAAGCTTCGAACTGGATTGCGGCTGGGTGATTGTCGGCGGCCAGGATCCGGTGCATTATTTGAAACAGTATCCGACGCGTATTGTGATGCTGCACGTCAAGGATTTCAAAAACAACAAGCCGCCGTCGGTTGAACTCGGCACCGGCTCCATCGACTACGGTCCCATTTTCGCCGCCGCAGCCGCTGCCGGTCACGTGCGCCATGCATTCGTGGAACAGGAAGAGTTCCAGGGACCCATCATGGAAGCTCTAAAGGTCGACGCCGAATACATGAAGCGCATGCATGCGTAGCCTCGCAGGTGGGGCCGGAAGGGACGACAAGAGTCCGATTTCCGCGCGATCAATCGGTTTACCGCATTACCTGATCATCACCCGGAGATTAAAAACCCTGAGACGTGTTTCCTTTTGACGAATCTGATTTTCCTAGCACCTTTTCAGACAGGCACTTAGCCGCTATTGCGCACTCATCTTACTGATCAGTAACGGTTGCAGAAGAGGAATCGGAAGCGGTCCCTCATCCAGAGCCGTATCATTGAAGCGTTTCAGCGAAAAGCTGCTCCCTTGCTCCTGCTGCAATTGATTGCGCAAATTGATCCACTGGTGGTAGCCAACGTAGTAAGTGATCAGCTGTCCGGCGGTGAGCTTGGCCCGTCGCAGCTTCCCCCTCGCTTCCGCGTCCGTCTGAAACGCCTTCTTCTCCATCAGGTCAAGCGCCTCCCGATCGGTCATGTTACGGCTCTGCAAGCGAATGTCCAGAATCGCATTCGCGATCACGCGTAAGCGGATTTTCTGAATCATCAGTACAAAGCGGGGATCGTGGTTCGCATAGCCGGCGTCTTCCATCTCCTTGACCGCGTATTCACCCCACCCTTCTACATATGGATTGTTTCCCAGGAGCACGCGCAGCACGCGTCGCGAAACCGGGCGGAGATTGTCCGCATGCTCGAACTGCGTGTAGTGTCCGGGCAACGCTTCATGCATGGTGAGATACAGCAGCATCCAATTGTTGTATTCCCTCAGCTTCGACTCGGCTTGCTCCTTCGGCATTTTGGGATCGATTGGGGTCACCCAATATTCCGCCTCCTGCGTGGGCTCGAATAAAGGCGCCGGATGGAACCCTGCGACGGAGTAAACCCCTCGGAGAAATACTGGCGTGGGCACAATGCGCATGTTGTTTCGGTCGCTTAACGTGACGAGGTTTTTCTGCAGGATGAAGTCGCGTATTCCGCCGGCTTGAGTCTTTACCTTCTCCAGCAACTGGCCCGGCTCAACGTGGTCCTGGTTGATGCGCTCGATCACTTCGGCGATCACTTTGTTCTCGAGCGCGTCCCCGGTCAAATCGGTGTGATTCTTGTGCTCTGGAAACCATTGCTGATGCAAGGGCAAGGCCACCGCATACATCTCTTCACGCACCCTTTGCAGATCCCGCTCTGCTGAGGCCAACACAGTATCCGGAGTTTCATGAGTTCCGGGGCCAAGCGCGAAGGCGAAGATCTTCGCATAGTTCGCTGAACCTGTGCGCCAGGTGACCGTGTGTGGTCTGCGGCCAAGATCATTTTTCAGCCACTCCGCAAAGCTGTCGAGCGATGCTCGTGCGGCTTTCGCTGCTGCTGCATATCGGGCCGCCAGGGGCGAACCCGGTGGAATCATCCCTCCGATCTGCTCGATGACAGCGATATTTCCCTGATTCTCATCCAGGGCTGTGTCGATGAAAACCGGATCCGCTTCTTTCAAATTCTGTCGCGCTTCCTCCAGAATGTGCGGAATCTTCTCCATGCGCGCGACAACCGCCGTGAGTCTCGACTCCTTGGTGCCATCCGTGGAAGTGAGCGGAAAAAAGAGCCCGGAGCCGATCATTTCGACATAATCCTGCGGCCGGTAACGATAGCCCTGCAAAACGTTCAGCTCAAACAGGGTGTACTGGATGTTGGACCGCAGCAAAGCCAGGTCGGCAACATCATTGGGTGTCGTTGCCTTGGTGGCCGCAAAGCAGCGCTGGCCGTTGATCTGCAAAGCCCGTTCGGCGGCAATGGTGGCCGGGCTCGAGTCATCCAATTCGGTATCCAGAGGAGCACTGGAGTCGCCGTGATAGCCGACCTGCGTTGCTTCGACCGGTTGGTAACGGAGTCCGGCCAGCAGAAAGCGGTTCGCCTGGTCAAGAAACGGCTCGTTCGGGCGGACCGTACAACGAAACTCAGTGGCGGCGGCGTACTGAAACGCGCCAAAACAAATCAAGGCCAGGACGATTCGGGACACACGAAACATGCCTGCCACGATAACACGATCAGAAAGCATCAAAAGCAGACTAGATCGGCTCTATACCCCTGTCGCGTTTCCGGCGAACGCCTATCGCCTTGCCAGGCTAGCAGTCCCCAGGATTTCATCCTGGGTAATTTTCAGCCGTCCCTTCGGGGCTAAACCTCCATATGGTAGTTCTCACGCAGACTCTAACGCCCTTGTTTTACCAGGCTTTTTCGGCACAGTCGTGCCCTGATACAAAGCGTTTCGAGATCGACATGGAGAAACTGGAACACCCGGACATTTGTTTTGCAGGTATCAATAGCCGGGGCCGCCGGTCAAGCCGTTCAACCGCTGAATAATCTCAGCCGGAAGCATCGGCGTAGCTCCGGGTTGTGAGGCAACGTAGCTCCCGCAAAGATTCCCTGCCTCCGCCATCTGCGATAGAGAACCTCCCCTCAAATACGCATGCAGCAACCCCGCTGTAAAGGCGTCGCCGGCTCCCACGGTATCGACCACTTCAACCGGAAAGCCCGGGTGACGGCATGCCCCTTCCCGGCTGGTCACCAGGCTTCCCCCGGGCCCCAGCGTAATGGCCACAAGCTTGCACTCAGGAAAAAGCTCCAGCAGTTTAGGGGTAGCAGTCTCGGCAGTCACCGCCGTCGCACGCGAAGCGAGTCCCAATTCAGCCAGGAAGGAGAATGCCAGCGGCAACTCTTCCTCGCTGACTTTGATAATGGTGGCGTGCGCCAGCGACCAATAGAGCACTTCTGCGCTGCAATCGGGCATGCGTATGTTGATATCGCAGACCCGTACGCATTTAGGCGGGGTCCCGTCGACGAAGGCCCGGATTGTCCTCCGGGAAACATCTGCGCGCTGCGCTAGTGTGCCATAACAGACGGCATCCACGGTTTGCGTCGCTGCCACCAGCTCGGGCGTGAGCCGAATGAAGTCCCAGGCCACGTTTCGAGTGATGCTGTAGTGAGGCCGCTTATCCTCGGATAAAGTAACCGTCACCGTTCCCGTGGGATGATGATTGTCTGACTGTAACTCTTCTAAGTCAAGTTTCGACTCCGACAGCAGTCTGCGTGCTTCCCTTCCGTAATCGTCTTCTGCGATGCTGGATACCAAAGCGGAGCGATTGCCCAACCGCGCGCACATAACCGCGAAGTTGGCCAGGGCGCCTCCCAACCGTGGGCCGCTGGGTAGAATATCCCACAGCAACTCTCCAATTCCCACAATCCGCGGCGCTTCTTCCATACTTCTTACAAAGGACGAAATTCAGGGTCGGTCCGCGCCCTCATGACATCTTCATTCAGGGCCACACCAATGCCAGGACCATTCCGCACCGGCAGATAACCCTCCTCATCCAACGTCACCGGCTCGGTCAACGAAGTCCGCGCCTCGTCGACATAGTGAGTGAACTCCAGCAGCATCAGGTTCGGGGTCGCGGCTGCCACATGCGCTGCTGCCATGGTTGCCAGCGGCGACGCGACACCGTGCGGCGCAATTGGAATCGAATAAGTCTCAGCCATGGCCGCGATCTTCCGCGTTTCCAGCAAACCGCCGGTCTTCGATACATCCGGTTGAATCACGCTCAGCGCTTCCTTCTCCAGAAACGGTCGAAAACCGTAACGGCTATAGATATTCTCCCCGGCGGCAATCGGAACTCGCGTGGCGTTGCGCACTCTGAGCATCGCCTCCACATCGTCGCTCGGGACAGGCTCTTCGACCCAGATCAAGCGATACGGCTCCAGCAGGTGGCACAGCTGGATCGCCGTCTCCACGTCGTAGCGGGCGTGGCATTCGAGCGCCAGATCATACTTGGGGCCTACCGCCTGGCGAATCGACGCCACAAAATTCACCACATCGTCCAGCTGCTCCGTATTCAGATGCAGCCCCCAAAGCTTGTTCGGGTCCCATCCCTTTTTGAGCGTCCACGCATCGGGACTGTAGTCGATGCCAATCTTGAGCGCTTTCACCTTGGTTTTAGCAATCACGCTTTTGGCCACTTCACCATTGGCGGCATGGAGATATATCGGCACCTTGTCCCGCACCCGGCCGCCCAGAAGCTGATACACGGGGACATTCAGGGCCTTGCCGGCCAGATCCCAAAGCGCTATTTCCACTCCACTCATAGCAGTCAGGTACGGTCCGCCCATGCCCCGCATGAAAAGCGGAGACGGAGAGCCGCCAACGGAAAGATGCTTCCAGCCCCACAGATCGAAGAGAATCCCTTCGATATCCAGCGGGTCGCGGCCTGCGAGGGCCGGGCTGAAGTTGTTGTTGACGATGTACTCCGCCCCGACTGTGTCCAGCATCTCCCCGGTGCCGGTCAAACCTTCGTCGGTGTAGACGCGGACAAAGCGGCTGTTAAAGCCGTCACGCAATCGAATCGCCCGTATTTCCCTGATTTTCAAATTGGGCGCATGAGACGTGCCCTGCCCGCGTGCGCGCAGAAGGAAGGCGCCATAGGCCATCGCAGCCTGTCCCAGAAACATCCGTCGGTTCATCGGGCGGAGTGTATCACAGCCCCGCCGCCATTGATTCCGCAGTTGCGAAAACCCAACCACCGCCTGCAAGCTGGTAAGGCATGCCGGAACTGCCGGACATCACCGCCTACATCAGTGCGCTCGAGCCGCGGATTCTGCGCCAACCCCTCGAGCATGTGAGGATCGCAAGCGCCTTCCTTCTGCGTACCGTGCAGCCGCCGATAACCATGATGGAAGGTCGAGTTGTGAGGGAACTTCTCCGCATCGGCAAGCGTATCGCGATCGGCGTGGAAGGCGACCTCTGGATCGTGCTCCACCTCATGATTGCCGGTCGTCTCCACTGGAGGCCTCGCGGCGTAAAGCTTGGCGGACGCCAAAATCTGGCTGCCTTCGATTTTCCCAACGGTTCCCTGGTGCTCACCGAAGCCGGCAGCAAGCGGCGCGCATCCTTGCATCTCTTCGACAGCGAGCAAGCGATGCAGTCCATCGATCCCGGAGGCATCGACGTGCTCTCCAGCGATCTACGTTCTTTCCGTGAGGCGCTGAGCCTTGAGAATCGCACTCTCAAGCGCGCCCTCACCGACCCGCGGATCTTAAGCGGGATCGGCAACGCCTATTCCGATGAGATCCTGCACGCGGCACAACTGTCCCCGGTCGCACTCACCCAAAAGCTGAAACCAGAGGAATGGGAAAGGTTGCACCAGGCTACGTTGGCCACACTTGAGCTCTGGATCGGGCGGCTGGGCGACGAGGCAAAGATCGCCTTCCCCGAAAAAGTCACGGCCTTCCGCGAAGATATGGCCGTGCACGGGCGTTTCGGCAAGCCATGTCCAAGGTGTGGACAACCCATCCAGCGCATACGCTACGCCGACAATGAAACCGACTACTGTGTAAACTGCCAGACCGGCGGAAAACTCCTCGCTGATCGCAGTCTCTCGCGGCTCCTCAAGTCCGACTGGCCGCGAACGCTGGACGAGTTGGAATCTCTAAAGCGCCGCTGACGGGTGCGTTTACTCGTGTACTTCATCGTGTGACACGAGTGTCCTACATCTGAAGGCTGATTGTCGGCCTTTCCCGCCCGATGGTAATTTCCCCGGCTAAACAGGTAAACGATTTGCGTGTGCTTCGCGCTTGCTGGCTGGTTCCGGGCCAGGTGAATATGCAGCCGGACAACCAAAAATCACTGGCCCATGACGGGTGTACGGTCGAATATCAGCGACGCAAAGGCCAGAAAGACTATCAGCACAATGAGGATCAAGGACGAGACGCTATAAACACACCATACTCGAAGGATGTGCCCCTCAATATTCGTGAGGTAGAGTGCATAGGCAAGGCCGAATGCGGAGAAGTAGACCATCAACACCGTTCGGCGCTGCCAGGCGAGCACGGCCAGCAAGGTATAGCCGGCGATCCCCAACAGCGCCACGGGAATTCGATGAACGGTAGCATATGGGCTTTGATTCACGTATGCGGAGTTCCAGTTTGAGTGAAGGAGATCGATCGCCTGCGCAGGCGGGCCGTAGTGTGCGGCTAGGGATAAGAACGACAAGGCTATTCCGGTGACTGACAGGATTGTGAGCACGTAGCGCATTGCCCTTCCCTCGCGATCGCGGCTCAATTCGCTCTACCAAGGTATGATGCATGGGATTCTCGGGTTGTTCCGTGATTGCCGTCACATCAGCTTGCTTCGGCGCTCGGCTACCCCCATGCCCTCGTTCCTTTGAATTCGATTTGGGTACCGCTCTGCAGCCAGGAGTCTGAACCGGTGAAAACGTCATGGAATCAAGCGAGATATGCGAGATAAGTTCGCCCGCGATGTACCGATTTGCTGCCAACCTTGCTGGCTGCCCCTGGTTGCAGAACGTTGCTCACCCGGAGCGCATTGCGCATTCTGTCTACTTAGATCCCGGTGGAGGTGATTTCGGATAGCGACCGGTGGACTTTCTTTGGTAACAGGCTGACGATGGTTTCACCCGGGCCGGCGATTCGCTGCTATGCGCCCGTATAGTTCCTGAAGCGTCCGGACCCCACCTTCTGCTTCAGCGCGGTCCGGCTCTTCATTCGCATCGTTCCAGCCAGTGTCGTCTCCCTGTGGTATCGGCTGAATGACAATCCCGTCCCGGCGAGCGAGAACATTCAGATCCTTGTACTGGAGGCCGTAATTCACGCCCTCCTGCGGGATCAGCCACGCAATCTGTCCCCGCACCGGCACAATGCTTTCATCGCTCCACAGGCTTCGAGCACCGTAACCCGTACAATTCAGGATGGTCGATTGAGGAAGGGTCGCAAGCTCGCCAGGCGCATGAAACTCGCGCATTTCGATCCGCCCTCCCGCGATCTGGAACTCCTCGACCAGCTGGCGGGAGTAATTCGCCACATTGAATGTCAGCGATGTGGTACGGCGCACGTATTTCGTGGGAAAGGGCGTGGATCCCGGAGGCATTTCCTGGGAGCCCGGCGTAAGGTCAGCAATGCGATCGCTGTACTCCGCGAAATCGTGCTGCCGGGAATATCCTCCGTGGCCATCGCCATCGTGGAGCATGTAACGGTCGGTCCATTCGATGGGAGTTCCGGGCGATCCAAGATAGCTCTGATACATGGCGAACGATGTTCGCGCCATTCTCTCCCAGAGAGCGCCGAAATCGGGCGCGGCTGAGGAGGTCAGAGCAATTCGGGAATCCGGCGTCCAGGATCCCGTCGCGCGCGCCGAACGTACGTAGGGCGGACGCTCCTTGGCATAGATGGTCACTCGCAGGCCCATACGCTGTGCGGTTAATGCAGCGGTCAATCCAAGTGCGCCGCAACCCACAACCGCAATTTCCTGGACACCGGGAGCCGCCTCCATCGCGCGGCGAACCACCACATCAGCGGACCCCCAGGAGAGTGACCAGCCGCTGCCGCCGTGCCCATAGTTGTGTACAACAAGCTTGTCACCCACTCGCTCGACGTCCTGTCGCGGACCCGCAGCCCGGAACGGCCGCAGGCACACCGTGATGCGGAAGATGCGGTCCATATCAGCCCGGATGGGGAGGATCGGTCCTGGAGCGTCGTAAAAAGGCAGCGCCGGCGGCAAATTCGGAGCGGTAGCATTTGTCGCAACGTTCGTTGCAGGACCTTTTCGCGTCGAGCATCCGCCAAGACCGAGGAGCTGCAGGGCGAAAAGACCCGAAGACTGCATAAAAGAACGGCGGTTCATGAAGGACTGCCTTGACGGGTGGGTGCGGTCTCAGTCTAACGTGAGCCGCACGTCCAGGGGCTCCTCCATGAGATGAATCAGGTGACTGAGGTTGTTCCCGCCGAGCATACGAGCGCTAGCTGACAGCTACGTCATTCTCCGTCAACTTGCTTTCCTGTTCCGGATCAATCCACTCCGGAGGCAAAGGATGATAGGGCAAGCGCACTTCTGCTCCACACCCCGGACCATCGATCCGGTTGGCAACCTGCAGGACACCTCCGTGCGCCTCGCATATCTGCCGCGCAAGCGCAAGGCCGATGCCGCTTCCTCCCGGTTTCGTGGTATAGAAGGGGACAAATAAATTCGACGGATTGCTCAATCCAATCCCATTGTCCTCGATCAGGATCACCACCGATGATGGAGCCATTCTCCACGTAACCGTAACTTGCCCTTTGGAGGGCGCGTCGGAAAAACGCGCCAGGGCCGCTTCCGCCGCATTGCGCAGCAAGTTGATGATGAGTTGTTCCATCTGGTCCGGATCGATCTGCAGGACAAGATCCGGTCCCGGCTGGAGCTCAACTGCGATCCGTGTTTCCATCATGACCGCGCGCTCCACCAGGGGATGGAGCGCTACCGGCCGCAACACAGGCGGCGGTAGCTGGGCAAGCTGCCGGTAAGCCTGAATGAAACGATTGAGCGACTCCGCGCGGGTTTCAATAATTTGCAGTCCCCGGTCCAGGCTGAATCCATCCTCGTCAACAGCAAACGCATCCGTGGCGTGCCCTTTGAGTTGGACCCAGGACCGAAGGCTGCCGGCTATCGACTTGATAGGAGTGAGCGAGTTATTGATCTCGTGGCCAATGACGCGAATCAGCCGCTGCCATGCGTCGCGCTCCTGCTCGCGGAGCGCAATGCTCACGTCCGAAAGAACCATGAGCGTATGCGGTATGCCGCCCTGGCGAAAACTGGATCGCCGTACCATCCAATGGACGGGATATCCTTTGCCCGCAAGAACCATAATGCCGCGATCTGGCTGCTCGAGCAGATCGGCGAGTTGGAGCTCCTCTACTGTCTTTCCCAAAGCCCGCTCCTCCGTCAAGTGAAAGATGCGTTCCGCAGCGGGATTGATAAGCCGCAGGCGATGATCAGGATCAAAGGCCAGGACGGGCGCGTCCATCGAGGAAATGACCCGCCGCAGCAGAGCGCTGGCCTCCATCTCACTGAGCCGCTGGCTCTGGAGCAAATCGGCAAACTCGTTGATTTCGAGGGCAAGCTCTCCCAGGGCATCAGTTTGGCGGCTGCCGCGCGCGCGAAAGGAGTAGTCAGACTCTCGCAAGGCAGAAACCACATTCGACAGGGTCTGTAGCGGCCGGATGATCTCTTCGAGCAGTACGGCAGCCGCAATCAGAGAGAGGAATGCGACGATACCCAGCACTGTGGTTGCCATCGAGCCCGAAACCTTTGCCCGCCATAGCAGGAACGCGGCGAGCGTAAACCCGGGGGCTGCGATACAAAGACACAGGAGACGGATGCGGCGCTCGAAGGGAGTCGAACGTTCGGGGAATTTGTGGGGGCGCGTATGTGTGTGTAAAGCTGAATCCCTGTCGTTTTCCGCAGTGGGATCAGATTCCATACTTTTCCATCCGGCGATAGAGCGCTCCGCGACTAAGTCCCAGCGCCTCCGCCGCATGGCTTACATTGCCGCTCGCGCGAGACAAAGCCTTACGGATAAGAATACTCTCCACCGCTTCCAGGCTCAGGTCGTCCAGGCTTTGCGCCGATGACTTCACCTGACCCAGCCCCAGATCCGCATTTTGGATCCGTGCCCCGCGGGCCATCAGGACAGCCCGCTCGATCGAGTGATCGAGTTCTCTGACATTACCGGGCCAGCTGTGCTGGAGCAGTGCCTCCAGCGCGCTGGGTTCGAATCCGGTCACCGGTTTCCGATAACGGCTGGTGTAGCGGGCCAGAAAGTGCCCGGCCAGCACTGGTATATCTTCGCGGCGGTCGCGCAACGGCGGCAGATGGATCTCTACCGTGTTCAACCGGAAGAGCAAATCTTCGCGAAAGCGGCCTTGCGCACACTCCGCCTGCAGATCGGCGTTGGTGGCTGACAGCAGACGCACATTCACCCGCCGCGTCTGCGACGAGCCGACACGTTCCAGATCGCCCGTCTCGATGACGCGCAGCAGCTTGGCTTGCTGGCGCATGGGAACGTTGGCAATTTCATCCAGAAACAGCGTGCCGCGATCCGCGAGTTCGAACCGCCCGATACGGTCGGTGCGCGCATCCGTGAATGCTCCCTTCACGTGGCCGAACAGTTCGCTCTCAAATGTTCCTTCCGCCAGCGCACCTGTATTCACCGCCACCAGCGACCGGGAGGAACGCGTGGACAGCGCATGCAATGTCTGCGCGACCACCTCTTTGCCCGTACCGTGCTCGCCTGTGATCAGCACATTGGCATCGGACGGCCCGATGCGCGCCAGAAGCTCCAGCACCGGCTGCATCGAAGACGCTTTGGCAATGAGCTCGGGCCTGCCTTCCGCGCGCAAAAGCCGGTTCTCTGCCTCGAGGATCTCGGCCTGTTGCATGGCCCGGCGCAGTTCAATCTGCGTGCGCACAATTGAAATGAGCCGTACATTCTCCCACGGCTTCTGAATAAAATCACAGGCGCCCCGGCGCATCGATTCGACTGCGAGGTCCACATTCGCCCATGCCGTCATGACGATGATGCGCAACCGGCTGTCGTGCGCGCTCAGCTGCGCCAGCAACTCCAGGCCTTCCGCGCCTGATGTTGTGTCGCGGGTGTAGTTCAGGTCGATCAGCAGGGCATCGAAGCTTTCGCTTGCGACCCTGTCTCGCACTTCGCGCGGTGACTGCGCCCGGCTGACCCGGTAGCCTTCCGGCCGTAACAACAATTCGATTGCATCCAGGATGTGCGGCTGGTCATCCGCAGCAAGGATGCGCGGCGCGTCCTTGATGCGGGTGGCAATCGGCTCCTTCGCGGTTTGTGGATAAGTTGCCATCACTGCCTCAAGTCAAATCATCGGTAAGTATAAGTGCGCGGCCCACAGATAAGTTCAGCGGCTAAAGCCGTTTCATTTAGCCAGTGGACGGCGGGGCTGAAGCGGCTGCGTGAGAACTACGATATGCAGTGGTTAGTCCCGAAGGGACGGCTGAAAGTAGCCCAGGACGTCAGTCCTGGGGTTGGTGTAGGAGACGAGTCAGTCCCGCAGGGACGGCTGAAAATTACCCAGGATGAAATCCTGGGGACTGCTAGCTCGGCAACAACGCGAACTAAAGTATTTCTAACCAAGTTCGGCACCCAGGACGAATGTCCTGGGTAGTTCTCAGTCGTCTCCTTCGACAAGCTCAGGACAGGCTCTGCGGGACTGCATCGTGTTCTGATCCTTTCCCCAGGACTGACGTCCTGGGCTACTTTCAGCCGTCCCTTCGGGACTAAACCCTGCATATGGTAATTCTCACGCAAACTCTAAAGCCTCCCTTCACCCGTACGCTAAGGCTTGCTCTGAGCGACGACGCCGCTTTTTGCGTCGTCGATCGAGACACCCATCCGGTCCAACGTCGTCCCTGTAGCGCGGTCAATATCCGCCTTGGCCCGTTCATAGGCGGTCTGCGCGGTAAAGAACGCGGATTGCGCGACCGCGAGACCTTCTTCTGCAACCAGCGTGTCATACCTGGACATGGCTCCGATATCCTGCTCCTTCTTGGCGATATCAAAGGTATTTTGCGCGAGATCGCGTGCCTTCTGCGCAGCTGCCACGCGGGCTTGCGCCTGCGTGAGAGCGAACTGCGAGTCGCGGATGTCGAAGCGAAGGCTCTTCTGCTGCTGCTCCTGGGCGATCTGGCTCTGGCGGTACGCGAGCACGGCGCGGAACTGGTCGGCTTTGACGACACGGTTGCGCAGGTTGATGGAGAGATTGACACCAACCTCGTACTGAGGCGCCGAGTAGTTGAAGGTGTTCACGAACATGCTGGAGAAGTCGGTGGGCAGGCTGGTGGCGCAATTCGCCGGGCTGAGAGTGCAATTCGGATTTTTGGGGCCGGCGACCCCCGTACCTCCGTAGTAGCCGTACAAACTGAGTTGAGGCAGCAGCTCGCTGTTAATGTCCTTGACGGCCTGGCGCTGGACCTCGGCCAGATTACGGTAAATCGCGACGTCAGGGCGGTTCTTCATGGCCTCGTCGATCAGCTGGGTGATGGATTTCGATTCGTTGGGATCGGGACTGCCCTGGAGGTCGAGAGGAATGACGGGGATTTCGTCGATGGATGGGTCGTCTGTTTTGGTGAGATCGTTCTTAAGCAGCAGCTCGTTGTGCCTCAGTGTGGCCTTGGCAATGGTGAGGTCACCCTCGCTGGTGGCGACCGCAGACTGGTCCTTCATGACTTGCATCGCAGGAACGTTCTGGAGTTCCAACTGTTTCTGATCGTCGGTCAGGGTCTGATTGGCGTATTCCAATGAACGGGTCTTCACCAGAACGTCTTGATAGGCGTTCACCAGGTCCCAATACAGGTTTTCCACGTCGGTGACGGTGGCGATGACCTGCTGCTGAAAGGCGAGATCGGTGGTCTGCAGGTTTCTTTTGGCAATGTGGATGAAGCGCTCGTTGCTGGCAAGGCCGAATCCGTACAGAAGCGGCTGGTTCAGGTAGATGTCGAAATTCGAACTTAGTTCGGGATTAACCGCGTAATAAGGGCTGTTGTTGGCGGCGCGGAAGCCGGTGTAGTTGACCTGCAGGTAGGTGCCCAGCGGAAAGGATTGTTCGTACTGCGTTAGGACCTCGATATTGTTTTGCTTAAAGAGCTCGGTGCCGACCTGGGAAAGATTCGGCTCCGGAGTGACGGTGTGTTGCACATAGCCGCTGAAGATGAGGTAGGGGTCGAAAGAAGGAACCGACGCGCCCGCGCCGAGCGTCGAGGTGACGATGCCGCCGTTGCCTGCGGCCGCGCTCGCGCTCGTCGAGCCTCCACCGCTCCCGGAGGCGCTAAAGCCACTCTGCGTGGTGGAAACGATGCCGATGTTGACGCCGTTGGCATTGCCTCCGGCCTTGGTGCGCTGAAGATCGGCTTGCGCGATGGGGAAGTTGTAGCGGAACGAGGCGAGCGTGAGGTTATTTTCGAGGGCCAACGCGATCGCATCCTGCAGGGAGATGGAAAGCTTGCCGTCCCGTATAAGGTCGTAAAGGCGCGCCGAATTTTGCAGGTTGAGCGGCGGCACTGTGCTGGGTATATACGGGAAAAAGGGGTTGTGTGAGTGCGGCATTTCAATATGAAAAGGTCCCTGGTACGTAACCGGCGCGGGCTGCGACGCCGCTTGCGCCTGCTGTGCAATGGTCTGGGGTGGAGATTGCTGCGCGTTGGCAGGCGCGCTCGGCAAGCTGGGGTTCGCTTGCGCCAACGTAGTTGAAGCGAATAGCCCTGTCGTGCAAAGTACCCCGAGTGCTTTCTGCAGTCCCAACCCCGCCTGGAAAGCCACCCTCATGCTTTCACCTCGGCGCCCTGGCTCAGCCCTGGGTTCGCTGTGTCGCGAACCATCCAGCCATCACGTACTTCCAGAATGCGGTTACCGTAAGCCGCATTGGTCTCCGAGTGCGTCACCTGAATGATGGTTGTGCCTTCCTGGTTCAGTTGCTGAAAAAGCTCCATAATCTCCTTCGCCTGAGAGGAGTGCAGATTTCCGGTGGGCTCGTCGGCCAACAATAATGCGGGCCGATGGATGACCGCGCGGGCAATGCCCACCAGTTGCTGTTGACCGCCTGACAGCTGGTTCGGATAAAGGTCTTTCTTACCCACAATGTTGAAGCGGTCCAGCGTGTCCGCAACCATCGCCTGCCGTTCGGAGCGGGAGATGTTTTTGTACGAAAGCGGCAGGTCGATGTTCTCGGCAACCGTAAGATCGTCGAGCAGATGGTAGCTCTGGAAGACCATGCCGACGTTGCGCCGCGCCAGATCTGCCCGCTGCTTGCGGTTCATCGAATGAACCGCCTCGGTCTGAAACCAGTACGATCCCAACCACTGATCGTCGAGCAGCGCCAGCACATTCAGGAGGGAGGACTTCCCAGCACCGGAAGGTCCCATGATGGTGATAAATTCGCCCGCCTGGACCTTGAGATAAATGCGCCTCAGAACCCAAGTTTGGCCGGCACCGGTTTTGTAACTTCTTTCGATATTTTCGAGCGAGATCATGCGAGCCCTCGTTGGGGGAGAATTCAAAATCGAATAACTTCGAGACACACTAGGGGCGTCAGCGGAACGAGCGGAACCCGGTCCCACGTGCGCAACATACTCTTTTCAGCTGAATCTCGAAGAGCCGCCCTTTTGGCGCGGTTCCTACTTAACTTCGAGCACCTGGTCCAGCGCTTCCCCTTCGGCGACAATCTTCCCGTCGAACAAATGGATATTGCGGTCGGCATGCCGCGCAAACCGGGGGTCGTGCGTCACCATGCAGATCGTTGCGCCTTCCCTATGCAGGTTCTTTAGCAATTCCATGACCGCTTCCCCGTTCTTCGAATCCAGATTTCCGGTAGGTTCGTCGGCCAGGAGGATGGAGGGTGAACCGGCCAGGGCGCGCGCCACGGCCACACGCTGCTGCTGACCGCCGGAAAGTTGCGAAGGATAGTGGCGCATGCGATGGGCCATACCCACCCGCTCCAGCGACTCCTGCACTCGCGTCTTCCGGTCGCTCGAAGCCATCCCGGAACGATAGGTCAGCGGCAGCTCTACATTTTCCGCCACCGTCAGATCGCCAATCAGGTTGAAGCTCTGGAAGATAAAACCGATTTCCTGGTTGCGGATGCGCGACCGCTCGGCAAACTTCAGGTTCTCGACCGGCCGTCCGTTCAGCTCATACTTTCCTGCTGTCGGCGTATCCAGCAACCCGATGATCGAAAGCAAAGTTGACTTACCGCAACCGGAAGGGCCGGACATGGCCACATATTCTCCTCTCTCGATGGAGAGGTGAACGCCGGAGAGAGCATGGGTCTCGATCTCCTCGGTGTAGAAAACCTTGGTCATCCCTTCGATTTGTATCAGTGGCTGCATGCGTTAGCTCCTCGTTGACTCATGGTTGAATTTCCCACCCTTCCTTTAGTCCAGCCGAATTCTATCTGTTGTGTCATAGCGTGACATATCGCTCAAAATCACTGTATCGCCTTGATGTAGCCCTTCCAGCACCTGGATCGCATTGACCGAGGCGCGCCCTACCTTGACGGGAACTCGTACCGCCTCTTTGCCGTTATCATCCAGTTTGAAGAGGCTGATGGTGCTGTTCTCGTTGCCGAAAGCGGGCCGGCCCACATAGAGCACATCGCTCAGTCTTTCCAGGTCGATCGTGCCATCCACACTCAGGTCTGGCCGCGCGCCGTCCGGTGGTTTGCCAATCAGCTCCACATCCACAGTTACAGTTCCGTTCACCACCGCGGGATCGATCCGCGTAACCTTGCCATCCGCTATCCCGTTGTGGGTATCGATGGATGCCGGCTGCCCAAGCTGGATGTCGCGTGCCTGGGTTTCCGGAATTTTCAGCTGCGCTTTCAACTGGTTCGGCTGCACCACCTGGGCCAGCATTGTCCCCAGGGTCACATGCTGTCCGACCGCCAGGGGCATGCTGGTCAGTACACCGTTGATGCCCGCGCGCACGTTCAATGCATCCAGCTGTTGTTTCTTTAAGTTGTAAATGGCCTGTGCCTGCGCCACCTTGGCCTGTTGGACTGCGAGTTGCGAAACAATCGCCTTCTCGTTGATATCTACGGTTTGTTCTTCCAACTTGTTCCGCGTGTTCAATTCATCGGCCTTACCCTGCGAGCTGCTATAGGCCAGGCCGGAAATGACGCCCAGGCCATACAGCGACTTATCCGTCCGTGCCTGCCGCTGCGCCTGCTGGTAGTCGGCATTCACCGTGGCCGCAGCTTCTTTCTGCGCCATCAGATCGCTTTGCACTTTCACCTGGATGTTGCTCAAATCAGCCTGGGCCGATTTGAGCGAGAGCTCCGCATCCAGTTCTTCCTGGCTCAGCTGGGGGTCGCTCAATTGCATCAGGACCGTGTCGGCTTTGACATTAGACCCGGGCAGAACAAGAATGCGTGTCACCGTAGCCTCGGTTTGCGCCGGAATCTGGCGGATCGCGTCTTCGCGAGGCACGAGTGTCCCCAGCCCGCGCACCTGGCGCACAAACGGCCCCCGCTTCACCGTGTCGGTCCATACCACCGAACGGTCCACAGTAGGGGCAGCCGGCTTCAGCCGCATCACCAGCACGGTCACCACGGCGAGCACAATGACCCCAATGCCGATCGTCACAATCTGCCGTTTGCGCTTCTTAACCTTCAGATCTGGGCGAGAGATATCCATTGATGGTTGTATTTGCATGCCGGTGACCAAAGCCAGGCAGCGACGCTTCCCCATGAAATTGGCCGCTTTACCTTCACTCCCACATACGCACGCCCTGATGCTTTTGTTCAATTCCGGCCTCAACTGTCCGATTCCGGACAACCAGCACAGCCTTAACCGGGCGAGGTACGGCAAGATAGGATACGTACAAGGACTTACTGAATGAATCAACGCCTGGCCGTGATCGTGGCCGCAATGTTCCTGATCCCTGTCTTCTTCCACACCCCCTGGGCAACTGCCGATCAAGCCGCACAATCCACTCAATCATCCGGACCCCGCGGATATGACTACGCTCACCCTGAGACGCAGCCGGCGACCGAATCGCTCGACCTGGGCATGTATGCCCGCATTCGGGAAGAGGGCCTGAGCCATTCGCACATCATGGAATACGCAAGCGCCCTGTTTGACGACATCGGCCCGCGTCTCACCGGCTCCCCGAACTTATCCAAGGCGGACGCCTGGACTAAGGAACAGCTCACCGCTATGGGCTGCAGCAACCCCCACCTGGAACGCTGGGGCGACTTTGGGATGGGGTGGCGGCAGATCAGCACGTCCGTCGACATGGTCACGCCCGATACCGCGGTTTTCATCGCCCAGGCGACGCCCTGGTCTCCTGCAACTCAAGGTTCTCTTACCGCAGAAGTGGTCGCTGTACCGACACTCAACGAAGCCAAGGATCTCGATGCATGGAAGGGGAAGCTGGCAGGGAAGATCGTCCTCTACGGCAACCCGCCAGAGATCCATCCCGACGCCATCCCGCTGATGCAGCATTATGACGAAAACAAGCTCGAGCAGATCTTCCAATATCCGCTCAACCTGGACATGTCGGAGCAGCATGTCTTGCCGCAGGGACCCAAGTTTTGGGAAGACTACTTTAAGAAAATGGCGTTCAGGGAACAGCTGGCAAAGTTCTTTGCCCAGGAGCATGCAGTCGCGTTCCTGGTCGCCGGCTGGGGCGGTGATGGCGGTATTGTCCGCGATGACAACGGCGAACAACTGGGTCAAACCAGCTACCTGCCTGATCACAAGCAGCTTCTTCCCTCTGCCGTGATCGCCAGCGAAAACTTCGGACGCATGAGCCGTTTGCTGGAGCAAAAGGTCCCCGTCACTGTATCGGTTACGGTGAACACCCAGTTCACTGGAGATCACGAGCAGGGTTACAACAGCATTGCGGAGATCCCCGGCACTGACCCCGCCTTGAGAGACCAGGTCGTCATGTTGGGGGGCCATCTTGATAGCTGGATGGCCGGCACCGGCGCCACCGACGATGGCGCTGGCGTGATCATTGCCATGGAAGCGATGCGCATCCTGAACGCTCTGCACGTGCAGCCGCGCCGCACCATCCGCATCGCCTTGTGGTCCGGTGAGGAACAGGGCGAATTCGGCTCGCTTGGCTACGTTCGCCAGCACTTTGGAACTGTGGGACTCTCGACCAAACCGGAGCAACTGATCGTGCCGGAATTTCTGCGCGAACCGGTAGGCCCGCTCACGGTAAAACCGGAGCAGGCTCTCATTTCCGGTTACTTCAACATCGACAATGGCGGAGGCAAGCTGCTTGGCATCTACGCAGAGAATAATGCCGCTATCGTTCCCATTTTTGAGCAATGGATTGCGCCGCTGAAAGACCTTGGCGTTACCACCATCAGCATGCGCAACAGCGGCTCAACGGATCACGAATCCTTCAACCAGGTCGGCATCCCGGGCTTTCAATTCATCCAGGATCCCCGCGATTACGAGACCAGAAGCCTGCACAGCAATCAGGATGTCTACGAACGCCTGTCGCCGGATGACCTCAAGCAGGCCGCGGTAGTCGAGGCCATCTTCGTATACGACGCAGCCATGCGCGACCAGATGCTGCCCCGCGAACCCCTGCCGACCTTCAACCACGAGGAGAAGCCGCTCAAGAATCTCTTCCCCGGCGCTAAGCCCGACGAGCCGGCAAAAAAGCAATAATTGTCTGTAGGAGCGAATATTGGGGGCTCAGGATTTCATCCTGAGTAGTTTTCAGCCGTCCCTGCGGGACGCGAAGAACATAATCCACAGTCATTCCCTTTGCGAAGCTGGGGTTTGCCTATCCCTCCACTGAACTTGCCCTACTCGATCCTCAGAGCCTGCATTGGTTCAATCCTCGATGCCCGCAGCGCCGGCAAAGCGCATGCGAGCAGCGCGGTAAGCAAAAGTGTGCCCGTCATAATCACAAACACGCCAACGTCCAGAGGCTTTGTTCCGTACAAGATGGAACGGATCAAGTTAGCCGCCGTTGCTCCACCGGCTATGCCGATCACGAGCCCCACCAGCACCGGACCCAAACCATCCATCAGGACCAAGCGCAGCACCTCCCCGCGTTGCGCACCCAGCGCCACCCGGATGCCAATTTCCGTAATGCGCTGGGTCACCAGGTACGACAGAACTCCATAAAGGCCAATCGCTGCAAGTAACAGCGACAGTATCGCAAAGGCCAGTATCAGCGAAGCACTAAAGCTCTGCGTAGCGGTTGACTTGCCTACGATCTGCTCCATGGTCAAGACATCAGAAACCGGCAACGCGGGATCAAGCGCCGCTACCTGCTGCTGCACAGGCACAGCAAGCAACAGCGGGTCTCCCGCCGTCCGTACAACAATCGTCGCCATGGTCGCTTTGCCGGAGAGAATTGGAAAGTACATTGTCGACCTGATCGGCTGGGCGACGTTCCACGGGACATCGCCAACCACGCCGATGATTTCGTAGGTTGTATTCGTCAACCCTATCGTGACATGCTTGCCGATCGGATCCTCGTTGGGAAAGAACTTGTCAGCGAACATCTTGCTGATAACCGTGTAACGGTAATGATCCAGCCGCTCCTGATTGGTGAAGAACCGGCCGCGGATGAGCGGTATCTGTATCGCGCTGAAGTAGCCAGGGTCGACCGAGCGCGTCATGGCATCGTCCTGCAATTGAAAGCTGGTCGATGGATGCTCCGGGAGAGTAAACACATAGTCGTTCTCGTAACCACCCCCCGGAGGTGTCGAAACCAGACCCGCCGCAACCACGCCAGGCAGGCGCCGCACCCGTTCCAGGATCCCCTCGTGGAAGGCAATCACTTTCTCCGGCGTATCGTACTGCTTTTCCGGCAACCCGTACTTCATGGTCAACACATGGTCTGTCGCGCATCCCAGGTTCGAAGTACGCAAATGCAGGAAGCTCTTGAACAGCAATCCCGCTGATACCAGAAGAACCACCGTCAATGCGATTTCGGCCGTAAGCAGGACCTTACGCAGAGTAGCCCGGGAGGCGCTGCCCCCAATCGAGCGCGATGACTCCTGCAGCCCCGTGAGAATGCCCGACCCGGTGGAGGAAATAGCCGGCAGCAAACCAGCCAGTAGCGCCGTGACAAAAACCAGCCCGACGGCAAACAGCGCGACCGTTCCGTCCAGGCGAATCGCTTCCGCTCGTGGCAGTGCCTGCCAGTGGGTCGCCAGCCATTGCGTCGCTCCCAGCGAAAGCATGATGCCCAGCGTTCCTCCGGCAACGCAAATCAGCAGGCTTTCCGTCATTTGCTCAGCGATGAGCGTCAGCCGGCTGCCTCCCAGGGCTCCTCGTACCGAGAGTTCTTTACGCTTGGTAGCGCTGCGCGCCACCAGCAGATTCGATACATTGAGGCAGGCGATCAGCAGCATGCAACCCACCGCGCACAGCAAGACGGTCAGAGGCGTCTTTACGTCCTTCACCATATCGTCGAGGATCGGCCGGATGCGGACGTCTTCGGCAACCGGCGCTGAGGCATTTGCGAGGTGAAGCTGATATTGCAATGCGCCTACTTCTTTAGCCGCGGCTGCGGCGCTCACACCCGGCTTTACCCGCGCAACCACTCGGCTCTGATGCATGTCATGCTTGAGGATCGTTTCCGGGGTAAAAGTCGAAGCATAGGGCACCCAGAGCTGTACCCGCGCCTCCGGATAGGTAAACCAGCGGGGCAGTACACCAACCACCAGGTATGGCGTGGTGTCCAGCCTGATCTGCCTGCCAATAATCGACGGATCCCCCCCAAAGCGCCGTTCGAAAAGATTCCACGTGAGCACAACCACGTGGTTTGCTCCGACCTGGTCCTCTTCCGGGAGAAATGCGCGGCCCAGTGCCATCGGTGCGCCCAGCAGAGAAAACAGATTCCACGACCCTGCGGCACCCTGCACCACTTCCGGCAGTTCCTCATGCTCACCAGTAAGGTCGAAGTCGTCTTCGTGCCAGGCAGCCATATCCTCGAAGCCATGTGTCTGCTTTCGCCAATCGTTGAAGTCGCCTGGCGAAACCGGATTCATACCGTCTCCGCCGTTGTCCGCGCGGAAATGCTCGTACACCATCACGAGATGGTTCGGGTCGCGGAACGGCAGCGGCTTCAACAGCACCGCGCGCACGATGGTAAACAGCGAGGTCGTCGCGCCAATGCCGAGCGCCATAACCAGGATCGCCGTCAGCGCAAAGCCGGGGGAACGCATCAGCGTACGTACGCCATAGCGCAGGTCGCGCAGAAATTTCTCCATCCAGTTCCAACTCCAGTTCGACCGCGCTTCCTCGCGCAGGACCGATGGATTGCCGAACGCGCGCAAAGCCGCATACCGTGCCTCTTCGGCGCTCATTCCTCGCGCCAGGTTTTCCTTGATCTGCTGATCAAGGTGAAACTGCAATTCATCGCTCAACCGCGCCGTCTCAGCCTTGCGGCGAAATAACATCAGCATCGCCATACGAAATTTTTCCAGCCCGCGCATCCAGACCTCCGCTTCCCTTACGCGCCTTCCACCACCAGATTGATGGCGGCGGAAAGCCTGCTCCAGTTTTCCTTTTCCCTTTCCATCTGCGCCCGGCCGGCGGCTGTGAGCGAGTAGAACTTGGCTTGTCGCCCGCTCTCGCTTTCCGCCCACTTACCGCGCACCCAGCCTTGCTGCTCCAGCCGATGAAGCGCCGGATAAAGCGAGCCCTGCTGCACCTGCAGGACCTCGTTCGAGATCTGCTGAATACGCTTTGCAATTGCCCAGCCATGTTGCGGCTCGAATGAAATTGTTTTGAGGATGAGCAAATCGAGAGTGCCCTGCACCAGATCGCTTGGTTTTCCCATACCTCGATTATCTACACCACGCTTTTGTAGATAGTCAACACAACCCGCCGCATTGCTCACCGCAGAAATTCGACCGCAAGTGAAGAACCTGACCGCAGCTTCGTCCGCATCCGGACATCACTGTCCGCAACTGGACATCTGCAAAATGGTTCAGAATTATTCCGGGAACCATGCCCACCGCCAGTTCGTAAATAGCTGTCATGCAAATGCTGCGGCAGGACATTTCATACGCACTTCGGCAGATGAAGCTATCGCCGGTCTTCACCTTGACTGCCATGCTCACGCTCGCTTTGGGCATCGGAGCCACCACGGCAATCTTCTCCCTGATTTACTCCGTGATGCTGAAGTCCCTGCCGGTCGTCGATCCCTCGACTCTTTTCCGTATTGGCGCCGGCAATGATTGTTGTGTCCAGGGCGGGCCGCAAAATGGCGAGTGGGGCCTCTATTCCTATCCCCTGTTCCTGCGTGTCCAGGCCGCGGCGCCCGAGTTTGAGCAAATGACCGCATTCCAGGCGGCCGGAGTCCAATTCAGCGTTCGCCGTGAGCAACCGGGGAATCTGGCCAAGCCCTTGCGAGGCGAATTCGTCACCGGCAATTATTTTCAGACCTTCGGTATCGGCGCATTTGCCGGGCGCATTTTAACCCCCGAGGACGATCGCGCATCGGCGCCACCCGCGGCTATGTTGAGCTATCGCGCCTGGCAGCAGGAATACAACTCTGATCCTTCGGTCGTCGGCTCAACCTTCGTTGTGGAGGGCCATCCCTTCACCATTGTCGGTATTGCGCCCCCCGGCTTCTTCGGCGAAACCCTGCGCAGCAACCCGCCTCAGTTGTGGATACCCCTGCAGCAGGAACCGCTGGTGAACGGAGAAAACTCCTTGCTCAAGCAATCCATTTCCGGATGGCTGCGCATCATCGGCAGACTTAAGCCGGGCGCGACTCTGCAAGGCGTTGCTCCACGGCTCACCGGCCTTCTGCGGCAGTGGATGATCCATGACAGCGGATGGCCGGCGGAGTTCATGCCGCTCATTATCAAAGCGGCCCCTCAGCAGAAAATCTCCATTGTGCCCGGCGGCGCGGGTGTCGGCGCCATGAAGGCCAGCTACGGCGACAGCCTCCGTATTCTGCTTACCGTGTGCTCACTGGTGTTGCTTATCGCCTGCGCCAATATCGCCAACCTGCTGCTGGCGCGTGGAACAGCGCGCCGCGCGCAGACCTCGGTTCGGCTCGCGCTGGGCGCGTCCCGCCGCCGGCTCATTCGCCAATCATTCACCGAGAGCGTGGTGCTCTCTGTCTTCGGTGGCCTGGCCGGTATCGCCGTGGCTTACCTGGGCGTGAAGCTCATGATCGTTCTTGCCTTCCGCCATGCCGATTTCGTGCCCATAGATGCTTCGCCATCCTTGGCCGTGTTCGCCTTTGCATTTGTTCTGTCGCTCATTACCGGCGTGTTGTTCGGCACTGCGCCGGCATGGTTCAGCTCGCGCGGGAATCCGGTCGAAGCGCTGCGGGGCGCTAATCGCAGCACGCACGACAGCGCTACCCTGCCGCAGAAGATTCTGGTTGTCGTCCAGGCAACGCTTTCGATCGTGCTGCTCGCAGGCGCCGGCCTGCTCGCTCGCAGTCTCAGCAACCTGGAACACCAGAGCTTCGGCTTTGAAACCGATCACCGTCTCAGCATTCTCACGAATGGTCCGCCTTCCAGTTACACCGAGGCGCAACTCGATTCACTTTATCGGGAGTTACAGGATCGCCTGGCAGCGATTCCGGGCGTGGAGCGCGCTGCGCTCGCCCTCTATACCCCTTACATCGATAACTGGGGGGAAGCCATCGTTCCCGAGGGGCAGGGCGCGCCGCAACTCAACGATAATTCCGGGTCTTCCTGGGACCGCGTCAGCCCTGGTTATCTGGAAACCATGGGGCAGCAGATCCTGCGCGGCCGTACCCTCACCGAGCAGGACACAGCCACCACCCGCAACGTCGTCGTGGTAAGCGAAGCTTTCGCCAAGCGCTTCTTCCCTAACCAGGATCCCATCGGAAAGCACTTCGGCCTCGACATGCCACAGTACAGCACTTCTTTCGAGATTGTGGGCATCGTTCGCGATGCCAAGTATCGCGACCCCAGCGGTCCGCCACGTCCCATGTTTTACGCTCCGCTGGCGCAGCACGTTGTCTACGACGCGCCCATCATGGCGCTGATCGATCACCGCTCTCATTACATTAGCGGAGCTGTCCTCCAGTTGCGTGGCAGCGCCCTGGGCGTGCAGCCGCAGATCCGCAAAGCATTCAGCGAAGTCGATCCCAACCTGACCATCATCAACATCCAACCGATGCGGGAGCAGGTGGACGCCAACTTCGATCAAAAGCGCGCGGTAGCGCAGATGACAGGACTGTTTGGCCTGCTGGCGCTGGCGCTTGCCGCCGTCGGCCTCTATGGTGTCACCGCTTATACGGTCGAGCGCCGCACCAGTGAAATCGGTGTGCGCATGGCCCTGGGCGCAAACCGCTTCAACGTGGTTCGCCTGGTGCTGCGCGGCGCCTTCCGGCAGGTGGTGATCGGCCTGCTATTGGGCATTCCCATATCTATCGCCTGCGGGCATCTGCTGGCTGCGCAACTCTACCAGGTCAAAAGCTGGGATCCTTTAGTGCTCGCCGGCTCGACCGCTGCCTTGGCTTTCTGCGCGCTGGTCGCCAGTATCATCCCCGCCCAGCGCGCCGCCTCGATCAACCCTGTCGAAGCCCTGCGCGCGGAATGATGCTCTTGCCTGGCCTTGATTTGCAGCCTGTTTTTGTAACCTACACTGACATATTCACTGGGCGCGGAGCGTTTCCGCCGGATCGATCCTGCCGATTCTAAGTGTGGGCAAAACAGCCGCCACCAGGGCAACAAGCGCCAAAAGAAGCGACACGCCACCCAGCGTCAGGGGATCATACAATCCGACCCCAAAAAGCTGGCTTCGCAGTACCTTGACGGCCGCAAGGGAGAACAGCAACCCGCCCGCTATCCCAAAACCGGTGGCGGTCATCCCGGCGCGGGATATCTCGAACATCGCCCCTCGCAACGTACAACCCAGAGCCATGCGAATGCCAAGCTCCCGCTCGCGCTGATTTACCAGGTTCGAAACCAGTCCGTAGATACCTACAGAAGACAGCAGCAGCGCTAATCCTGCGAGAGCGGCCAACAGTTCGGCTTCCATATGCTGCAGCAGCAGAGTTTCGGAAAGCACATTGCTCATACCGCGCACTCCGGAAACCGGCAAATCGGGATCGGCCTTAGCCATAGCCTGCTGCATCTGCCGCGGTACTTCTGCAACATTCCCTTTCGTGCGCACGATCCAATTGGGCTGAAACCACACATGCGCCAGGTTGAGGCCTTCCTGCGGCATTTGGGTTGCGGGCAAATAAACCGTCGGCTCTGCGGCAATCGGGCCCCCACCTTCAGTGAACCCTCGAGGTGCAATTACGTTGTCCACGATGCCGACAATCGCGATCGGGCGATTGCCGTCCCGCAAATGGCGCCCGACGCTATCTTCCTGCCCCAGATACATTCTGGCAAAGGCCCGGTTGACCACCGCAACCGGTTGGCTCGTCGGCGTGTCGGCATCGGAAATGGAACGCCCGGCACGCAGCGCTATCTGCAGCACCTTGAAGTAGTCCGGGGTCACATACACGAGGTTCGTCATATGCCCCTTGCCCGCTTCCGGTCCATCGGCGATCGTCACTGCATCGTTGAGAGCCCGCTCATAGGGAACACTCAGTCCGACCGCGGCGGATTCAACTCCGGGGATTCTTCGCAGATTTTCGAGGCTTTCGTTCAACAGCCTCAGGAAGGGAGCCTGCTGGTTATACCGGGCGTCGTCGAGCGAAGCTTGGGCGATCACTACATTCGTTGGATTGAAGCCGGGAGGCATCGTCCTCAGGTAGATCAGCGTCCTGACGAGCAGGCCAGCGACCGTCAGCAAAACAATGGTGAGTGCGACTTCACCTGCGATCAAGGCATAGCGGGTGCGCGTGGCGCCCGACGAAGCCATGGAGCGGCTGCTGCCGCTCGCCAGTGCCGACCGCACATCAATGCGCCGCGAGCTTAATGCAGGCAGCAGGCCAAAGAAAATGCTGGCGCCCATGGCCGTAATCGCGGTGAACCACAAAACTCGGGAATCGAGGGAAACGCCCCCTAACGGAAGCAGACGATCAGGGATGCTGCGGTTCATCAGCTCCAGCGTTACATTTCCCAACCAGACAGCGACAATACCGCCCAGCGCCGTGAGAATCAGATTCTCCACCCAGAACTGGCGCAGGATGGCCCATCGGGTGGCCCCTAACGCCAACCGCGTGGCAATCTCATTTTCGCGGCGCCCAATCCGTACCAGGGCCAACCCGGCAAGATTGGCGCACGCGACCAGTAACACGAAGCCTACCGCCCACATCAGGATCATCGCCGGCGTGCGCGTTCCTGCTGCCAGATCCTGTTGCAGCGGTACCGCGTAGTAATACACTTCCGCGTTGGGATGTTGCTCCCGGATCACCTTTGAGGTCATGGACTGTAGGCGGCTCAACTGTGCATTGGCCTGCTGCCATGTCGCCCCATCCTTGAGGCGGACGATAGCGTCGAAATTGTCGCCGCCCCCTTCCTCCGATGTCTCCGGACGAAGCGCGGTCCACAGATCTGCTTTTGCGGGAGTCCTGGCTCCCCGGGGAAGAACACCGATCACCGTGTAGGGAACACCTTTGAGCCGTATCGCTTTGCCGATAATCTCCGGGTCGCTATCGAAAGTGTTCTTCCACAGCGCGTAACTCAGAACAACGACATTCGCGCCACCCGCGGTATCTTCCGCAGCGGAAAAGCTCCGGCCCAGCATCAGGTGCAAACCAAGCACAGCAAAGTACCGCGCCGAGACCCGCTGTCCTTGAACATACTGCGCTCGTCCTGCAGCCTCGAGATTCACGCCGCCGGTCTCGCTTGCAACGGCCGCCGTCACGGCCGGAACGTCATCCCGCAGGTAGAGCCAGCTGTCGCGATCGATATTGCTCGGATAGCTGATATTCAACGGGCCCGTAACTCGCTGCATCAGCGAGCCCAGTCGCTGGGGTGCCGGATAAGGAAGCGGCCGCAGCAGGATCGCGTCCACCACGCTGAAGATTGCGGTATTGGCGCCGATGCTCAGCGCCAGAGTCACAATCACCACCACCGAATAGCCCCGATTCTTCCACAACTGCTTCAGCGCATAACGAAACTCTCCGATAACTCCCCGCATCCCTCGCCCCCTGAATCAGCATAGGATGCATTTTAATGGCCACCCGCCCCACTTGGCCCGCGGCAAGATCAGGAGTAACGAACGAGGAGCTTCGAGTTGTTGATCCGGGCACGACTTTTAGCCGGGCCGTGACAGAGTCTGCGTGAGAACTACCATATGCAGGATTTAGTCCCGCAGGGACGGCTGAAAGCAGCCCAGGACGTCAGTCCGGGGGTTGGTGTAGAACACGATGCAGTCCCGAAGGGACGGCTGAAAATTACCCAGGATGAAATCCTGGGGACTGCCAGCCCGGCAACAACGCGAACTGGAGTATTTCTAACCAAGTTCGACACCCAGGACGAATGTCCTGGGTAATTCTCAGTCGTCCCTTCGGGACTGCATCGTGTTCTGATCCTTTCCCCAGGACTGACGTCCTGGGCTACTTTCAGCCAGAGCTGTCCAAGTTAGGGGAATAGAGCGATCGGTCCCCTTGATTTTATTGGACAAACTGCTGCTGCAACCCGGCATGGTGAAACCAGGTTGGGGGTGCAGGAGCGGTAGGTTTAAGAAATGTGCTGTCCAAGTATTTGTTATAAGACTGCTGAGTGTAGGCCGATCAAGGGGTTGAAGATGGCCGGCTAAGTTTTCAGCTGTCCCAAAGAATGGCTAAGAAACTAAAGCGCGAGCCGAAGTTGGTCATGAATTGCTGCCAGGGCAGGGGGCGGTTCAAAAGGACAATCCAGCCAAGTCCACAGGTCGCGGTATACGAACAGCTGCTGGCGTAATAAGGCCACTAGATTGGAGAGAGACCAATCGAAGGTTGATTTCAACTTCAGATATTTCAAGATCAACATGGCGATCAGGGCGGTCCAGATCTGTGTCTTTAACGCGTTGGCGCTGGTGCCCACGAATGTCTTGACCCGCAAAGACTGCTTGAGGGCCTTGAAAAAAGTCTCGATCTGCCAACGGTCACGATAGATTTTGGCAATCGTGCTGGCAGCAAAATCCAGCTTATTGGTCAGAAACTCGAACTGTTTGCCCGTCTTTGGATCCCGCACCACCACCCGCCTTACCGCGACGCCGGTGCGGTAACTACGGTGGCCCAACATCACCATCTGATCGGCCAGGATGTTGCCCTGCTCGGGTACGGGTAGATCCTTCACCACTTTGTAATAGCCGTTCCACCGTTGCCGGGTCACGAAGTACACCCCTTGCGCGGTCAAGCTGGCAAACCACTTGTAATCGGTATACCCACGATCAAACACCACGATCGTGCCCGGCTCGAAAGTCAGCTTCCGCGCTACCTGAATCTCCGCCTTTTTGGCCGGCTCGATCACCGCATACTTGGGCAAATAGCCGTCGTGATCCAGCAGCAAATGCAACTTCACTCCGCCTTTGGTGCGGCGAAACTGGGCCCAGTCATACATGGTCGCGCTGAGGTCAATCACACTGCCATCCAAGCTCAGCAGCTTATTCTTGAACCGGAATTTCTTCCCCCCGCGTACTTCTCGTTGGCACTTCTCCAGCAACTGCTCAAATACCTTCTGGTACAGCTGCCAAGGCCGATGTTCATTGGCATAGGCCAACGTCGATCGTTTAGGGCTCTGCTCCACCCCAAGGTGCCGCAACTTGCCTTCACATGCCGCCAGACCGCCGCAGATCTCTCGCAATGACTGCGCCCGCCCCAGATGACAGAACAACATCGCCACCAACTGAGTCCAACTGCTAAATCCACGAGCGTGGCGCTCCGCCCCCTGCTGGCGAACTGCCTGCTCAAACTCGGCCCGAGAAAATACCCCCAAAATCTGCGAAAAAATACTGCATACTCCACTCATGGTGAAAGCCTCCTAGCTGAGATCGGTTTTCCGGCAAGAATCCCAACCTCAACCTAGCAGGCTTTCGCCTTCTTCTAAAAACCTAATTTGGACAAGACTGACTTTCAGCCGTCCCTTCGGGATTAAACCCTGCACATGGTAGTTCTCACGCAGACTCTTTAGCCCCTGGTTCCAGTTTCCTCATTCAGATCGGGAAGAAAGGCCATGCGCCGGGAAAGAAACGGCAGATCCCTCGACTTTGCTTCCACGGCACGCCGGGACGGGCGGGATGACAAAGGCTTGCCTATTGAAAAGCCAGCCTACAGTCTTTTCTTTGGGGTGTGCCG
>DATJNV010000132.1:0-2699 GCA_035507705.1 Acidobacteriaceae bacterium
GTCCATCTCACAGTGGCCCCGAACCCGGAAAGACACCAAGTCGCCGAACTGAGCGTCGTGTGGCAGTTCCGATTTCAACAACCACTTCACCTGTACACCGGCAGCCTTAAGTAGCGAAGTGGCCTCCTTTTCCATCACTTGCAGGGATGTATCGGAGTGAGGTTGGTCGAACTCGAGAAGAACGGTCACCAGCGGTCCGGAAACGCGCCGTTCGGGACCATGTCCACACCAGGCAATTGAAGCCGTAAGGCAAAGAATCGAAATGAGTTTTAGCATTTGGCCTCTCGGAACGTGGAGAACGCCATTCGGGTGCTTCGCGGCACCCGGCTTCAGTATATGCTTAGTAACCAGCCAATCAAATAGAAGATTTATGGGCTGGTATAAAAAAATCGATCGGAATCTCTAGGAATCTGCCTAGCCGGGCTGCCCACCCGCCCTCGCCGCTCAGCTCTTGCGCATCCAGACACCCCAGGTCAGCGGACCGGCGTCCCGGTCGCTCATCGGGTGACCCGCCAGCTTGAGCGCCAGCTTGATCTGGCCGTGGTGGTAGCCCTCGTGCCAAAGCATATGCTGTAGCAGCAGGATCGGGTGATCGTAGTGAATCCGCATTTCCCCTCCTGCCTCCACCGTTCGCTGCACAGCCTCCCGCACAGCCATCGCGCTCTCGGTCAGCATCTGCGCAATGCAGCCGGCGTCCCGCTCTGACGCCCATTCTTCCGCAGGCACTTCTCTCGCGAATTCAGGTGCGTCCTCGAACACGAATACAAGCCGCACATAATGGATGTGCGTGAACAGTTGGGCCACCGAAGGACTCCCCTCCATCGCTCGGGCCTCCAGTCCACCCTCCGGAAGGGCCCCAACTAAGTTCAGCAGAATAATGTTGTTCCGGTCCCAGGAATCCAGCAGAGCGTCCAGCAGCCTCTCGGGTCGCATATTCGCCACATCCTAACACCGGCTTCCCATCGGCTGGCTCGGCAACAGCAGCCTTCAAACGGGGGCCTCCGTCCCTCTATTACGCGGAAACCCGTCTGCCGCTTCTTTTCCGGCACTTCTTCCCACAACCATCGCTCTAACCGGAAGCAGCTCGCATTTCGACCCAGAACCCTGGGGGATCACCGTGAACGCAAAGGTGGGCCAAATCTGCGTTTTTTGGAAGGCGGTCTTGTTGGGGGCCGTCGCCGTTACCTCTTGCCTCGCCGGCACCATCTACAGCGATCTCGGTCCAGGCGGCGCCTACATCGTCAATCGGGATTACGAGACCAATTTCGACTTCATGGCGACTCCTTTCGTCACCACGGGAGGAGGCAGCCTCGCCGAGATCGTGATTCCTTTGTTCAGCCTCAATAACCCGGTCAGCCTGAGTCTCTATTCAGACTCCGGCGGACAACCCGGATCAGTGCTCGAAAACTGGAGCGTCACGGTGCCCGGATTCCCCGGCCTACTTACGACCATTCCTTCCGCGCTGAATCCGTTCTTGTCGCCCGGAACCGAGTATTGGATCGTCATCAGCTTGACTACGGCACAAAAGGACCACCTCGCCTGGTATCAAAATAGCCAGGGGTTGGCCGGCGGCATCTGGGCAGGTAACGTCGCCAACGGTCTGCTCAACTTCGTCCCCGCTTCGCCCGCCCCTGCACTCGAACTGGACTCGCTGCAGGCCTCAGCCACCCCGGAACCCCATAACCGCATCTTGATTGGCGTCGGTCTGCTGGCCTTGGCCTGCGCGATTCAGGCACGAGCCCGCCGCCGCAGGCAATGGATGTGCGACCAGACAGGCATCCTCCGTCCCAAGACGGCTGAAAGGGCTTGAAAGAAGCGCCTGTGATGCGCTCCCCGTTGACCCCTGCCCCAGCCGGCTCCTAATCTGCCTTTCCGACAATTCGCCGAACTCTACGTCTCCGTGCCAGCCAGAGCGCCCCTACACCCAGTGAGAGAGGAATAAAAGCGGTCGGTTCCGGCGTAACGGCCTTGTAGAATGCCTCCGCCGCATAGGCGTCGGCAGCCGTGGTTGGATGGAAGCTATCGAAAAACAAATACTGAGAAGGGTTAGAACAGACGCTCGTTCCGTTAAAGCAGGGGTCGGTCACATCGGTGAAACCGTACGCCGATGGGTCGGCAACCATTGCGTCAAGGAGTCCTGCCGTGTTGAAGAAAATTGCTCCAGGCGGCAGCTCCGCGCTCAGTTCCGCGTTAAACGCTGCGGCGATCTCGGCGCCCTCCAGGGCGCCCCCAGGAAGACTTTGAAAGTAAGGAGTGAGCCCCAGGTCCGGCATACCCGGCACCAGAATATGTTGGGCGCCCAGCAATTGCAGGCCGTTCACGATGCCCAATTCATCATTGACTGCCCGGTTGACGATCTCAGCAACAGTCGTATCGAGTGGCGAAGGAGAAAGAAAATCATCGGGCCCACCCCATACGACAAAAAGCCCGCTACTCAAATACGGGCTGAGTGACCCCTCCGTCCCGGCAAATACTGTTTGCATGCCCGGAAGACTGTCGGCTCCGAAACTCGTCGGTGTGCCGCCGTCGCCGTAGTTCCCGATTCCTGTTGTCGCCCCAATCCACGCGTAGTCCACTAAGGGTGCCCCTAGTAAAGCTGCCAGTTGTTCCACCGCCACTGGCCCATTAGACATTCGGCCGTCGTAGTAAGGAGGATCTGGCGGCTCCGTATCGCCGCTTGCGGCGTATAAGTTGCCGTT
>DATJNV010000133.1:0-2532 GCA_035507705.1 Acidobacteriaceae bacterium
TTTCGCGGTAAATGACCAGGTCCATACGCTCGGGATTCTTCACCGGCGACGGCGTGCCCTGGTAATACTTCACGGGGCGAACACAGGCATAAAGATCGAGGATCTGGCGCAGGGCAACGTTCAGCGAACGGATTCCGCCGCCGACAGGAGTAGTCAGCGGCCCTTTGATCGCGACACGAAACTCGCGGATGGCGCTAATGGTGTCATCGGGCAGCCAGTTTCTGAAATTCGAGAAAGCTTTCTCCCCGGCAAAGACCTCGTACCAAGCGACGCGACGCTTACCCTGGTAGGCCTTTTCCACGGCCGCATCGAAAACGCGTACCGATGCCTTCCAGATATCGCGACCTGTTCCGTCACCTTCGATGAACGGAATAATGGGATTGTCTGGAACCTGATACTTTCCGTCGCTGTAGCCGATTCCCTTGCCATTCTGAGGCACGGGAACCCCGTTGTATGAAGCCGCCATTCCACTTCCTCCGAGCTGATAGGGAAAACCAAACATTATAAAGGCTGACAGGAGACGGGAGAAATGGCGGAAGTAATGGTACCGTGGAACGGAAGCGATCGCGACGTGCGCTATGGACTACGCCGAACAACTGCGGAAACTGGAAGAACACCTGCTGGACCCACGGGTGAGGAAGAACGCCGAGGAGGTCTCTTCCCTGCTGGCAGATGACTTTCTCGAGATTGGAAGCTCTGGACGAACCTACAACAAGGCGCGGATGATCGAAGAACTGCGCAGTGAACCGGTCCGACCCGCGTCGGCGCTGAGCGATTTTGAAGTCCATCCGCTCACCCCAGAGATGATCCTGGTGCACTATCGAAGCACCCGCAAAGATGCTGCCGGTCAGTCGGCGGGCCAGGCCCTGCGTACTTCAATCTGGGTTCTCCGGAATGGCCGGTGGGTCGTACGCTTTCACCAGGGAACCACGATTCCATAAATCCGGCGAGAGGGCGGCACCGGTTCCTAGGTAGAATGGCCCATGCGTTGGGCGTTTAACCGCATCCTTGTCCGCAAGTTGCTTTTCATTCTTCTGCTGGAAACCCTGGGATTCTCGGCGCGGGCCCAGGTATCCGTCCCGCCCGCAGCGCCGGAACCCGGCTCCTCGAAGGCCGCGCAGACACCTACACCTGCCGCCTCGTCGACGCATCGCTTTTGGGATCGCGAGAACATCCTGCTCTTCTCCGGAATCGCTGTCGTGCGGGGGATGGACTACGCCTCGACGCGAAACTTTCAGGCGCGCGGACGGCAGGAGATCCTGCTGCCGGATGCTGTGGTAGACAATTCGGCGGGCTTCGCCAGCCTGGAAGCGGCCGGCACTATGACCTCGGTCGGAATCTCCTACATCCTCCATCGCACCGGCCATCACAAGCTGGAGCGTTGGATGTCGATCGGCCACATTGGCGTGACCGCCTTTGGAGACGTTCGCAATTACTGCCTTTCCACCAAGCACCCGAAATAAAACTCTGAACTACCATCGCCGCGTGCCGAAGTATTTTCGGACGCCGATGGCGTTGTATCTCCCCCACGGGCCATTGTTGCCGAGATCGGCAGGACCAAGGTTTTTGTCGCGGGCGCCAAGCCGGTCAAACTGAAAATGCTGGGTCACGCGAAATTCGAAACCCTTCGCGATGTAAACACCGAGTCCCCATGAATGCTCGATGCCGATAGCGTCGGCCGACCAGGTGTACGACGTCTTGGGAATGTTCTTACCGAACAGGAAAGACGGCTCTCCAAACAGCATGAAGCGGCGCAGCTGCCCCTGCCCGAAAGGGCGCACTTCCAGCAATCCCGACAGCATGTAGCGCGCGAACTCACTGCACGGCGCGTTCACGCCACCGTAGGTTCCAGCGTTGGCCGCGCACAGGTTGGGATCGATTTCATTATGCGGAGGAGCCAGATCAAATTGCGCATAGCCCCAAAACGTGTCATGTGGCAGGAAAAAACGATCCGAGGCATTCGTGACAGTTTCGTCCTGCGCGAACAGAGGTGTACAGAAAACAAGGCACACAACCATCCAAAGCAATCTGCGCTTCATTCGGCCTCCACCTGGCTATTTGGGAATTCTGGGTTACGGGGAGCCACATTGTAACCCAGCGACAGCGGCAAAGCAGTGTCAGGCGCCGAGAGGCAATTGAATGAGCGCCTCGCAACCCTTTTCGGGCTGGCGGTTCTTCAGGGAGACGCTGCCCCCGTGTGCCTCGGCAATTTGCCGGCTCAAAGCCAGGCCAATGCCCGACCCTCCCGGCTTGGTAGTGAAGAAGGGGACGAACAGGTTTCCTGGATTCGCGATGCCGGTTCCCTCGTCACGCACAAACAGGTTCAACCAGCTGCCGTTCTTCGTCCAACCCACCGTCACCTTGCCCCGCGATTCCAGCGAGGCATCGACCGCATTGCGAATCAGGTTGATGAGGACTTGCTGAATCTGGTCGGCGTCCACATGCAACGTGACATCAGGACCCGGATCTAAGTCCACGACAGCACGCGTTTCCAGCCGGGCAGCCGTGCGCACGAGTGTGCTCAGATCCACG
>DATJNV010000134.1:0-29001 GCA_035507705.1 Acidobacteriaceae bacterium
ATCCTCCACATAGCCGCGCGTTTGGCCGCAGCTATCCTGCACCAGACGCACCATTCGATTTTTGCGTGACTTGGTTGCTCCAGAAATTACGAGCCGCTGCGATCTGACGTGCTGTCGAGGTGACCCCAGCAAAATGTATACGGCCACGGACAGCGGGCGTCCGGGCTTCCCTCTTCCCCCCAAGTTAGCAGGTTCCCGGCTGGGTTCCAAATGCTTGCAGGGAAGACGAAGATTTGTGCAGGGAACAGTTACTGGCGGGACGAAAACGGTTGTCCGGATGGCAAATGAACTCATAGAGCGGCAACCCTAACACGGTTGCAGATCGACAAATGAAGGGGGGACTTATGCAATACAAAAACCCCGGCAGGTTGTTGAACTCAGCAACGCTGGCGGCCTTGATTCTGGGATTGGTCGGAGGCATGGCTCTTGAGAGCCTGGTAACCGTGGGGCTCATGCCCTGGAATGATGCGCCCAACATACGGTTGATCTACGAAGCCAGCGCTCTCGTTCACCGCTACTATGTGGACCGCCCGGCGGAACGGCCACCCACGCTCACTTACGGAGCGATCAGCGGAATGGTGGATGCACTCGGCGACACAGGTCACAGCCGCTTTCTTAGCCCAGCGATGGTTCAGGAAATGGCGCAGATTCAGAGAAACAAGTTCCAGGGCATCGGCGCCGAAGTTCGTTCGAAAGACGGCCACGTGGTGATCGTGGCTCCGATGGACGGGTCGCCGGCGCAGCGCGCTGGGCTCAAGCCCGGGGATATCATCCTGCAGGTCAATGGCCACGATGTCGCCGGCAAGCCGCTAGAGCAGGTGGTGAAGGAGATTTCAGGACCCGCCGGCAGTTCCGTGACCCTGGCTATTTTCCGGCCCGCCGCCGGCCAGACGCACCAGGTGACCATCACGCGCGCCGTGTTCCAATTACACAACGTTACCTGGCGCATGCTTCCTGGGACCCACCTGGCGCAGCTGCGCATCGCCGCATTCGAGACGGGCGCATCCGCCGACCTGCGCAAGGCACTGGTTGCGATCAAAAAACAGCCTGCGGATGGCGTGGTGTTGGATCTGCGCAACAATCCCGGCGGTTTGTTGGGCGAGGCGGTAGACTGCGCCAGCGAGTTTCTCAAGGGAGGGAACGTCCTGCTGGCGAAGAATGCGCGCGGCCAGGAACGGCCTGTCCCGGTCAAGCCGGGTGGCGTGGCAACCGCGATTCCCCTGGTGGTGCTCGTGAATCAAGGCACTGCGAGTGGCGCCGAAATTATGGCAGGCGCTTTAAAAGACGCACATCGCGGGTTGTTGGTCGGGGAAACGACTTTTGGGACGGGTACCCTGCTTACCCAATTTAATCTGGCGGACGGATCGGCGCTGTTGCTTGCCGTTGAAGAATGGCTCACTCCCTCGGGTAGCGTCATTTGGCATAAAGGGATCACACCGAATATTGTGACGGCCCTGGCAGCGGGAGTATCGCCGGATTTTCCCGAAGGCGAAAGCGAAATGACTGCAAAACAACTCGAGGACAGCGGTGACGCACAACTCCTGCGGGGTATGACGCTGCTTCCCTGACCTGCTTCGGCAGCGCTCTTCCGCCACCCCATTCCCTAAAGATCCCGGCGGGAGAACAGAAACTGAGCGAGCAGGAGAGCCAGCAAGGCGTAGAGAACGGCGTAGACCACCATGGCATTGCTGGGCACCACATTACTGCTGAAGGGAGAAACGCCCAGGCTGCCAAGTAGGGGCGGTTGGAACTTGAAGGCAGCACGGCGCCAGAGGGCGTCGCTGGGCATGACAAGACTGGCGAGGATTCCCAGGTCGACCAGTCCCGGGATGTGACGCAAGGATCCAAACTGTTCGATCCATCCTCCCACAAAGGCGAGTCCGTAAAGTCCCAGCGAGACAGCGCCGCTGGTCAACGAAGAAAGCGAGCTGCCAGCCGCCATGGTGACCCCAAGCAGCACCACCGCCTGCAACCAGACCAGGCTGAGAACAGCGACAGCATGGTGCGCGAGGTAGCCGCTTTCGCCCCAACTAAGCACGATCGTGCCTCCCTCAATCAGCAGCACGTAAAGCGTGAGCATACCGACAAAACCGATCCATTTGCCCAGGACCAGTGACCAACGTTCGACCGGCTTGGTAGCTATGGCATGAATGGTGCCCGAGGCGATCTCACCAGACAGGGTGTCGCAAGACGTGAGCACCGCCATCAGCGAGGTCATCATGCTGCCTGCATAGAGGACCATCATAGTCATCATGAGAATGCCTTCGCGAACCTCGACGATGGTAGCGCGCGGCGCATTGCGTCGAATAGCGAAGTGAAGGGCCATCCAGAAAAAGGCCAGGAACGCGATTCCGGCTGAGGTAGCGATCCAGAGAATCTTACGACGGGCCGCTTCGCGAAAGGTGACCTGGGCCATTAATAAGGTGGTGCGCAAAGCGTTGGGTCCACGGGCAACGCCGAGGGCTGTAGAGTGCAGTGTGGCTGCAGCCTCACCCACCGGGATGGCGTTCTCTCTCATAGGCCGGTGTCGGGTCCCATCATTTGCAGAAATAAATCTTCCAGGCTCTGCCGCTGCGGAACGACGGAAAAGACTGCGGCACGGCTTTCCACCAGGCAGCGAATGATTTCGGGAAGATCGTTTGCTTGTATCATGCGCAATCGCAGCAACTGCCCATCGAGATGAAGATCCTGCGTGAACGCTTTGAGGCGTTCTATCGCAGTTGCGCTGATCCCTGCGGCGTTGATTTCAACGTCGGTCCGATCGGATTGCCATGCGCCCATCTCATGCATGGCGATGATGCGGCCCTCGCGAATGAAAGCTACGCGGTCACAACTCTGCTCAACTTCGCTCAGGAGATGCGAATTGAGAAAAACCGTTGCACCGCGGGCCCGCTGCTCGGCAATCAAGTCGCGCACCAGTTTCCGTCCCGCAGGATCGAGACCGGAGGTAGGCTCATCCAGGAAGAGGATTTCCGGGTCGTTGAGGATCGCCTGCGCCAAACCGGCCCGCTGCATCATGCCTTTGGAAAAAGTGCGTAAGGGCTTGCTACTGTGAGCACCCAGGCCCAGACGTTCCAGCAATCGGGGAATCTTGTGCCTTAGCGTGTCATCCGCCAAACCGCAGAGTCTTCCATGAAACTGAAGCAGCTCGGAAGCGGAGAGCCAATCATAGAAACGAAAGTGCTCCGGAAGAAAGCCAATGCGGGCCCGCAGTTCCCGCGTGCCTACCGGCCTGCCCAGCAGCAGCGCGCGGCCGCTGGTCGGCTTCACGAGGCCCAGCAGCATCTTGATCGAGGTGCTTTTGCCCGCGCCATTCGGTCCTAAAAAGCCGAACGCCTCAGCGCGCGCGACCTGAAGGGTCAGATCGCGCACGGCGGCGCGGTTTCCGTAGGTTTTTCGAAGCTGCGAGACGTCGATGGTGAGACTTGCCATGCATCTTCTGCGACTACAATTGCGAGGCCAGGTTGACCGCCGTGGCATCGTCTCCGAATCCCGAGAGCGCGAATACGATTCCATTGTCCACCCACATTAGGGTGTAGCGGCTGGATTCCGCTCCATTCGTGGGACGCAACAGCGCTGCTTCATTGCCGTTGACGTGTACCTGCTGGTAGTTCACCTTGCCACGGATCACGGGAAGCACAAGAGTCGAGGTCCAGTCGACGGTTTGCGTCAGGCTGGCAGCATCGTTGGCGTTCATACCCAGGAACTCGAGCGCCACTTGGGCGATCTGGCCGGGGTCGACATCCTGCGGGGCAGACACTACCGGACTGGGAAGCTGGATCAGCGAAATACAACTGGTATCGCCTTTCTCGACTGGTCTTGGGTTGTTTTGCTCCCGGCCGGCTGCCACACGAGACGCGATATCGCCGCAGTTTCCATAAAAAGCCAACACGCCGGTAGGTATGCGCACACCGATGGTAGCTCCATCCACGGACCACGGAATCTGCACATCGCTGCGTCCGGCTTCGTCCAGGATGGATTGAATGCGGTCACGATTTAGTTTCATCTGCATTCCGCCCCCGCTCTTCAAGAGAAGACTCGACGGTGTTGCATCGGGCAAAAGGTGCACGGCAAAACCGGCCATTTTCGAGGCCGTGGCGGGATCCGTAATCAGCTGCGGCTTTTCCGGCTTCTGGGTCACCGTAATCTGATCGGAGAGAAGGCGCCCGATAGCCTGATTCAGCAACTGATTACTTTGTAGCTCGCCGGCTTTCAGGGATGCGGGATCGATCTGGAGCACGGTGAGACGCTGGACGCGGAAGACAGCTAAGAGGCTCTCCGCCCACGCCCGAACCGGAGCGACGGTCAGGACCAAAATGATGGTGACAAGGCTGAGGGCCGCGCCCGCGAAGAGCAATCTACGGCTCAGGGGCCAACGTTTCTCTTCTCGTTCTTTCCAGTCTTCCTGTTTCTTTTGAAACGCAGCCCAAGCCGTGGCTACATTCTCTTCACCGTGAAGATACGGGAGTTGCTCGAGGCTCTCATGAACACGCGTTGCATGCCTGAGCAGGGCGGCTTGCTCCTCCTTGCAGACAGCGCAGTCTTCGAGATGCTGCTCGACAGCTGTATGCTCCTGGGGATCGAGCTGGTCATCGAGGTACGCTCTCAGCAATCCTCTCTCAGTGTGCTTCATCGCCCCTCCTCCTTTGCGGTTTGTAACTGCGGTGTCTTCTGCTGGCGTCGCTGGCATCGTTGGTACAGTGCAGTGAACTCCGCTTCGGCCCGGGCCAGCTTTGTCCCTACAGAGCCCATGTGCACCTGCATGGCCTGGGCGAGTTCCTGGTAACTCAGGCCGCTGTGCCGCAACAACAGCAGTTGCGCTCTCTCTACCTTCATCCTGGCCAACACCTCGCGCACTGCTCCGATTCGTTCCTGGCGCAATAAAAGCGTGAGCGCGTCCTCGGCAGGGTCTTCGGCCTGGCTGCCATCGTTCTCGTCAACTTCCTTACTCTGTTGGCGCCGGCGAGCACGCAGCAGATCGATCGACGCTCGGGTCGCAGTGCGATAAAGCCAGGCGCCGGCCATCCCATCAGCCGCCGCCCTTGGACCGCTCCGATAAAGCCGGAGGAAGACCTCGGAACAGATTTCCTCCGCCTCCGAGTCGCGTTGTACTATGCGTCGGATGACGCGAACGATGCGCGCGTATTGTTCACGAAAGAGGGCTTCGAACTCCGCTTCATCCCAGCGATCGGTCATGCTCACCACATCTATACCTCTATAACGACGGGCGGGGAGAATTTGTGCCAGAAAATTTGCGCGTTGCTGCCCGAAGACTGGCGGGAGTGGCTAGACCCGATTTTGTTCGTCATGCCGACCTGGAATAGATCTCAGCAGCCAGAATCCGCCATAGAGGTAACGTTCGCCTGGATTGGCAACGTCCTCTTTCCAATGCGGCGGCTAGCGAACCGGAGCCGCTGAAGGTATATTCCGGAGAGCCTGTTTCTTTTGAGCCTTTTCTGAGACTCACGGCGCGATTCGCATGAGGAACCCGATCCAAGCAACTCCAGAGGCGAAACTGCTCAGCCCAAACTGGCTGTCGCGCCGCCGCTTGCTGCGGGTCATGGGGGCCGGGCTCGCGACTCCTTTGCTGGTCCCGCAGCATCTCCTGGCCCACGCCCTGTCGGGGCTTCCCACGTTGAAGCCCGGCGTTCTCCGTATCGGAACGTATTTCGACAATCCTCCGTTTGAGTTCGTTTCGCATGGACAAAGGGTTGGCTTCGAGGTGGATCTCATGACGGAGGCTGCGCGGCGGCTCGATCTCCAGCCTGAGTTCGTGGAAACGAAATGGGAGGGTATTTTCGGCGAAATAGAGGAGCAGCGTTATGACTGCATTATGGGCGGCATCACCATCACGCCTCGACGCCGAACGTTACTGGCGTGGTCAGTTCCGTATATGACAACGACACTCAGTATGCTCGTCGACACCGCGAGATCACCCGCCAACATGACCCTGAGCGATTTGCAAAGTGGGACCATCGGAGTGCAGGCGGCCACGACTGACTACGATGCAGCCGTCTCCATGCAGAAGGACGGCAAGATTGGCCGCGTCAAAGTCTATTCGTTCGCGCGAATGAGTAGCGCCATTGCAGACCTTACCGCAGGCCGCATTCAGGCAGTCATGAAGGTGTACCCAGCCTCGGCCTGGATCGTGCAACACACGCCGGAACTGCGCATTCTTGCGCAGGTTCCCGACGACCCGCAGCCCCTGGGAATCGGCTTTAACAAATCGAACACAGCCCTGGTTGCAATGACGAATCGCACGCTGGTGCGAATGCACGAGGACGGCAGCTACCGAACCTTGGCAAAGCGTTGGGGCTTATCGTAGCCCAGGTGTCATGGGTCTCCAAAGAGCAGGCTCCTCAATTCGGTCGGGCTGATAATCTCCTTTTGCCGATCATGCGCCTCAACGGTCGCAGGCAAATCAAGCTATCCCAGCTCATTTTTTAACAGCCTCACCGAATACCCGCAGGAAGTTGCCGCCACCGATTTTTCCGATTTCACCCCGAGTGAAACCGGTCTTCAGCATGGCATCAACGACCACGTAGTAGAAGCCGGCGGTTTGATCCTGCCACGCCTGGTTGGTTCGTTCGCCCACTCGCGGATGCTGCGGGCCTGGGCGTGGACTGGGCGGAGTGAGCTTCGTATCCGTGCCAATGCACACGTGATCCATGCCGATGACATCGACGAGGGCGCGGATGTTCCGCGAGTAATCCAAGGGTGTATCCGCCAGGTGGGTCCAGACACCGACCAGGCCTCCGGCATCGGCGACCATCCGGGCCTGCTCTTTGCCGATGAGTCTTGGACGCATCATCTGCGCCATGCGCGGATCGTTCCCCAACTGCGTATCGAGGCCGGTATGGGAGATAAAGACCGGCCGGGTTGAGACCTTGAGCGCGGCTTTGGTGGTTGCCACGTCCGCATGAGCAAGATCGATCAGAATGCCCAGACGGTTGCATTCCTTGATGACGGACGCCCCGAAAGCGGTTAGCCCACCAAAACGCGGAGGGTTGGTGTAAACATCGCCCAACGGCACGGAAGCATCGCTGTCATGAAGCAGTCCAAACTCCCGCAAACCGCGGTGATAGGCTTCCTCCACCCGCTCCAGATGGCCCTCAAGAAAATGGGCGCCTTCGATTGCCTGGATGACGGTTGGCTGGCCCTCCTTATGGGCGGCGCGTATGTCAGCAGCGCTGAGCGCGCGCTTCATCCCGTTGCGCTCCAGTTGTCGGTCCATCGACCCTATTCCTTTGAGGAATCGGTCGTAAGCATCGCCGGGCTGATAGTCAGTAGCAAAGGTCATGCAAATGGCTGACAAGCCGGAACGCTTCATTTCGCCCTTCAGATCAATGTCTGGGCCGGGCATATCGGCAGCGGTAAGGGGAACGTCGATGTGGTTATGGGTGTCAATGCCGATCGTCGTGGCTACAATTTCGTCTACGCGAGAATCGGTGATGTCGGCTGCCCAGGCGAAGCATGCGCCCAGCGCCATGGCAGCACCCGCGCCGGCAATTGTAGAGAGAAATCGGCGTCTCGAACAGCTTGCCTCAAGCTCCTTCACTCAGGTTCTCGTTGCGGATGGCCGGCACTGCCTGTTGGTTGGGTGAGCAGCGAAGACGAGCGATCGCCACGTGTGACGTTCAGCGTATAACTCGTTTGCGTCTTGCCGTCAGGCGCAGTAACTCTGATCGTCACAGGACTTTTACCCACGCTGACGTGTACCCCCTTCTTCCCCAGGATGTCCAGGCCATTCCACGTAAGCGCCGTGGATCGCGACGAGGTTGGCGTCACCGTCACATTGGTCGAGGTTGTTCCCGGCGGGAGTGTGAGCGTGTACTCATGAACCTCTGGGGAAAATGCAGGATGCACCGTGCCACCTTCCACCTGCAGACCGACTACGCCTGCAATCTGATCGATCGGAGCCGGGAGATATTTGTCTTTGTTTACATTGACGGCCACCCAATTGGGATCAGTGAACCGGTCGCCAACCACCACCTGGAGAAGACCAGCGGGACGGTACGAGGGAACCAGAACCTTGTCTCCCTGATCCATCAGCTCCTGGATTGCTGCCTGCAGGTTGTCGAGGTATCTCTCGCCGATGAGTGGATGATCATTGTGGCCGGTCATCATGTACCTGACCTGGCCGCGGAATTTCGCGCGTGAATTGACAATAACGGCCAGGTAATTGTCGACCGGCTTCTTAGTGAACTGCATCCAGAGAGCGTCCGGAATTGTAGGGGAATTGCTGCCGTAGGAGTCACCCGTGAACAGGTACCCGTTCTTCCGATCGAAGATGACCAGGGAACCGGGAGTGTGGCCCGGCGTTTCGTGGATCACCAGAGACCTGTCTCCCAGGTCGATGTGGTCCCCTTCATGGATCGCGAGCAGGTGGCTGCTGATGACGTCGTCCGGAATGCCTCGCGACCGCAGCAGGCGCACGGCGCCCGGGCGATCGGCTTCTCCGATGTGTTCGACGCTGTCGCGTATGAACTGATCAGCCTGGCCGATATGGTCACCGTGATTGTGCGTGAAGACGGGCTCTATCGGCAGGCCGCCGGTATATTGCTCGAGGTATTTCTTCAGTTCCCCGGTTCCCTGCCCCGAGTCAATCAGGACGTACTTGTTTTGTCCCTGAACAAGAAACATCTTGTCGTTGTCGGAGTCACGGATCATCCTCACACCGGGAAGGATTTGCTCGGAGACGTAAGCTGTCCGATCCCGCCGGTCCACGGTGTATTGGAAATCGGCAATATCGCTGTTCGTGTTGCCGGGCTTCATGGCGACCGCGCGAATGGTATAGCCCGCCTTGAGGCCCTTGTCGCCTTCGTAAATGCCACCGATAAAGAGAACCTGCAGCGGATCATAAACCGCACTTTTCGAGGTAGGGGTACTGCCGTCGAAGGTGTAGTGGATGACGGCTCCCGGTTCCGCGAGTAGTGTCACGGACTCCGTGGTAGGAAAGATGCCCGGAGCCGGAAAGGCTGTCGGTGGTTTCAATTTCGGCCCTGATCCCTGCGGCTCTGGCGGGCCAAATTGGGCCAGAACCGGCAGGGCGTAGATAAGGCACGCGCCGATGCAAAAGGCTTTCCGTAGAAGTATGCGAGCAGGGATTCTACTGTTTGGCATTGATTTCGTGCTCCTCGGTGGTTGACGGCTTTATCGGGTGGCCTCTGAGAATGCTCAGCATTACATTCAGGCGGCCACGCGAGCAAGGTATTCGAGGTAGCGAACGGAGGCGGACGATCAATGTTGTTCGGATCTGTGATTTAGGCGCCCTGTTTTTAGCGTGTATCGGGAGGTAGCATACCTTTCTCATTCTGCGACGCGTGTTTACGTTTCGTTGCGGGTGTGCGCAGACGTGTAGTGGCGGGATAAGCAAATCGCAGTTGGCCTATCCTCGCAGGCGAAGCCAGTCCTTCTGATAGGCGAAGCTGATGGTGAGGAGCAGGACTCCCAGGGCCAGGAAGCTGAGCACACGATAGCCCTGGCTCTGCTGGCTCACCCCGTTCAGAAAGACCTTGGCGATGCTGAAGGCGAGCACGACCAGAGCCTGCCAGCGCAAAAAAGCGCTGCGGCGCAGAAAGCCCACGGTCATGAGCGCTGCCCCGTAAGCCATGCACCACGCGCTGTAACCCCATCCGGCAGCGATAGTGCGGCGCTCCAACTGTCCGTAACGGCCACAGAAGTCACGAAAGAAGCCGGCTCCGCAGAACCAATAATGATGGATTTCGAGACTCACCGCTACGAGAAGAGTGAGGCTGAACGCAATCGAAGAGAACACTGCCAGGTAATTCCAGCTGGCGAAGCCACGCCCTCCACGTCCCAGGCTGAGAATTGTAACCATGGCAAACACCATTGCACCCGTCAGGCTGGTGACGAAGTGCATATTGGCCAGGACGGCTTGTGGCTGCGAGGTCCCGATGAGCCAATCCCACAGCAGAGAAAGCGAAGCCAGGGTTAATACTACGGTTGCAAAAATCCGCAGGGTCGCGAGTGAGGTGGACCTCGCCACTAAGACCAGAGCGAGCGATTCGCCCAGCCACCACAAGGTCAAGCTCGTGCCCTGGAAGTGTAGGGGTATCGCAACCGTTATAAAAAAGATGGCCAGGCCCAGGTGGGTGCGCCCAAGCGCTGCGAATCTATGGGCTGCAGCCGCAACCGCGAGGCATCCGCCGGCAAGCGCGATCGTCACCCAGGGGCGCCAGAAATGCCAGTTTCTGGCGGCGAACAGAGCCATCAGGGCAAACCAGGTTGCCGCCGCATTGGCGATGGGAAAGCCAATGGGTGAGATTGCCTTCTGGAAAAAGGGAGCAACCGTGAAGCCGGCGAAGAACAACCCCAGAAACAGCACGGTGGGAAGAAAATGGGAGGGATCATTCTCGTTCCAGCTCCAGGTGATGTAATAAAAGGCCGTTCCCACGAGGGCAGCCCAGGCAAGCCGCTTCCAGGGATGCAGCGCCAGAAGAAGCAAGGCGCCCACGTTGAGCAAGACCAGGTAGGAAAAGAGAAAAAGCTCACTGTGGCCCATCGACAGCAGCCCGGGTGTTGCCAGGCCGCCGGCCAGCGCGTAAAGGCCCAGCACTTCCGAGTCCTGACGGCGGGCCAGCACCGCGTTGATCACGGTCACCGCGGTCATCGCCACAAAGATTAGCCAGGGGGAAACGAGATGAAAGACGCTCGAAGCGGCCCAGAGCGAAAGATAGGCGATGCTGGTACCCAGCGCCTTCAGGCTATACGCGAAGGCAGGAAATCCCCGCCGGCGGAATCGTTCCGACCAGGCCATCAGACCGGCAGCGCCCGCCAGACCGATCCAGATTCGGACCGAGGGGCCAATCCAGTCACGGTCGAAGGCCAGTTTCAGGAACCACGCCACACCTGTGAGCACAGCCAGGATCCCGATGCGGTTCAGGAGCTGGGCTCCGATCCGGTTTTCCAGGGACGAGCGGGGAGGCAGGCCAACCTCGACCTTTGACGGTTGGTTCCGGGGAGCCTTCCCGCCAGGGAGGGCAGGCTGATTCTCAGGCGACGGCGCCTGCCCAGCCTGAAGCGACGCGACTTTGGATTCCAGGGAGGCGATCCGCGCTGACAAATCCGCCAGTTCCTGCCGGAGATCGTCGTCCGATGCCATGTCAACGACTGTAGAGCAATTCTCGTCTACCCGGATTATGAAGCGGTTCAAGTTACCTCGGTGTACCCAGGCCGCACTTTAGAGTGCACTTTGGCACGGAATGCCTTAAGCTGCAAAAGGCAACCAACCCCTGGAGGCGTCTCGCTTAATGTCCCGGTCCACCAAGGAGCAGACCCGGTACAAAGTTCTTCTGGTAGATGATGACGCCGTAAGCCTCGAAATCGTGGGCCTGCTTCTGGCTCATGAGGGCCACCAGGTACTCAAGGCAAATGACGCCGGTATCGCGCTCAAACTGCTGTCTGACCGGACGAAGCACCCCGATGTGCTTCTGGTGGATCTTCAAATGCCCGGCATTTCCGGTGGCCAGCTGGCGGAAAAGGTTCGGGCCACGGAGAGATCGGGACCGGTAATGTTAGCGATGAGCGCAACGGAAGTTCCGCGACAACAGCTACTTGCGTTCGACGGCTTTTTGCTCAAGCCACTCGCGCCGGACGATCTTCGAAAGGCTATGGAAGAACACCGGCGAGGCCGCTCCCCCGGCGTCCGCAATGTCCATCGAAGCAAGGCGCCGGCCGCCTCCACCGATATTGTGGACATCGCGGTCATCGAAAAGCTGCTAACGATGATGCCGTTGGATGCGCTGCAGGATACGATTGCGGCCTGTATTGCCGACACCCGCAGCTGCGTTCATGCTCTTCAAGGCCAGGTTCACCACAATGATGGTGTCCGGCGGCTTGCACACCGGATCAAAGGCGCAGCCTCCATGATCGGGGCAGTCCGTCTGGCGCGGCTTGCCGCCAGCCTGGAGACGGGGGGTAGCAAAGAAGCGGCCACCCCCGGTGCTTTGAACGATTTGCTGCGTGCATGCAGCGAGTTGGAGCGTATGCTTTTGGCAGGAAATCTAACCAAAATCTAGGGCCCCCCACCATGACCACAACCACATCCCCGGCAACACCCAAAACCACTAACGACCGCCTCCATCAGATTCGCATTGTCATTGCGGACGACCATCCAGTCGTTCGCATCGGCGTCAAGAACATGCTTCAAAGCGATCCAGGCCTCGATGTTATCGGCGAGGCGTCGGACGGCGATGAGGCCATCACCAACACGCTGGAACTGCTGCCCGACATCCTCCTGCTCGATTTGCAGATGCCGCGTCTGCCTGGCCTGGAGGCAATGCGGGCTATTATGAGCGGTTCGCCAACGGTCAAGATTCTGCTGCTGACCAGCACCATCACCACCCAGCAGATCATTGAGGCGCTGCAGATTGGCGCCCGCGGCATCGTGCTTAAGGATGCCCTTGCCGACCATCTGACCACGGCAATTCGCGCCGTTTCCTCCGGTGACTATTGGATTGGCGGCAAACGCGTCGTTAACCTGGTGGGCGCGCTGCACGAACTCATGCAGCAGGCCGCCGTGCCCGAGCGCAAGACCTATGGACTGACACCCCGCGAGCTGGAAGTCGTTGGCTGTATCGTCGAGGGATGCAGCAATCGGGATATAGCGAAGCAGTTCAGTATCAGCGAAGAAACGGTGAAGCGCCATCTCTCCAATATCTTCGACAAGACGGGCGTTTCCACTCGCCTGGAACTGGCTTTGTTCGCCATCGCGCACCAGTTGGTCGCACTACAGAACTAGCTCTTCACCAAAAAGGGTTGCGTTCCAGATCAACACAACCTTCCACACCCGCATCTGATAACTTGCCTCTGAATGACGCCACGGCCCCTCAACCGGTTGCCGTGGCGCCGGCTGGGCAGGCGTGTAGGTGAATCTGACAAGGGAGTGGAACGAAATGATCTCTGGACGACTCTTTGGAATTGCTCTGCTTTGCGTTTTCCTGACCCCGCTTCATGGGCAGGAACCAAATCCCACCGCACAACCCCAGCAGCAACAACCCATCGAGCCGGCGGCCGCGGGCAACAATAACATTCCTTTGTACAAGATCCAGGTCGTAGGCCGTGACATTCCGGCCATCAACTACTGGCACCGGAGCGGAAGTACCAAGATCGGGTTTGCCGGAACCAGTCTTCTTCCCCAGGGGAAAGGACAGGCAAGCGTCACGAGTAAAGGGCAGACCTTTATCGATGCCAAATTCGAAGGGTTTGTGCCTGCCAACAGCTTCGGTGTTGAGTATCTGACCTACGTGCTGTGGGCTATTACGCCTCAAGGCCGCCCGGTGAACCTGGGAGAAATCATTCCCAACGGTTCGAAGGCGCAAATGCACGTGACAACGAATCTGCAGCAGTTTGCGTTGATCGTCACCGCTGAGCCTTATTTCGCCGTGACGACTCCGAGCGATCTGGTAGTCATGCAAAATACGGTCAACAAAGACAAGACCACGGGCATCATCGATACAGTAAATGTGCACTACAACCTGCTGCCGCGCGGGGCTTATGTGCAGACCGCGGGCCAGCATGCGGTTCTGAATCCGGTAAAGCCCAGCGATAAGTCGCCATTGCAGCTCTACGAGGCGATCAATGCAGTACAGATCGCAGAAGCCGCCGGCGCGAATAAATACGCTCCGGATATTCTCGCGAAGGCAAAGCAGGAACTGGAGAACGCGCAGGCACTGGACAGAAAGAAAAGCCAGCGCAAGGAAATGATCACCTATGCCCGGGGGGCGGTGCAGGACGCGGAAGATGCGCGTGTGAGCACGCTGCGCAGGATACAGCAGGAGAAAGAACACCAGCAGCAGTTGAACATGCAGCAAGCACAGATGGCAGCGCAGCAGGCCCAGATAGAAGCCCAGCAACAGGCGCTGAAGAGAGCCCAGGCAGATGCGGCGGCAGCACAAGCGGCGGCGGCCGCAGCCAATGCGAGAGCCGCGCAGGCGGCCGCAGAGCGCCAGGCGCAGCAAGCGAACAATCAAACGGAAGAGATGCGGGAACGGCTTCGCCAGCAGCTGAGCCAGGTTCTACAGACGCAGGAAACCGCGCGCGGCTTGATTGTCAACATGTCGGACGTTCTCTTCGACACGGGAAAATACACGCTAAAGCCCGAAGCGCGAGAGAAACTGGCAAAAGTGTCTGGCATTCTTCTTGCCTACCCGAATCTCAAGGTGCAGGTAGAGGGCTATACAGACAATGTCGGAAGCGAGCCTTACAACCTGAACCTATCGCAGCAGCGAGCGGACGGGGTACGCGCGTATCTCGTTTCCCAGGGTGTCAGTCCTGACAACATCACAGCTACGGGCTATGGCATGAGCAATCCCATCGCCGACAACGCGACGGCCGCGGGACGGGCACAGAACCGGCGGGTGCAAATGGTCGTGTCGGGAAGCTCCATCGGCGTGCAGGAACAAGCGCCTTCGCCTTCGAGCCAGCCCCAACCGCAGGCGAACCCGGCGCCCCCAACGGGTGTGAGCAACCCGCCTCCGCAGTAAGGTAGTGGGTTGCTGCTTTCAGTTCTTCGAGCGGGGTAGCCTAGGCTAGATGCGCCAGGCGAGATTCGATTTCGGCCAAGGCTGCCTCCAAAGCAGCCCGCCGCACTGGACTGGAAGTTCGTTCGGAAAGAATGCGCTCACGCTGCAGGTCGAGTTCCTGCCTTTGCCGCTCGACCCTCGCTCGTTCCAGCCGCTGGTGTTCAGGATCGGCCGGGAAACTCGAAGCAGCCGGGCCTCCGGCTGCTTGCTGCTCTTCGACGGACTTGCTCTCCCAACCGCGCGCCATATCCTTAATGTTACGCCAAAGCGCAACCGTTCTGTTTCTCCCTGGCGTTAAACAGATCGCTAAGTACCCTACCTGGCACTACTTACGGAGGAATCATGAAAGTCTGGCAAATTTCAACATTCGGAATTGATCAGTTGGCGCTCGCCGAGCGGCCCCAACCCCGCCCCGGCCGGGGCGAGATCCTGATGAAGGTTCACGCCGTATCCCTGAATTACCGGGATCTCCTCATGGTCAGCGGCCGGTACAACCCGAAGTTGGCATTTCCCCGCATTCCCTGCTCCGACGGCGCAGGCGAAGTGGTGGCGGTGGGCGACGATGTCAAGACCGTAGCAGTGGGCCAGCGGGTTGCCGGGATCTTCATGCAGAACTGGCTCGACGGCGCCCCGACTGCGGAAACGACGCGCGGCGCCCTGGGTGGGGATATTGATGGCATGCTGGCTGAATACGTAGTGTTACACGAGCAGGGCGTGGTCCCCATCCCTGAGCATCTTTCCTACAGCGAAGGGGCGACTCTTCCCTGTGCCGGGGTCACGGCATGGAATGCGCTCGAACATGCTGCCCACGTTAGGCCCGGAGACGTGGTTGTTATCCAGGGGACAGGCGGTGTCTCGGTCTTTGCCTTGCAATTCGCAAGAATTGCAGGAGCCACGGTGATCGGCATTTCCAGCAGTAATGAGAAGCTGGAACGCGCAAAATCACTTGGATTGCAGGCTGGCCTCAACTACCGGAATTCTCCGGAGTGGGCCAAATGGGTTCAGCAGCAAACCGGCAATCGGGGCGCGGATCTCATCGTCGAAGTCGGCGGCGCCGGGACCTTCGCCCAGTCTTTGCAGGCAGTGCGTATCGGTGGCGCCGTGGCGCAAATCGGAGTGCTGAGTCATTCCGATCAGCCCTTGCCGATTCCGTTGATTCTTCACCGGCAGGTACGCATTCATGGCATTTACGTGGGTTCACGAGCACACTTCGAGGCCATGAACCGGGCGATCTCGGCCGAGCGGATGGTCCCGGTAGTGGATAAGACCTTTGCCTTCAACGAGGCTCGCGAAGCTCTTAAAACGATGGAGCAGTCGTCACATTTCGGGAAAATCGTAATTCAGGTTGTTGCTTGAACCCCAAGGTAATTCCAGCCATATGCTGCTATCTATCTGAAATTGCAGGACTACCAAAAGGCCAGTAACTTTTGGGTGATCCGATGGCCCGAAAGCTGTATTTTCCCTACGACAAACGCGACATTTTCGTGCAGAATGCATCTTAACAGTACGATTTCAACCGACCATCCCCCGGCGCTTGTAACAAGGGAGCATTTTATGAACTGGATTCAGAGCCTGCTTGGTTTTTTCTACGATATCGTTTTTGGCTGCCGCCACTGGAGCCAAACGAGGCCATTTACGCTCGAGCAGCAGACTTATAAAGTCTGTCTGGACTGCGGTAAGCAGATCTACTACTCGACCGAGCGGATGACCCCACTGAGCGCCCGCGAAGTGCGGCGCATGAAGGCCGCCACTGCTGGCGCGGTTACGATGATTTCTACTTCGATGAATGCGGACGGCTTTCTAACTCGCCGTGCTAATAAGTCGAACGCCGCCGCCTAGGCGTGAAGCTCAAGAAGAAGCTAAAGCTCCGTATCATTGGGTAGAATCTCCTTACCCCGGGTACGGAGCTTTTCCTTTCCCGCGCGAGTTCAGCGCAAAAGATACTATTACAGTGCCTTATTGCCAAGGCGGTAAACTTCGTGACGCCGCTGATGTTCTTTTAACTTTTCCCTCCGCCTGCCACCCCGGCGCATTCGTTGTCACTCCCACTTTTGGGGTGATTGCCAATCAAGGTTTCAACTGCGCGGTAATTTCATAAAACCCGGCACGACGGCTGGCATATCCTTACCATTGGCGTAGGCCATTTTGGGAATCGCAATCGCCTGATACCAGTGGCAGGCCCGGGCAAAGTACAGGGAACGGATATGCGCAAATCCAAGCCAGGTCTTCTGCTTCCGATGACGCCCTTTCTGGCTCTGCTGCTTGCGGGCTGCGGGGCTATGAGCCCCTCTGTTGGCGCGGCCAATGGGGGGCTCGTCATCGCCGCGGAGAAGACCTCCCTGGACACAACCACGACCGATCGGTTGAGCGCCAGGCTGTCATCCGGCGCGCCTGCGACCGTGAAGTGGACCATTACAGGCGGCCAAAACGATCCCGGACTGGGTCAGGGCGCCATCAGTGCGAATGGCGTCTATACGCCGCCCCAGCTGCTTTCCCAGGACCAGATTCAGGTTCAAGTCACGGCGATGTTGAGCAGCGACCCGGCAACCACAGCGAACTACGTGTTGACGATCACCCCGGGCTTCGTCCAGGTTCTGACACCTGAGACTGCCAGCCTGACACCGGGCGCCACCGTGCAAGTCAAGGGGCAAATTGCCGAGATCCAATCCGGGACGATTCGCTGGAGCCTGTCAACAACGCCGGGCGGCGGGTCGGATCCCGGCGACAGCTATGGCAGCGTCAGCGATACCCGATGCTCCCACTCCAGCCGTGCCTACACCACCTGCACGGCAACCTACACGGCTCCTCGGGGGCTGCCGCAGGGAAGCCCGTCCGTCTATCTGGTCGGATTGGCGGGAGGAAATGCCCATTCGGCGACGGCGTTGCACATTCTTCTGAATGGAGCTGGTTTCAACAGTTCCGGTCTGCAGAATCAACTGGCCCAGAAAGGCTATGTCGAGATGGGCTCTTCGGGGGGGAACGCCAACGATTATGACTCCCGCAAGGACGGCAACGGACATGAATATGTCAACGACTGCTGCGGGGGCACGCTGGGAGCGCTGGTCACGGATGGGAACGGCGATCTGTACATTCTCAGCAACAACCATGTCCTGGCGGAATCGGACCAGGCGCGGGCCGGAGACACCATTGTGCAGCCGGCATTGGTCGATCTCAATTGCAATCCCCAGGCTGGGCGTACGGTGGGAGCGTTGCGCTATGTGGTTCCGCTGAAGAGTACGCAAACCAACGTGGATGCCGCCCTGGCTGCGGCAACTCCCGCAGTGGACGGAACCGGCTCAATCCTGCAATTGGGCCCTTCCGTCAACGGCACGCTGGAGCCGGCCGCCCCCGCTGCCGGCGCCGGGGAGGCGCTCACGGCCGGCCTGCTCAACCAGTTGCGCGTGGTCAAGAGCGGACGAACGACCGGTTTGACCTGCTCCACCGTGAACACCGTCGACCTGACCGTTCAGGTGGACTACTACTACGACTGCGCGGAAACTCAGCCGTACTACACCAAGACTTACCTGAATCAGATCGGCATACCCGGGGCCAGCTTCGCCGATAGCGGGGACTCCGGCGCACTGGTACTCGATGCGAGCAATGCACAACCTCTGGGGTTGTTTTTCGCCAGCGGCGCCGACAATAGCAACCACGGATTCAGTGTGGCCAATCCAATCCAGGACGTACTCACCGAGTTGGGGCAAACGAGCCAGGCCGAGGGGCAGAAATTCGAGATTGCAGGCGGGGCTACACACCCGATTACCTGTTCGAACTTTGATGAACATACGCCGCCGGCAACATTGCCTTTGAGCGCAGCGCAGTCGGCCGCGGCAAAGGCAGCGGCCGAGGTGGCCACTGCTCAGCTATTCAGGCCCGACAATGGCATCCTGGGCACCGCACCCGGCAAAAGTCTGGACAGTCCAGGGGAAGGCGCGGTCATCGTCTACGTAGACAAGAACAAGCCTGGAATCCCTCTGCCCAAGACGATCGATGGAGTGCGCACGTTGGTGATCCCGACGGATTTTGCCAGCATGAACGCCGGCAACGAACCTACTACCCTCTCGCCGGTGGATGGGATTCATCTGCCGGCCGAGGTTTTACGTTCCGCAGCCGCCGTGCAGCGGCAATTTGCGCCGCAGCTAATGACGGACCCCGCATTCTTCGGTGTCGGCGTAACGCAGAGTTACGATAACCCCTCCGAAGCAGCGCTACTGGTTTTGGTCGACTTAACCAGAACACCGCGTTCTATGCCGGAAGTGATCGGGGGTTTGCGTCTGCGCTATGTGCGCATCAATCGGCTGCACGTAACGAAGTCGAAATATGCCCCGGAATCCAGCGCGCCGCGCTGCGTGGTCCCCAAAACAAGTAATCAGTAAACAGCGAGTGCTGGGTTGGTGCTTTGCAGTTGGGTAGGTTCGGGCTTTTAGCACGAACCTTTAGGTGCCTCGCATTCCTAGCCTTGAAGGCCCCGAGGCATAGCTTGGCATTCTCAGGCGCTCTGCGTGGTTACGGCCGCGGGTGTTGGTGTCGAGGGAACTCCTATGCCGCCTTCCGGGAAGAAGAGCATGAACACGGTACCGGACGGCTTTCTGCTTCCGGGTTCCGCCGCCCGGCTTGCGACCCGGACGGTGCCTTTGTGTTTGGCGATAATTTCGCCACTCACCCACAGGCCCAGTCCAGTGCCGGTTGTCTCTTTGGTGGTGAAGAATGGCTCGAAGATTCGCGCCTTCGTTTCTGGTGTCATGCCACAGCCATTGTCCGCAACGAACAGGCGGATGCCTTCGGTACCATCCACCCAGGAACGGGAATGGCGCACGGACAGCCATAAGTGGCCTCGGTGGCCGATGGCGTCAATTGCATTCCCGATCAGGTTGGCGAATAGCTGGCGCATCTCGCCAGAGAAACAGTAGAGATCGAGGTGGGGACCACAGTTTCTGGATACCTCGATCTGTGCCGCTGCTAAACGGCCGGCGTATACCGTCAGAACGGAGCTCAGAAGTTCGCCAATGTTGGCGACCGCTGGCAAGGTCGCCTGGCGATAGAAGCGCAGAGTCTGCTGAGTCATTTCGGCGACGCGGGAGATCTCCTGCTGCGCCAGATCCGCGTAGTCCGCCGCCTCCCTGTCGAGGGAGGAATGATGGCGGAGCAGGTACAACAGATTGGTTACGGCTTCCAAAGGGTTGTTGATTTCATGCGCAATGGAAGCAGCCAGGCGGCCGGCGGCAGCCAACTTCTCGGTTTTGCGTAAGGCGTCTTCCGCCTGTTTGCGCTCGGTTGCTTCCACGGCAATCGCTCCGACCCAGCGCACCGCTTCCGATGTGGCCTTCACCGGATAGACATTGATCAGCCAGTTTCGCACTTCAGTCGGGTGGTCGGACACCGGTGTATCCAGTTCGAGTTGAATCACGGTCTGGCCGGTTTCGAAGACGCGTTGCACACTATCCTGCAGCAACTCAGCCGGGGGTCCGGGCAACATCTCCGCTATGGTGCGCCCAAGGTGTCTGCCAATGGGCGCCTGGTTCATCTCCGCGAGGAATTGGTTTACGCGCACGTAGCGAAACTTGCGATCAAAGAAGGCAAACCCGATGGGAGCGTTTTCAAGCATCGAGTCGAGAAGCGCCAGGGTATCGCTGAGCCCGCTTCGCTGCTCCTCCATCGAAGTGACCATGAGATTGAAGGCACGGGTAAGGTCCGCCGATTCGTTTGCCGAAGTCACCTCCAGAGGGAACCCTTCTTTCGTTTCCGGATCACGGATCAGCTTCCGGGTCGCAGCCAGCAGGGCGTGCAATGGACGGGTGATGGAGCGAGCCAGCGTGCCGGCGATGATCGCGGTGCCCAATGCCCCGAGGCCGGCAAAGATGAAAGTGATGCGTATGAGGGAGTAAATTTGCTGCCGGGCGGCGGTGGCATCTTCATAGACCCAGGCAAAACCGCTCAATTGGCCGCCGACATGGATCGCCTGCACCGCTTCGCGGGCTCCCCCGGGAACGCGAAAGATATTGGCGCGCGGCGTGTCCGTCATCTGCTTCTTTTCCAGGCGCGTCAACAAATCTTTGCCAACGGCACTCGGATCGCCGGCGGCGATGATGCGGCCATTGGTATCTGTAACCATGGCGGCGCGGATTTCGGGTGAATTCACCATGGTCCGCAGAATCGGTTCCAGATAACCGGCAGCACCCTGGGTCAGCGAGTCCTGGCTCTGCAGGACCAGCAGATTTACCTCCGACTCAAGGCGGCGGCGAGCCCGTTCGTGAACCTCCGAGGCCTGTTCCCGCACCAACAACACAGCGAAAATAATGACCAGCAAGCCTTCCAGAAGGATGAGGCGTGAGATGAGCTGACCTCGGATTGAGCGAGGTTTTAGCCAACTCATATCGTGGCTGCCCCCTTCCCTTTCGATCTTGCTTCAGCCAACTTTGACTGGTGCCTTGCCGGCGAGCCGGGCCTCGATGTCCTGCGCAATCTGACGGCCGTGAAAGCGGCCGTTCTCGATAAAAATCTCGTTGGTGCGTGCGCCGGCGACGATCACCCCGGCCAAATATAAACCGGGTACATTGCTTTCGAGGGTTTGTGGATCGCATACCGGCAAACGGTCTGGGCCTTCCATCCGGACCCCAAGCGCAGCCAAAAATTCAAAGTCGGGATGATATCCCGTTAAAGCAAAGACGTAGTCGTTCTCGATGGTAACAGTACCCTTGGGTGTAAGAAGCTCAACCTCGTCCTCGGTGATGCTCACGACTGAGCTCGAAAACCAGGCGGTGACTTCTCCGTTCTTGATGCGATTATTGATGTCCGGGAGAATCCAGTATTTGACATGGTGGTGCATCTTTTCCCCCCGGTGCACCAGGGTTACATGGGCCCCATGGCGCCACAAGTCCAGAGCTGCGATTGCAGCCGAGTTCTTGCCCCCGATGACGAGCACATTCTGGTCATAATACGGATGCGGGTCGTGATAGTAGTGCAGGACCTTCGAGAGCTCCTCTCCCGGCACCTCGAGGTAGTTCGGCAGATCGTAGTAGCCGGTCGCGATGATCAGCTTGCTTGCTCCGTAAACCCGGTGGCGCGAATAACGGTCGACAGTGGTGATGGTGAAATCTCCATCAGCGCCAGTTACCTTAATCACATTCTGATATTGGCGGAACTCCAACTGGTAGTGCTCCGCTACCTTGCGGTAGTATTCGAGAGCCTCATTGCGGGTCGGTTTCTGATTGGGACTTGGAAACGGGATGTCGCCAATCTCGAGCAACTCCGGCGTGGTAAAGAACGTCATGTTAGACGGGTAATGAAACAGGGAGTTGCACAAGCAACCCTTGTCTACGAGCACGGTACGTAGTCCAGCCCGCTGGGCCTCAATGGCGCAGGCTAGCCCTGTAGGACCGGCGCCCACGACCAGTACATCAAAGCTTTCTTTCCGGGCACCGTGGCTTGGCTCCATGTGTATAGCTTAGACGATGCGCCGTTCCCAGCTGGTGACAGAAATCGTTATAATCGAGCGTTCTCCCACCCCAGCAGCGAAGCTGCCGGGGACCCCGGTGGCAGTGCAGGAGCTCTGTGTTTATGTCTGATGTCCGCAAAGAGAAAGACTCTTTAGGGTTTGTCGAAGTCCCGTCCAAGGCTTATTTCGGTGCGCAAACCAGGCGCGCGATGGACAATTTCCCCATTTCGGAGATACTGGCGCACCCGCAGCTTATCCGTGCCCTTGGAATGGTGAAGCGCGCCGCGGCAGAGGCCAACAAAGATCTGGGCTTGGTAGATGCCAAGCGTGCCGACGCCATCATCCAGGCGGCGCAGGAAGTAATCGACGGCCGGTGGAACAAAGAGTTTGTCGTGGATGTGTTCCAGGCCGGCGCAGGCGTGAGCCTGCACATGAACTCCAATGAGGTCGTCGCCAACCGGGCTAATGAAATTCTGGGTGGGAAGCTGGGCGAGTACGCGCATGTACACCCCAACGACCATGTGAATTACGGCCAGTCGACCAACGACGTGTTCCCGACGGCCATGCGGCTGGCAACGCTGCTGACCCTCGATAACTTCTATCCGGTGCTGGAAAAGCTGGCCGAGACCTTTGCAAAAAAGGCGAAGGAATTTCATCACGTAATGAAATCCGGCCGCACCCACATGCAGGATGCGGTTCCCATCCGCCTGGGACAGGAATTCGCCGCTTACGGCATGGCAATGAAGCGGGGAGAGGGCTTTCTCAAGCTGGCTTCTTCGACACTGCGCGAGCTGGGACTGGGCGGCAGCGCGGTGGGCACTGGGATCAATACCCATCCCGACTACCGGGTGAAGGCAGTTGCCAACCTGGCGCGCATCTCAGGGCAAAAGCTGAGTCCCGCCGAGGACATGCGCTGGGCGATGCAATCAAATGCCTGCATGGCCGATGTGAGCTCGGCCTTGCGCAGCATCGCGCTGGAAACCATTCGCATCTCGAATGACATCCGTTTGCTGAGTTCCGGGCCCAATACAGGCCTGGCGGAAATCTACCTGCCCAGCCTGCAGCCGGGTTCCTCCATCATGCCCGGGAAGATCAACCCGGTGATTCCGGAACTCGCGGCCATGGTCAGCTTTCAGGTCATCGGTAACGATGCGGCTGTGGCTTATGCGGTGCAGGCCGGACAGCTCGAGTTGAATGTGATGATGCCTACGATGGCCTACAACGTGTTGCAGAGTATTTCCATCCTGGGCAACATGCTGCGCCAGTTCGATGAATTCTGTGTTGGTGGGATCACGGTAAATGAGCAGCGCTGCCAGATGTATGCGCAGAGCACGGTGTCCCTGGCCACGGCCCTGAACCCCTACATCGGCTATGCCAAGGCCGCGGAGATTGTGAAGGAATCGGTAGCCACGGGAAAATCGATCATCGAAATCGCGCGCGCCAAAAAAATGCTGACCGAAGAAGAGATTGCGGAGATTCTGGATCCAGCGCGGATGACCGAGCCGCAGTATCCGCTGGAAGCAGCGAAAGAGCGCGATAAGGCGGTTACGGCGTAAGGGCGACTGCGTGCCAGAACGCCGGTCTGTCGCTGACAGAGGGAAAACTGCCTCGGCTTCGCTCTTGATAAACAAACTGGAAGCAGGGGCTAGGGAGAGTGTGTGAGAGCCCGTTCTTTATGGAGGGTACGGCCTTTAGGCCGTACGTCACAGGACGAAAGAACCGTGGCTTTAGCCACTGAGGGCACTGAAGTCCGTGCGAAGCCTAGCCCTCAGGGGCTGAAGCGCATCGATTATTGTGGTTCGACGTATGTACGGGCTAAAGCCCGCACCCTTCATAAGAACGAGTGCTCACGCTTTCCTTCCTATTGCCGCCCGAAGCGAACTACCAGGCCTGTGGTGAAGCCGAGATTCTTTATCTGCGTGGTGTCGCTAAAGGTGGTCAACCAGTAGCCTGGCTGTATCCGGAATGCGAGGCTGGGTGCGATGTTGTAATCGATCGGGACGCCGACTGCTGCGCTTAAATTGGTGCCGTTACTCCACATTCCAACCGCGGTCCCAGGAAGTCCTGCGGTGTTGGCGTTGAAATTTCCCCTGGATCCCCCAACCAGCCCCTGCACGCCGATAGCCCAGTGCTCCCTGCGCACGATGCGGTACTGCGGCCCACCCATGAAACTGTACTGGCTGATGCTGGGTTTGAAGATGTTGTAGGGTCCGGGATAGGTGAATGCTGTCCCGTAGTAACCGCGCAAATCGGCGGTCAGGCCCAGCCGGCCCCAGCGATAATACGTAAACCCGCCATTCCACGCCGATTCATTGATGTGCTGGAGCGATTCGCCGGGACGGAACCGCGTGTATCCGCCGCCTCCGTAAATTTCAAACTTGTGGCTGTAGGTGTCCTGAATGATGCGTTCGGTCCGCTGCTCGCGGCGGGCCCGGATGCGGGCCTGCGCTTCCTGAGCTAAACGAATTTGATTTTGCTGGGGGTTCTCCGGCTGGGTCTGAGGCTCAGCGGGCTGTTGAGATTGCGCCGGTGCCTGAGAACCGGTGGTTGAATTCTGCGCTAAGAGCCCGGGTATCGCGAGAACGATCAAAAAAAGAAGCGGATACACGTGGCATCCAAAACGCTTGCTATGCTGCATGAACCTGAAAGCCTCCACTGCCTGCCCGCTCTTGGGCGATGAAAATGCGGTTTGATGTCCTGGTTAGTATTAGAGCATTTCTGAGGCTGCTATATTCTGCTGACGGACAGTGACTGACAAAAAGGGGCGAAACTCCATGAAATTCCTTCTTGGGCTGGTGATCGGCCTGCTCATCGTACCCATCGGCATCTGGATTTATCTTCGTGCCGGAAGTCCACCTGTAGCCACCAGCGACCCGGCTTTGCCGTTCGAAGAAGCGCTCGTTCATATTCCGCTGCACGTGCGCATCGACCGCGAGATGGTGAAGACGCCCCCAGTTGAAGCCAGTCCGACCAACCTGCAAATCGGCGCTCACATTTATCGCCAGCAATGCGCGACCTGCCACGGACTCTACGGTCTGCCCGCCAGCTTTGCCAAGGGCATGTATCCCAAAGCACCTCAGTTGTGGGAGCCCCATGGCAACGGCGTAGTCGGCGTGAGCGACGACCCGCCCGGAGAAACCTACTGGAAAGTCGCGAATGGCATCCGGCTTTCCGGCATGCCTGCGTTCAAGAACGTTCTGAATCAGACGCAGATGTGGCAGGTATCGCAGCTGCTGGCGAACGCGGATAAACCTTTGCCCCCCGAAGTCATGACGCTGTTGAAGCAGCCGCTGGACCTCGATCCGGCGGCTGCTCAATAGACTTTACTTGAGGGTGTAGGTCACCCCGGCGGTGAATTGGAAGGAGTTTTTCTTGCTTCCTACCGCCGGGTCGTTCAGGAAATTATCCAGTGCGCCCAGGCTAAACCCAATGCGCTTGTAGACAGGGAACAAGAGGTTGGCGGTACCTGTAGCCGACCAGGCGTTGGTCTGATTGAATGCAGGGGTAACCACCGCACCCTGATTGAACACCATGCCATACGGCAGCTTCAGCGTATATGTATCTCCAAAATTGGCGCCGATGAGGTTTTTGCTGGGCGTGAGCGGAGGCGGAGGCTCAATATTGGGAGTCACAAAGAACATCTGCCGCTCGTAGTGAATATCAAACTTCAGATCCAGTTCCTGTTTGGGTGTCTTGATCAGCGTGTAGCCTAAACCACCGCCATAGATCTGCTGGAGCTGCAGGCCTTGAGAGTAGTTGTGATCGAACGACGTATCGACCAGGGCATACAGCCTGGGTGTGAAATACCAGTCATGCTCACCATCGAAATGAATGATGTTGGTCTTGGTGCCGACCGTGCCCGGCTGGGTTACCGTCCCATAGGCTGAAGTGAAGTCGAAGATCGTGCGGTTCCGCGGATCGAGCCAATTGACAGTCGGAATCGTTCTCACCAGGGAGACCCCACCCGTAAAGCTACGGCTGTTCTGGGTCGCCTCTACGGTTGTTGCGCCGGCGGTGATTCCACCCGTCCAACCATAAAAGAAGCCAGGATTGCTGCGCACTTCCTTCTCAAATAAGGGCTGATCGATCATGTATTGGGCATTCTTGGTCGGGATATCTTTGGCGGCCGCGCCCGCGGTGGGCGTCACTTTCACCTGGTTATCCTCAATCTGGACGGGCCCCTTGGCGATAGCGGAATCAGCCGTTTTACGGGTGACACGCTGGCCCTGCTCAACCACCGCAAACTGCTGCGAGGAGTGAATTGACTTGATCTTGTCCCAGCCGACGGTCACGTCGCCAACAACATCGCTGTGAAAGGTCACCTTGCCATTGACTTCCCGCAAGAGCTTGCCGGTGAGTTGATCCCCATTGGTAAAGACGATGACGTCCGGCGCCGGCGCGGCAGCAGTTTGGGCCCGCAGGGCCGGAACAAAAGCAAGCATGAGCGTAGCTGGCAGTACGATGCGCAAGGCGATCGGGAATTGCGAAAATCCGCGGCTGACAAATCTGAAATAAGACATAAAACCAGAACCTTCCTCAAAAAGATGGCTGAGCTGATCCCACAAAGTCAGCTTTGGTCACAAGAGCAGGAACCCGCTTCCGACGGCGGGTCTCATGCCGCTCACCACATAGAAATCCCCGGGGACCAGTTCTCAGGGTGAACTAAGAACGCTATTTAGTAACGAAATTGGCCCGTTTTCTTTTACGACGAGAACATGGTAAAACCGCGGCCGCCAACAAGCTGTGACAGCCGGCACAAGGGCTCGCATTGATTGTGATGAGGCGCAACCGGCTTACAGGTGGCCTGTCCCCGGACCAGCCAATGTCAGTGCAGGAACTCTTGCACTGGAGTACTGGATTGTCTGCGGTCATACCCGTAAAATGTACGTATGGCGATTACCAGGAGCCAGGCACTCGACTATTTCCGCTCAGACGACCTTATCGGCCTGGGCATGGAGGCAGATGCGCTACGCCGCAAACTGCATCCCGAGGGCGTGGTGACCTACATCATTGACCGCAACATCAACTATACAAACTTCTGCACCGAATACTGCAGCTTTTGCGCCTTTTATCGTCCTCTTAAAGGAAAGCTCTCGGCCGAGGGCTATATTCTCGATTTCGACACGATCTATCAAAAGATAGCTGAGACCGTTGAAATGGGCGGCACCGGCGTGTTGATGCAGGGCGGCCTTCATCCTGACCTCAAGATCGAATGGTTCGAACGGCTGTTGCAAGGGATCCGTCAGCGGTTTCCTCGAGTTTGGCTACATTGTTTTTCAGCTTCCGAAATACTGGCGATTGCCGAATATAGCGACCTGTCGGTGTGGGATACCATTGCGCGGCTGCGGGACGCGGGTCTGTCCTCAATTCCTGGCGGCGGAGCCGAAATTCTGGACAACGAAGTACGGCATCGGATTGCCCGTCTGAAGTGCTCGACCGAAGACTGGGTTCATGTGCATCGCACCGCCCACCAGTTGGGCATGCGGACGACGGCCACCATGATGTTCGGCGTCGGAGAGACCTTCGAACAGCGCGTCAATCACTTTGAACAAGTGCGCCGCCTGCAGGAAGAAACTGGCGGCTTCACTGCGTTCATCCCCTGGAGTTTTCAGCCCGCGAACACGGCCCTCGGGGGCCGCAAATGGGACGAAGCCACGTCTGTGGAGTACCTGAAAGTGTTGGCCATCTCCCGCCTCTACCTGGACAACGTGGAGAACGTACAATCCAGCTGGGTGACCCAGGGACTAAAGGTGTTGCAGCTTGGCTTACGCTTTGGCGGTAACGACGTGGGATCGGTCATGTTGGAGGAAAACGTGGTCAAGGCCGCCGGAACCTCTAATCACACGACCGAGGAAGAGCTTCGGCATATCATCCGTGGCGCTGGTTTCCGGCCTGTCCAGCGCGATACCCTGTACACCACGTTCTTCCTGAATTGAGTCTCGCCGTACGGGCCCTTAGCATCGGATTTAAAGGAGATAAGCATCTCATAGGGAATCAGGAAAGGCCGATCCCGGCAACGCAGGATCGCCGCTTCGTTGCTCCGGCCGCTCCGTTTCCTAATTTGCCTTAGCGCACTATGTACGGAGGGTTCGCTCTGCTGGCAATCGGTGATCATCTTGAAGGCCTCGGGCTTTCCCTTTGGCTCGCTCCGCAGCACGGTCTGCAGCATTACTTCCGCACTCATTACGCGGACAAGACCTTCGAGCACCTATACCATTGGAATCCCTTTGATACGGCGCTGCTCATCCCGTATTTCGTGGTGATGATCATCCTTGCCTTTTATGGAATTCATCGCTACCAGCTTGTTTACCGGTATTACCGCAATCGGAAGAACGCTGTGCGGGAGCCAGTCTCTCGCTTCACCGAACTTCCTACCATTACCTTGCAGCTACCCATTTTCAACGAGCAGTTCGTTGTCGACCGGCTCATCCAGGCGTGCTGCAAACTGGATTACCCTGCGGACAAGCTTGAAATCCAGGTATTGGATGACTCCACAGATGGCACGGTTGAAGTTGCGCGAGCGGCGGTGGAGCTCTACCAATCCCTGGGGCACCGAATCGCATATATCCACCGCGACGATCGCCATGGCTTTAAAGCCGGTGCGCTGGATGAAGGATTGCGGGTTGCGAACGGCGAATTTGTCGCCATCTTCGATGCCGACTTCATGCCTCCTAAAGAATGGCTCCTGCAGGTGGTCCACCACTTCGCCGACCCGAAGATCGGCATGGTGCAGACCCGTTGGACCCATCTCAATCGCGACTACAGCTTTCTTACCCAGGTGGAAGCCATCCTGCTGGATGGCCATTTCGTTCTGGAACACGGCGGCCGATCGCGAACCCATGCGTTCTTCAATTTCAATGGGACTGCAGGCATGTGGCGCCGGACGGCCATTGATCAATCGGGCGGCTGGCAGCACGACACGCTGACCGAGGACACGGATCTGTCCTATCGCGCGCAGCTCAAGGGATGGAAGTTCGCTTATCTGGAGGACGTGGAGTGCCCGGCCGAGCTGCCGGTGGA
>DATJNV010000135.1:0-36635 GCA_035507705.1 Acidobacteriaceae bacterium
GATCCCGTTTTATATGTACTACTCGATGTTCGGGTTCCAGCGTGTCGGCGACATGATCTGGGCGTTTGCCGATTCCCGGGGCAAAGGATTTCTCATGGGTGGCACCGCGGGCCGGACCACCATGTTGGGAGAAGGTCTGCAGCACCAGGACGGTCATAGCCACGTCCTGTCCAGCACCGTGCCCACCTGCCTCAGCTACGACCCTGCGTTTGTTTATGAGCTGGCGGTCATCGTGCAGGACGGCATCCGCCGCATGTACCAGGAATCCGAAAACATCTTCTACTACATCACCATGTACAACGAGGATTACGCGATGCCTGCGATGCCGGAAGGCGTGCGCGAGGGCATTGTGCGCGGCATCTATCGCTTCCAGACGGCAACTGGAGGAAGAGCCACCGTACAGCTCTTTGGCAGCGGGCCCATCCTCAACGAAGTTGTCCGGGCACAGGGCATTCTCGCGGAGAAATACGGGATTCAGGCCGATGTCTGGAGCGTCACCAGCTACAACGAACTACGCCGCGAAGCCCTGGGCGTTCAGCGCTGGAACCGTCTCCATCCCGGTCAGCCGGAGAAGCAACCTTACATCCTGGAAGCGCTGAAAGATGCTGACGGACCGATCATCGCCGCGACGGACTACATGAAGGTCGTCCCCGATCAGTTGTCCCCCTGGCTTTCGACTCGCCTGGTTTCGCTGGGGACCGACGGTTTTGGCCGCAGCGACAACCGTGAGTACCTCCGCCGTCACTTCGAGGTAAATGCGGAGTCCATTGTCACCGCAACCCTTTCCCGGCTAGCCCGGGAAGGGAAGTTTGATTCGGTCAAGGCGCAGCAAGCCTTTACCGAACTGGGAGTGGATACTGAGACTGCCGATCCGGCTTATCTTTAGTCGAGTGGTTTGCAGCAGAGGCCAGTTGCTCAGGAGCCCTCCGGTAAGACAGAACCATCAACACCTTTCAACACCGGCCGCCGGCTCCACGCCGGTCGCCATCCGCTGTTACGAAACGGAGATTCCACCTTTCGTCCCCACCAACCCCACATCAGCAAGGCGATGATGACAATCAAAACCAGGACTAGAAGGCTTCCTTCCGGTCCCGTCGCGCCGCCGCTCCAAAGTAACGGGCCAGTCGGGTGCTCGCCCAGCAAATGCCCCTGTACCACCATTCCGCTATCGGACGTGCCATAGAAATAAGACTCCGCCCAATCCCAACTGGCATGAAAACCGACTGCCCACCATAGCGATCCTGTGTACCAGAGGCTGAGGCAGAAAACCAAGCCGATGCCAGCTGCCGAAAAGAGTCCGACGGGCGTTTCTCCGGGATTGGTTCCGTGGATAAAGCCAAAAAATACGGAGAGTAGCACGGCACCCCACCAGAATCCGATTCCCCGCGTCAGAGTGAATTGCAGATACCCGCGCAGCGTCGATTCTTCGAACACGGCAACCATCAGGAACATCAGGCCCCACCCAAGGGCGTATTGCAGGATTGCTCTTCCGTGCAACAGTTCGCCATCAAAAGCCAGCAGGTGAGCTTTCCACAAAACAAGCAGGAATACGGTAAGCGCGATAAACCCCCATGCCAGCCCGGAAAAAAAGCGCAGCACTTTGGCCTTTCCTTGAAAGCCATAAGCCAGTACCGACCGTCTCTCGATCAGAGCCATCACCGTGGTGGCCAGAATGGTCGGCAGGAATTGTGTGAATTCCATAATCAGGCCGACCCTGACGGGCATGACTGTGATTTTGCGCACGCCATGAAGAAACGGCCGGAACACCCAACCGGTAACAAATATGAAGACAAAATAAAGCAGCACAAACAGCAGGACGCCCCACCCTGCCCTGAGCCCCTCGGCGCCGAAGAATACCCAATGCATATCCCGCTTCGGCGGTTGCGGAACGCCTGGTGAAAATGATTCCGTTGTTGACAGGTTTTGGTCCAAGTTGCCTCCCGTAATCCGCTCCATCATCCTACTGAGACTGCTACTGCCGCCGAGCGTACAGGGCGAATCAGTAAGAGCCCGAACTGCCTGCTCCACCGTGTTGACTTACCCATTGCTGCGCATGCTCGATCTCCGGCAGGTTTGGATCCGCCGTCTTCCACGCGCTCAGGAACTGGCGATACGCCACTGTGGCTGCGTTCGTATTGCCGGTTTTCTCCGTTGTTTCCGCAATGCCATAAAGCGCGAAACCGGAGTTAGGCCGCTCCACCAACGCCTTGTCGAAAGCCGCCTTTGCCTCCGGCCACCTCCCCGCGGTTAGCAGCGCTACAGCCTCGGTCTCTGCAACCGGACGGATGTAGAACGGGGGCTCGCGATATCCGAGGTCTTTTTCTTCCTGCTCCGCCTGGGCAAAAAGCTTCTCGGCTTCCGGAACCTTGTTTTGCGTCGCCAGGATCGAGGCACGCAACTCCAGTGACATGATGGAGAGCATCTTTACCAGCGGCTGAGCCATGGGATCGGGAGACATACTCTGGTTGCCGGTTGCCGGAGCCGTCTTCTTCTCTCGCGCTTCCTGCTCCTTGACTTGTTCGGACATTCGCCACAAGCTCGAATCCAGCAACACTGAATGGCGTTCCGCAACATCCGGGTCGTGTCTCTCTACAGACTGCATTCCCAGCGCGAACTGGGAAAGACTGCCTGCCAGGAATTCCATGTTAGGCAGGTTCTGAGCCAGATTCGCGGCATTCACCAACTCGATTAGGCCGTCCCAGTTTCCGGTGCGCAGCGCGATCGGCAGATCGGGGTTGAGCCGCGAGACCGCGTCTCGGGGCGACCACGGATAAAGCGTGTTTTCCAGGTGCCCGCGCGCGTGGCCGAGCTTGGCGGAAACCTGCGCCGCTTCCTGCAAACGCCCAGCTTCCAGGAGATTCGCGACCGAATACATCAGGTTGTGGACATAGTTCCAATCGTTGTCAACTGCAACCTGCTGCGTCCGCATGTAGTTTTCGTCGACAGCTTCCGAAGCGTCGAAGGCAGCTTGAGCACGGGCGTAATCGCCTGTGCGATAGAAGATGTGGCCGGGCATGTGGACCATGTGGCCCGATGCCGGCGCCAGGGAACCCAGAATTTCTGCGCTGTGCAACGCCTGTTCAGGATGCGGGCTCGCTTCGACAGCATGAATCCAGAGATGATTCGCGGCGGAGTTTTGTGGTTCCTGCTGCAGGACCCCCTGCAGCAGTTCGAGCGACTCCTTCTTGCCTTTGCGCGGTTCGCCTTTATCGTCATACCCGTCGTCTACAGCCTCTGACAAGGCTATCCGTGCATTTGTATCGTTCTTATTCTTTTTCACGAGGGTGCGCAGGATTTCAATCTCGCGGTCGAATTTTGTACTCCCCGATCCCGGCTGTCGAATCGCTGCCTCGTGCGCTTCGGCCGCTTCGATGTACAGTCTCTCGCGCTCGGGGACATGCTTTTTCAGCTCGACCGCCTTTGCCAGAGAAGCTGACGCATAGGATTTTGTTTCGCTGTGGTTGAAGGTCTCTGCCTGGTAAAGACCCCAATAGCACATCGCGCAGTTGCCGTCCGCCCGGATCGACTCCTCGAACGCCCGATCGGCTTCGTAGTCCCAAAAGTCGTACAGCAGGTTGAAACCCTGCTCAAACCACATCTGCGCTTCCGGGTTGGCAGTGATCGGAAAGCGCACATTGCCTACGCCTTCAATGTGTTGCGGCTTTGGCAGTTGATCCGGGGGCACGGGATCGCCGGTGTCTCCCATGGCCATCTTCATCTGTCCGAAGGCTGCTCCGGCCTGGAGCAAAAGAACCGCCAGCAACAAAATCCCTCTGCCCATCAGGTTTGTCTTCCTGCCTCCTGCCGCAGGGCGATCCTGCACCAAATACCCAGTGTGAACTAAACTAGAGGGACAAGGGCAGCCCAGGGGCCAACAGAAGGATTATCCATTGATCGCAAGCACTTTAACCAAGATTTTCGGAACCAGCAACGAGCGCGTGGTCAAGCGGATGATGCCCATGGTCCAGGAGACCGGCTCCTTCGAATCTGCCATGCAGGGACTCTCCGACGAGGCCTTGCGCGCCAAAACGGACGAATTCCGCGCCCGCATCGCCTCCCGCCTCGAAGGTATCGACGATCCCGAAGACAAAGCCGCAGAAGAGAAAGCAGCGCTGAACGAGATTCTCCCGGAGGCCTTTGCTGTAGTCCGCGAGGCCGGGCGCCGGGTACTGCAGATGCGCCACTTTGACGTCCAGTTAATTGGCGGCATGGTCCTGCACCAGGGCAAAATCGCCGAAATGAAAACCGGCGAAGGCAAAACGCTGGTCGCCACCCTTCCTTGCTATCTCAACGCTCTCGCCGGCCATGGCGTACACGTGGTCACCGTCAATGACTACCTGGCCAAACGCGACGCCGAGTGGATGGGCAAGATCTACGAATTTCTTGGCTTGAGTGTAGGGGTTATCGTTCACGATCTGGATGATTCCCAGCGCCGCGCCGCCTATGGCGCGGACATTACTTACGGCACTAACAACGAGTTCGGCTTCGACTACCTCCGCGACAACATGAAGTTCGATAAGAACGACTGCGTGCAGCGGGGACACTACTTCGCCATCGTCGACGAAGTCGACTCTATCCTCATTGATGAGGCGCGCACTCCGCTCATCATCAGCGGGCCCACCGACCAGACCACCGACAAATACGCTCGCGTAAATCGCATCATTCCTTCGCTCGAGCAGGGCGAGGAAATTGAGAAAGGCGAAGAGAAAATCCTCACCGGCGACTATGTGGTCGATGAGAAGCACAAGACCATCAGCGTGACCGACGAGGGCTGGGAAAAAATCGAGCAGTTGCTTGGCATCGGTAACATCGCCGACCCCGAGAACTGGGATCTAAAGCATCACGTTGAGGTCGCAGTCAAGGCACATTCGCTCTATCGCCGTGATGTGCAATACGTGGTCAAGGAAGGCGAAGTCATCATCGTCGACGAGTTCACCGGACGCCTCATGCCGGGCAGGCGGTGGAGCGACGGATTGCACCAGGCGATCGAGGCCAAGGAATCGGTCAACATCCGCCGCGAAGACCAGACGCTGGCTACGATCACCTTCCAGAATTACTTCCGCCTCTATAAAAAACTCTCCGGCATGACCGGAACTGCAGAAACGGAAGCCACAGAATTCGAGAATATCTACAAGCTGGATATTGTGGTCATTCCGACCAACAAGCCGATGCGGCGTCTGGAAAACCCCGATGTGGTATTTCGCACCGCTAAGGAGAAGTATTTAGCGGTCGCCGATGAGATCGCGCGCCTCAACGAGTTGAAGCAGCCGGTGTTGGTCGGGACCACGTCCATTGAGAAATCGGAGCTGCTTTCCTCGATCCTGCAGCGCAAAGGCGTAAAGCACGTCGTACTCAACGCGAAATTCCACGAGCGTGAAGCCGAGATCGTCGCTCAGGCAGGCCGTCTTGCCATGGTCACCATTGCGACCAATATGGCCGGCCGCGGCACTGACATCGTGCTCGGCGGGAACGCCGAATTTGCAGCCAAGCAGGAGCTATTGAAGAAGGGCATGGCGCAGGCGGTGAATACCGCTCAGGGCGCTATCAATCCCATGGCTGCCCCCGGCATGGTCCGCTTCTACTACCAGGGGCAGGAGTTCGAGACCCGTCAGGAAACCTGGGATAAAGTCTTCGGGCAGTATGCCGCTGCTGCGGAGCGCGAACACGAAGAAGTGATTACCGCCGGCGGTCTGCACATCGTGGGCACGGAACGCCACGAGTCTCGGCGAATCGACAACCAGCTTCGCGGACGTGCGGGCCGCCAGGGCGATCCCGGCGCATCGCGGTTTTATCTCTCTCTTGAAGACGACTTGATGCGCATCTTCGCCAAGGAGTGGGTTTCGAACCTGCTCCAGCGTCTTGGCATGGAAGAAGGCGTGCCCATCGAGTCTCGCATGATCACCAGCCGCATCGAGGCGGCGCAAAAAGCCGTAGAAGCGCAGAACTTCGAAGCCCGCAAGCACCTGCTTGAGTATGACGATGTCATGAACAAGCAGCGAACTGCCGTGTACGGCTTGCGCAATCAATTGCTTGAAGGCCTCGATCAGAGGGAGTTGATCCTGGAGGATTACGTTGCCACCATCCTCAGCGCCATCATGGACGAGCACGCGCCGGAAGCGATGCATCCCGATCAATGGGACACGAATGGCATGAAGACGCAGCTGCTTGGCCAGTTCGGAATCGACCTGGGGAAGGAAGGTATCGATGTCGACTCCCTCAATCGTCACGAGTTAGGCGAGGCGATCTTCGAGCGTCTGAAGGAAAAATATGCTCTGAAAGAAGCCATCCTGGGCAGCCAGACCATGCGCCTCCACGAACGCATGGTGATGCTCAGCGTGCTCGACGGATTGTGGAAAGACCATCTGCTGAATATGGACCACCTCAAGGAGGGCATCGGGCTGCGCGGCTATGGCCAGCAGGATCCGCTGGTGGCCTACAAGAAAGAGTCCTTCGACATGTTCGAAGGCATGATGGGAAAATTCCAGGAGGACACGGTCCGGTATCTGTTCCTGATGCAGATCGTTGGACCCGATGGGCAGCCGATTACAGAGATGCCTCGACGTCAGGCGCCTGAAATCAGCAGCCAGTCTGTTCCTGAGCCGGCCCCCGCTCTTCCCCAGGCCACATTTGTCCCGGTGGAAAGCAACGGCTCACATCCCGCGCCTGCCAGGCAGCCCGCACGGCCACTCGCGGTTCCGACGCGCGCGCCCTCGACCACCATCGACGCATTGGAAGAGGAGTTCCAGCGCAAGAAGAAACGCGAATTGGAGCAGGCCAGAATGACCGGCGCCAATGGAAGTTCCGATGCGAAAGCGCAGCAACGCAGGACAGGAGAAAAAGTAGGCCGCAACGACCTATGCCCTTGCGGCTCCGGCAAAAAATACAAAAAGTGCCACGGAGCCAGCGAAGCTTAACGTCAGGCGTCTTCTCACCGAAGCGACGTGGAAGCCACGAGTAACCTACCAACTCCCGCCCTTCCGAAACCGCTCCGGAATCTCCTCAAACGTCAGATTATTCGCCGCAGAACCTGTCTGTTCCTTCCAGACCTCGAATATGCGACCGTAACTGAGCGTAATAAACTCATTCTCCGGGATGCCGATCCTGCTCGCGGTAGCGTCAATCCATTCGCTTGGGCCTTCCAGTTCCGCGTAAACCCCCAGCGGAGTTTCGTCGAGGACGCAATGTCCTTTCTCGTCTGACCACTCCGTCCGCCACTTTTCATATACAAAGGCCGGACTGTAGCCGAGGGCCTCGAAGATCTCTCCCATTACCGGGCCGTCCTCGACCAGGGTCTCGGTCTCAACGCGGTTCTTGTGCGGTCCCTCTTCGCTGAACCCGCTGGGAACCCTCTTGTGGGTGACGACCCACTTGTTACCATATTGCCGAATTCGCAGGATCTGCCGTGAGTTGCGTAATTCGCGATCAGGCTTGTCGTACAGCGTGTTGCGTTCGAGCGTGCGCGCGGTGATGCGCCGGAAACCAAGGTCAGCTAATTTCTGCTCCAGCGCCGCGTGATCCTTAACCTTCACCTTGACTTCTGTCTCGATTGCCTGCATGGCCGGAGTCTATATCACCCGGCGTCCCGTGGGAAAATGACACAGGCACAGAGTGACCGAAAAAAACACACTACGAATCGTGATTGATGCCGACGCGATCGATTCGCCAGCGTCCACGGCATCACTACACCGGGCTGCCGAACTGCTGCGCGCTGGCGGCACCGTCGCGTTTCCGACAGAGACCGTTTACGGTTTGGGCGCCAATGCTCTTGACCCTGCCGCGGTGCAATCGATCTTTGAAGCGAAGCAGCGGCCCTCGTGGGACCCGCTGATTGTCCACGTGGCCGACGAAGAGCAATTGGCTCGTGTGGCGGTGGACATTCCCCGCACCGGGCGCTTGTTGATGAAAGCATACTGGCCTGGGCCCCTTACATTACTGCTGCCTAAAAGCCAACACTTACCCGCAATTGTGACCGCAGGCCGGAACCGGGTCGGAGTGAGAATGCCGCGTCATCCGCTCGCCCGCAGGCTGATCGAACTTGCAGGGCTGCCAGTCGCCGCGCCCAGCGCGAACTCCTTCGGCAGAACGAGTCCCACCCGCGCAGAGTTCGTTCTCCAGGATCTCGAGGGGCGAATCGATGCGGTCATCGACTCGGGGGACGCGACCCTGGGGCTGGAATCAACTGTGGTCGATGTTTGCGAGGACCCGCCCATTCTCTATCGCCCCGGGATGGTTACGCTGCGGCAGTTACAGCAGGTGTGTCCCGGCGTGATTGCCTATCGTGAACCGCGGGATAGCAGCACAACGCCGCACGCATCACCAGGTCTTGGCCTCAGGCATTACTCCCCGCGAGCACGCTTGATTCTTCTCGAAAAGTTCGACGAGGCGGAAATGCTAAGCCAGGCTGCGAAATTCAAGAGTGAAGGCGAGAAAGTCGGATTGATGTTGCCAGGTGCTTCCGCCGAGGGCTTGCCATACCACACATTCGTATGGGGCGATCTTCAGGATCAGGAAGAACTCGCCCGGCGGCTATTTTCCGGGTTGAGGGAATTAGATGCAGCGGGAGCAACCGTCATTCTCTGCCCGTTGCCCGAAGAACAGGGCCTCGGGGTTGCGATACGTGACCGGCTCTTTAAGGCTGCCCGTTGATCGGACTCATGTCGCCAGCCTTGTAGAGATACTTGATGCCGGCTTTGTAAATGAGCGTTCTCTGCGAGCCCTGCCGCACCTTGATCACATGACGGTCGTACCACTCAATAAAACCTTCAATTCTTTCCCCGTCTTCCAACAGAAAGACCATCAATGTTCGGCTCTGAATCTGCTTTTGCAGGTAAAACGCTTCCGCATGCGAGCTTTCGCCGCGAGCCGCAGAAGGCTCCCATCGGTTGCGACCCGCAGGGACAGTCGAAACCGACCGCGCACTGTAGCGATTCGCGTCTGTTGGCAGATGGGGACGGATGAGCTTACGTGGACCCGCGGGACTGATGGAAGGCAGAGCCGGCAAGTCAACCGCTTCGTTGCTGCTCTTTGCCTTGACCTGTCGCGCGTCATCGATGCGACGAACCGGAATGGCAGAAGAATCGGGCATGATCTCAGGTGTAGTCTAATCAGTACGATGCAGCATTGCCCATCTGGGTTTCACTGTCAAAATCAGGCGTTATATGTCGCACGTAACGTTCACGAATGGCCAAGTCCAACGGCAAATGCGTCAAGAGAGAGTGAGCGTAGCAAGTTGCGCCGCATTCCCAGTTCCACCTGATCCAGACCCCGAACGGCTCCCTCAATCCAGGCAATGTCGATATTTTCCGAGATGCGGGTCAGTTCGTTGGTTAAATCAATGTTACGAATCAGCTGACGGGCGCCCGCTTTGAGTAGCAGCAAATCTTCCACAAGGCTCGAAAAAGCATGCAACAGTGCGCTCGTCTTTTGTTGCCCCTCGCTGCCCGCTCGATATGTCTCCGTCACGCGAAATAGCGCCCCATAGTCGGCGTTCGGACCGGCGCTGGAAAGAAGCGCCAATGCATCCTGGCGGTTGGTCAGATAATCTTCGAGATCGAAGCCAAGGGCACGCCCGACAGCGCCTTCCGCCAAGCGTGCGACCAAGTCCCGCTGCTTCGGTTTCCAGTCTTTCCGCTGTTCTGCCAATACCGCTTCGATCTGTTCAGCGGGCAAGGCGCCCAGCCGAAAAATGCAGGAGCGCGACCGGATGGTGGGTAGAAGCTCGCCCACGTTTTCCGCGAGCAGAATGATGTGGGCGTACGGCGGAGGTTCCTCGAGAATCTTGAGCAGGGAATTGGCGGCTTCCTTCATAAACGCAGAGCTGGTGAAGATGTATACCGCCCGTGGTGCATCCGAAGGAAGTCGATAAATGCTCTGCACCACTGTCCGCACTTGACCCAGTTTGATCAGCAGTTGGGGTGGATCAGGAGGGATTACGACGACATCGGGGTGCGTCTGGATCAGGATGCGGGTGTCCTTCTTATCCACATCGCGCAATTCTTCCCGCGCCGCGATGGCTTCATTGACACGATCGTCCAGAGGCAGGGAGAGCACAATTCGTGTGCAATTGCTGCAAACTCCGCAGAAGTCGGGCAAGCCGCCGGTCACCGGCCGTTGCAGGCAAGCCATGGTTTGCGCGAGCATGATGGCCAAAGTGTATTTGCCGGCTCCGCGCGGACCGGCGAGGATAAGCGAGGGAGGCATGCGTGACGCCGCGATCGCCTCTCGCAGATGGCGCACTGTCACTTCATTGCCTACAAATTGATCGAATCCCACGCTATGAGACTAGCAAAAAACTGCTCTTCCACCTTTCCTCAATCCGGCAACATGCGCGTGGGTCATCCCCCTGGAACCTCAGGCCGCTCAGCGCGGTTCGGGCACGAACACCATTGGATATTTGGGACGAAGCGTGATCTTCGGTTGCACGTCCACTGCTTGTCCGGCAACGAAGCGCAGGCGCCAGCGTTGCGCGATGGTCGTCAGCATCAGCACGCCTTCCATCCACGCGAACGCTTCACCGATACACTGCCGCCCGCCCCCGCCAAAGGGAAAATAGGCGAAGCGTGGCCGTCCGGCCTTGTTCTCCGGCGAAAAACGATTGGGATCGAACCGCAGCGGGTCGGGAAAGTACTCCGCACTGCGTTGAATGATGTATTGGCTGAAAAAGAAATAGGTGCCCGCCCGAAACCTGTACGGTCCCAATTCAACCTCGGCGGTGGACTGCCTGCCCATGGCCCATGCGGGCGGATAAAGACGCATGGACTCGGCAAACACCATTTCTGCGTATCGCAGACCGGGCAGATCCTCGAGTGTCGGCAAACGCTCGTCACCCAGGACCGCATCGATCTCTGCATGCAGGCGTGACTCCGCGTCGGGATTTTGCGATAGCAGATACCACGTCCAGGTCAGCGCATTGGCCACGGTCTCGTAACCGGCGAGAAAAATGGTCAGCACTTCGTCGCGCAACTGCTCGTCCGACATGCCACTGTGGTCGGTTTCTTCGTCACGCGAGCGCAACAGCATCGAGAGCAGGTCACCACGGTCCACTCCATCCCTGCGGTGGTCCGCAATCATTCGCTGCACTACCTTGTCCAGTGTCGCCCGCGCCCGGCGAAAACGGATCAGGCCAGGAAGCGGCCATTGCAGATACGCCTCCGCGCGCGGCAGCGCAATCAGGTAGTTGTACAGCTGCATGATCACGTTGACCTGCTCGTTGATCTGCAGCACGTCCTCCGTAACATCTGTGTTGAACAAGGTTCGTGCAACTACCTGCAATGTCAGGTGCATCATTTGTGAGGCAACGTCCAAGGGTTGATTCGCCTTCCATTGCGAACGCATGTGAGCCGCCCGGTCCACCATAACGGCGCCGTAAGCCTGAATACGTTGTTTGTGGAAGGCAGGAGCGGCAATCCGCCGTTGCCGGCGATGCACTTCGCCATCGCTGGTGATGAGTCCTTCGCCCAGCAGGATTTTCATCCGCCGCTGGGTGCGCTCCTTGATAAAGTGCTGTGCCTGGTTGATGAGAATTTCCTGAATGAAATCCGGTTCGTTGACGAACACTATCTGGGAAAATCCCAGGCGGTAGTGAGCCATGCGGCCGTAAGTGTGGGAGAGATACTCGAACAGGGCGATCGGATTGCCTGGTTTGAAAAACCGGCGCAGCAGGTAAAAAGGCAGATTGAGTTGCAGGCCGGGCGGATAGCGGTAACCGTCTCGCTCGATCACAGTCCATGTTTGCTGCGTGGCCGGTGAATACGTGGTGCCCATATTGGCGCTTACAAGCGTCCCCGTATTACTTCTACGATGCGTTCGTGCACTTCATCAATGGAGCCGTCGCTATCGATTACAACCACACGCAAAGGCTCACGTGCGGCAATTTCCTGGTATTTGTCGAAAACCCGTCGATAGAACGCGTTGTTCTCGCGTTCAAATCGGTTCTCATCGTTGCCCGTGGCCGCCGCTACTCGCTGGTTGCGCCGCCTCGCGCGTCCAAGAGAGATATCGAAGTCCGGCAACAGCAGGAAGGTCAGGTCTGGCTGGAGCCCTCGGCATAAGGTTGCGTGTAGATCCTGTACCACCTGGCTGCCGAGTTGCCGGCCCCCACCCTGGTACGCCTCACTGGAATCGGTAAACCGGTCGCAGAGCACGATTCGCCCAGTCTCCAGTGCAGGTTCGATAACCTCTGCGATAGATTGCGCGCGATCGGAGAACATCAGCCCCAACTCGGCGAGTGAAGAAAGGTTTTCCGTCCGGGAGTCCAGCAAGAGAGACCGGATGCGATCCCCTGTCCGGGTGCCTCCGGGTTGACGCGTGGCCGTGACCGCTTTTCCATTTGCTTCCAGCCACTCCTTCAGGCGGCGAAGTTGTGTACTTTTTCCGGACCCATCCAGGCCCTCGAAGGTGACAAAAAGGCCTCGTGGCATGCACTGGAGTTTACACGTTCATTCCGATCAGTCGGCTGCCTCGGCGCGCCGCGGAAGCGAAGGAATCACGGCAGTGGAGACAGGAGCCTCACTTGTTAGCGTCACCCCGCTGGAACCAGGTCCGCGATCTCGAGTTCCAGGCCCCCGTATTCCGGATGCAGGTTCTCCTTGAGTGTGTAGGCGAGATGAATGATCGAACCTTGCTCCAACCCAAGGGCCTGGACCCGCGCGCCCCAGTCCCACCCCAGGGCAGACCAGCTGGCGCCGCGTGCTCCCTGTGCAAGTTGCAGACGCACGTGCCGATCTTTGATGGCCCGCACGGGAGCCGCGAGGCGGACATTGTGGGCAACGAAGACCGGTTCTTCGTTACTGTTGCCGAAAGGCTCCAGGCGGCCGATCCAGCTAAACAATGCATGGGTGATCTGGTCCAGGGGCAGCACCGCATGGCAGCGGAGCGCCGGTTCGGTCACCTCTGCGTTGAGCGCCGCCCAGTCTTCGATATGACCCCGCAATTCTCCCAGGCGTTCTGCCGGCAGACAAAAGCCGACGGCATGCGCGTGCCCCCCAAAGCGCGTGAATATCTCTTTGCAGCCCTCGATTGCCTGGAGCAGGTGAAAGCCGGGAACAGAGCGGCCGGAACCGTAGGCCTCGCTGCCCTCCAGGGCAACGACGATCGCCGGTCGCTGCGTACGTTCCACAACCCGGGAAGCAAGGATTCCAATAATCCCGCGGTGCCACCCGGGTCCTTCAATCACAATGCAGCGGCATGCGGCGAATTCAGGCAGCCGGCGATCGATTTCCTCGAGCACGCCGGCTTCGGCTTTTTGCCGTTCGGTGTTCAGCCGGTCAAGCTTGGCTGCCAGGTCGCTGGCCCGGGCGCCGTCGCGCGTTGTGAACAGTTCCACCACATCCGAAGCCACATCCATACGCCCAGCGGCGTTGATGCGGGGTGCTATGCGGAAGGCAAGGTCTGTCGCCGTGAGCGCACGCTGCGCCGGGTCGAGCTTGGCCACCTGCAGCAGGGACCGCAGACCCGGGCTGGCTGGGCGTCGTAATTGCTCCAGTCCAAGACTGGCAAAGACGCGATTTTCTCCCAACAGCGGAACTGCATCCGCCACCGTGGCAATGGCCAGCATTTTCAAAAACGAAGGCAAAACCTTGCTCCGGGCACGGTCCACATCCCAGGCTTCCAGGAGGGCCTGCGCAAGCTTGAATGCCACTCCGGCGCCACACAGGTGCTTGCAGGCGTAACCGCAGCCGGGCTGGTTGGGGTTCAGAATGATCAACGCATTCGGCAGAGCGGAATGCGGCAAATGATGATCGGTAACGATCAGATCGAGTCCCAGGCTTGCGGCCGCGTTCGCTGCGGCGAAATCGCGTATTCCCGTGTCCACGCTGATGACCAGGCGAATGCCGCGCTGCGCCGCAGCCTCCAGCACTTCCGCCTGCATTCCGTAGCCTTCCCGCAGGCGATGGGGAGCATGGAAATCCGCCTCGCCGCCCAGCATCTGCAGCGCCGTCTTCAGCAGAACGATGGCGGTTGTGCCGTCCACGTCGTAGTCGCCGTAAATGAGGATGCGCTCGCGGTTTGCAACAGCTGTCTGGATCCGCCTAACCGCCGCTGCCATGCCCTGCATTGCATAGGGATCAAGGAGGTGCTCGATTCGCGGGTGAAGAAAAACATCCGCCTCGGATGGGGTCTGTACTCCGCGATCGGCCAGCAATTCAGCGACGATCAGGGGCAGCCCGGCGCTTCGAGCCAGAACAGCAGTGGCAGGGTTAGCCTGGGGAAGAATCCAGCGGGTTGTGGTGGAGGGTACGCTGAGCACGGGGGGTCCGCCAGGGTTCACCCTTCTTCTTCGTCCTCATCGTCTTCGAACAGCACGTCTCCGAAGCCGTCTACGAACTCCTGAAGTTGCTGATACCGTTCGTACCATTCTGTCGAATTTTCGTGCACGAAGACGATGCCCTGGTAAGCGAAGCCAAGCTGGATAAATCCGATCTTCCCGACGTAATTGACCAGAAATTGCGCCTCCTGCATCTCGGCGGCAGCGTCGTCCGGAAAATGCTCGTCGCGTATCTGCTCCATCAGCATCGCGATGTCGTCCTTCTCCAGCTTGACTTCGCTCATGGTGACAAATGGGGTGCCGGAGGTTTTTGCCATCTCGACGAAGTCTTTCCAGCTATCGGGATTGTCGTCGTCCTCCCACAGCACGGTGGGCAAGTCTTCGGTGATGAATCCGGGCAGGCGGCGCATGGAATGCCCTTCGACAAACGCCACCATGTCGTCTTTGAGAGAGATCAGATCGTCTGCTTTCATATTCCGGGTCTATTGTCGCAGATGTTTCCGGGTTTGCCGTACGGCCCAGCCAACAGAGGGGTATTTCTGCTGGGAAATGCCGAAGCATGGCCGAGCCAGGAATGCGTGATGCAATTCGGGGAAGGCGGTGACGAGTCCTGACCGGGAGGGCAGGCGCTGGGTTCCGCGGCTTCCGCACGGCGTGTAGCCGACCGGGAAACCGCACCAAATATGCTATAGTCCGAGTCAGATCACATGATTTTTTCGCGAGAGTACGTGAGTTATCTGGCTCGCCAGACGGTCAATTATCTAATCGAAGCCAAGATGATCCGGACGGGGAAGCCGGCAGTGGTCGCGGAGCGTGTCAATGCAGCCATCCTGGAAGAACTCTCCCTGGAAGATCGCATCAATGAGGAAGTGCGCGTGATCCTGGAAGCCTACCAGGAAGACATGCGTCGCACTGGCGCCAGCTATGCCGAGATGTTCAAGAAGGTAAAGCAGGAACTGGCGCGCAAATACAAGGCGGTTCTGTGAGACTTTCTCGGGACAAGCTCAACAAGCTCGCCCACGTGGTAGCCGATACACTCGCGGAGACCGACGAGTGTGAGTTCCTGGACGATCGCAACACCATTCGCCAGGAAGCACGGAAGGCGCTGGAGAAGGTGCTGACCGAAGAAATGAAAATCGACCAGGCTGCGCGCCAGAAAATCGCGTCGCAACGGAAGATCATCGTCGAAGGCAGCCAGGAGTGGGACATTTTGTATCGCAAGTACTACAACGACGAAGTACGGAAACTGGGCGTTTGATAGCACACGTCGGCTCTTGCGGTCGCCTTGCCCAGCGATCTCCCCACCCGGTCACTTTGTTATACTGAAGGCCGGCCCCAAACCATCGTGGCGTCATGGTGTAATTGGTTAACACGCCGCCCTCTCAAGGCGGAGAGTTCGGGTTCGATCCCCGATGACGCTACCAATCGAAACGATCACGTCCTTCGCATCCGGGGCAACAGGTGCATCAGGCTCCCCAGTAGTGGACGTGTACATAGACACCGGTATAAATGTTGTAAAGCAAATACCAGCCGGGATGAAGCGGGTCTGCGTAGACCACAAAGTCATCGCCGCAATCCCAGCACCAGTCCGCAAATAGCGGCCAATCCCAGGTAGCCACTTCAAAATAAGAACCTCCTCCGATCCAGAATCTGTGGAGATCCCGGTCAACGCGAATGATGGGATAGCGATAGCGGGGCCCTACCTGTGTAAACCTTCCATGATCAAAGGGCTTTTGCAGGTGATAGCGTGCGTCGTCGGCTACATCGTGGCCATACCACTGGTCGTGGTTGACATGCGGCAGACTGTTCACTCGGCCCTCGCCGAGCCGTTCAGCCGACGCCCCTCTCGAGTTCCTTGGGGGCGGAGGCGGCAAATGACCTTGGTTGGCTCGGGGTTGTGAAGCGGGCTGCGTCATTGTGCGACCATGCACGGGTTCGCGGCCGCCGCTTGTTTGGGGTACTGACGGGAGTAGCAAAAATGCAAGGATTATCAGATATACAAAATTGAGCAACATGGGAGCTTCCTCCCAGTGACCATGCATGGCAGATGAGCCACGGGGCTGTGCGCGTCATCACATTTCCATTGAAAACAGGCGGCATTCGTTGTGACGGTTGTCACAGATGTATCTCCGGTGCGGGGAAAGAATAAGCACAAGCAAAAGCTGGTTCGCGGAGAAGACTACGTCATGGGCACAATCGCAAACGTAAAAAACGAAACAGGAACAGGCCGCACAAGAGAAAATGATTTGCCATTTCATGCTGTATTGTTGGCGACCGATTGCTCGCCTTCCAGTGCGACCGTGGCAAGAATAGCCGCTCATTTTGCTAAAGACTCACATGCTAAGCTCTATGTTCTTCATGCCTCCGAGCCGGAGTTGTTTGGCGTATCTGTCGCTGGGCCTATCCCGGAGCTTGCCGTCATGCAACTCGATAATGGCCGCCAGGAATTGCATAAGTACGCGCAGCACATTCCGGAACTTCGTACCCTCAAACACGAAGAGAGCGCTTTCCTGGGCACGGCGATTGATGGAATCAGCGCTACTGTGGAATCAAAATCGATCGATCTTCTGGTATTGGGTTCACATGCCCGCGGGGGCTTCGCTAAATTGGCTTTAGGTTCTGTGGCGGAGTGGGCGATTCAGAGGCTGCACTGTCCGGTGTTGGTGGCCGGGCCAAAATGCCCCGAGGTGGTTCACCCGATCCGTTCCATCGTCTTCGCGTCGGATCTTTCCGCAGAGACGACCAGGGCGAGCGTTTACGCCCGGCAATTGGCGAAACATTACGATGCGGATTTCACGGCGCTGCATGTGCTCCATTCGGAGAAAGATCAGACGAATCAAAGTCGCTCCGAATCTGATGCCGTGGCGGCACTTCGGAGAGCGATCGCTTACTCCAAATCTGACAGGCGTAACGCAAAATGTCAGGCGGTCTCCGGCGAGATTGCTTCGTCCATTTTGCTCGCTGCGGAGCAAAACAAAGCGAACCTGCTGATCCTCGGTTCTCGGCACAAGCCGCCGCTGACCAACCATATCCCCCACGCGAAGCTCACTGCCATCATTCGGGAAGCGCATTGTCCCGTGCTTGTGGTTCCCGCAGTGTAGGGGAGGGATCTGCAGTCTACAGAAAGTGCAAATTGAATGCTTCGGTGCTGCTTTCATGGCAGCTCCAAAACGAACAAAGTACCTCTAGTGACCTGCGTCACAGCCCTGACGATCGTTCAGTGGAGAGAATGGGATCGAGGGTTGAAATATATGGCGCAATGGGCAGAAGGAACGCGGGCCAGGTTCATGACTACCCATGGACTTGCTCTGATTGCATTGGGCCTGGGCACTTACTATGTTCGCTCAACCATGACCAATCCACTTTTCTCCGTGATCGGTGGTGCGCTGGCGTGTCTTTTGATGGCAGCCACTCTTCTCTTTCTTAGCGTGCTCGATTGGATTTGCGCTATTGGCAGCGGCTACGCGCAGATTGCCAGGCTGCGCTGGCTCCTTATTGTAGGCACGTCAGCGGCGGCGTGCGCGTTGTTTCTGGTCTTTTATCCGTCGTCGACCGTCGCGATGTTCTGCAATCTTCTCGCGCTATACGCTGGGTGCTTGGCCTTGGGAAAATTCGAGTTGGCACGATCATGGAGAGGGAGTAAAAGGGAGCGGTCACTGATGTATATTCTGGGCGCCCTTGCCCTAGCATTCAGTGTAGCCCTGCTGATCGCTACGCCGCAGGGAGAGCGCTTCGCCCTATCCGTTATGGCAGCTTATTGCTTGTTCATGGGAAGCCAAATTCTCTTGACACTTTATTTTCTTCGCTCCCGAACAGCAAACTTGGGGGTGTCTAATGCCGGATTCAGGAAAGACGGAATCGAACAATCAATGCCGTCATGATGCCGGACTTCTGGCCGCGGGTCCCAATTTGATGACGCTGCAAAACGCAATTTCGGACATTGAGGGTGCGTTGGTGAAAGCACGGGGAATCAACACGGTGAGCAACAACTCGGACTTTGCTGCGCCAGATCGAGTTCTACTTGCGACAGACATCGCCGACCTCGATTATCTTGTCCCGCAAGCGACGTCGCAGTGTCAGGCTTCTGCCGCTTCGCTCACGATTGCTCATGTAATACCCGACAACAATTCCAACGGGTTCGATACTGCGGCTGGCACGAAGCCAAACAATTCGGAGATAAGATCTCGAGAACGGCTTCAGCTTGCCCAGGCGCGGCTGGAAGAAGCAGCGGCCCAGATCCGCGCCGCCGGGATCGAATGTCAGACGATGATCCGCTGGGGCTACCCATATCCGGTAATTGAGGAGATTGTTCGGCAAGGCGACATAAAAAGACTAATTGTTGGAACACACGGTCGTGGTTACTTAAGCAAGTTCTTTCTCGGATCCACCGCGCATGAGATCCTGACTGCGATTCATGTTCCGGTTCTGATTGTCGGTCCGCATGCACGTGGTCACGTTGGAGGAGTTCCCAGGAGAATTTTGCACCCCGTCTCACTGAACTCGGGATATCAGGAGGCAGCCCAGTTCGCAATAAAAATTGCGCAGTTCCATGAAGCGGAAATCTCCTTTCTGCATGTGTTGTCGCCGCAGCTACAACCTGGTTTCACCGCTCAACGTGTCCTTCAGTGGATCCATAATGAACTTAAACATCTGGCCCGTCAGGAAGTGCCCGAATGGTTGAAGGCGACGTCTATGGTTGAGCAGGGAGATATAGTGGAGAGGATCGTCTTCATCGCGCAAAAATCAGATGCAGACCTGGTAGTGATGGGTGCGAATCCTGGATCGGCTTTCTGGCCAGTCTATGGAGATCGGACAGTTTACAACGTCATTGCCCAGGCAAAGTGCCCGGTCCTGACTCTGCTACATAGCCATCGACAAGCTGTAAACCCGGCGAAACCTCAGTGCACAATACTTATCTGATGGTGTGCGCTCCAACACAGCCCTACTTGCGTGCTCCTGTTCATGGTTTCATTGCAAAGAGACACGCTTACAGCGGTGGAAAGCATGAGTGGCACTTATGGAATACCGGATTTAGGAACACATCCAGACAAAGTAGCTTACGAAAGGTTTCACGATGTTAGCGCATGAGATAACGGTCGAACAGGATACTTCGCAGAAGGCGTTGGCGCAGTGGGCCGATACAAAAGGGCCTTGTGTTTCCATTTACCTTCCTTTCTTTGTTCCTAGCCAAAGGCCGGTGCCCTTTCATGTTCGGCTTCGATCGGCTTTAGGAGCGGCCGAACGAGAACTCAGAGCGGGCGCAGAATTCCCGGGTGCTCTCGATTCAACTTTTGAAGACCTGTATGCGTCCACCAGCAAACATGCGTGGGAGACTGACCGGGGGGGCTTGGCTATCTTTGTCGCGCCGAATTTCTCCCGATTCATCAAGCTTTCCAGTTCATTCAGCGAAGCTGTGTATGTTGGCAACGAGTTTTACATTTGGCCTTTGCTGGCCATCCTCGCGCGCAGACGTCCGTTTTACCTGCTCGCGTTAAGCGAAAAGCACGTACGCCTTCTCAAATGCATGGATGGCGCTATCACGCCCGTGAAGCTTCCGGTTTCGACTCCGTCCAGTGTCGAGCAGGCAGGAGCTTTTGACCAACCTGACCATGACCTGGAAAACCGCTCGGCAGCGGGAGCAGCATCGGGGGAGAGGCGCCGAATCCATTTTGGAACTGGCTCCGCGGAAGAAAAGAGCGAGGCATACCTGATGCGTTTCTTTCGTCTGGTAGATCAGACAGCCTGTAAGATGCTTTCCGCGGAGAAATTGCCACTGATAATCGTTGCTGTGGATCGCGAAATTGGCATCTACTGTCGAGTCAGCAAGTATCAACACCTGTCGGCCGCGGTAGTGCATGCCAGTCCGGAGGGCCTCACCGACTCCGAACTGTGCAGCCGCGCGCTTCAAAGCATAGAGGCGCAACGAGCGGTAGAAGAAGACCGGCTCAGTGCGCAGCTTGCCGCCGACGGTTCAGGGATGCTGGCCGATTTGAATCTGATCCTGGACGCAGTTCGTCAAGGAAAAGTGCGTGAACTCATTTTGCCCGAAAGGCAAACTGGCACTGTCCAGGATGAGCTCATGAACTTTATTGCGGCCGAAACCATCCGAAGGCGAGGAACGGTAACCATCCTAGCGCATCATTCGATGCCGTTTGGAGCTCCGTGTATCGCGATGTTGAGATACCAGGCTTAGGATCTGAGAACGTTTTACCGCAAGTGGCTTCCATTCGCCAGACTGGCCGGGTAGAACGGAAACTCAGAGCCTGGCGTGGATTCACTCGTTGCCCAGGCGAAATTCGAGGTCCGCTTCCTCGCCATCAACCGTGACGGCGGTCACTGCGTGTTCGAGGGAATGGTCGGATGATTCATCGAGGAGACAACGATGGTCAATCTTTGCCACCCTCGCTTCGTGGTAACGCCACAGATCGAAAGCATTGCAGTGCTGACTGACCTGTCTGCGAACATGGCGGCTCCCCTCAGCTTTGCGTCTTCCTTAGCTCAGCAGAATCACGCCAGTATCGTTCTTGCCCACGCGTATATTCCCCTGCCGAGCGCGTTTGCGGCTCCGACCGCGGCCCTTGTTGAGAAGAGTCTGGAAGTGGAGCGCCGCCATCTGGCAGATGCGCTGGAAAAAGAGCAGCGTGATTTCTTCCCGGGCATTCGATCGACGCATGTCCTCGTGGAAGGTTCTCCGAAAGATATGTTGACCCAATTGAAGGGCGCGGATCTCATTGTCGTTGGCACTTCGGGCACAAGAGGTTTGGAAAAGGTTGCGTTTGGCTCCACGGCGGAAGCGGTGTTTCGTTCTTCGGCCGTTCCAGTTCTTACCGTGGGGCCGCACTGTTCCTGCAGTTCGAACGATCCAGAGAAGCTGCCAACGGTGCTGTTTGCCACCGATTTCATGGCCGGCGTGGAGCAGGCAATCAGCTATGCATTGTTGCTTGCCCACCAGCAGCATGCCAGGCTGGTCTTGCTGAATGCGGCAGCGACTCAAGAAGTGCCGCCTGCTCTCGATCAGGAGGCGGCCAAAGAGGCTCGGAGAGCCGCGCTCGAAGAGCTTTTGCCGCAGGATTATGGCCTGACGCCGGCCCCGATCTGCGTTGTAGAATTCGGCACGCCGAGTCAGGTCATCCTGGACCAGGCCAGAAGCTGGAACGCAACAATGATTGTGATGGGAGCGCATCCAAGCCATTTTGCTCATGCAGCTTCCCACACCAGCGGTGGGCTGGCCTACCATGTGGCAGCTGCGGCCCAATGCCCGGTGTTCATTGTCCCTGAACGTTGTTCGCCAGCGCGAGTCTAAGTCGGCGAAGAATCGTCGCATGACGAAATGTCGTCGCGCTTTCCTTGGCCCTGTCCCGTTCCCGCACCCCCGTCGTCTTCCGTAAGTTACTAAAGCCTCGATACTTAGCTGCACCTCCCAGATTTCACCACCCGCAACAAGACTGTGGTCATGCGATTGCCAATATCTAGGACATCGAGAAAATGTCCTGATGACTTTTCCGGATGGGTAGTGCTGAGTGCTGCCGACACAGTCGGTGGTCGCAGAACCATAGCGATCCTCAGGCAATCTCGCGGTCGGCCCGTGCAAACCGGATGGGCATTGATGCCCTAAGCACTTGGTGACTGGGAGGCGGTTTCCTTTCCCGTCACTGAAGATCGAGTCGCAAGACCAAGAGGCTTCGCGCCAAAGGAGAATGCAGATGCAATCCACTACCCGAAAGAACGGACTCAGACAGGATGGTTTTCCCAGCCGGCTTTCTCCGGAAGCCGCTCGAGCGTTCGAGTCCATCAAGTTGACCACCCGGCACCCGGAAGGGACGGTTCTATTTCTTGAGCATGAGCAGCCTAGAGGGATTTATCTCATTGGCTCCGGGAGAGTAAAACTTTCGGTCAGCTCCCGAACAGGAAAGACTCTCATTACGCAAATCGCGGGCGCTGGGGAGATCATCGGCCTGACGGCGACGCTATCGGGAATTGAGTGCGAAGCGACTGCAGAAACCTTGTATCCCTCCGAGATCTCCTTCATTCGGCGTGAGCACTTTGTGCGCTTTCTTGCTCAGTTTCCCGAAGTGTATGGATTATTGATCGGGCAGCTGAATCTGCAATATGGCCGCGCTTGTGAGCAACTGCGTACCATCGGCTTGTCGAACACGGTGCAGGAGAAACTCGCACGTCTATTTCTCAATTGGTCGTCCGACGACAAAATGCCGTCGAACGAGAACGAGCTCAGAGTTCCCCTTACTCACGAACAGATTGCCTCCTGCCTCGGCTCGACACGAGAGACGGTGACGCGCACATTAACTCAATTCAAGAACAAGCATCTGATCACCCTTAAAGGGGTGCACGTCATGATTTCTGACCGAAGTGCATTACGTGCCGTGAGTGGCGACTAAACAGCGCGCCACTCAGTGAAAATGAACATAGTGGGTGAGTGGTCCATAAAGCTCGGGTGTCTGCGCTTCTCCGTGCCGTTCGAGTCCGAAGGTTTCCTGGGGTAGAATACCGGGGTAAATAGGTCACATGATTGTCGGGTGATGCCGCTTTCGTCGTGAGAACGAGCAGCCGGAGGCTTGGTCGAATGTCCGCCGATGTTGGTTTGAAAGGTGTCTTCGCCCACTCCGAAGCACTGTTTCGAACCCTCTTCCTGAGTTTTCCCGATGCGATCTTCGTCATGACGGCACACGGCCGCATTTCTGCTGTAAGCCCCGTAGCCGCACAGATGTTCGGTTATGAAGAGCAGGAACTGCTGGACCAGCCTATCGAAGCTCTGATTCCCCAGCGATTCCGGGATCGTCACGTTCAAAATCGGCAAAACTATCTCGCAACGCCCGGAAGACGGCCGATGGGAAGTGGTCTGCAGCTTTACGGCCGCCGGAAAGACGGTAGCGAGGTTGCTGTCGATATCATGCTAAGCCCATTCGTCTCGGACGGAGAGAAGTTCGTTCTGGCAGTGGTACGCGATATTACCGACCGCAGAAAAGCAGAGGCTGCCCTCCGGGAAAGCCAGGAGCGTTTTCAATTGCTCGTGGAGGGCGCCCGCGACTATGCCATTTTCATGCTCGATCCGGAAGGCAAGGTGATCACCTGGAACTCCGGCGCGGAGAGAATCAAGGGTTACCGGGAAGACGAGATCGTCGGCCGGCACTTCTCTGTTTTTTATCCCCATGAGGCTGTAGAGCGGGGCAAACCGGCGCACGAGTTGGAACTCGCCGCTGCAGAAGGCAAATGCGAGGACGAAGGCTGGCGCATCCGCAAGGATGGGTCGCGATTTTGGGCCAATGTCGTCATTACTGCCATCCGAAGGGATGGAGCTCTGATTGGCTTTTCCAAGGTAACTCGAGACTTTACTGACCGGAAGCGGGCTGAAGAAGCGCTCGTGCTCGAACTGAGTAAGGCGGTTCTGGCGAATCCGGATATCCGCCAGATGCTCAAAGCCATTGAGGACAGTTTGCAGAGTCTGATCCCGCACGATTACGCAGCCATTGCTCTATATGACTCGAGTGCGCCGCATGAACTGCACGTACAACAACTCAAGCCCGCTGGAGAAGCAAGGCCGCTGGAATCCGTTATCCGTGTTCAGGGGCGACCCGAAGGCTGGGTCCTCGCTCAACAGGAGCCACTACTGCTTTCTCAAGTTGAAAACAAGAGTCTCTCACTAATGAAGCATCGCCCCTGGTCCGAATTCAAATCAGGGTGCTGGGTGCCACTGAACTATCGAGGCGATATCGTTGGCACCCTTTTTGTAGGCCGCCACGAGGGCGAGTTAAGCCGTCAGGAAGTCGACATGTTGCTACAGGCTGGTAACCAGATTGCGAACGCTATCGAGATGGACCATAGTTTCCGCCGCATCGTTCAACTCAGCAGCAAACTCAAAGAGGAAAAGCGTTATCTCGAAGAAGAACTTCGCACCGAATATAACTTTGAGGAAATTGTCGGTGAAAACCGCAGCCTGCGGGCGGTTCTGAAGCAGGTAGAAACCGTCTCCAGCACTGACGCCACGGTGCTGATCCTGGGCGAGACCGGCACCGGGAAGGAATTGATTGCCCGATCCATCCACAAACTCAGCCCCCGCCGCGACCGTACGTTTGTCAAGTTGAATTGCTCCGCAATCCCGCTTGGCCTACTCGAGAGCGAGCTATTTGGACATGAGAAAGGCGCCTTTACCGGTGCAATCTCGCAACGCATCGGCAGGCTCGAACTGGCCCACTTAGGGACCCTCTTCCTGGACGAAGTCGGGGATTTACCCCTGGAACTGCAACCGAAACTGTTGCGTGCCTTGCAGGAGAAGGAAATTGAACGCCTGGGCGGCAGAAGAACCATTCCAGTCGATGTTCGTCTGATTGCCGCGACCAACCGGGATTTGTCGAAGATGGTGAAGGAGGGGCAATTCCGTAACGATCTCTATTACCGTCTTAGGGTCTTTCCCATCACGATCCCTCCTCTTCGCGAGCGGGTATCCGATATTCCTTTATTGGTGAATTACTTCGTGACTAAGCACGCGCGGCGTATGAACAAACCGATTCATACCGTTCCCCACGACACGATGGCAGCCTTGATGGCGTGGCCGTGGCCGGGGAACGTAAGGGAACTCGAAAACTTCATTGAACGCGCGGTCATTCTTACCCCTGGGACCGTGCTCCGAGCTCCTTTGGGCGAATTGGAAAACCCAGTTGGCGAGTCAGGCGATGGATTTGATCCGAATCTTCTGACGGCAGAGCGTGAACATATTTTGAAAGTGTTGAAAGACTGCAATGGCGTTATCGGAGGCGCGGGAGGTGCGGCAGAAAAGCTCGGCTTGAAACGCACGACCTTGAATTCAAAATTGAAGAAGCTGCATATCGACAGGAAGGACTATGCTTAATCCAGGTCCGAAGCGTAATTAACTAGACAACCGGCCTGTCGTCCGCGTATGCGCGCTCAAGAGGCATTCCGGGTTGTCGCCGGCCTGCAAAGCAGGTTTCGGTGCAGACTCACGCAGCTAGTTGAAAATCGGCAATCTGTTCGGTCTGCCATTCAGACTCCGCCGCGTTCCAGGGTTTTGCGCCGGCGCGCTGACCTGATCTCGTTGGCTGGATAAACCGCGGCGACTCACACGGGTTCCTCCCGATACTTCCCCCCCGCTTTGGCCGAACGAGGACTCAATCTTGGCAACCGTTACCAAAGTGGCATAAGATGGGGTGCAGGAAAACCTGCTGCACTTGACATTCTGCCGACCCGGACTTCCCCCAGCAAGTGTAAAGCCGGTCACGGTTCGTGCCCGAGGCGGAGGCCTTGATGGAAATAGGGCCCCTAATGCGAAGTTCAGAGGAGTGGTCCTCTCAGGCCGTTCGAAATAGTGTCGGCGTAGGCGAGGACCGTCTGGTCCAACTGCTGGAACTACGCACCGAATCTGGACCTATATACGTCTGTCCGACTCGGTGGCAGCGTTGGCGCTTACGCTGGGCATTTCGTCATTTTCATGTCCTCCCCCCACAAGTGCTAAGTCTTAGGAATCAACGACTTATTGAAAAACTCGCGCGCACGGCGATGGTCACTCCAGACTTCCCGGTTGCTCGAGAGCGAGTTTTTGGCGTGGTTGAGAAAGTACGATTGCAACCGACGGCTGCCGCTCCCAAGGCAGTGCGCTTAGGAACGGAACCCGCGGAGCCGCAAAGGTCGCCTGCGAAGTTGACGTCTTCTAACAGGTGGCACCCTGGTTTACCCGACCGTAGAAGGCGTCTCATGGTGCGCCCTGAACCGATTCCGATCCGGCCGCCAGTAGCGACGACATACTCTACCAGTCGCAGGGCGCGGTTCGTGCGGGATGCCCGCTTTCAGCAATGGGGTGCCCTGGGTGTCCTGGCTGCTGTTTGCGTTGTGGTCATTCTGGTCCGTTTCTTTGATCCCTCTTTGCTTCCGGCGACGGGATGGAATCCCCCAGGTGCGTCCGCCCACGTTGAGCAAGCTAAAACTCAGAGCCCGCCGCGCGTGAACCCCCCGCTGCAGTTGGTATCGCCATCTGCGCTCTTGCCCACCTTCGCCAGACTGAAGCCGCAGGTCGCTTTACCAGAGTTGCAACTGGCGTCGACTGTCGAGAGGCCATCACCCCACTTCACAGCATCCCGGCCATTGATTGCCACTAGCAACCCAATGCGGGCTGCCAATGAATTGGAGAGAATTTCGGCCAGCGAACCGGAGCGGCTTTTTGTATCCGAGTTACCTCAGGGGCATTTCGCAGAACCCGTCGTGACCGATCCGAACCTGGTTGGAGAATTACGCTTAAAAGCTTTGATCGGTTCTGATGGCTCTGTCAAACAGGTGACCGTGGTGAGCGGCAGCCCCAAACTGGCAGAAGTTGGAATGCGTGCCGTGCGTCGCTGGCGTTACCAGGCTCTCGATCATCCGGGAGAAGCCGAGACCCTGATCCGGATGAGGTTCTTTGGAGAGGACGGCGTCTCGATTGCCTCTATCGCAAAATAGGTTTAGCGCCGGAGATTGTATAACTACGGCGATGTGATGCTCTTTGCCGTAACGAGCCGGTGATTCACGTAGTTGTACGGGGGAATACGGTCGCCCTTGATCATCGCCAGACCCAGATGGATCAATCGCGAACCGTAAGTATTGACCTCGTGCGAGACTGAGCCGATAAATGGCGAGTTCGGTTTCGTCATCTCTTCCAAAGCTTCTGGAATGCAATCCTGGCCCACGATGGCCACGTGCTTCTCGCGCTTGGCCTCCCGAACCGCCTGCAGGGCGCCGAGTGCGCTGGTATCGGTTGCAGCCGCAATCAACATGCCGCGGTCTTTGGGATGGCGGCGCAAAAAATCTGCCGTCAGCTTGTAGCCCCGCTCGCGCAGCCCACGTCCATCCATGCGCACGAAGGCTTCAATCGGGAGATCGGGAAGAACCGACTTCACACCTTCAAAAGCGCCTGTGATGCGGCTCTGCACCAGCGGGCCGGCCTCCTCAATATCCAGCCCAATGACCCACGATGCCTTCCCGCTCCAGCGCTGCTGCGCGTGCTGTGCAAGATACTCTCCCGCTTCAAATCCGGCGCGGTAATTATTCACTCCGAAGAAGATCGCATGGGGATGGGGAATCTCGACCGCGATCAACGGGATGCCTGCGTCTGCGATCTTGTCGGCGACGATGGGAGCGACCTGTTGCTCAATTTGAAATTCGATGACAAGGTCCACTCGGCTGGCGACAAATTGCTCCGCATTGCGGATCGCTGTGGCAGCGTCGTAGTGATTGTCGAGAATCATCAAATCCACTCCGGAGGAAGCCGCGGCCGCTCGCAGGCTCTCGGTCACTGCCTGGGAAAACGGCAGATCTTCGGATTGGCCGCCGAAGCCGAAGCGAATTTTCCGCGGCCGCGTCGCCAGCCGGTAGAGCCCATTCTCCGTCTGCGCGATATAGCCGCGGTGGACAAAGGTTTTGAGTATTCGATAAACAGACGTTTTGGAAATGCGAGTGCGCTGATACAGAGCTTCCAGGGCCAGAGGCTCACCCTCCGCCTGCAGCAATTCCAGGATGTCCAGGGCTTTTGACAGGATGGGAATGTGATACAGCCGTTTTAATCCAGACTTAGCCAAGCGTCTCCTTCCGGGTTCTGATCGCTCTTCGGCCCAAGTTCAATACGGAAACTACGATGGGTCAGTATATCCTCTGCACGTTCGAAGGGTCTTCTTGGGTACCCGGCCGCTCTCTAGTCGTCGCCAGTTCTCGAGCCGGCATGCTATGTTTGCCACGCGGCAAGAACCAATTGAGGAACTGTTCCTGTGCAGAACAAGTTTAGAGATCTACGCATCGGTTTGGCTGGTCTTGGCCTGGAAGCGTATTGGAGCCAGTTTGCTGGATTGGAAGCAAGACTGCGCGGGTACGTCAGCGACCTGGAAAAGGCTGTTGCTGGTGATTCGCGTGTGGTGGTGAACCTCGGCTTGGTCGATACGCCGCAGAAGGCGTTAGAAGCAGGTCATATCTGCCGGCGCGAAGACCTCTCGATTCTCCTGGTGTACGTGACCACGTATGCCCTGTCTTCTACCGTGCTGCCGATGATCCAGCGCGCCGGCATTCCGGCGATATTTCTCAATCTGCAGCCTGCGTCAGCCATCGATTACGAGCAGTTTAATCGTATGGAAAGCAGAACTGCGATGACCGGTGAGTGGCTCGCGTACTGCAGCGCTTGCCCCGTGCCGGAGATCGCAAACGTACTCCGCCGTCTCGACATTCCGTTTCACCAGGTCACCGGCATCCTCCATGGCGACACCGCGTGCCGGCAGGAGATCGAGCAGTGGCTTCGGGCGGCCGAGGTCGTGCATGCTTTGGCTCACAGCCGCCTCGGATTGATGGGCCACTACTACGGTGGCATGCTCGATATTGCCAGCGACCTGGCTCAGGTCAGCGGCCGCTTCGGTTTCCACATCGAAATGCTTGAAGTCGACGAGCTCACCGGGCTGCGCGCCGACGTCGGAGAAGCCGATGCGCATAGGAAGGTTGCTGAGTTCCGTGCTTTCTTCGAAGTGCGTGATGACTGTTCTCAGCTGGAGCTTCGGCGAGCCGCCCGAACCGCGGTTGCGCTCGATCAACTGGTGAAGCAGAAGGATCTTGACCTGATGGCCTACTACTACATGGGCAGCGGAGTGCCTGCGAATGAAGACACCATGAGCTCGATCATTCTTGGCACATCGATGTTGACGGGCCGTGGAGTGCCGGTGGCTGGCGAGTATGAGGTCAAGAATGTGATAGCAATGAAGATCATGGACCTGCTGGGCATCGGTGGATCGTTCACGGAGTACTACGCCATCGATTTTGGGGCTGACCTTGTTCTGATGGGACACGATGGGCCGGGTCATTTCGGCATCGCGCAGGACAAGATCAAAGTGCGGCCTCTGCAGGTCTACCACGGGAAAGTGGGCGCAGGTCTTTCGGTGGAGATGTCGGTGAAACACGGCCCCGTCACACTGCTTTCCGTAATCGAAGATAAAGACCGGGGCTTCGCTCTTCTGATTGCCGAAGGCGAGAGCGTCCCTGGACCGATTCTCGAGATCGGCAATACTAATAGCCGCTACAGATTTCCTTTAGGTGCGCGCAAATTCATAGAAGCCTGGAACTCCCACGGACCGGCGCATCATTGCGCCATCGGAATTGGGCATGCGGCAGCACAGCTCGAAAAGGTTGCAAGTCTGTTAGGAATGCGGGCAGTTCGCGTCTGCTGATGACGGTGACGAGCACAGAAGTTTTTTGTCATTCCATTGAGGCGGTCAGGATTTCCTGGGCCCAATAAGCTACCCTTGCAGCATCTGCCCCGTGCTCAGTTGAATTTTCGAGTGCAGCCAATTGCACAGCAAAATTGCCGATGGTTGCGCTTTCCACTGCGCCACATCGTACTTCAAGGCCTGTGGCGGCAGCCGTCAGCTTATTCAGCAGCGTATTGCGGCTGCCGCCCCCGACAATGTAAATCCGCCGCAGCTTCTTTCCCGTAACCTGGGCCACCTTACTCACAATCTCTCCATACCTGGCCGCGAGGCTGTGAAGGATGAGGTTCGTCACCTCGGGGGCGGCCTCCGCACCCGTGCCCACGGGCGCCAATCCACGATGCGCAAGCTGCCTGTTGATACGCGCGGGCATTTCTCCGGGAAGCAGCAGATCGGGATCATCCACATTGAGCAGGGAAGCGGGTGCCGGCAGACCCTCAGCTGCCTTGATCAGCTCAGGTACAGTCCAATCGATCTCCGTTACCCATTCCGTCATGCATTGACGTAGCAGCCACATGCCATTGACGTTTTTGTGAAAGCAAATCCGGCCGCCGACCGCGCCCAGGTTAGTGAAGTCCGCCGCCTGCGCCTCGGCGCCATTGCAGGGCTCGGGCAGCACCGTTCCTACCAATGACCACGTGCCGGAGCTGATGTAGGCCCAATCGCCGCCGCTGTCGGCAATGCCCGCGATTGCGGACGCCGTGTCATGACATGCCGGTGCAATGAGCACGGCTCCTTCCAGGCCTTGCAAATTCAGTTGGCGTCCGGCCAACTTCCCAATGACCGTACCCGGCCGCACAAGCGGAGGAGCTGCTTTCATACTCAGGCCTACCGCCGCGAAAACTTCGGCTGACCAGTTGCGCCTCTCCGCATCCACCAGCTGCGTATGCGTGGCGTTGGTGTATTCCGCGACTGCGCGTCCGCCCAGGCGATGCAGCACGTACTCCGGCAGGTTCAGCCATGGCTTCTCCTGCAGATCGGCTGGGTCGGCGTAGAGCTGGTAGAGCGTATTGATGCGGCTCATCTCCGTGCCCGTGATAGCGCGAAGGCGAGCCGGTGCAATTCGCTTCCACACCTCAGCCTGCGAGCAGATAGTTCGTTCATCCCGGTAGCAGAACGGATCGCCAACGGGCGAACCATCCTGATTCAGTCGAACATAGTCGACTGCCCAGCCGTCGGCGGCAATCGACCGGATACCTTCACTTGCAATCTCCGCGCACTTGCGCAGCCCGGCGTCCATCTGCTGCGTGATCTGTCCCAGGTCCCAGTGCAATTCTCCGTTGCGGCTCACAGGCGCATTGGCGTGGCGATGCACCAGCTCAATCTGAGGACGGCCATTGATCCATCGCAGCAGAGAGACGCGGCAGCTTTCTGCGCCCAGGTCGATGGCGATCATGGCCTGCCGCTGGCTCATCTGAGGTAAGCCTCGGTCAGACCTCCGTCCACCGGAATAAGATGCCCGGTCGTGCAGCGCGCCTGCGGGCCCGCCAGGAACAGAATGGCCGCCGCGCAGTCTTTGGGGTCAATGGGCTGATGCGTAAGCGTTCTGTTGGCATAAAACTGCGCCAACAGATCGCGCAGATCGTCATCGGAAGCCGAATCCTGGAAGGGAATGTTGTATTTGGTCAGTGACGCTTTCACGCGGTCGCGGGGAAACATGGTGGATCCCTTCACTACGGTTGCGGGACTGATCCCGTTGACCCGAACCTTCGGTGACAGCGTGACTGCCAGTTCGCGAACCAGGTGGCTGACCGCAGCCTTGCTCACATCGTAGGCTTCGCTGCCCCGCTTGGCGACCACAGCGTTCGCCGAGCTGGTGAGCACAATGCTGGTTTCAATACCTTGCGCGCCGAAGACCCGCGCCGCTTCGTCTGCCAGCAGGTAATTGCCTGTCACATTGATCTCGAGGGTTGATGCCCACTGTGCGTCGCTGATTACGCCGTCTGGCGACGAGGGAAACAGCGCAGCCGTGTTAACCAGGATATCGAGCCCGCCAAAGGCTGCGACGGTTGCATCGAGGGCGGATCGAATCGAGGCGCGATCGCGAATATCGATCTTGGTGGCAATGACGTTTTCGCGGCCGGCTATCTTCTGCGCCTCCTTGGCAACTGCTTCGGCTCCGGCAAGTTCGCGGTCGGCCACCACAAGGTGCGCGCCTCGCTCTGCCGCCATCAGTACGACCTCCCGGCCGATCCCGCTGGCCCCGCCGACAACAAGCGCAATACGGCCACTCAACTCCTTGGCAGCCGGTTGCCGGCGAATCTTCGCTTCTTCCAGCGCCCAGTATTCGATGCGAAACGCTTCGGAAGCAGGCAAAGCGACATAGTTGGAGTGCACTTTGAATTGACTGGTCTCAGCCGCGGGTCCTGCCTGAGGAAGGATCGCCGGGCACGTGCCTTCATCCAGATGCCCGGCCCCTTCCATCACGTGAATCGCGTTTACATAAAATTCGCCGGTGATGCGCGCCTCCGCCTTATTCTTGCCGAAGCTGAACATACCGATACCAGGCACCAGGACGACCGTCGGATTCGGCTGACGCATCGCAGGCGAATCCTTGAGTGCATACTTCTGGTAGTAGCTCGCATATTCGCTGCGGTATTTCTCCAAGGCTGTTTTTGCCGCTGCTTGAATCTGCGATGCATCCCCGGACTGGTCCCAGTCCACAAACAAGGGGCGAATCTTTGTGCGGATAAAGTGGTCGGGGCAGCTCGTGCCCAGATAGGCAAGCTCTGCCGCCGAATGCGAATTGATAAACTCCAGTACTTCCGGAATATCGGTGAAGCTGCCAATCATCCGTTGTACGCCCGAAACGCTTCCGCGCAGGAAGGGCATCAATTTCGTGGCGACTTCTTTCCTTTGCTGGTGCGGCTTGTACTTCGATCCACCAAACGAAGGCGCACTCTTTCGGCTGCGAGCAGCCTCGATGAATTGTCCAATCTGGTCGATGATGGTGATGGTGTTCAGGTACGATTCGCGCTGCGTGTTGCCCCAGGTAAACAAGCCGTGGCCGCCCAGCACGATACCGTCGCATTCCGGTGTTTCCTTCACGGCGCGATCGAGCATCATGGCCAGCTCAAAGCCAGGCCGCTGCCAGGGGATCCAGACCATCTTGTGCCCGAACTGCTGGTTGAATTGATCCATCTTCTCCTTGCCATTGGCCGACGCAGCAAGTGCGATGCCCCAGTCCGGATGAAGATGATCCACGTGCGCAAAGGGGAGAAACGCATGCAGCGCTGTATCGATGGAGGCAGCCACCGGGTTGTTCCCGAAAGTGCAAAGTGGATACATGCCCACGATCTCGTCTTCCAGTTCCACCCCGCGATAAATCTTGGTCAGGGCGAGCACCTTATCCAGATACAGCGTCGCGAAACCCTCGACCTTGATGCTGCCCAGGTCGCCGCCGCTGCCTTTTACCCAAAGCACTTTCTTTTTTTGTCCGTCCAGAGGATCGGTCCCATCCAGCTTGGAACTGGTGTTGCCACCGCCGAAATTGGTGATGCGCAAGTCGGAGCCGAGCAGATTGGAACGATAGCGCAAAAGGGCAGCGGGATCGAGAGTGCCGGCATGACTTTCATCCCAAAGATCTGCGAGGTACTTCAGGGACATTTCTTTCTCCTTGTGAGCCGCGAAAGGCACTCCCCGGCTAAATAGAAGCTGGGGATGCAATGCCGCCAAACGCAGTTATACTAGCTGAGGTCCTGATTCAATAGATAAGTATTTCACGATGTGCATTACGCTGCCGAGGTGGATGTGGGTCCAAACCCGTTGCTTGGCGTTCTCTACCACTGGATCGGCGGCCTCTCTTCCGCCAGCAATTTCATACCTTTTCGGCGGGTCAGGCACTGGTCCTGGGAAATCTTCTGGATCATTCAGGGCATTGCCGCCTGGTTGATTGCGCCCGTGGTTCTGGCGCTTTTGCTGGTTCCGCATCTTTTTGACATTCTCCATGCTTCGCCCTCTTCCAGCATCACATACGCGTGTTTCTGGGGAGCGATGTGGGGAATCGGCGGGCTCACGTTCGGTCTCGCGATCCGTTATCTAGGCATCGCGCTGGGATACGCAATTGCCCTTGGCTTCTGCACCGCATTCGGCACGCTGATGCCGCCCATCTTCAGCGGCCAGATGTCCGCCATCCTGCATGAAACGTCCGGGCAAGTCATACTCGCCGGGGTGGGAGTGTGCATGCTGGCTATTGCGGTCAGCGGTCTCGCGGGCTATTCGAAAGAGCACGAAATCTCGAGCCAGGATCGGGCAGAAGCCGGTGAGCGCGACTTCTCATTCGTCAAAGGACTTGCGGTGGCAATTTTCGCGGGCATTATGAGCTCCTGTTTTGCCTATGGCCTTGCCGCCGGCAAGCCTATTGCTGAAATTGCGCGCATTCGTCTCATCGCAGAGCATCGTCTGGATCTATGGCAAAATCTGCCGGTTTTGGTGGTCGTTCTTTGGGGTGGTTTTTTCACCAACCTTGTCTGGTCGGTGTTTCTGATAATCAAGAATCACTCCATCGATCAGTTCGCTGGAGCGCCTGGGACGAATCCGATGAGTGCCCATGAGGAAGAAACGGTCGTGCGCCTCTCAGGCCGGACGCTGGTCAACAACTATGTCTTTGCCGCCCTGGCCGGCGTCGTCTGGTATTTCCAATTCTTTTTCTACTCCATGGGCCAGACCAAGATGGGCAAGTACGATTTTTCCAGCTGGACGCTGCACATGGCGAGTATCATCATTTTCGCCACATTGTGGGGGCTGGTCCTGAAGGAGTGGAAAGGCACCAGCGCGCGTACCCGAGCCCTGGTAACACTGGGACTGGTTTTGCTGGTGGGTTCTACGGTCGTCGTAGGCTATGGCAATTATTTGAAAGTCCGTTGAAGGTCACTTGTTTCCATTCTTTTAGATGGAGTCAACGGCCACCCACGCCCTTCCTTCGTTCTGAGAGTTCGTGACATCTTCAGATTCCCTTGCCAATTTGTGCCCAGAAAGCTCCAAACAGCATCTCTCCACAAAGACCCTCGAGGTCCTTCGACTGCGCGCTACAAACCTTTCGTTATTCGAGATTTGCGAGGCGCTTCGCTCCCACGGCAGGCCGGGGCAGGCAGGATGACGGCGTCAGTGGAGGGTTAAAGACAATCTGGCTGGATCAGCAGAAGCAGAAAAAACCGACAGCCTGTCGCGATGACGGCTTTGCAGGGGGGAAGCATTCACAATGGGCAGATTCGCCCCATCAGGCATAACTTGAAACCGCACCCTGATTTGCCGCGGCGCGTTCGCGGGTAATCTGCTCGATATATCCGCTCTCGCGCAATGCTGAAAGCGGATCCTCAACCAGTCCTTTCGAGCGCCTCCACTCTTTCACAATCGGCCGCACATCCTGCCAGAATGCCGAGCGGAACAGCTCTTCTGCTTCCACCAGCTTGCATTGGTTCTGTAAAACCGAAAGCCGCATGTGATCGACTAGAGCCGCCTTGGCATAAATCTCCTGCGCGGTGCACACGGTCTGCACCATCGCTTCCACTTTGCCCTTGAGGTTGTGACTCTGGTCGATCATATACGCTACATCGACGGTGGCGTTTGTTTCCCACTCATAGTTACGAATCTCATGGAAGATGCGAAAGACCTGATAGGGATCGAGCGAGCCCAGCGTAAGGTCGTCATCGGCATAGCGCCGGTCATTGAAGTGAAAGCCGCCGAGCATCTTGTTATGCAGGAGCCAGGCAACAATCTGTTCCACATTTTGCGCCTGGTAGTGATGTCCCGTATCGACAAGGACCAAAGCCTGCGGTCCGGCCGTCTTGGCCAGCAACAAAGCCATTCCCCAGTCGGCTACGTCCGTGTGGTAGAAATACGGCTCGAAAGGCTTGTATTCGATCAGGAGTCTTTGCGCCGGCGTCAGTGCTGCGTGGACTTTCTTGAGAGACTCCTCAAACCATGCGACACGATGCCGGATGCTTTGTGTTCCGGGGTAGCTCGAGCCGTCGGGAAACCATGGAGCCACGTCCCGGGAATTCAGTTTCTCCGCGATAGCCACGCAGGTTAGCAAATGATCCAGCGCTTGCTTGCGAATCGCCGGATCCGGATTGCCCAGCGCTCCAAATTTGTATTCCTGCTCCTGGAAAAAGTTAGGATTGATCGAGCCCGCAGCCACGCCGCATTTCACCGACAGCTCTTTCACCTGGGGAACATCTTTCAATCCATTCGGCAGGTCCCAGAGCACGTGTAGCGCAATGGTCGGGCAGGCTCCGGTCAACTGGTTGACCATGCCGGCATCGCTGAATTTCTCGGCCAGATTGGTCGCAGCGGCAGGCTGAACGAACTTGCCAAATCGGGTGCCCGTGTTTGCGAAACCCCAGGATGGCAGTTCAACCTTGAATTGATCCAACGCCCGCCAAACGGGGTCTTCCACGTTCCGTGCCATCGCACCCCCTATCTGCGAAATCGTTTCGAACCAGTTAACGTGATTGCAATAGGGTAACAGTTTCTATCCCTAAATTGCACCTGTCAATGCGTCTTCCGATCGATCCCTAGGGTTCAATAGGGAAATCTTACTGTGTTCCATCGATCGGAACGGCCAAACTGTTGCTCTATTCCATGGTTACACGGAATGAGAAGGTGCCCGCGGGCAGCTCGAAGGTCTTTTGCGGGCCACTTAGCAGGTGAACCTTCTTGCTGCTCGCCAAATCTTCCCCATCTAATGTGAACTTATGTTTGGCGGTTTCAGACACAGGCAATCGAGCAGTCGCATTGGGCGGAACTTTGACCACCCAGGTCACCGTAGCGCCATTCATCGTCCAGGCGGATTGAATCTCTCCATAAGAGGACTGGTAGCGCACATCGAGGCTTCCCAAACGGGAGTCGAAATTGGGATGCAGGTAGACGGCATGAAACCCAGGATCCGAGGGCAAAGCATCGATGCCCGCCGCGTAGCGATAGATCCAATCCGCCACGGCGCCGTAAGCATAGTGGTTGTAGGAGTTCATGCTGGGATCGTCGCGCATCTGATCGCCGTTCCAGCGCTCCCACATCGTGGTCGCGCCATGCTCGACGAGGTATCCCCAGGAGGGATAGTCAGTGTTGAGGAGCAACTTGTAGGCAAGATCGCTGTGTCCTGTATCCACCAAAACACCGAGAAGATAGGG
>DATJNV010000136.1:0-45849 GCA_035507705.1 Acidobacteriaceae bacterium
CGGCCCGGTTTTTCCTGGCTAGCTAACGAATCGAGTTGGACGTCGCACTCGCTCTATGCTCTGCGCTGAGGAAAACCGATTGCGAAAGGTCTATGACGACGCCTTGCACCGCTGGGCGCGGGTGCAGGCCGGGCTCAGCCATTTTGCGTCTCCGCCTCCACGAATCAAAATATTGATCCTGGAAATGGCTGATGAAAGAAACGCTGCCTGGAACCGCTGGGAGATGCACCGGCGAAACTGCTCACGATGTGGTTCCAAAGAAGCGGCAAGCGGGATTTGATTCCAGCCGGGCACCGTTCCGGTATATGAGTATGTGAAGGACAGAGTTGAGTATCTAAAGCTACCCGGCGAATGTTGTCGAGTCATCACACCGTTCTCCGATCATGGTGGTGACATATGTGTCATCGGTTTTCCAGTACCCACGACAGCTGTACAGACCAGCAGTCGATCTACTCCGGAAAATTCCAGTCACATAGCGGCCAAACCGGGCCGATTCAGACTTAGACCCTCGGAAGGCTGCGCTCCTGCCGAGGGTCTGACCGTAGTGGTCGAAGCTGTTTACTTTGCATGGCCCGCCCGGGAAACCCCGATACACTGTAGAGGCTATCTATAAGAGAATGGCGCTTACATGGCGCGCCGAAACTCAATCCGGACCGCCCGAAGCGGCAGACCCTGGGATGAAACTTTCCCCTTCCTCTCCCACCCCTCGAGGGCCTGCCGCAATTTACGGCAACGAGTTCCGCCGGTAAAACCCCTCTACCAGTCGCTAATTTAGTTTCAAGCACGGACCCTCCACGCACCGTGCGCGGAGTGACAGACTGGAATATCCCGGGAGAGTCAAAAGTCAAGTCAACAATCCGATATCGAAGCAAAGTACGTTAGCAAGTACCTTGCAGGGCAATGATGCAGATCTTCCATGGCTAATGCCGAACAGCGTTGATGATTCCCGAATGACGCATGAAAGCGATGAACGTCTAATCTTAGAATTGTTATAAGCTGCTCCCGAGGTGTCCCATGGTGCGTCTCCTGCGTGTGATGTCCGCAATGGTAAGCGCTGTTTGGGTCTTATTCTCTGGTGGGGTCGCCAGTGCTCAAAACAGCGAAGCTTCGTCGGCTGGCTCGCAGGCGCCCGCTCTTGCGGTGCGTTCAAACCTGGTGCTCGTGCCGGCGCTGGTAAAGACCAGGAGCGGAGAGTTGGTCTTTACGCTGACCGCGGACGATTTCATGCTGACCGATAACGGCATTCCACAGTTGCTGCAGTTGGAGCCCGATACTGACTCTCAGCCCCTGGCGCTGGCTGTTATCGTACAGACCGGTGGCCGGGGGGCATCCCATCTGGGTGATTACCGCGATCTGGGTGCGGTGCTGGACGCCATCGTTGGGAGTGTGCCTCATCGCATCGCCGTGGTCACCTTTGATAGTAAGCCGCGCCTCGAAGCGGACTTCACCACGGATACAGACACCGCGGTCCGCACCATAAGTAATCTTCACGAGGGTGATCCGGGTGCAGCCATTCTCGACGGTCTGAACTTTGGCATCGGTCTTCTTCGTCAGCAGCCGCCGGCCTACCGCCGGGCGGCGCTGCTTTTTAGTGAGACGATGGACGACGGCAGCCAAACCAGCTTTGAGGAAGCCATACGCACAGTTGACGACACGAACACGGCAATTTACAGCTTCGCCTTTTCGAGCACGAAGACGGCGCTGAAGCACGAGGCTTCAAAGCTGCCGCGACCGGGAGGAAGTCCCTATTCAAGCACGCCATACGCAGAGGGCGGCTGCATGAGCCACAACACGGATGCCGATCCGGATGCGCACGGTAACCGTAGCGTCCAGGCTTTGGATTGCGCGAGTGATCTGATCCCTCCGTTGCGGCTGGGGCGCATGGCATATCTTGCGGCGAAAGCAGGGCTCGAGCGGAACGTGCCTGAATCGGTCGCGCAACTGACAGGAGGTGAATACTTCGCTTTCAAGGATGGAACAACACTCAGCCGCCACCTGATCGCGATTTCGAACGATGTGCACAACTACTACGTCTTGAGCTTCCATCCGGAATCGCCGCTCCCGGGGCTCCACGCACTGAACCTGAAGCTTAAAAACCGGCCCGATCTCCAACTGAATGCACGCAGCTCCTACTGGGTCGACAGCGGGTATCGTCAACAGACGAAATGAGGAGTCTAAGGGCGCGGAGTTTGCGGATACAAGTGGCACTTAACGGCGAACCGGTTTCACATTAACGTCCTGCACCCAAGGACTGCCCTCATCGCCAGCCGTTCGATAACGTGTTCACGCTGACAGCACAGTTCGAACAACCAATCCCTGTCTGGCGCGTCATGACTGACACTTCCTGTTGGATGTCCCGTGCTTCGGCAGGCCTGTCTGCCTCCAATAGGTAAGCGCGGTATTGCAACATCGCGCCGGCTAAACGCGGGTCCGTTGGAGCTAGCGTCTTGCGTAGAATCCGGATGCCGTCGAGCATATCCTTCTCTGCATCCTGTTTGGCCCCTCTTTTCCATTCGGCGAAGCCAAGCGTCTCCAGGGCGAATCCTATGGGCGCCGATTCGGGCTCGAAGTTTTTGTTGGCGAAGAGGACGGCCAGCTGTGCTTGTTTGAATCCTTCTTGGCAGTGCTTGTGGGAGCAGAGCGCATAGGTGAGGGTGATGAATCCGGAGAGCACTCCGACGCTGGGCGAGACCGAAGCTGATTGCAGGTTCCGCATTCCATCCTTGCCGAGTTGCTCCGCCTTCTTGAATTGATGTTTTACGAGAGCGATGTTGGCCAGATGGATTTGGCTGACACCAATGCCGGCCGGATCGCCCAGCTTTTTGCGCACCACGAATGCTTCGTTGTCCGTGCTCTCGGCATCCGATACGCGGCCGTAGCTCAAATACAAAGACGCCAGCTCTTCGAGCGTTGCTGCATAGCGTGGTGCCGCCGAAGGGGCACCCTTGAAACAAAGCAGGCTCTTGTTGTAGGCGTCTTCAGCTTTCGCAAATTCCGTTGCGTTCCAGTACGCCAAGCCGAGTTCCGCCCAGAGAATACCTTGCTGCTCTTGCGGAAGATGTTGCTGTTCGGCCGAACGAATGAGATCAAGAACCTGGCTGATACGCGCATGTGCCCAGGTGAGTTGAGGATTTGTAGTCTGGCCACGCACCTCGTCAGGAAGCGCGATCAGAACAGTAAGGAGGAGCAAACCCACTTTGCAAAGTAACTCGGATACGAATGTGCGATGGTGAGATAAGAAGAGCATCAGCGTCCTCGATAAGAATTTGTAAGCATCAGGAAAGTGCGACGGCTTGGATTCTGTTACGCATTTGTTGGCTTGTCAGTTCCGATTTCTATTGCGATCAGTGCAAACCTTCATAGAGCTTTAAATAAGCCACTGCCAGTGTTCGTTTGTGAACACAGCGGACGTTCTGTACAGTGCAATCTCGGCTGCACAAAAAAATAAAATTACTACCTAACCGGAAACGGGATCTGCGGTCTAATGCGCTGCATGGAAGAAAGCGACGACGCCATTCGCCGGGCGGTTCTATCCGGGGATAAAGATGCGTACCGGGTACTGGTAGCGCGCTATGGCCAGGTTGTGTTCCGTGTGGCTTATCGCATTACGGGTAATGAGACCGATGCGGAAGAGGCGGTGCAGGAGACGTTTCTGCGCGGATATCAACGGCTCAAAACCTTCGAAGGCCGCTCCAGCATGGCGACCTGGATCTATCGCATCGCGGCCAACTGCGCCCTCGATATCGTGGGCCGGAGGAAACCGGAAATGGGAATCGGCGAAGAGAATGATCCCGAGAAACGCGAAGTGCAGTTGGCGGACAGCAAAGCGGGGCCGGATCGCATGCTGCTAAGCCGCGAAATTGAAGCCGCTCAGCAGGCGGCGATGGAGGGGCTGACTCCGGTTGAGCGAACTGCCTTTACGCTGCGGCACATGGAAGATTGCTCCACCGAAGAGATTGCCGCCGCATTGAACATTGCACCCAATGCCGCTAAACAAGCTGTATTTCGCGCCGTTAAGAAGCTGCGGCAGCAGCTGGCGCCACTATGGGTGAACCCATGAAGCACCTGGACGAAATAGAAATGATCGAGCACTACTACAAGGAATCCGCCGACATGGCCGAGTGCGAACGCCACCTGAAGGAGTGCGCGGCGTGCGCCAAAAGGTATGCCGAGTTGATAAGAGATCTGAAGATGGTGAAGACACCGGCAACGCCCGAACGCGGTGAGGATTATGGCGATCAGGTCTGGCAATCCATCCGCAATTCGCTGCCTGTCTATGAAGCACCAGCTTCGCGTTGGACTTGGCATCAAGTATGGAGACCCTTGGGTTGGGTTGCGGCGTGCGCACTGTTGATTGCCGTTGGATTTCTTGCCGGACGCCATTGGGAGCGCAGACAGGCGCCCACAGTGGCCGTAAACGCAGACCCCCATGCGCGCCAGCGAGTCGTGATTGTAGTGCTCGGCGACCACCTGGACCGCTCCGAGCGTTTACTGGTGGAGCTCAATCATGCCGGCAACCTAGATGCCGCGGCGACTGCGCCGTTACAGAACGAGGCAAAAGAGCTGTTGGCGACAAACCGCCTGGTAAGGCAAAGCGTAAGTGACACCGGCGACCTTGCCGTCGAGGTAGCGCTCGATCGCCTCGAGCGGTTGCTGGTCGAAGTGGCGAACTCGCCCGGCAAGCTGACTGAAGACGACCTTAAGCGGCTTCGCGAGGAGATGAACACCGATGGCCTTCTGTTTGACATCCGGGTGCTCCGTTCGCACCTTTACTCCCAGCCGAACGGGTCGCAAGACGGTTCCAGAAGTACGAAAGGGGCTTTGATTTAAATGAAAAAGCAAGCACTGCTGTTGACAATTCTGGTTGGCGCCTTGGGCTCTGCAGTGCCCGCGTGGTGCGCGAACACCGCGAAGGAGGATGCGCTCTACTCCGAAGGTACCCGGGCAATCAACGATGGCCGCTGGGTACAGGCAGAGACGATCTTCGACAACATCGCCCAGCAGCACGGCGAGCGCGCAGAGGCGGCACTCTATTGGAAAGCCTACGCTGAAAATAAGGAAGGGAAGCAGACACAGGCGCTCGAGACCTGTAGCCAGTTAAGGCAGGCGTTTCCGCACGGCAAATGGATCAATGAGTGTGGCGCTCTCGAAATCGAGATTCGGGGTAAGAACGACGACCCTCTGCCTCCTCAGGATGAGCAAAACGAAGAATTGAAACTGCTGGCGCTAAACTCCCTCATGCAGCAGGATGAATCGCGGGCACTCCCCGTGATTCAGCAGATCCTGAGCGGTGACAAGTCAGAGAAACTCAAATCGCGGGCGTTGTTCGTGCTCGCCCAGGACCAATCCAAGCCGGCTCAAGCGCTCCTCGGGCAGGTGGCGCATAACGATCGCGACCCGGGGTTGCAGCGGAAGGCCGTCGAGATGCTGGCGGTCGCGCAAGGCAAGCAGTCCGCCGCCACACTCGCGGATATCTATCGCCAGACCACGAATGAACAGGTCAAAAAGTCGATCCTGCAAGCCTATCTGGTGATTGGCGCTCCGGACCCGCTGGTCGACGCGGCGCGCCACGAATCGAATCCTGAACTGGTGCGAACAGCGGTACATACGCTGGGCGCCATGGGCGCCACTCCGCAATTGCTGACGCTGTACCGGAATACCAGCAGCGCCCAGACCAAAGACGACATCATCAACGGCCTCGTCGCATCGGGCCAGAAGGGCGTTGAGGCCTTGAGCACGATTGCGGCCTCGGAGCAGGATCCGGAATTACGGCGCAAAGCGATTCGTAACCTTGGCATCGCGGGCGGAATGTCCGCAGTGCCTTCGCTGATCGCGATTTACAGGAAGAATTCGGATCCCGAAACGAAAAAGGGTGTCGTACAGGCGCTGTTCCTGGCAGGAGACAGCCACGACCTGGTCGAGCTGGCGCGCGCGGAGAAAGATCCGGCCATGCAGAGACAAATCGTGCAACAGCTCAGCATGATGCACAACAAAGAAGCTACCGACTACATGCTCGAGATTCTCAACAAATAACAGCAGAAAGGAGATTCGCTTATGAAGACAAGTGCGCTTATGGTGTTAGCCCTGGCCGCCTCCTCGCTGATGAGCAGCGGGCAGCAGCCGCGGGTGACCGACTCGCAGTTTGAATCTGTGCCACTGAGCCTGGGACTGTCCGCGACGGTGGATCGATTTCGCCACTCCAACAGCCCTCTTTGGTTGGGATATGCGGTGCAAGCTCTTCCGCGAACACGTCTATCTGCGTGTTCGTCTTGGGCGGGAACATCAGAAGTGGAAGATGGATGCTGTAATGAGCTTCGGCTGGAGGACACAGCAAACAATCTGAACAGCTCAGATCAAGCGAATCTGCCGGCGCCCACGGTCTACGTACTACTCCGGCTTGATCAGGGAGAAATCGACCGAGTACGGGTGACGCCGGCAGGTTGCACACTCAATGCGGGCGGACTTCACTTTGCATGGTTGAACGGAGTGGGGCCTGAAGAGAGCGCCGTTTTTCTGGGCAAGGAAGCTGAGAAAGCTGACGGCACTCAAAACCACCTGGTGGACGAGACTCTTCGTGCACTAAGCGTTCATGCGACTCCCAAAGCGACCAGTGTACTAATCTCTCTTGCCGGCAATAAGAACAGCAATTCGTTACGGGAAAAGGCAGCTTTCTGGTTGGGCGCACAACGAGGGCACGATGGGCTATTGGCGCTGAGGCAACTGATGTCCGGTCAGCAAGACAACAAGTTTCGCGAGAAACTTATCTTCGACATTTCCATCAACTCCGACCCGGGTGCAATGGATGATCTGATTCAGCTGGCGAAGTCCGATAACGATAGCCGGGTGCGCGCTCAGGCGTTGTTCTGGTTGGCGCAGAAGGCAGGAAAAAAGGCCATGGGAACGTTGAATGCTTCTGTCGAGAACGACCCCAGCCTCGAGGTTAAGAAGAAAGCCGTTTTCGCCATCAGCCAACTACCAAAGGATGAAAGCGTGCCCCAGTTGGTCCATATCGCGGACACCAATGCCAATTTCGCCATCCGCAAAGAGGCGATCTTCTGGTTGGGACAAAGCCAGGATCCCAGGGCTCTCGCCTATATCGAGGGAGTTCTCAAGCGGTGAAATTTAGCGATAGATCTCGGCTGACCTACGGGAGCACGATCAGCGTCTAGACGCCATTCTCGATGCGTTCCGCTTTTTCAAGAGCACGTTCCACCTCCGCCAGCAGGCTGCGTATGTCGGATACGGGTGCTCCTGCGCGAAGGTGTTCTCGAACACGGAGCAGGGCAACGGTCAGGATCTGGTTGCTCCTGACCAGTCTCGGCAGCCAAACGTCAATGAATCCATCGATCGCCGCTTGCGGATCGGGAAACTCAATCAAAGTGCTGGAAGAGTTCTTCGGCGCATTCATCTACCTGGATGGTGATCGGGCAGCCGAAATCGTTACAGCGGCAGCGAGCGGCATACCGTCGCGGGCCGAGGATGGAATCATCAAAGACACTGGCTGCGGCACAGCTCTTATCGCAACTGCCGCCGACACCGTTCTGCGACAACTGCGGACACTTGCTGCCGTACTCCGCCGCGGGACGAACCAGTCGGGATTGGCAAAGGTAGGTTTCAGCCGCGGGCTCTTCCTAGAGGCGTCTCAGATCGAGAAGCACAACCTGGTTTTTCAAGTTGTTTAAAGCTACCTTCGATGGCGCCGCGCTGTCGGAGCCGCCTTTGGCGGTCCGGCCGACGCCTCGAACAGTGGGAGGCTAAACCTAACGGTTCAGTTCATGAATCGTTTGTCCAACAGCTTGCGCCACTTTACCGGCGGCATCCTTAACGCCCCCGACCGCCTGATCCGCTACACCTTCGGCGGCGAGCTGATCGTTTTCGGTCACATTGCCAAGACCCTCTTTCACCTTGCCGACGATGCCGCGGCCCGCGCCTGAAGCGCGTTGTTTGGACCCCCACAGAGCTGTGCGGTCCGCGGCGTCTTCGACGTCATCGTTGCCCGTCGCATACTGCGGACCCGGTTGGTTGAGAACAATGTATGCCGCTACCCCGATACCTACACCCGCGATGAGCCATGTAAGAGCTTTCATTCTAGGATCTCCATGGTGACTTGGATGCGGGTATGGCATTGTGCGTGGTTCGAAAACAGATGACTGCTCCCGCTTGCGCGGCGTCATGTTCGCCACTCGTGAGCTGTTTTTGGAGATTTGTAGAGAACGTGCTGGATCCCGAACTCCCTATGGCGGTATCAGTCCCCAGCGGGTCACCTGATGCAAGAGCGTGCTTTGCCCTGCCATCAGATCCAACAGCTCGTTAACGTTGCGCAGGTACTCCTCACGTGTTTTGCCCAGATCTTCGCGCAGTTGCTGGCTGCTCATTCGAAGCTGCCTGGAACTCGCACGCAGACTCTCACTCGACATGATCATTCGAGCTGAATCCATGCGCATATTTAGGTCCCATCGGAGGGAGGAGCTGCGGCAAATTCTGCTACGAAGGACCGGCGGCCGTCTGGGTGTGCCAAAATCGAGGACCAAGCTAGACCCCCTCAACCGTCGCAGGGGCAACGCCGTTTGTGTCTCCAGGAGGCAACCGGTGTCGCGAGGGCCCTCGCGCATGGTCAGTCGAAATGCCCAACGTCCTGCTTGCTCTCCAAGGAAGTTCCTGCGATAAGTCTACTCCTTACTTCAAAGCATCCGTGCCAGGCTGTGATTGTTGTCACCGTGTTTTCGGAAGGGAAGAAGTGAGGTCAAAACGATCAGCCCAACCGGTCAGGAAGCTGTGCACGCCCTATGTGCATGCACAGAGATCCATGCTATGTCGGGTAGCCGGACACACGTCGGCTCAATTCTGCATCCAACCGTTTGGCCGCCGGGGGATACTGCCATGGAAGATCCGTCACAACTCGGGGAAGATCTGGACCGTACCAGCATGAAATTGTTGTTGCAGGACGCCGACCTCGCGCTGACATTCCTGGATCTCGCGGAAACCGCCCAGGACGGGTCGCGACGCAAAAAAGCAGCGGGAGATGCACGCAGAGCTTATCAGGTGATCCTTCAGAAACGTCCTCGGTTCTCTTTTTCCGACGTAGAGGCGCGGGTGCTGGATATCAAGCTTGCGCGCATCAAGGCCCACCTCAAGCGGCTGGGGCAGCGCTTCGATTCAGCGGACTGAAGAAACCTGGTCCCGAAAACCGTCACTTTCGTGGATGCAACTCCTTCCGGGCGGCGGATTAAAGTTTGCCGCTCTATCCGTAGTTCCGCCAAGCTATCGGCTCGGCATAATAGTCGCCCGCACAGAATGGAGGATTAACACGATCACTTGTGGTTCCTTTCGTTCTTATTGATTGACACTTATCAAGTGGCACTGATTTTCACCTGCTCTGCAAGGGCTTGGAGATCGACTCCAAAGACTTGCCTGCGGCTTCGACACCGATGAAGAATTCACAGATTGCCCCAGCCATCATAAGGGCTGCGCCGATGCCGTAGCCGATCGCCACATTCGCCTTGCTACCACTGGCAATGAGCACGCCGAACAGAAACGGTGCTCCCACTCCACCCAGAAGAGTGCCGATGGCGTAGAAAATTGCGATAGCAAACGCCCGGATTTCCAACGGAAAGATTTCGCTCACCGTAAGGTAGGCGGCGGAGGCAGCAGAGCTCGCGATAAAGAAGATGACGTCCAGGAGAATCCCGAAGCCGTGCATTCCGATCGAGCCTATGCCGAAGGGTATGGCTGCCACGATCAGTAGCACCCCTGCGGCCCCATAGGCCGCCGTGATCATCGGCTTGCGGCCAATCTTGTCAAACAGCCTGCCCAGCAACAGTGGGCCAAGGAAGCTTGCTATGGCGAAAGGCAGAAGGTGGAGCGGGAGCGCATTGTCACTCACGTGAAAAAATTTCTTCACCACCAACCCATAGGTGAAAAAAACAGCGTTGAAGAAGAACGCCTGGGCGGCCATGAGGACCAGTGCCAAGATCGACCTCTGCCGATTCTCGCCGAGCATGTTGCCGAAAATATCTTTCCAGGGTGTATGGTCGCGAACGGCGATCTTGAGTTTTTCGCCTTCGGGTTTGGGCAGATCGCCCTTTTGCTTCTTGATCCTCTCCTCGATCTCCGATACAACCTTGTTCGCCTCATCCTCATGACCGCGAAGCATGAGCCAGCGAGGACTCTCCGGAACACGCAAACGGAGCAGCAGCACACCGCCGCCTAATATGGCTCCGATGCCGAAAGCGATACGCCAGCCGAGATTGGGAGGAATCCCTCGACCACTGAGCAGGTAGAGCGATGCCAGCGACCCGAATGCTGCTCCCACCCAAAAAGTGCCGTTGACGATCAAGTCGACCGTTCCTCGCACCCTCCCCGGGATCAGTTCATCGACGGCGGAATTGATCGCGGCATATTCACCACCGATGCCGAGACCGGTGATAAATCGAAAGAGCCCAAAGGAGAGGAAATTCCACGCCAAAGCGGAACCAAGCGTCGCGAGAGAATAGGTCGCCAGGGTAATCAGAAATAGCCGTCGTCTTCCCAGACGATCTGTAAGGTAGCCAAACAGAATCGCGCCACTCACAGCGCCCGCCAGGTAAATGCTTGCGGTGGCTGTGACCTGCGGATCCGTGAGGCCAAGCCCAGCCTTGTTTTCCAGAATCCCAGCCAAAGAGCCGGCTAATGTAACCTGCAGCCCATCCAAAAGCCAGGATGTACCCAGCGCACATACGATGAGCCAGTGCCATCCGGACCATGGGAGCCGGTCCATCCGAGCGGGGACGTCGGTTTCTATCGTCTTGTTCTGGTTCTGCTTGATTGCATTCTCGGGCACAGGGCCTCCGCTTTCTCCAGGTGTACGCTGCCCGGCGAAACGGGCATGATCTCTCTGATGTTGATTGTTGAGTGAGAGTAGAAATACTCTTTTGAACTGGTACCGGTAGACGCGCTGGAAAAAGGGGCACTCCTGAGCTAGCTATTGGGGGCTCAGTAGGTCAGGAACAAAAGCTCCTCGATGGTGAATTGCCGCAATGTGATGTCTTGCTCATGGTGGTAGCGGAGGATTGCCTCAAGGGCCTTGCGACTCGGCCCGGTACCGTGGGCCCACAGTCTTCTCCCGGACCTTGCGATCTCAGCCACCAGTGCACTTGTCACGAACTGCGGGTTCCGAGCAGCGACGTCTCGAATCTCGCCAACAAGTCCGCGGGATCCTGGTAAACCTCCACACAACCCGCCGCCAGCAAATCGCTCCTTTTCCAGCCGCCGCAGGTCAGGCCGATCACACGTATGCCCAGTGCGCCCGCGGCCTGGGCATCATAAGGAGTATCTCCGAGCGCAACCGCCTTTTCCGCGCCTACGCCCGCATTTTTCAGCGCGGCAGCGAAAATGTCGGGTTCGGGCTTCGACGCCTTCGCATCGGCACTCGTCGCCTGCTCATCCACCAGGTCCTCCATACCCACGATTCTCTTGTAAATGGCGAGGTCTTCCTTGGGGGAAGAAGTGGCCAATCCAATGCGGCGCCCGTTCTTCTTTACCCGCAGCAACAGCTCGCGCGACCTGGCGAAACTTACGATCCTCGGCATGTAGTCGCGATGGAAGATCTCCTTGCGAAAAGCTTTCAGCTTCGGCTCCAGCCGCTCCCGATCTTCTTCTGCAACAAACACCGGCACCAATTGATCCCCACCTTTGCCGATTTGCCGCCACGCCTCGTCCATGCCGATCTCGATACCGAAATGCTCAAAGGCCCGCCGCCAGGCCTCGGCATGCAGCGTATTGCTATCCACCAGCGTTCCATCGATGTCGCTCAGTAATACGTCTCTCACAGTCTCTCCTCCCAGCCTCTGTGACTAAGATGCCGTCCCAGGAACCGCGCACAACTGACCCGCGCGATGGCCGCGCCGGCTGAAGCTGCTCGCATTGACAGGCTGCTCGAAAAACGCCCTGAATCACCGAGCGAGGCGCTGGACACTGTATCCCTTTGAATGCAGAAGGCTAGAGCTCGCAGGTCAACCGACCAGGGAACATGTTTTCAGCAGCCTTTAAGGGAAGATGCCGATTCCGAGATCAGCGGAAGCCTGCTGAGCATGCGCGAGTATCAGAACGAGGACAGCCGGCTGGCCGGTGGAAGCTGAACCCTGTCTAGCCACAAAAGAAAGATCGCTTCCGCCTGGTCTCTCGTGTGATTGGCAATGAGGAAGTGATACTTCTCTCCCGATTTGAGAATGACGCCGTCCTTATTCGCTCCTGCTATGGCAGCGACGGGAAAAATAAGGCTAGCCTGATTAGGGCAACGGAAAACAAGCCCGGATTTGGTCAGTTCGAGCTCACCCCTACAACTACCGAACATCTTCTTGCGCGTCGCTTCGTACCTCATTGGAGGGTACTGTGAGGCGGAGGATGCCGAATGCGGAGCCGCGCCGGATGTTCGCCTGGACGGCATGGGATGCTCGCTTCGTGCTGTATCCACAGAAATGACGGGTGCAGGTTTTGCCAGAGGATGGGCCGGCAAAACTGCGGCTCGCGTCTGAAGCTCCTCCTTCTTTTTCGGATTTGCGACCGCAGACTTCTTGTTGTTCTCGTGAATCAGGAGTCCACATACGATCCCGATCACGAGAAGCAATCTGGCCTCGGCGCCTATGGCAAAACGCCCAGTGAATCCTTGCCCAGAGACGCCTGCGGATCGTTCAGGCGTCTGGATCGGCAGGACATGGTTGCGGTCAGCGCGCCCTGAATCCTGGAAGCCTGGCTCTTCCCTGGAGGACGCCCGAGGGCTGCTATCCACGACAAAGCCGCGCATTTCTAAGAGCTTAGCCACAGTGAACCTCCGTCGCGGCGGCGTCGGGCAAATCGCCGGTTGGCAAATTGGAGTTCCAATTCTAGCCGCTGCAGGAACGGAGACGCTGAATTGCCGTCGAGCGTAGGTTACCGTTCACCCGGAGATCGGTAACTATGGTCATGTGTGACACGATCGCCGGAAAGAGGCAACCTGACAGCGAGCACAGTTCCGCCGATGACGGTTGTTATCCTTGAGCGATGCGTTTTGCCAGTCCGGATAGCCCATAAAGCCAGATCACCAGCGAGACAACCGAAGCTAGCGTCGTCAGCGACACGGTTGAGGCGACCATCATTTCTTCGCAGTGATACTCGCCCGCCAGAATGTAGACGGTTTTGGCGGTCGGGACTGCGGCGCAGACCACGGCCGCAATGGTGTAGAGGGGGTCGAGCCGCATAGACACGCTCAAGCCGTACACGATCACGGGCATGATGAGCAGCTTGACGGCCGAAAGCACCGAAGCGCGCCCGAGATTGGCGCGTACTCCATCGATCGAGAGCCCCAGCCCGATGGCGAACAAGGCACAAGGAGTGAGCGCATCCGCCAGGATGTCAAAATAAGCGCTGACCGGAACCGGCATCCCTAGACCCGTGACCGACCAAAGCATCCCGATCAGGGTGGATATGACCATCGGGCTGAGCACAACATGCTTCACGGTGACCATGGGGTTTGTAGGTGAGCCATCTGCTCCTCGCTGATCGAATTCGAGCAGGACCACAGCTGCGGGAAGCATCACCACGGCGAGAAATATGGTTGCGATCGCGGCCGGCAACACGGCGCGCGGACCATAGATCGCCTGCAGCACCGGTAAGGCCACGAACCCGGTGTTGGTCATCGACGCCGTGATGCCATGCATCGTTCGGCTTGCGAGACTTCGGGAACCATGAATACTCATGATGCCGAATACGAGGAGAAAACACAGGATGGTGCCTCCACCAAAGGCAACAAGAAATCGCCAATTGATCAGGGAGTGCGCGGGTTCCTGCGCAATGGTGACGATCAGCAACGCCGGCATCGCAATGTTATAGGCGAAGTGAATCAGCGCCTCAGACAACGCCCGTGACAGATAGCCTGTGTAGCCAACGATCCAGCCACTCAGGATCACGGCGAACACAGGTAGGATAAGGTCAGCGATCCGCACCGTAGATTTGTCTCAGATGACCCACTAACAATTGCACGGAGGCTGACGTGCCGTCAACACAATCCGAAGTCCGGCACGAGGGTCGACAGAAAAAGAAAATCCAGGTCTTCAGGAATCTCAGCAGTCCACGCTGTCCACGGTGCCCCATTCAAGCCGCTCTGTTCGGCTTGAGTGGGCAGTTTCTATCCCTGCGACGTATCCTCATCCGATGAAGCTACGGAACAGAAGCAGATACACTCTCAGTCTCTTGGCAAACCTTCGTTAACTACGTTTAAACCTGTAGACCAGCTCGAGTGTGATCTTGTCGTCGACGCTCATCAGCCGGGCTATCGTGGGCTTGTTCAGCCCGAACGTAGCGAAGTTGAACGTAGTCTTGGCGCGGCCGGCGATGGTGCCGTTCCGATTGAAGGTCGCGATGCCCTGAAAGCTAACCTCCTTGGTCACGCCGTGTACGGTGAGATTGCCGGTAATCTGAACCCCCGTCTGGCCAGTGAAGGGGATCATCTTCGGCAGGCCTTCGATCTTTGTTGGGACGAACTCAGCGGTGGGAAACTTGTCCGTCTCGAGCACACGATTACGCACGTATCCGTCACGCTGATCCTGGTCGCTCTTGAGGTTGCGCAGGTCGGCGGTGAGCTTGGAGGAGCCGGGAGGGATACTCCCATCCGGCGCAATGACAAGATTGCCGGAAACCGTAGGTGTGGTGCCCTCGGCGTCATTGGGAAAGTTAATGCCCACGAGCTGCTCTGTCACGATGTAAGTTGCCGAAGACCCATCAGAATCAAGGATGGCATGGACACCCGCAGTGGGTGGTGGCGGTGGTGGCTGGTTACCGGGCGGAGGCCCCTGCGCGAAAACTTGGGTTGCGACAGCGACTACGAACAGCAGCAGGGCAGTCGGGCCTCGATTAGATGCATGCAATATCATGAGACGCTCTCCATGGAGCAATGCTATGACAGTTGGGCCTGGCTGGTTTGACGGCCTAAGCCCTCCGAAGGACGCAAGGCTGCCTGCCATTGTCATCGTCGTCGCCCGAAATATGGCGCCAGTGGCACGCCAGCAAATCTCAGGAACCTCCGATTTCGAGCAGGTGTCTAAGTCAGCAGGTGGCGATGCAAGATCTGCCCGGGAGACTTGCATTCGGCCGTTGTTCCTGGAACGCAGCAACCGGCAAAACAAACAGCTGCTTGCGAAAAAGAGACCTCATGACATTAATGGACGCCGCTGTGAACGACTCAACCCCAAACAAGAAGCGCCGCGCTTTCATCCTTGCCATTCTCGGTGTGGCCGGTGTCCTCATCATGGCCAGCTTTTTCATGTGGAACATCCCTGCGGAACGCAGGGTGAATCACTTCTTCGCAGCCATTGAGAAACACGACTTCCCGCAAGCTTTTGGCATTTGGAATAACGATCCCAATTGGCAACAGCACGCTCAGCAATACGCGGCAAGCGGTTATTCCTATGGGCGCTTTGTGAGCGACTGGGACACGGATGGCGAGTACGGCGCCATCAAAAGCCATAAAATATTGCATGCCACCTCCCGCTACGGCAACAGCACTTTGTTGGCCGTCGAAGTCAATGGACGCAAATCACCGCTGCTGACGCTGGCGGTGGAGAAGCACGCGCATGCGATGACATTCTCACCCTTTGCGCTGACTCCGGCTGAAACCGGACTTGGATGGACATACTGGCAGCTTAGCTACCGCTGAGTGACTCTCGCTATAAACATTTCGGAGCCAACAAGTCTGTCGACAGGCATGAGCTATTACCTGTTACAGCCCCGCAGATCCTGTCCAGAGCACCGAATGGTCTTAGGGGCGCAGTTTCGCAGTCGCGCGGAATAGCTGGTACCGACGAGCCAGTCCCGAGCGGGACGGCCCAATCTGTGCGGCCGGCACCGGAGTGCCGGGAGAGAAAACCAACAAACACTGTCGGCGAGACATCCACGAAACATCACCGCACAGTCTGCTGTGCCGGCGCTACACTGAGAGTCACTTTTCCCTGGAGAGATGCTCTCTTGATCATCGATCGCCGCAGCTTCACAACGTCCACACTAAAACTTGCCCTCGGCACTCGCCTCCACGCCTTCGGCGAGCGCCGGAAGTCGCGCATCCTGATCATCGATGGGATGAACAACCACACCTGGAGGGTCTCCACAGCAGCGATTCGCGAGATACTCGCCAACGCTGGCATGTTCGATGTTGATGTCTCCACAACCCCGCCGGAGGGTTCGCCCGCACGCGCTTGGGATGCCTGGCGCCCTGATTTCAGACCTTACAGCGCGGTGATCGTGAACTTCAACAGCGGCTTCGATGCCAAAGCAGTGATGTGGCCCGACCCGGTGCGAAAGGCGTTCGTCGCTTACGTGCGGGGTGGCGGTGGCATGCTGAGTTATCACGCGGCCAACAACGCATTCCTTCTATGGCGTGAGTACAACGAAATGATCGGCATGGGATGGCGGCCTAAGACCTTCGGCCCCAGTGTGCACATCGGAGATCACGATGAAGTAATTGAGGTGCCCGCCGGCGAAGGCTTCGATCCCGGCCATCCCCGCCGGTTGGACTTTCAGATTCACCTGCGGGATCCGCATCACCCGATTACAAAAGGAATGCCCCGGGTCTGGATGCATCCCTCAGAGCAACTGACACACGGGCAACACGGATTGGTGAAAGGCTTCGACTTCCTTACTTACGCTCGTTCTCCCGTGACCCAACAGAATGAGCCCATGGACTGGGTACATCGGTACGGTAAGGGGCGCATCTATGTCACCATGCTGGGACACACCTGGGCGCACGAGCCAAGTCCGGACCTGGAATGCGTCGGCTTCCAGACGCTGCTTGCACGCGGCGTGGAATGGATAGCCACGGGACGCGTGACCATCCCGATCCCCTCGAACTTTCCGACAGAAAACCAGGTCTCCCTGCGTTCTTTGCGCTGCCTGTCGACAACGGTCTAACCGAAGTCCCCGTTGTCCTCTCAGTGGGGCTGTTTCTTGCCAATCGCCGCGCCAACCCCGCAAGGGACGGGGACCACCTGTGCGGCCGGGAGCGCCGGGAGAGAAAACATACCCCTGAGTCCCTGCGCACAATTTTTCTTTCGCTTGGAATTGTTGCGGTTAGACAACTCAATTCAGGTAAGAGAACATTTCTTCTGCAGCATTCAATACCCGCCGCTCCGGACTTAAAGTGGCGAAGTATGAGGTATCTTCACGTACACAAAACGAACCGCCCAACTCTGCACTAAAAGAACCATCACGGCCACCAATAGAAACGGCAGCCCACCATTGAGGAGCATCAGGCCCACAGGGATCACCGTCCCGGCAGCGATAAGCGCCCCAACCCGCCATTGTTGCCCGCGCGTATAGAGCAGCGCATGGGCCGGCCGAAGATCCGCAAACAACAAACTCAAGGGAATGAGATTGACCACCAGCAACGCAACAAAACCCATCCGCAGAACCGCAGTCGCCTGCGTTTGCCCCAGCAGGGCAGAGAGAACCAGCAATTCGCCGCAGCCCATCAGGAGCGCCGAATTGGTGAGATAGCCTCCCATCCAGCGCGCGTCTTTCCAACCGGGTTGCGCGTTCGTGCTGAGCAAGACGCCCTTGTAGGCCGCAGAGCCGAAGGCAGGCAGCAGTCCCAGGACCACCGCGAGGATGCGGGCCCACTCGAAGTCCCACCCCAGTTCGGCCAGCAGGCTCAGGCCCGCCGCTGCCGTCAGCGGAAGCGAAAAGATCGTGAGGCACCACGTTCCCAGCGACATGGGCGACGTAGGCTTGAAAACCCTGAGCATGTGATGGAAGCGCAACGGATCGCCCAGATCCGACACCAGCATTCCCAGGTCGACCAGCAAAAGCAGAAGAGCAACCGGATAAGCCACTTTCGCTACAGGCCGGAAGATCGCCGGCGCCGCCAACTCGCTGACCGCCGTCGCCAGAAACAGTCCGGTGGCCATGCCGTTGAGCAATGCATCCCAGGCGATGGTGCCGTACCACCCCGGCACCTTGGTCACGGGCATATCCGCATAGCCGGCCTCGCTCGCCGTTTTCTGCAAGGGAGGTTGGGCCAAAGCCTGCTGCGATCTGGATTCGGCGTTCATTCAGGGCTTCATAAGAAACACAACCGCGAGGAGTACGGCGATAGCGGCCAAGCCACCGGTGACGGAGCGAACGTAATCTCCCATCATGTGCAGCCACGGATTAAAGGGAGCCTCCGGCAGGCCATACACGGAAGGACGATCGACCAGTAGATAGAACGAATGCATTTCGGAATAGGTCTCGGTCGGGACGTCGCCATACAGATACGCCTGCGCGAGGCCGCGCTGATGAAGTTCTTCCACCCGCTGGCGCGCCCGCTCGCGAAGCTCCTCGACGGGGCCGAAGTGGATCGACTGGGTAGGACATGCCTTGGCGCATGCCGGCTCCAGGCCGTCGCGCTGGCGATCGTAGCACAGCGTGCACTTGTGCGAATGTCCGCCCATGTCGCTGCGAGTGATCACGCCGAACGGACAGGCCGCTACGCAGCTCGAGCAGCCGTTGCAGATGTCCGCCTGGATATAAACATTTTCAAATTCATTTTGAATAATGGCGCCGGTGGGGCAAGCCTGGTGGCAAGGCGCCGCCAGGCAATGCTTGCAATGGTCGCTCATCATGAGCCAGCGGCTGAACGGCGACTCGGGCGACACCACGTCCTCAGAAGCGGAACCTTCGGCGGAGAATTGCTCCACGAATTTCACATGGCGCCAGGTCGTCGCCGACAACTCCGCCGTATTGTCATAGCTATTGCCGGACCAGTTGAAGCCATCCGACGGTAGTTGGTTCCACTGTTTGCAAGCCACCTCGCAAGCCTTGCACCCGATGCATACCGTCGTGTCGGTGTAAAAGCCGGTAGCCTGTTGGGGCTCGGGCGGCTTACCGTGCTGGAACGGATAAATCAGGCGCTCTGCCACCTCGGCCAGCAGGCCGCGCGGTGGATCGTTAGTCTGAGTCAAGCCGGAGAGTTCCATTTCTCTACTTGCCATGTCCAACCCTCCCTTCTGGTTGTGCACTGGCCGGCGTGTCCGGGATCGGATCGAGAGTTGGCCAGTGCGCTGTGGGCACCGTTGGTTGCGGAGCCTTGCCTTCGAGCCGCCCGGCCTGAACCTGGCAGGCGAACGCCTTGCTTTCATGCATGCTCACGTTGGGGTCGGCCAGCAGCGCGGTGAGGTCATTGGCATTGCTGCCCACGCTCTCCCCTGCGAAAGCCCAGTGGAACGGTAGGCCAATCTGGTGGATCACGCGTCCCTCGACGGTGAAGGGTTTCAGCCGTCGGGTGACCATGGCACGCGCTTCGATTCGGCCGCGCGCCGTTTGAATCGTCATCCAGCCGCCATGAACAATCCCGCGCTCGGCGGCCAGCTCATAACTCAGCTCGGCGAACATCTCCGGTTGCAATTCATTCAGCCAGCTGTTGAAGCGGCTCATAGGGCCACTCAGGTAATGCTCGGTGAGGCGGAACGTTGTGGCCACCACGGGATACTCGGCCGTCGGCGTATGCGCGATGTGATTGAGCGGTCCTTCGAAAAAGCGCACCGTCGGATTGGTATTGTGTTTGGGATAGAGCAGGTTGCCCAGCGGCGACTCGACCGGCTCATAGTGCGTTGGAAGAGGACCGTCCTTGATGCCGGGGGAGTAGAGCCAGCCCAGTCCGTCGGCCTTGGTAATGAAAGGATGTGTGCCGGCGATGGCCGCCATGCCTGTTGCGCCCGGAGGCGGTTGGTAATCGGGCGGCTTATTCAGCTCGAAGTCCGGTTTATCGAGGCCGACCCAGCTGCGCTTCTCTGCATCCCACCAGACCAACTTCTTGCGCTCCGACCAGGGCCGTCCTTCGGGATCAGCCGAGGCGCGGTTATACAAGACCCGGACATTGTTCGGCCACGCGAAACCCCATTCCGGTTGGATCGGGCTATGGCTGACTGTGCGTTCGTCCGCGCGGTTGCGGCCTGGCTCGGGGAAGACGCCACTGTAGACCCAGCACCCGGATGCAGTCGTGCCGTCGTCCTTCAATTCCGCGTAGCCGCTGACAAGACGAGGCTGTCCGGTGCGCGGGTCAGTTTCATCCAGCTTGTGCCCGTTGATCTCCATGAGGACCTTCTCCAGGTCGGGTTCTCCTTCAATGCGGCTGAGGGTTCCATCGGGCAGTCGCGGTTGTTCGTCGAAGTCATACTCCCAGGTGAGGTTCAGCAACCCCTGGTCCCTCGGATCGGTCGAGCCGGCGTAGAGCTGCTTCAGGCGCTTGCCAAGGTTGTAGAAGAACCACGCGTCGGAACGGCAATCGCCGGAGGGATCGACCGCTTTCTTGTGCCACTGCACCAACCGCTGGGTGTTGGTTAGGCTGCCCTCTTTCTCCTGCGCGGCCGCCGCGGGGATGAAGAAAACCTCGGTTCCGATCTCAGAGGGCGGCGGCCCATTCGGGTCGCTCTTCCAGAAGAGGGCGCTTTCCGTCTCGAACCAGTCGGCAACCACCAGCCACTCGAGCCTACGCAGGCCGGCACGGTGCAAGCCTGCGTTCGGTCCGCCGCCGGCGGGGTTCTGGCCGGCGAGAAAGTACCCCTTCACTCCACCCTTCGCCATGCGATCGAAGAAGGCCAGTTGCGAGTAGTCGTCATCCACCCGCGGCACCCAGGAGAAGCCGAAGTCGTTCTCTCGCGTAGCTGCCTTGCCATACCAGGCCTTGAGCAGGCTGACGATGAATTTGCTGAAGTTCGCCCAGTATCCGGTGGGCATCCCTCCATAGCCGATGTAACAACTCAGGTCTTCGCGCGCAGGCTCGCGTACCGCCGGTTGCGGCAGGTAACCCGGCAACGTGTCGTACAAAGTCGAAATGTCGGTCGCGCCCTGGATGGTCGAGTGACCGCGCAGGGCCATAATGCCGCCGCCAGGCCGTCCCATGTTGCCCAGCAGCAATTGCAGGATGCCGGCCGTGCGTATGATCTGCACGCCGGTAGTGTGCTGTGTCCACCCCAGTGCATAGGCAATGCAAGTGGTGTGCTCGCGTCCTGAGTTGGTGCAGAGCAATTCCGCGACGCGCAGAAACTCTTCCGGCTTGCAGCCGCACACCTGGGAAACGGCTTCCGGCGTGTAACGTGCGAAGTGCCGGCGCACGATCTGCATTACGCAGCGCGGATGCTGTAACGTCGGGTCGCGCTCCGCGTTATTCAGGTCTTTGTACGGCGAGGTGTACGGTTCGTAGCTGCCATCCATGCAGTGGCCATAACGGCCGTCCTGCTGAGGCGTATGCTTCTGCTTGGCATCGTCCTGCGCGGCTTGGCCGTTCCCCGACTCTTCATAACCCCAATGCCCCTGCTTCGAATCGTAGGAGTCGTGCTGCTGATCGAAGCCGCTAAACAGCCCGGCCAGATCTTCGGCGTCCCGGAAGCCTTCCTCGATGATGGTCGAAGCATTGGTATACGCCGCGACGTATTCATGGAACCAGCGGTCATTGGTTAACACGTAATTCACCAGGCCGCCAAGAAAGGCGATGTCGCTGCCGGAGCGGATGCCAACGTAGAGGTCGCACACTGCGGACATGCGGGTGAAGCGCGGGTCCACATGGATCAGGGTCGCGCCTTTGGCCTTAGCCTCCATGGGCCAGCGGAAGCCGACAGGTTGTGCCTCCGCCATATTCGATCCCATGAAGAGGATGCAATCGCTATTGGCCATGTCCTGCTGATAATTGGTGGCCGCGCCGCGGCCGAACGAGGCGCCCAGACCGGGCACCGAGGCGCTGTGTCATATTCGCGCCTGGTTTTCGATTGACACCACTCCCAGCCCGCCGCTGAACAGTTTCTTGATGAGGTAGTTCTCCTCGTTGTCGATCGTGGCCCCGCCCAATGTGCCGATGCTGCGTACGGAGTTGAGCAAGCGTCCTTGCTCGTCGCGCGTGGTGAAATCGGCATCGCGGGTCGTCTTGACGCGTTGCGCTATCTGGTCCAACGCCCAGTCCAGGGTCCGTGTTTCCCAGTGATCCGAGTAAGGCGCACGGTAGAGCACTTGGCGGACGCGATGCGAATTGACGGCGAGCTGGTAGGTGTTCGCCCCTTTGGGGCACAGATGGCCCCTGCTGATGGGACTCTCAGGATTGCCCTCAATATTGATGATTTCGCCGCCCTTGCTGAAGATGAGCTGCCCACAGCCGACGGCGCAGTAAGGGCAGATGCCCTCTGTGACCGTGGCGCCGCGCAGCCGCGAGGCTTTCGCCGAGGTCTGTACGCTGAACGGTTCCCGGGAAGTCTGCGGTCGCTGGGTGAGAGGGAAGCGGAACATGGCACCTCGTCCTGGAGGAAATTTGTGGTTTAGATGACCGGGAGCGAACTTGGTCGCGCCTCGCAGCACAGAATGTTTCCAAACCACCTCCAGCATGGAAGCTGTTGGTTCACTGTTTCGGCCGCCAGCCGGGTCCTCGATTGATGGTCGCTCGGGAACAAGAGCGCTTCAGATGTTGTCTAAGTCCAATAAGCGCCTTAGCCGCGGATTCCGAATCCGAGCCGAACGCGGAAGCGCAACCGGGAGTCGATGCAAGCGTGACTTCGACCGCAACCCGCTCCGCACAACATCGGCCTATTCGCTTAGGGCGCTGGATGGTTGGTGTGCTCGTTTGCGCGGCTTTGTTTTACGGAATCGCCGGCTATTTGTGTACTTCCTCTTACATTGGTGAAAATCCACGTTGGCGCGGGGTCAGTCGCAAGCCAGAAAGTTTCGGTCTGCAGGGCGAAGTGGTGTCTCTGCGATCAACCGATGGGGTTGCGCTGAAAGGTTGGTGGCTGCCGTCGATGACAACGGCCCGGGGCAACGTGATCGTCGCACACGGCGTCGATCACACTCGCCAGGTCATGCTCCCCCGCGCGGTGTTCCTGGTTCGCGGTGGTTACAACGTGTTGGCGCTCGACTTGCGCGGTCATGGTGAGAGTGCCGCGCAGTACGCCTCGCCCGGCTATCTCGAGTCGCGCGACGTCCTCGGCGCCATCCATTACATCCGCGGCCGTGGGGAGCATGGACCAATCGTTATGCTCGGCCTGTCTTATGGCGCAGCCGCAGTTATAGTGGCGGCGGCGCAATCGCAAGATGTTGCGGCCGTAATCGCAGATGGCCCCTTTCCCAGTGGTGCGGCTGTGTTCGAGAATATCAATCGCGGCATCGCCGGCAACAGGAATATGAACCCTGCCGTGCGCACGGTGGCTTTTATCGCGACTTGTCCCGGCATCCCGACCGCGGCCGCTCTGGTTTACTTCGCGCGCACAGGCGTCTGGCTTGGGCCAGATCTACTCAATGTACAGACCTATGCTGCGCAAATCCGCATTCCCATTCTCTTCATCTCCGGCACGCGCGACTGGATCGTGCCTACCGGCCAGGTGCGTAAGCTCATGGCTGCCGTGCCATCCCACCGCAAATTGTTGGTCACAATTCCAGGCGCGCAGCATGACACCACATTCAGCAACGCTCCGGTACTGTATCAAAACGCGATTTTGAGCTTTCTCGACAACAACCTCTGCAAGTAGACGGACGGTCGGGGGGGCAGTAACAACGCCAGGGCTAGCTAGGAGAATGGCAGCCTGGTGGTCGAAGCCTGGAATACTGACGGCAAATTGGTCAGCAGCTCAATAAGTCACCCACAGCGATCGAGTAGAAACAACTCGTCGACACTCATTTGCCGTGATAAGTCATGTTTTGCAGTTTGCACGTTCGCGCCAGGGCCGGACGCGATTGCTACTGCTAATTCTGCGCGACAGGGAACTGGTAAACATTGATGCTGATGGGCGCGACGGTAATAGCCTCCGACGTCCCTGCCTCGCTTTCCTTGATTTCCACCTGGGGTTGTTGTCCTACGCGATCGGCTGCATCAAGACTCCTGGCGGTCATCTGCCATAACCGGCCAGGCCCGGCGCGCCGGGCGCCGGTCAGGTTCAGATCGAAGCGCTGCTCCGCTTCGGTTGCATTCACCACGGCCAGAGCAAGGTACTTATGATCCGGTGTCAGGGCAGCTACCATGTCCAGCGGATAGGTTGGGCTGCCGGAGGGAATCTTTGGCTGATCGGCGCTGGGGGGATAGGTGGGCGCAGGCTGGGGCGAGTTCCCGTCGACGGCGACAGGAATGGTTCCGACAAAATGGTGACTATAGAGTTTGAAGATCAGGCCGGTGGTGTTTAAGGTCGCGGCGGTGGGTGAGAAGTCCATCATGCCGGCTCCCGTGGTGTGCGCCGCCATCGTAAGAAAGTCCGTGTGGCGCAGCATTTCGTTGAAAATCATCCCATAGGCCAGCGACAGTTTCAGGTTGACCCCGCGAGCAAAGCCTCCCCCGAAGTAGGCGTACTCGTCGATAGAGAGAAAGGTTTTATGGGTGACCATGGCGGGAAAGCGCTGCTGATATCCTTCCCACTCCTCGGCTTTGACGCGGACGATGTTGGCCGGGTAGCGGGCGAACTGCTGTAACGTCTGGTCGACCTTCACATAGGCTTCTTCGTTGGAGGCATCGGGTGGCAGCTTGCTCGCAAGGGCCGGGTCGAAGCGGCGCCCGGGTTGGGCATACCAGTGCTCCGCGATGCCATCGAAGTTCCCCCAGCAGTGGGCTAAGAAACTTCCTGTCCAATCCGCATCCGTTCCGAATAAAGGCTGAATATTTTCTGCATACCTGGTTCGCAGGTCTCCGCGCAGGGTATCGTCCTGCAGCATGCGCCCGGACGCAATCAGGACAATAGACGGGTCGACGGCGCGCATCGCCTTGGCGAACTCATTGTGCTTCAGCATGAAATACTTTGTGTCGGTACGGCCAAGCTGCCAGGAGCCCCAGGGCTCATTGCCGATGTTCCAGAATTTCACGTGGTACGGCTGAGGGTGACCGTTTGCGGCTCGCTTGGCGCCCATGTAGGTGGTGGCCGAGCCGTTCATGTACTCGACTTCCTCCGCCGCCGAGTGGGAATCACCGAATCCGGCGTTGACGCTGATGTAGGCCTCTACGTTGAGCAGCTTGCACAGCGTCATGAATTCATCCAAACCAAGGTCGTTGGGCTGCATGGCATTCCATGCATAGTCGAAGTCGGGTGGGCGCTTATCCGGATCGCCCACCACGTGATACCAGATCAGGTTGGAAGTGTAATTGCCGCCATAACGCCAAAAGCCCATGTTGATTTGGCGAAGGGCTGCGATGGAATCGGGCCGGAACCCGTGGATATTATCAGCCGGCATGAGCGAGACTGCGCCCACGTGAAAGTCGCCGGTCCCGGTCCCGGTCACTTCGAAGCTGGCATCGTCGGTATCCGCCTGGGCGGTGAAACTTAGGGGCAGGGTCTGCCAAGCCGGCTTGAGCGAAGGGATGGAAATGATTTGCCGCTGGCCTGGCCCTTGGCCCCAGATCAGCGCAGCCTGGATATGCGCGCCGCCGGTATTTGAGCCGTTGCCGCGCAGCACAATGCGGCCGATGTACTTCTTTCCCTTCACCAGGGAAAAGCCCGACTGCCGGATGCCGTGGGGAGTCGAGGGGGCCAAAGCGATCCGCGGGCTCTGATCGCCGACGAAGGGTTGGCTCTTGTCCATAAAGACGGTCTCATCCAGACCGACGGGCCGCCATTTGCGGAGTGATTGGCGGCCGGCCGGGCCTGCGGGTGGCGCGGCCTCGGCGTCCTTGGACGAGATGGCATAGTAGAACTTACGGTCATCGAGCAGCTCCGCCCAAAGACTGCGATAGAAACTGTTACGAATATGCTCAATGAACATACCGTATTCATAGGGTGATACCGCGGGAGCGGTCCGGGTAGTGTCAACGGTCACCGTGAGTGGGCTCGGTAAGTTCTGCCCGGGGGATTGCGCCGGGGCTGCCGCGGTCAGGCAAAGCAACATTGCCGCGTTGAAGGCGACTGCTTTTTTCTTCCTGCTTGCTGTTTTTGGGGCCGTGCCCTTCGGAGTATGCGTTCCAGGAGCAGTGGACTTCGAAGTCATACATCCGAGCGCCCGAGCGGGCCCCCAACCGGTGCTTCGCATTCGTTTAGTTCTCCGCGGCAGCTTGCAGTCTTTTCATCGAGTTCGGGCATTGGCGACCCTGGCGGTACCGGCCGGGAAAGCGTTTACCGAATCGATCCCGAGCATCATACGGCCGGGAATGCCCGCGTGAAAAGAGAGTTGTTCGTGGGGCCCCGTTTGGCAACGGCGAGGACTCCGGGAGAGAGCACCACCGGCAACTCCAAACATCACAGCATCTCTCTTACCGGCTCTCCTCGGGAACGGGCGCAAGAATGCGCGCGATGGCATGCGAGAACCGGTTCCACCTGGAGGTTTCCTGTGACAGGCGCTGCCGGCCTTTTGCGGTGAGGCGGTAATAGCGCGCTTTACGATTGTTTTCGGAGACGCCGTCTTCGGCCGCGATCAGCTTCAGTTTAAGCAAGCGTTGCAGGGCAGGGTAGAGGGACCCGTGTCCCACCTGCAGCACGTCGTCCGAGCGGCGCTCGATGGTGCGCGCAATGGCATGCCCGTGCGCACGGCCATAAGCTAGAGTCTGCAGGATCAGCAGATCCAGCGTCCCCTGCAGAAGGTCCAGCGGGTTATCCGATTCTTTAGTCGACATTCGACCTGACTCTACCGAGACTTGGGTCGAATGTCAAGGGGAGAGGAATTGCAGGTTACCCAGCGGCGCGCGGGGACAGGTCGCTTCCGTCCCAGGGCACGCTCGGGAAGCCGCCTACTTTTCAGCCACGGCAACAAAAGCGCCGAGCCCGATCATTCCAATGCCGGAGGCGAACCTTTGGTTGCGGCGGAGACGCGAACTTGAGCGCAGCCGTTCGCCAAGCGGGGCAGCGAAAGAAACCACAAGCAGGTCGGCAGCGGTGTTGAGGGAAACAGATATCAGACCTAGCAATAGAAACTGCATGACAACGTGTCCGAGCGCGGGGTTGACAAACTGGGGAAGGAACGAGAGGAAGAACAGAGCCGTTTTGGGTTCAGCACCTCCGTCCATACTCCCTGCCGGAATGCGCGATTGGTTGGCCGCGGCGCGGAGGTTTCACCCATGGCCACATTGCGTGTCCGAATCATCCGCACACCCAGCCAGACAAGATATAGCGCTCCGGCACATTTGACTACGATGAACGCCGTAGCCGATGCCGCCAACACCGCCGACAGGCCGAAACCCGCGGCTAAGACATGCATCGTCCCACCGATCAGAGTGCCAAAAGCTGAAAGCACGCCTTCCCGCTCGCCCCCAGCCAGGGTACGGGCGAGCACATAGAAGATCCCAGGCCCCGGAGTCACCGCCAGCAGAGTTGCAGCGGCGAGGAACAACAAAAGCAGGTGTCCATCCAACATCGAATCATTATAGGAGCGCTCAAGCGGTCCTGGAGTCGTGGGTGGCCCCAAAAACGACTCAGGCGGCGTGTTTGGTGTCTGAACTGTTGGGTGAAGTTGGGTTTATGGACAGCGGGGGAAATAAGCCGCCGGGCTCGACGCCGACGGCGCGCCACTCCGGGTTATCTGCTGCGGCGGTGCGAATGGCTCGGTCTGCGGTGTCTGCGCTGAGGTAGCAGCGTTTGTTACGCGGGTGCAGTGAGCCGGCGGGGGATTGCGGGCGAAGAATCACACAGTAGGCTGCCATAGCTTCTCCTATCGGACTGAGATGCTGTTTCCAGGCCCCTAAAACCAAAATAGTAGCAGTTACCGACCGGAATTGGTTCAATCTGGGCCGCGATCGTTGCAAAAAAGTGCGAATTAAGCGAACTAAGCGAACTAAGTCTCCTGGTGCGGCGGGTCTTCTGCCGTGAAACCGTCCTCCTGAGAGACGGGGGTGAGAGCCGACGGGATGTCAAAGACGGCATCGTTTGCCCTTGCTGTCCAGAATAAGGACGGCCGGCCCTTAGTTGGTTGGACATGGCGCGAAAGGATTCTTAGAGACATGAGGTGGTCGAGGGCGCCCCGAATCTGTTCGGCAGAGACATGGCCGTGAAAGATGGCGCTGATTTGTTTGCTGGACAGGCCATCGGGAGACCCAGCGATGGCTTCACGGATACGATCAGCGAGCGGGCAACCGGTAGAGGTGCCGAAGAGGAGCGCGGCGCTATCTGAACAGTAGTTCCAGAGGAATGCGGCCGCCATGAGATGGGATGGCTCGATGATGGCGGTGCAGTCGAGGGCGGCATAGAGGGCGCTGAGGCGCAGGACCTGGGCTTCGGCGCGGCTCGTGGCAGCGCCATAGAGCCCGGGATGGAACTGGGTCAAGTAGGGATACATGTCCTTCCAGAGCCGGCGGGCGGCTTCGTTGCGCTGAAAGAGGAGGCCGGGTTCGCTCTGAGCCCAATCGAGAACGCGGCGGAGTTCCGCGGCGAGGGTAGAAAGGTCCTCCCCGGCGAGACTACCTCCCTCCGGCAGGAATTGAGTTCTCTGGGCAAGCGTCCAAAGGCAGCGGTTGGCGAAACCGTTATGGGCTTCGATGGGGTGGAGAATGCGGGCCAATTCGCGCCTGGTGACGTGGGCGATGAGGCTGATATGGGCATCGGATGCCCGAAGCTGGCGACGGCCGTCGAGTGCTTCCAAGTGGCCGCCATCCCAGGCGCGGCGCAACAGGGGCGAAAGCTGGCTGCCATTGCGGCTCACGGAATGGAGCGCGGAGGCGAATTCCTCAGACAAGGCGAGCAGCCGCCGGTCGGTAGGAGGCTCCTGATCGCGCAAGGTATACAACAGACCACCGGCCGTTAAGCGGGCCGTGGTGATGCGATTTTCGATCCACGGCTGGTCTACCTCCTGGAACAGGCGACGGATCTGGTTCCAGCTTGTTCCCTTGCGGGCTTTGCTGGAATCGCCGACCAGCACCACGAAGAGATTGAGGCCATGACGCGTGGAATCGACGCGACAGTGAGGGCCCGGCCCCAGCAGATTTCCGAAAGCGGCGAAAAACTGGACAAGAATGGCCGCGGGATGCGCTTCTGTGTGCGGGAGTAGAGTTTGAACGGTCAGTCCAGCCAAACCGTGAAGGGCGGCCGGACCGAGCTCCGGACCGATGAGTGTGCCGGGAGGATCTGATCGTACCGGATCGACTGGTGGCGGCGGTTCGCTTACCGGAGGCGTTTGTGTGGGCGGAGCTTCTTTCGCCTTCATAGCGAGCAGTTCAGCTCTACGGTGCTCGAACTCGGCACGGGTAGGCAGGACGGGTGGTCTTCCCGCGGCGCTGGAGATCATGATTCGAAACTAGTACGGTTATTAATATCTGTCGATGGGGATAACGCATTTTGTTCGAAGTAAATCGTAACCGTGAAGGATGATGACTCGGGGAAAATAAATTAGTGGGAGCATAACTCTTATTGGAGCTAAGTTGAATCTAATTAGTTAGGGGATTCTGCCAGATCATCTGCTTAGTAAAGATCACGGGTTTCGCGTGGTTTTTCCCGTGTTGCGAATAAGCGACAGGCAAAGCCTCTTTGCATAATCGCGAATTACGGCGGAGTAATGTCAAGGCAGAGCGGTTCGATTCGCGTACCGTATGCAGGGTTGGTCCGGCAGGGACGGCTGAGCATTACCCTGGACATGGTTCTCCAGTTCGCGTTGTTGGCAGGCTAGCAGTCCCCAGGATTTCATCCTGGGAATTTTCAGCAGTCCCTTCGGGACTCAGCCCTGCATATGGTAGTTCTCACGCAGACTCTCCAGCCCTGCTTGTTTGGCTTTTATCGGCACGACTCAATCGTGTCCTGATATCGGGCCAAAGGGCTTATAGAAACGACAAGCCCAGCACGGCCAGCAGTAACACCGGCATGCCCCATACGCCTCTGGGCCCGGCATGCAAAACCATCAGGCTGCCGCAGGCCGCGCCGGCCACGAAGCCGCACAGCGCCACCGGGATGATCCTTCTTTCCCGCGATGCCGTCATTGCATCCCCGGGAGCAACCAGCGAGCGCATGAGGTGGGTCAGGTTCCCCGAAAGATACGTCGTGTGCAGACCTACCCCATCCGCCTGAGAAAGGGCTCCGTTCTGCAGCCCTAACGACAGACACATGACAGCAATAAACAACGCCGGGCGATGCCCGAGGAACAGCAACGGGCCAAGCGAGAGCAGGGCAATCTCGAGCAGAAGCACATAACGAAACCGGCTGCCTCCCAGAGCCTGACCCGCAGGGAAGCGCATCCGCTGGGCGAAGGCCGTTGCCGTCAGGAAGCAGGACACCGCCAGCACCGGGTCCCAGGGTCGAGGCCGCCTGGCGGTAAATGCGATGGCAGCCAGGACGGTGTTGCCGGTCACATGCCCGGTGAAAATGTGGAGCAGAAGAAAACTCGCTGCGTCTCCGTAGCCACCAACGGCCACTAGAAGCAGTGCTGCCGCCACTTCCAGTGCTCCCCGAGGCGGAACCTTCTCCATAGAACTCTCCCTGCTAAGCTCATTCCTTGGCCGCGTCTGCGGCGCAAAACTGCACTTTGCCTCAGGCGCCAGTTTACTGTTTCGAGTTTCGATGCGATCCTGTGGGACGGTCCAAACTGATCGGAACCGAATCGGAATACCTTGTCGAGAAAGGATTGGTCCTGTGCAGGCTTGCGTTGTCAAAGAACCCGAGGGCGAATTTCATTGGGTCGACGTTCCTCGCCCCTCACTCGAAGCGAACCAGGTTTTGGTGAAGGTTCATGCCAGCGGGGTGAATCCGTTGGACACCAAGATCCGCGCAGGCAAAGCCGCCCACGCCCGGCAGCCTCTTCCCGCTGTTTTGGGTCTGGATATGGCGGGAACCGTTCAGGAAGTCGCCGCCGGGGTTACCGCCTTCCGGCCAGGAGACGAAGTGTACGGCATGGCCGGCGGGGTTGGCGGGCTGCAAGGTACGCTCGCGGAGTTTGTCGCGGCGGATGTTGACGTGCTGGCCTACAAGCCGAGGAACCTGTCCATGCGCCAGGCTGCAGCGTTGCCTTTGGCGACCATTACAGCCTGGGAGGGCCTGGTGGATCGCGCCAAAGTTCACCCCGGCGAGACTGTCCTGATCCATGCCGGAGCAGGCGGTGTGGGCCACATCGCGGTTCAGATGGCGGGCGCGTACGGGGCTGAAGTTTTCGCTACCGTCTCACCCTCGAAAAAGAAGATCGTGGAAGATTTCGGCGCGATTGCGGTCGACTACCGCTCGGCTTCGGTTGAGGAGTATGTGGCTTCCTGCACGCAAGGGGAGGGATTCGACATCGTCTACGACACAGTGGGCGGCGCGACCCTCGATTCCTCGTTTTTGGCGGTGAAGCGGTATACGGGCCGCGTCCTGAGTTGTCTCGGATGGGGATCGCATTCGCTTGCCCCACTGTCTTTTCGTGGAGCGAGTTACTCCGGCGTGTTTACGTTGCTGCCGCTGCTCACGGGAGAAAGCCGCGCGCACCATGGCAAGATACTGGCCCAGGCAGCAGGGCTGGTGGAAGCGGGTAAGCTCCAGCCGCTGCTCAACCAGCAACGCTTCACGGCCCAGGATGTCGGCGCTGCCTATACCCTCGTGGAGTCGGGCGCCTTAGGCAAAGTTGTGGTCGAGCTGTAAGTAGAGGGAAGGTAACGGCCCTTTGTATCCGGGCACGACCTTCGGTCGGGCCGTATGGGGCGCCGCTCGCGCGATTGTTCACTAAGCGCCGCCGCAATTTTGCTTGTCCTGAGCGATAATGCCGCATGCCCGTTCACGCCGAAGGTTTCTTCCTGTCTTCAGGAAATGTCCGCCGCTTCGTTTGTCTTGCTGGCCTCGCCTCCTACGCGTTCATCACCGCGGCGGCGCATGCTCAATCCAAACCTCAATATCCGGATTACCCGAGTGAGACGCCTGCAGTCTTCCATGCGCCGACTTACGGCATGGACTACGAGCGCCGCGAGGTCATGATCCCCGCCCGGGACGGCGTCAAGCTTTACACCGTCATCCTTATCCCCAAGGGAGCGAAGCACGCAGGCATTCTGCTGACGCGCACTCCCTACAGCGCGAACGTCCAGACGGCAAACACCCCCAGCGTGCATCTCGGCACAAGCCTTTGGGGTTATGACAATGCGACCGAGACGATCCTGGCTGGTGGCTATATTCGCGTGGTCCAGGATATTCGCGGCAAGTATGGCAGTGAGGGCGATTTCGTCATGAACCGCCCCTTGCACGGTCCGCTGAATCCGACCCCTGTGGATGAATCGACCGACACTTACGACACCATCGACTGGCTGGTGAAGAACGTGCCCGAATCGAATGGAAAAGTGGGCGTGCTGGGGATCTCCTACGATGGCTTTCTCTCGCTCATGCCGATGGTGCATCCGCACCCTGCGCTGAAGTGTGTCGTGCCGATGAATCCCATGGTCGACGGCTGGCGCGGAGACGACTGGTTTCACAATGGCGCTTTTCGGGAACTGGGTATGCCTTACATCTACGAGCAGACAGCTACCCGGGGCAACACCGTTCACTGGCTCAGCAGCAACTTCGATGTCTACGACATGTACATGAATGCCAGCTCGGCCGGAGAACTCGGCAAGCAGCGCAACATGGACCAGATCGGGTTCTGGAAAAAGGTGACCGAGCATCCTGCCTACGACAGCTTCTGGAGTGAGCAAGCGGTAGACAAAGTGCTGGCCGGCGAGCCCTTCACTGTTCCGACCATGCTGGTAGCCAGCCTGTGGGATCAGGAGGACATCTACGGCGCGATGGCTGTCTACAAGGCCCTCGTCCCGAAAGACGCCGATCGCAAGCTCTTCCTGGTCCTCGGGCCCTGGCACCATGGGCAGGAGATCGAAGAAGCCGACTCCCTCGGCGCGATCAAGTTTCGCAGCGACACTGGTCTCTACTTTCGTGAACACATCCTGGCGCCCTTCCTGGCTCATTACCTGCAGGATGACGCGCCGCCTCTGAACCTTCCGCCGGTGATCGCCTTCCAGACCGGGACCAATCACTGGGAGCATCTCAAGTCCTGGCCTTCAGGATGCGAAGCCGGGTGTGCCCCTAAGCCGACACCGCTCTATCTCAGTACGGATGCCGGGCTGTCCTTCAAGGCGCCCTCAGGCGGCGGAGACTATGACGAGTACGTATCCGACCCGGCCAGGCCCGTGCCGTATCGAACCAGGCCCAGCCAACCGCAGGGCTACACACCCGACCTCTCCTGGGTCCGCTGGCTGGTGGATGATCAGAGGGAGTTCTCCGGCCGCACCGACGTTCTTACCTACAAGAGCGAAGTACTGACCAAGCCCCTCGCGATCAGCGGCGAACCAGTCGCCAACCTCGTCGCCTCAACCTCCGGCACCGATAGCGATTGGGTGGTGAAGTTGATCGACGTGTATCCGGATCAGGTCCCGGGTGACGTGGACCTTGGCGGCTATCAGCTCGCAGTCGCAATGGACATCTTCCGCGGGCGGTACCGCGAAAGTCTCTCCGAGGCGAAGGCCATTACGCCCAATGTTCCTTTGCTCTACAAATTCGCATTGCCGACAACCAACCACGTTTTCCTGCCCGGCCATCGGATCATGGTGCAAGTGCAATCCAGCTGGTTTCCGCTATATGACCGGAACCCGCAGACATTTGTGCCCAACATTTTCTTCGCCCAGCCGGCGGACTACAAGAAGGCCACCGAACGCATCTACCACTCGCAAGGCAACGCCAGTTTCGTGGAGTTGCCGGTTGTGCCCGCGACTCAATGAGCGAGGGGACGCATCGGTCAGTTAGGGTATAGCCCGAGACTATGTTGCGGCGGTAGAAGCGTTAAATACCTCAGCGGCTAAAGCCGCTTCCAGCGAGCCAGGTTGACGGTGGGGCTGAAGCCCCGCCCCTTCACAAAAAGTTGAAGGTAGAAGCATGAAGGGGACGGGCTTCAGCCCGTCCGTCTGAATACCAGGATGAGGGCGGCTTTAGCTGCGTCGACCAAACACAACATGTACCATCCAGAGCATGAATAGCCTTGAAGGAAAAGTAGCTCTGGTTACCGGTGCAAGCCGCGGCATCGGCCGGGCCATTGCGGTCGATCTGGCCAAAGCCGGCGCCGACGTGGTTCTGAATTTTCTGAACCGCTCGCGGGAAGCAGAGGCGGTAGAGATGGAAATCCGCAAAATGGGCCGCCGCTGCGCCCGGGTTCAGGCCCACGTCTCCGTTGCCAAGGACGTGGAGCGCCTCGCGCACGAAGCCCAGGAGAGGGTGGGCTCCGTCGACATTCTGGTGAACAACGCCGGCATCGCACGTCCGCAGGCGCTCGAGGAAATATCCGAGAGCGATTGGGATGAACTGATCGACACCAACCTGAAGTCGTGCTTTCTTGTGACGCAGGCGTTCCTTCCCGCGATGCGCGCTCGCAAGTGGGGCCGCATTATCAATATCTCGTCCGTGGCTGCGCAAATCGGCGGGGTCGTCGGCCCGCACTATGCCGCCTCAAAGGCGGGGATGCTGGGATTGACGTACTACTACGCAAGACACCTGGCGCAAGAGGGAATCACTGCCAATGCGATCGCACCCGCGCTTATCGAGACCGACATGGTTCGGGCCAATCTGCGCGCCGCTGCGTCCAACGTCCCGGTCGGGCGCTTCGGCGCAGTGGAGGAGGTTGCCGATGTGGCCGTCATGCTGGCCAAGAACGGATACATCACCGGCCAGACGATCAATGTGAACGGCGGCTGGGTGACAAGCTAAGCCGGCCGCCACTTCCTCAGTGAGGGGGGATCCCGGGAATCTTCAGAGTGATGCGATAGATACTCGAGCTCGCGGCAACATACAGAGTTCTGTGGTCGCCCCCTCCCCAGGCCACGTTCCCGACTCGCTCCGGAACATCGAGCGTGCCCAGGTGCTTTCCTTCGGGAGACAGGATCCAGACGCCGCCAGGTCCGGCACTATAGATGTTTCCTTTCGTGTCGACCTTCATGCCGTCCGGCGAGCCTGACCGCGGGTCGGAGGTGGCGTCGCAGAGCAACTTGGGGTCGGTCAGTGTACCATCGGGATTGACGGTGTACTGCATCCAAATTTTCTTCGGCTCGGAATTGTTGACGTAGAGATACTTCTCGTCGGGAGAGAATGCGATTCCGTTGGGCCGGGGAAGGTCCTTGATCACCAGTTTCAATCGGGCATGATCGGGAGGCGCGCCGGGCTTTTGTGCTTCCGCATCCGCGATGCGATAAACGCCGCTGAACGGCAATTGCTTGCCGGGGTCTTTGTCGAGCTTGGGAAGTCCATAGGGCGGATCGGTAAAGTAAAGTGACCCGTCCGACTTATACACCAGGTCGTTTGGACTGTTCAGTTGTTTGCCTTCATACGTATCTGCCAGAACCGTAACCTGCGCCTTGGGATTGACCTGTTCCAGCCGCCAGACATCGCGCTGCGCATGCCCAGCTACGGTAAGCCGACCACGGCTGTCGAGGGTCATGCCATTCGAGCCCGGCTCGGGGCCAGGGAAGGGCGCGCTGCCCTTGTAGCCGCTCGGCTGCATGAACAAACTCACGCCCACTCCGGGCGTCCACTTGCGGATGCTGTTGCTGGGAATCTCGGCGAACAGAAGATACCCGGCCGGGATCCAAACCGGGCCTTCGGTCCATTTGAATCCGGGACCTGTAGCCACTTTCTGCAGGATCGGCTGGGCGGGAACAATCGAGTCTACGGCAGGATCCAGCCGCTCCACTTTCATGGGAACTGTGACTGGGGCATCGGCAGCCAAAGCTTGTTTGGCAATGTCCGGCATCCAGCCATTATGGCTGGAAACAGATGCTATCCAGGCAACGCCGCCGGCAAGCGCGGCGAGAACCATCAGGCGGGAAACTCTTTTTTGCATCACGGATTTCTGCCCCTCCACAAAACAGACGGATCATACCACCTGCCGTGGCCCCGGGGCTCGTTCACCTGACGGACCGCACCTCGAGTACTTCCACAGTCTGTGCTCCGGAAAACGGCACCTGTACGCCGCGTGCCCAATCGGCTTTGCTAAACACACCGAGGTCCTTACCGGTGACCACGGAATGCACCCGAAACTTTCCCTCAGGGATCAGCGGCAGGTAGATCTCCGCCGCGGGCACACCAGAGTGATTGCGAAAGACCGCGAGTACTCCGTCACCCGAACGAGACAAGCGCGCGAACCCATCCCAGCCGGCCGCCGAAGGCTGGCGATAGTTTCCCAGGGGAAAGAAGCTCTGGTTTATCTCCGTGCCGGCTCTGAGCTTCTTGAACCACCGGATGTGTTCCTGGTACCACTGCTGGTCGGCGGCGCTCAGCTTGCGCAGATCGCCCAACAGAAGGGGAGCGGAACCGATGGCGGTCGCAAAAACTTCCTGAGGATTGGGAACCTCCGCATGAAGGTTTCCGATGAGCATACTTTCTACGGGCATCGAGGGCGCCCTCTGGTAGAGCAGGGTTCGAGCTTGCAGGGTTCCCGGCGAATCAGGTTGTGCGTCGTTGACGTTGCTCATCCAGTCCATGTCTCCTGCAGCCAGCAACCCGGCGTCGATGACGTGCTTCTGGCCCCAAAGCTCGAAGGTCAGATCGAGCAGAACGTCCGGATGCTGCGCGTAAACCTTGCTGGTCACGTGGCTGATCCCTTCATAGATCATGTTTAACGATTCCGACCAGCTACCGTGGTAGTGTCCTTTGGCCCAGCAGCCGGGTGCTTCGCCATAAGCGTTGAAGATCGTCGTCAGATCGAGCTTCACATATGCCAGATGAAAGCGCTCAATGGCGTCGTTGATCCTGTCTGCCGCCGCATCCTGATAAGGAGTCGCCAGGCACATTACGACCTTGGACCCACCCATGGTCGACGTGAGCTTGGGCTTACCAGCCTGGTCGAGGGCCGCCCATTCCGGGTGATGCTGATAGTCCGGCGTGTCCTGGCCGATCGCCGCCAAAGGAATCCAGAGGCCGAGGCGCATGCCCTGGGCTTCTACCGCCTTGCGGATGTCGTCAAGGCCTCCGGGAAAAGCCTTCGGGTCGACCGTGTTCTCCCCGTATTCCTGTTGCCAGCCGTCGTCGATGGTGAAGATGTCCATCCCCATCGTTCCCGCCACCTTGATCAATTGGAGCGTTGTATCGCGGTTGATGCTCCTCTCGAAGGGCTCCCAGGTGTTGTAGATCCAGGGTGCGCCGTGGGCGAGGGTCCCACGTTGCAGGACCCCCGAGGTGTAGGAGGGAACCACCCAATGAGGATCATGGAAACCATCACCGTTACGAAAGGTGAGCAGCGAGGCCGCGGCGGTTTTGAATTCCTCGCCGGGAGCAAGCGTGCGCTCGAAAGGCATCAGATCCGTGTCGTATAAAACGCCGATCCTTACCCGGGCACTATCGTGCCAGGCATCCACCTCTGTCCGCTTCATGTAGCCCGGGACTTCGCTCAGTACGGCGAAACCATCGCCGGTGCGGGCATTCGAAATAAACAGACCGGCATCTTCCGAACGGCCGGTGTAAAAGGTTTCCCGGGGAATTGCGCCGTATTGAGCGTCCAGAACCGTCTCGTTGGCCGGACCGATAGCGAGCGCGACGGCCTCGATGTCTAAGTGGGTAATATGCAGCGGAACCGACCCGGTGTTGCGCAGAACCAGCCATTTGCGCGTTGCAGGATGTCCGTCGTAAACGCGATAAACAACCGTGACGTCGAGCGGGACAGTCTTGCCGCGAAGGTGAATGGTGAGCGATTTACCACCCGCCACTGTTTCCTGGCCGGCCTTCAGTAGTTCAAAGCTTTTGCCGGTCAGCTTGTCGCCGTTGCAGACAAAGGAAAATTCGTCCGGCCTTCGGCCCAGCTCCGAAGAGGATATGTAGTCCTTATGGCTGGTGAGATCGGTGAGCCGGTCAGTGATGAGGCCTGATGCCTGGTCGAACTGGACGGTCCTTTCTATACGGTCATTGCCGATGGTCCAGCTTTGCGAGAAAGCGCAGGAGGCGAGAAGGCAAAACAAAATCGCCGGTAGATATTTCATCTTCATCGAAGGGCTACCTCCACGGGGCAAGACTTTGCATAAGGAGCGAGCGTCACGAATCTAAGCCAGGATCAGGTTCAGCACAACCAGTGCCACCAGGATGCCAGCGGCAGACAACAGCAAAGGTACGCGGAGACTTCCCAGGCCCCCGCTGAAACCAGGCGGCCGATAGGCTGGAACAGTGAGAAGAGATTTCTTCGTTACCAGGCTGACGCCGATGGTGATCAGGAAACAGCTTAACCAGCCGACACCGGCGCCGTAGAAGCTTGCCGCCATGTCACTGCCGTATTTCAATGTTCCATTTTGATAGAGCAACCAGTGTCCAAAGGAGGCTAACGTGCCACAGACCAAGCCGGTGAGGGCGCCCGCCGGCGTAGCCCAGCCGGTAAACATGCCCAACAGAAAGGTAGCGAACAGCGGCGCATTGAAAATGGAGAAGAGCATCTGGACGTAGTCCATCAGGTTGTTGAAGCGGAGTACCAGGAAGGACGTGCCAACGCTAAAGACTGTAGCCGCAATGGTTGCGATGCGGCCGACCATGAGGTAATGACGATCGCTTCGGCCTTTGGCGAGATGGGCCTGGTAGAGGTCGTAGGTCCAGACGGTATTAAAGGCTGAGATGTTGCCTGCCATCCCTGACATGAAGCTTGCCAGCACCGCGGTGACTCCAAGGCCCAACAGGCCATGAGGATAAAAGCGCTCCAGCATGGACGGCAGCGCCAGGTCGAAGCGGCTGGAGAGATTTGCAGGAAGAATGGCCGCCGCGGCCACGCCGGGAACCACCACCAGGAGCGGGAAGAACAGCTTGACGACGGCGGCCACCAGGGGAGTTCCGCAGGCCGCCGGCAGATCCTTGGCAGCCAAGGCACGCTGCACCAGTACGAAATCTGTACACCAATAGCCGAAGCTCAATACAAAGCCGAGCCCGAAAATGACACCCAGGCCGTCGAGCCCCTCGGATCGGGGAGCTACGGCATGCATCCCGGCCCAGATATGGACGGGCTTGCCCCAGCAGTAACGGACCGAGTGCCAGGCCAGCGGCGCAAACCCCACGACAATCAGGGCGAATTGCAGGACTTCGTTGTACATGGTGGCGCGCAGCCCGCCCAGCAGAATATAGGCAAGCACGAATACCGCCGAGACGACCGTCGCCAACGGGAAGCTCCAGCCAAAGATGACCTGCAGAATCAGAGCCATGGCGTACAGCCCGACGCCCGAGACCAGGACAGTCAGCAGGGCGAAGGAGAGCGCATTGAAGGTGCGGGTTGCCTCGCCGAACCTGAATTTGAGAAATTCCGGGACGCTGCGGACCTGGCTGCGGTAATAGATCGGCATCATGAACAAGGCCAGAAACAACATGGCCGGGACGGCGCCTATCCAATAGAAGTGCATGGCCCGCCAGCCGTACTTGGCGCTGGTGGAGACCATGCCCATCACTTCCAGCGATCCGGAGTTGGCCGCGACAAAGGCAATCCCGGTAATGGCCAGGGGCAGGGAACGCCCGGCTTCCAGGAACTGCCGGGAGGTGTTATTGGTACGGCGGAGGCGGACCCCGATGAGCAGGATGACGAGGAAGTAGGCGACGACGAGGCCGTAGTCCAGCGAGTTGAGAGGAAGCCTTACCAGCGGTGCATACCTTTAGGCAGGGATGGTGCGCCATCATGGTACACCGTTGGTAAACAGGCAGAATCTAAGTGTAGATGGGCGTCAGCGGGCGGATTTCAGGACTCACGTGGCCGCTGGTTTCCCGTCCAGGCGCCATAACCGCACGCTCCTTAAGTGCGAGTAAACCCCCAGAGGAGGCGCGACGTCTATTGGGCCGAGAAGGTTTCAAAGCGCCGTCTCACCGCTAAGGAGGAAGTATGAAGTTGTCGCTTGCGCTAATCGCGGTCCTGGGCCTATTGCCGATGGCCCAGGCGCAGACCCCCCCTGCCCACGTCCCGCCGTCTCCGGCGACGATTGCCCAACACGAAGTTCAGAGGTACAACACTCTGCTCACCCTCACGCCGGCTCAGGTTGAGCAGGCAACGACAATTTTCACCACCGAAGCCACCACGCGGCAAAACTCCTGGGCCGCCGAGAAAGCAGCTCATCAGGCCCTGGAAGCGGCGATCACATCGAACGACACGGCAACCATTCAATCGACCGCGGCTAGTCTGGGGCAGATGCAGGGTGAGATGCTGGCTGCCCACGCGTTGGCCCGGGCGCAGTTCTACGCAATTCTCTCCTCGGACCAGAAGACCAAGTACGGGCAGTTGGAACAGGAGCACATGATGGGCGGCCCGGGACGCGGACCGATGATGCGATAGGAATGCAACACGGCCAGTGGGGCAGCCGGGTTTGACGTAAACTGCTGCTCAGAAGGGCGCGTCTAAATGGAAGCATCGGAGCCACTTATCTACGCGAGAGAGCTTTCACCCGTGCGGGACCGGATGTTTGCGGAGCTGGACGACATTGACACGCTCTGCGCGACCTACCGGTCTCGCATCTATCGTTATGCGTTGCTCTCGCTGAGGGACCCCGACCTGGCGGAAAACGTCACCCAGGACTGCTTTCTGAGGGCGTACCGGGCACGCGGAGAATTTCGCGGAGATTGCAGCGTAGCTACCTGGCTTACGCGGATCGCGACCAACCTCATTCGCGATTCCACGCGATCGAGGAAGTTTCAGTTCTGGAAATCGGCAAACACCAGCGCGGTCGAAATTAGCGCGATGGCGGAGCGGATCGCGGCTCCGGGAACCTCTCCCGAGACCAATCTGGTGGCGCGGGAGCAGTTGGGAAAGGTTTGGGATGCCGTGGAGACTCTGCCCGGCAAACAGCGCAGCGTGTTTCTGTTGCGCTTTGTGGAAGAGATGGAACTGCCCGAGATCGCAGCGGCGATGGGCCTGCATGTAGGGACAGTAAAAAGCCACCTGCATCGCGCGCTTGCTGCGGTGCGCAAGGCGATGGAGAAAAAGAAATGAATAGGGACCATCTATCAGCCTGGGAGCAGGACGAGTACATTCTGGAGCAGGGGACCCCGGACATACTGCGCCACCTCACCGAGTGCTCAGAGTGCCGGGCTTCGGTTGAGCGGTTGCAGGAGGGCATCGCGTGTTTCCGGTCGGCGGCAATGGACTGGAGCGCGGAATGTCTCGCCGAGCGGCCAACGCAAAAGCAGTTTCAATTCGTGCCCAGAAGAGTCTCGCACGCCCTGCGGTGGGCTTTTGCAGCCTTGATTCCCTTGCTCCTCCTAGTCCTGACTCTGACGCTGATACCATCGCATCGTTCCACTCCGCCTCAGCCAGTCGCACAACTGAGCGACGACGAACTTATCAACCAAGTAGATGAACAGGTTGCCATTGAGGTGCCTTCGTCGATGGAATCGTTGACCCACCTGGTTTCGGCGGAAGGCAATTCTGGTACAGGGACCCCCGCGGCAGGGAGCAAGCGACTTGTTCAAAACAATTAGCCTAGCCGGGCTGCTCGGAATCACCTTGCTGCCGGCTGCGGCTTTCTGCCAGACAGCGCCGCCCCCGCCGAATCCGGGAGACAACACGGGCCCTCCGCCGATGGAGGGCCGGCGCCCTCCCATGGAAAGGGCTTTTCATGTAGGGCCGTTCGGGCGCTGGTGGAACAATCCGGAATTTGTGCAAAAGCTGGGCCTAACTGCGGATCAGCAGAAGAAGATGGAGGCTGTCTTCGAGCAAAATCGCCCCGGTCTCCTCGACCTTCTGGCTAATGTGCGTAAGGAAGAGGCTGCCATGGAGCCCTTGTTGGCAGCGGACCCGCTGGACGATGCGAAAATTCTGGCGCAGATCGATCGCGTCACGCAGGCCCGGGCAGAATTGGAAAGAGCGAACGGCCGGATGCTCCTTGGCCTTCGCAAGGTCCTCACTCTACAGCAGTGGAAGACCCTACAAGCGGAAGAGCCGCACGGGCGCTTTCCTCGCTTCGGCGGAGGGCCGCGGAACGAACCATCGCGGAGCGATCCTGGAGCGCCGCCGCAGTAAGGCAGCGGGAAGGGATTGCCGTCCAGGCGCTGCCACCTTGTCCCAAAATCAGGCAGGGACGGCTGTAACCAACGATGGACATCGGATATTCTGGGTTACCGAAGAGCACCTCATGCGGTGCACACTCGTAACCACAGAAACGGTTCACCCGCGGTTCGGAGCCCTTGGCCTCAGGCCGCCGGATCTGCGTCGCGGTATCGGAATGCGGTTTCATCCGATGCCGACGGGCCATTCATATATTGAGCCAGCTCCACCCGATTCGAGATTCCCAGCTTTTCGAATATATGGAACAACGAATTCTTGACGGTGCTCTCGCTGATGCTGAGAGTTCGGGATATCTCGCGATTCGTCATGCCTTCGGCAACGAGCAAGGAGATTTCTTCCTCGCGCGGGGTCAGCAGAGTTTTTCCGTTTACGTCGGTGACGCGCACCGTGGGTTTCAATAATCCTTCGAAAATCATGGACAGATCCGCGCGCCGAACCCACACTTCTCCCTGTAAGACGCAGTCGATGCACTTGGCCAACTGGGAAAGGTTTTCTGTGCTGTAGACAATACCCCGAGCCCCAATCCTGAATGCCTCGATGACCCGGTCGTGACGGCCCTCCTGCAGCAGGAAAATGATGGGCAACCCCGCGTACCGCACGCGCAGTTGCTTGGCAAAGGAAAGAGTGCTGCCGTTCATGCTGGCGTCTGAAACAATCACTACGCTGTTTGCATCTTCCGTAAGCAACGTGTGCAACGACCCGGGGTCGGTGGCACACACGATCTCCAGTCCAAGTTGCAGGCTCTCGAGCCCTTTGGCCAGCAATTCGCACTGTAAGACACTGTTGTCATACACCAATATTCTGGCGGATGTAGACCGCATGGGGAAAACTCCAGTTAGTTAAGATTTGCCCAATTGTCTGAGGCCGGTGGTTTAAATCCGCGGCTTATTCTTGCCAGGCGCTTTTTTCACTGTTACCACTGTCCGTGGGCCGTTCCCTCAAGTCTGAGGGCTTGTTGCGCGTACCAGGTTATTGGCTAACTTTCGTTTCGATAATCCATTGTCGCTCATCGAGGTCAAAAAGCGATCAGTTCATTGGTCCTGGGGCCCTTGATAATAGTAACCACCCTGTTTGTTACTCATTTGCCGCTAACAGGTGAATCGATCATGACTTCGACGCACTTGTTAACCGGGTATTAGGGCCTGTGACACCGTGGTTGTGTCATTTGATCACGCCATATACGACTGTGATCTTGCTCTGGATTCATGTCCGCGCTTCTTTCGTTGCCAGAAGGGGTACCCGGGCCTATCTGCCCGGGACAAAGGTTTGGATGCGGCGAAGGAGTTTCGTTCTATTGTCCGCTGAGAGAAGTCCGGCTACTTTGTGTTTACCCGTCGCAATTGCAAAACGCAGCCGGCCAGCTTTTGGGGTTCCTCTGAGCTGTATTTGCTTAGGGCTCCATTTGCTCCCCCAATTTGAAAAGCCACCATGTGGCTCACAGGGCGAAGCTATGCATGCAATCCAAGAAGCCAGTAGCGTTCACGGAATCAGAGAATCGCAAGCGACTTCCTCACCGGCATGGTATCCCCTGCAGACCCGCTACCAGTGCGAGAAGAGAGTGGATGCAGCCTTGCGCGAAGAAGGCTTCGAAGCGTTCGCGCCGATGCAAATAGAAACACGGCGCTGGAGCGATCGCATTAAGCGGGTAGAAGCCCCACTCTTTCCCGGCTACACGTTCGTTCGTATGGAGACGGAACCCAGACTGCTGAGCAAAGTCCTGCGTGTGCCCAACCTGGTTCGATTTGTGACCTGCGGCCGGGAACTGGTTCCGGTGCCGGATGCGGAAATCGATGCAGTTCGCGCACTCCTGCTGAGCAACGCCACGTACCAGCATGGCCCTTTCCCCGCAGTTGGAGAGCGGGTGAGGATTCGGGGCGGCTGTCTCGAGGGTGTCGAGGGAATTCTGATGGAGCAGACAGGCCGGGGGGAGATTGTGATATCCGTCGGAGCCATCCAGAGGTCGCTCAGATTTCCCCTGGGAAACTACCAGATTGAGAAGCTGGATTGGGGCAGAGCAGTCTAGGGCAATAGCAAGCTCAACGTTGTGCCAAGCAGGTCCTGGGTGATGCCGTTGACCGTAATGCTGCCGGCAGGATCCGTAGCTCCGCCGACGACGTCAGGCGCCGTATGCGTTTGGTCGTCCAGGACCGAAATGCCGTTAACAGAGATCTGCTGGCTGCTGTTTTCAGCCCACCAGACGCGATGGTTGGAATCGTTCTCGGCTGCGTCGTAGGACATTAGATTCGTCTCAGTCAAGGTGGTAGCCGCACTGTGGTAAAAACCGTACTCCCCGGAGGAGCAGGTTGCGGCTCCGGTTATGGAACCACCCTGCATTTGTTGTAAAGCGTATCCCGCATTCACTGAATTTCGATTGACTGTGTTGGACAGCGATACGTTTGTGCTGTCAACTGCCTGAAATCCCACGTTTGCTGCCGCATCGACAGTCACACCTGAGACTGTCACCTGATCCGCTCCGTCGAAAACAAACAACCCATCGATCATCGGGTTGGAGCATTCGACATTCGATACTTTCGTAGAAGTGCTTAAGGAAACGTCGATGCAATCTTTGGAGCTGGAGATCGAAGAAGGGTAGTGGCCGGCATTAACAACCGTCCCGTTCGAGAAAGTGCTGTTTGCAGGGACGAGGCTGTTAATGGTTGCATCCTGACCGATACCCAGGCCGGAGTTAGCAGTATTCTCGATGTAAAAGTTCGAGAACGCTGATCCACAGGCTCCCGCCACTGCAATACCGCGCGACGCACTGTCAAAAATCTGAATATTGGTTGCATTCAATCCGCAGTTGGGATTGGTGGCGGAGATATTTGTCGCCGAGAGGGCGTCATCTCCCGTGTTGTGGGCCGTGTAGCCATCGACGACCGCATTACCCACATTTTCAAAATGCAGTCCGTCGGCCGCGGTATTCGAAACGCTGGTTCCGCTCAGAAAACTAATATTCGTGCTGCCGGTTACCCAAATTCCCGAACCTGTAGATGCTTCGACCGTCGTGTTGTTGAAGGCCACGGTGGTTGAGTTCTCGACCAATATTGCGTTATTGGTGGCGTTATTCCGGCTTAAGGGAAGGTTCTGTTCATCGAGGTAGCCCACACGAAAGTTATCGAAGGTTGCGTTTGAAGAATTCAGAACGTAGATGCATTGCCCCGCAGACGTAGTCGCCGTATCGCAGAGAAAGCGCGCGCCGCTGGCCATGATGGCAGTTCCATGAAAGCCGGAGAAGAGCAACCCGGGCTGGTTCAGGGATGGGTTATCGAGTACATATTGGCCGGCGGGAAAGTAGATGGTTGCGTTGGGGTTGGTGCTGACGATGGATTGGAGCGCAGGGCTGTCGTTCGTGGCGCCGTTTCCAGTTGCGCCGTCAAGCATGACGTTAATGGTTGTGGCAGCAGGCAAGGAAATGGACACAGGCGTGGAAACGATGGGCGCCGGCTGGGTAATGGTGGCCGGAATGCACTGAGCCGGCTGAATGCCTGAGGCCGCGGCATTCACAACTACCTGAGTGGTGGCAGACGCGGTGAGTCCCTGGTTGTCGGCCACCGAGCAGGTTACCGTGATAGAGCCGGTTGGGGCTCCGGTAGTGTTTAGGGTCGCCGTGGTTCCAGTGCCAGTGATTGCGCCCGATGTAGCACTCCAGGTGTAGGTGAGGGGTCTCCCTTCCGGACTGCTGGCCACAGCCGTCAGAGTAGAAGTTGCTCCCTGGGTTACGACGGCCGGATTCGCGGAACACTGGATGTTCGGCGGAGCAGATGTTGCGGCAGTCACGGTTAGTGTGGTTGTGGCCGAAGCGGACCTGCCCTGGTCGTCCGAAACTTTGCAGATGATTGTGATGCTACCCGCGGCGGCGTTGCCGGTGTTCAAAATGACGGAGCTCCCAGATCCGCTGATCGTACCCGCAGAAGCCGTCCAGATATAAGTGAGTGGCCGGTTTTCCGGGCTGCTGGCAACTGCGGCCAGGTTCACGCTTCCACCCTGGGTGATGGAAGTGGG
>DATJNV010000137.1:0-24200 GCA_035507705.1 Acidobacteriaceae bacterium
AGAATCAGCCGGGGAAGTTCCTGAGACTTCTCGGATAGGGCGCGGAAGTCTCTTCTTGTTACTCTTTCGTTGATCCTGGACAGAACACCCGCAGAGATCCTTCGGCGGTGCGGGGGTTCGTTTCACGAACGCCTGCTTCACTCAGGGTGAGAAGGCATGCTGGCAGTCCACCATCACATCGCCATTCTCAATCCTCAGCGGATAGATCGTGACCTTCACCTTTGGATCCTGCGTGGCCGCGCCAGTTTTCACGTCCCACTCCCAGCCGTGCCACGGGCAAACGACCTTGTTGCCTTCGATCATCCCCTGTCCCAGCGGGCCGCCGCGATGCGGGCAAACATTGTCCATAGCGCTGAACTCAGCGTTCACGTTGGCGATGCAGATGGTTCTTCCGCCGCAGGGAAACTCGCGGGCTTCGTCGGTGGGCGGAAGCTCGGTCGCGCTCGCTAACTTGGTGAAAGGCATAATTCAGATATTGCTGTAGGGATCCTTCGACTTCGCCTTGCTGCCGCTCGGGCTTCGCTCAGGATGACAAGCTTGCGAGCCGCCCCGACGGTATAGAGTTTCGCTCGGCTGGACGGGCGGGGCGCCCGTCCCCACACGAACTCATTTGGGTTGCAGTGTCTGCGCGATCATCACCTGTTTCTTGAAATTCTCCACCATGTTGGGGTCGAGCCTCACTTCGGTGGGCTTCCTGGCCAGTGTCATGGTATCGATCTTGTCCTGCAGCTTGAGCAGGGCGTAGAACAGATTCTCCGGGCGCGGCGGGCAGCCGGTAACGTACACGTCTACAGGAACGATCTTATCTACACCCTGAAGCACCGCGTAAGTATTGAACGGCCCGCCCACCGAGGAGCAGGCGCCCATCGAAATTACCCACTTCGGGTCCGGCATCTGGTCGTAGATGCGCTTGACCACCGGCGCCATCTTCAGCGTGACCGTGCCGGCCACGATCATCAGGTCGCTCTGCCGCGGGCTGGGACGGAACACCTCTGAGCCAAAACGCGCAATATCAAAGCGCGAGGTCGAAGAAGCGATCATCTCAATGGCGCAGCAGGCCAAACCAAAAGTCATCGGCCACACTGCTGACTTGCGCGCCCAGTTGAAGACGTAGTCGACGGTGCTGATCAGGAAATTTTTCTCGAACTTGTTTTGCAGCCAGCCCATGCGGGTTTGCCCCCGGAAACTCGATTATAGTTGTTCGCCCCTCATAACCAAGACCAAATCGGTGTGCCTCGACAATTTGGTTGGTGGAAGCTACCTGCGAGAATGTTCGACTTCGGCAGAGCCATCCAACCAGTGCACGCAATATGCCGTTTCGGGGATTGCTTCCCATTGCGTAAGCGGCCCCATGCCCGCGGGACACACCGCCACTACGAGCTTCGCATGTGCCTGGGAAAAAAGGTCAAACACATGCTGCTGCGTCGTTACCGACGATCTCCAGAACTCCGTTGACCCATGACCAGTGTCCATAATCTCGGCAACGATGCGCAATTTCGCCAGGTGCGCCCAATAAGCTCCCGTTCCGTCCATGATCACCGCTACTTTGTCTCCCGGCTTCACCCCCATCTGCCAGAGTTTCCCGGCGGCAGCGATATCCGGTAACGTCGAATTCGGGCCGCTGCCTGGTATTGCCAGGTGATGCGCTGCCACGCGCACCGTGTAGTCCGCCGTTGCCAGCATCATGCTGCAGAACACGGCAAACGCAACGTATCCCGCCGCCTTTTGCGCCTCCGGCCTCAGACGCACAGCGGCCAACAGGCTAAGATAGAAAACCAAAACAAACCCGCCCAGGTAACGGTCGTTCTCCACAAGGGGAAGATAAAGCGCCATCCCGATCAACGAAAGAGCCACCAGGGGCCACAGTTGCCGCAATCCTCCCGGCCAAAGCTTTCCTGCAAGCAGTGCCAGAATCAGCACACCAGTAAACAGCTCAGGGCGGGAACGCAACAACAACCGCGCCTCGCTCGGAACGGTAACGGCCAGCACTCTAAGTTGGGCCTTTAGATTGAAGTGCCACTGCAATCCCTCGTTCCAGTAAGAAGGATCTGTCCATGGAGGATACGTTCCCACGACAGGACCATCGAATTCGAATAGCGGGGGTTGCCGCAAAAGCTGCCTCGTGGGATGAACCGGCGTGCCGCTGCCTGGAATCTCGCCCTGCCAGTTCCTCGGGCCTATCTGTGGAGAAAGGGCCCAGGCATAATTCAACTTTCCAGCATCCCCGAAGGTGAAGCGTCCTTTTTGCCGGGAAAGCAAAACAGTCAGAGGTGCCGCTATGCAAAGAAACATAAGGCATGCCGCCAGCATGCCTCGCCCCCACTGGGGACTTTGCCGCCTCCACCAGTAGCCAAGCGCGAGGGCGGCGAAGCCGATCGGAAGCAGGATTGACTTGGTCCAATAGCCCATTCCCAATATCAGGCCAAAAATTGCGAACCGCCAGGTTCTGTTGGTTCGCCGCAGGCTGAGCAACATTGCCGCGATCAAACAAAAGCACGCCAGTACCGCCAAATCCGGCGTCACATACCAAAGCGGGTCCACCTCCAGAGAAATCCACAAAAATGTGGCGTAGGCCAGGAGCGTCAGCGCCCACTCTGGCAGCGGCTTCGAACCGCTGATACTTCTGTCGGGAGACGATTGACGGCCAAGGATAATGAACTCCCGCAGCAGAGTCCGAAAAGCCAGCAGGGCCAAAACGAAGATGCCAGTGTTAACAATTTCAGCGAAGGGCAATTCCCATCTGGGCGATGGCTTAGTAACGCCTAGAAGGACTCCAAGCGTCCACGGATACAGAGGACTCCACCAGGCATTGATGGCGTGAGCCCAATCGCCCTGATAGAAAGACCGGCCCACGTCCAGGTACGACATGCCATCCGGATTGAGAGCGTAACGAGCAATCCACGCGTGAAAAATACCAAGGGCCACGCTCACCAGCGCCAGAGCCGGTTCCAGGGCGGAGAACTGGAGCAGCTCCCAGAAGCTTCGAAGTTGTTGCCCAGCCTGCACCGCACCCGCGATAGACGCGACGTTGTCTTCGGCTGAGCCGTGGTTGACGACGGGAGAACTGCTCATATCGGAAAGACTCTGGCAGAAAACGCTCGCGGGCAGCAACGCGGTCGTGACCCGGAATTATACCGGCGCGCCGAGTTGCCCGCCAGCCCACACTCAGCTACAAATAAAACTTCATGCTTCCAACTCAGTCGACAGCCAAAGAAACGGATACAACCGATCAATACATGCGGCGTGCCCTCGGTTTGTGGCGCCGCATGCGCACCTCGTTCTTCTGGATGGTCGTGATCGGCCTATTTCTGCGGGTGGGCTGGATCATCGTCGGCCACACTTACAAGTTCAAGCCTATCGACAACAACTTCGGGTTCGGCTGGGAAATGGGACGAATCGGGGCGGCCATCGCTTCGGGACGCGGCTTCAGCGATCCCTTTGGCGCGCCGACCGGACCCACGGCCTGGGAATCGCCTCTTTACCCGTATCTGATTGCCGGCGTCTTCAAAGTCCTCGGCATTTATTCGCTCGCCTCGGCCTTCGTGCTGCTCAGCATCAACAGCGTATTTTCTGCGCTCACCTGCATTCCCATCTTTTTGACTGCGAGGCGGATCTTCTCGGAAAAAGTCGCGGTCGGTGCAGCCTGGACCTGGGCCTTGCTTCCCTATGTCATGTATTGGTGCACGCGCTGGGTCTGGGAAACAAGCCTTTCCGCGCTTTTGGTGGCAGTGATTTTCTGGATTGCGCTGACCATGGAAGAGCGTGACGGCCCTTTGCCGTGGATCAAGTTCGGCCTGCTTTGGGGGATTGCCGCGCTCAACAGCACTGTGCTCGTAGCTTTTCTGCCGGCTTCGGGCTTGTGGGCATGGCGCCATCGCGCCAGATGCGGGAAAAAATCGCTGGCGGGGGTGGCCCTGGCCTCAGCTGTGTTTTTCGTCTGTATCGCCCCCTGGATGGTCCGCAATTACCGGACATTTCATAAAGTCATTTTCATCCGTGACAATTTCGGCGCGGAGTTGCGCCTGGGCAATGGGCACGGCGCCAACGGCACATGGATGGAATACATCCACCCCACGCAGGATGTTTTCGCCATGCGACAGTACACCTCCATGGGCGAAATCGCCTACATTGCCATGCGCAAGCGGCAGGCACTGGATTACATCGAAGCCGACCACGGCCGCTTCGCAATACTCTGCCTGAAGCGGTTCATTTACTACTGGGCTGGCCCGCCGCGGCTGGCGGCCATCTGGTGGCTGGCGGAAGTGAAGAATTCGCTGTTTCTTGCCTCTTCAGTCTTGATGTTCTGGGGCCTGGGCCGCGCGCTGCGCCAGCGCAAACCCGGCGCCTGGCTGTTGTTTTGGCTGATTCTGTGTTACCCGTTCGTGTATTACATCGTTTATCCCAACCAGCGTTACCGCCATCCGATCGAGCCGCAGATGACCGTTCTTGGCGTATATCTTCTGACCGAAGCGAAACTTAGACAAGCCGGGGAAAAGCCGTCGGGCTCACGCGGGTATCAGTAAATCGTATATCCGGGGGCCGGTGTGCGAAGATCTGGCTTTGAAGCCATCAGCAGCAGGGCTCCTTCGCGCTTGAATGCCCGCAGATCGTCCAGGCTGCGGAACGACTTGGTCTGGTAATCATCCGGGGTCGGCGTGTCGTCGGGAATGCGGCGCGCTTCGACGTTTTCGAACGCGTGCTGTTTCAGCAGTTCCACGTACTCGTCGGCTGACCGCACGTGCACCGGAACTCTCAGCTTGTCCACCCACTGCAAGGAGTACTGGTTGTCCTTGTAGAGATTGATCAGAATAAACAGCCTCCCTCGCGGCGCCATCACGCGAAACAATTCCATCAGCGCCCGATTCTGATCCGGATAGTAATAAAACGACTCCACCGACAGAACTTTGTCGAAAAAATTTTCTTCCCAGGGAATCCGCTGCGCCGATCCCCACACGTAGAGAATGTTGTCGAAGTCTTTGGACGCTTCCCGCGCCAGCCGCACCATCTCGTCGGAAACGTCAAGGCCAACGACTTGCCCGAATCCCTCCGGCCCTTCGCCGACCAGGCGTGCGAGCAGCCGCGTGGCCCACCCCGAGCCGCAGCCGAGATCGAGTACACGCTCGCCAGGGCAAAGCTTCATCAGTCGCAGTGTTTTTTCCGTGATATCGAGATGGTGGTTCTCCATCTTCGGGCCTTCGCCAGCCAGGGCCCACCGGTTAAACTCTTGCTGCAGTTTGTCGTCGGGAGTGAGAGGTTGGTTGGGCACGGACTTAGTCCTTGGGACGGCGGCTCTCTGGGCGGAATCATGCCGCTCCATTAGCGACATTGTATTCGTAGCGGGCGAGGTTTGGATCACGCCGCAAGGGCGAAGCGGACAAGGTCAGAGGTCGCGATGAATGTCTCAGGCCCCGACAAGCCTACCCAGGGGCTGCTTATCCGCGCGCGGTCTTGAGCACCAACAAAAATCTCGCCCGGCAACGGGAATACGTTGCCGGGCGAGATATCTTGCGTGACGGTCCGCGAATCACGTTTCATCAACCTTCAGATCAAACGTGGATGCCGCGCGACCTGCCAGTGTTTACTCGATGATCGGTTGCAAAATTTCAGGTTCCGCCGGCGAGCCGCAGCTGCAAATGCCGTGGCCGCTGCCAACTACAAGGATGGAGGTGCACTCGACACCCAGTCGGATCACTTCGGCGGTACTGAGCGTGGCGTCTTGAGAAGCCGTTTCAGTCTCAGCGAAGTTGCTGTTCTGGATGTGAGTAGTCCAGGCCCGTACTGATGGCTCGATGCCATAGACTGTATTCCGTATAGCTACAGCGGTGCCCTTGGCCTTAGCAGTGCTGGCTGCCGTCCCAGTTAACACCGGTCCGACTGACAGGATCTTGATCGCGCCCGTGGTCAGCGGGACGCCGGTTAACGGGTTGCTGGTCAAGTCTGCATTCACTGACATTGTTTGCAGATCATCTGGCGTCTGGTTACACGCACAACACTCACTCATCTCCTGCTCGGGGTCGAACACGAAGAAGAGGGCGATGACGTTTCCGCCGGCCGTTCCGGGGTTGGACACGCGAAGAGTCCCGTCCGGAGCACCAGAAGTGTTAGCGTTGGAGAAATAGTCAACCTTCAGAACATCCGTGAGTTGCGCAAAAGCTGGTCCGGCACAGAGCACCAGAGCCAATGTACATACTGCAAGCATTGTGATGCGGCGCATTGGGTTTTCCTCCTTGGGAAGCTACCGGGCCAGCCTGGGGAGGATCGGCCTTGGCCGTTAGTAGCGCGTCCGTACACTACCTTGACTGTGCGCCCTTGCAAAGACTCTTTGTGGGCTAACCCAATTGCAGTAAACCTTGGAGACCCCGCCAAATACGGGCTATCTATCACCGAGGGAAGGAAGAATGTGGAGCGTGGCCTCTAATTCCCTCCCCGGGCAGCTTGTCCATGTGAAACAGAAGATTTTTACCAATTTTTGCTGCTCCGAGCTACTCCGGGTCCCTGAAACTGGAGTCCTTGCAACAAAGGATCTCGTAAAGATCGTTAGCCGTAATCTGATGATGGGTACTGTTCCTTCTATGCTACAGTTTTTCTCTTCATGGCAACCCGCCCTCAGAACCCCAGCCCGGAGCCAGAGCCGGGACCGCTCTATTGCCCTAACTGCGCCCAGGAGGTAACCGATCCCCTCACCTGCGGGGACTGCTCCTCGCTGATTTGCCGCCGCTGTGGGACACCGCTGGAAAATCCCGACGAACTCGGAATCGGATGATGGAATCGAGCACCGTCACGCCGCCCTCGGAGGTCTCGGCTACACCCTCGACTTCGCAACCCTCACTGATTCGCGGGCTCAGTCTGCTCGATTCCGTTCTGCTGCTGGTGAGCGGGATCATCGGCTCTTCAATTTTTCTCACCGCAAAAGATATTGCCGGGCCGTTGCCGCAGCCGGTGCTGTTTCTTCTGGTCTGGGTGTTGGGCGCGGTGATCTCGTTGTGCGCCTGCTTCGCCTTCGCCGAGTTGGGATCGATGTTCCCCGACTCCGGCGGGCAGTACGTCTACCTGCGCGAAGCGTATGGCGACCTGGTGGCCTTTCTCTACGGCTGGATGCTGTTCGCCGTGGCCAACGGTGGCTCGATCGCCGCGCTTGCCGTGGCCGCGGCAGCTTACACCGGTCAGGTTTTTCCGGCGGTTTCTGAGCAGCACGTGGTTCTGTCGCTGGGCTGGATCACCATCACACGGGCCCACATCTTTGGCCTTGTTCTAGTTGCGATCCTCACCTACGTCAACGTAATCGGCTTGCGCTGGGGTACGTTGCTGCAAAACGCTTCCACCTGGGCCAAGTTCCTCGCCATGGCGGCATTCGTCGTGCTCGGATTTGCGATCGGAAAAGGCGACTGGTCGCATTTCAGCTCACACGGAGCGATCCTGAGTCTGGGTCTGGCACCCGGGGCGCTGATCTCGGCCCTGGGCGTGGGGTTAATCGCAGTTTTCTGGGCATACGACGGATGGGTTTACATCACCTGGGTTGCCGGCGAAGTTAAGAACCCGCGCCGCAACGTGCCACTGGCAATGGTTCTGGGCGTACTCGTGGTGGGCGTGATTTATGTTGCGATGAACCTCACTTACATGTACGCCATGCCCCTCAACGAAATCGCGAAACATGAGACCATCGTTCACGCCGCCGCGGAAGTGCTGTTTTCTCCCCGGGCGGCGCTGTGGCTTTCGCTCATGATCGCTCTTTCCTGCTTCAGCGCAGCCGCGACCTGCACGCTCTCGGGCGCGCGGGTATATATGGCGATGGCTCAGGACGGTGTTTTCTTCAGGAGCATGGGCGTGATCCATCCCAAGTGGCGCACCCCGGCGTTCAGCCTGATCGGGCAGGGAATTTGGGCGGGCGCGCTCACTCTAAGCGGCCGCTACGACCAGCTCTATACCTATGTGATTTACGGCATGGTGCTCTCGTATACCCTGACCGTCATCGGATTGTTCATTTTGCGCGGGAAACGGCCCGACATTCCCCGCCCCTATCGGTGCAGCGGCTATCCCTGGCTGCCGGCAATCTATGTGATTGTCGGCGCTGCCTGGACTTTGAACACGATTATCACCCGTCCAACGGAAGCGTTCTGGGGCAGCGTGATAGTGTTCATGGGCGTTCCGGGATATGTCTATTGGAAACGCGTAAACCGAAAGGTGGCCTGCCAGTAGAAGTCTATAAAGAGCTCTGCCCAGGTGTGCAACTTTTGTCATGCACATTTCTGACCCGGCGGCATGATGCTCTGGAGGCGGGACTACCGGCTTTTCGGCAGTTTCTGGCGGTGACCGCCGCGGCTTTTTTTGCTACCCTAAAAGGCTGGATTTTGCTGGTGATTGTCCTAAATTAGATCTTTCATCCCGTGCCTCGCGAAGTCCTCTCGGGGAGGAATCATGCGCCGTTCCACCGTTGTTCCCCTGCTGCTTCTCGTCTCGCTCGTTGCCGGGTTCTTCACCGCTTGCACCCGCGATCCCAACGTGCGCAAGCAAAAGTATCTGGAGAGCGGTAACCATTTCCGGGAGGACGGCAAGTTCCCCGAGGCAGTCATTCAGTATCTGAACGCGATTCAACTCGATCCCCGCTTCGCCGAGGCCCACTTTCAGCTGGGCGAAACCTATCTCAAGATGGGAGATCGCTCTCGCGCTTTTCAGGAACTTTCCCGCACCGTCGAACTGGTCCCGGACAACTTTCAGGCTCATGTGGATTTGGCCAATATCCTGGTTTCGGCGCGGAATACGGATGGCTCTGCTAACTCCGACTACCTGAAACAGGCCCTTCCGCATCTCGAGATTCTGCGCCGCGAAGAGCCGAACGATCCCAAAACGTTTGAGTCCTGGGCCGACTATTACGCCGCCCAAAACAACCTGGGAGAAGCCATCCAGGAGATGCAGAAAGGCATCGCCGCCGATCCCACGCGCTGGGAGTCCTACCTGAACTTGGCGGTCTTGCAACTGCGCTCTAATCTTCCCGATCAGGCAGAGGCCAGTTTCAAGAAGGCGGCCGAAGCGGGGCCGGATGCGATGACTGCCCAGTTGGCGCTAGGCAGCTTCTACCAAACGCGCAATCGAATGGCGGAGGCGGAACAGCAGTTCAAACACGCTGTCGCAGTGGATCCCAAAGATCCGGCCCCACGCGCCGCCTATGTTCGCGTCCTCATGGCTCAGGGCAAGAAAGCCGAGACGGAAGACTTTCTCAAGCAGACCAAGAGCGACCTGCCCGACAATCCGGAAGGCTATCGAATGCTGGGCGATTACTACTTCGCTACCGAGCAGATCGACAAGGCGACAGCTGAGTATGGGTCACTCTATCAGGATCATCCGCACGATCCTGTGGTCAAGAGAAACTACATTCAACTCCTCATTCTCCAGAACCGGCTCGATGAGGCCACCAAGTTGAACGACGAAATTCTAGAGAAAAATCCCAACGATGTGGACGCTCTGGTGTATCGGGGCCAGATCCTGCTGAGACACAACGACGCCAACGACGCCGCCGATTCTTTGCAGCAGGCCATCAAGAACGATCCCAACAATGCTGTCGCCCACTACCAACTGGGCCTTGCCTTCGACATGCAGCGCGACGATGGACGCGCTGAGTCGGAGTGGCGCGAAGCAATCCGTCTCCGTCCCGATTTGACTGACGCCGAACGGCACCTCGCTACGATGGAAATCCGTCACGGAAGCTTCGACGCCTTGGTTTCGACCTCTGAGCAGATCATCAACAACCAGCCTTCCGCAGCAGATGGCTACATTTTCCGCGCCCTGGGGGAGATGAACCTGCAGAGATACTCCGAAGCCGGACAAGATCTGACCAAGGCGCGAGAATTAGCTCCTGACAGTGCGGTGACTCTGGTGCAGACCGGCAACCTGGCTCTGCTCCAGAAACAGTACCCTGAAGCGCTTAAGTCCTACCAACAGGCGCTCGAAAAGGACCCGGCGTCAACCGATGGATTGCAAGGCGTAATGAATACGTATCTTGCTGAGAAGCTGCCCGACCAGGCCCTCGCTGCAGCCCAATCGCAGATCGCCAAAGCGCCCAAGAACAGTGGATTCTATGATCTGCTGGGCACGGTTTTGTTTCAGAGCAGGAAGGACCTGAAAGGAGCCGAGGCCGCCTTCTACAAGTCGGTAGAACTGGATTCGAGCAATTCCGACGCCCTGTTAAAGCTCGGCGAGGTCCAGGCGGCGGGAGGCTCTGTCGATCAGGCCCTCGCCACTTACCAGCAATCGATCAAGGACCATCCCCAGGAGATCGGCTTCTATATTCTCGCTGGGGAGATGTACGCGTCCGAAAACAAGTGGGACCAGGCCAAGGATATGTATCAGAAGGCGCTCTCCATCCAGTCGGATAATCCTCTTGCCTCGAATAACCTTGCCTACATCATGCTGCAGCAGGGGGGGAACGTGGATGTTGCCCTCGCCATGGCGCAAACCGCCCGCCGCGGCATGCCCAATTCGTCGAATGCCGCCGACACTCTCGGCTGGGCCTACTATCAGAAGGGGGTTTATCACTCCGCGATTGAGATGTTTCAGGAAGCCTTGCGCCTGAGCGAGAAGAGCGGTGGCGCCGACAATGCTACCGTCCACTATCACCTCGGCCTCGCCTATCAGCACACGAAACAGATTCAACAGGCTCGTCAGGAACTCGAACGCGTGCTTAAGCTGGATCCCAACTACGCCGACGCTCGCAAGGCTCTGTCCGAGTTGCGCGGCTAGCACGGAATCGCGGTATGGACTCCTTCCGTAACGTGACATTTAAGGGTCTGGCGGCAGATTGGGATTGACGTCCCTCTCCGACTTTGCTTGACTCGAATCAGGGCGGTTCACTGAGACGCGTTTTCTCTAGTGAGCCTCGAAACGATAGGGGCATCGGTTCGGGTCGACAGCTTTGGAAGGCGAGGTCTATGCTCGGTTCGCGATCTCGCCTTTGTGGAAGTGGATTCTCGCATTATCCCGGTGTGCGGCCTGGATGATGGCTGTCGGGAAAAAACGCCAGGAGTATGTTGTTTATGGCGTCCGCAAATATCGGTGACACAAGTACTGGACCTTCCACGGTGGCCGGACGGGGTTCTCTGCCCGGCAGCCGCCGGCCGAACCTGTTGCGGCGCATTGCCCGGCTCCGCGGCGCCGTTCCGAGTGATAACGAGCCTTTCGCTGAAGATGCAGCTCGTGACCGCCTGCGAACTGTCGAGCGACGCGACTGGTGGTTGTGGCTCTGCGCCGTACTGATCACTCTGCTGCTCACGGCTGCCATTCTCTCTTTTGTTCTTCCCGAACTTCATCCTCACTGGTCCGAGTTCAACTCTGCGCCCATCAGCGACACCGTTCTGGGCCTGGTCGGCCTGGTTCTGCTTTTTGACATCTACACCGTGTATCAGCATTTTCAGATTCAGGCGGTGCGCAAGCAGTTGTTGGAGCGCGATGAGTTGTTCCGCCTCATTACCGAAAACGCGGCCGACATGATTGCCGTGGTCGACATGAAGGGGAACCGGCTCTATAACAGCCCCTCCTACGAGAAGATTCTGGGTTACACACCGCAGGATCTTGAGGGTTCCTTGGCGTTCGATCAGATTCATGCCGAAGATCGCGAGAAAGTCCATAAGGCTGCCACCGACGCGCGGGTGACCGGCATTGGCCAGAGCGTGGAGTATCGCATGCGCCACAAGAACGGGGGATGGCGGACCCTGGAATCGAAGGCAAGCGCCATTCTTGGCCAGCAGGGGTCCGTGGAACGCCTGGTCATCGTGAATCGCGACGTCACCGAACGCAAGCAGCTGGAGGAGCAATTCCGTCAGGCGCAGAAAATGGAAGCTGTCGGAAGGCTTTCCGGTGGGGTCGCTCACGACTTTAACAATCTGCTGGGCGTCATTATTGGCTACGGAGAACTTCTCCAGGAGGATCTCCCCTCGGGCCACGGCTTGCGACCCAGCGTCGACGAAATCCTGAAAGCCGGCCACCGCGCGGCCTCGCTCACCCGTCAGCTCCTGGCGTTCAGCCGGCAGCAGCAACTCGATCCCACGGTGCTCGATCTGAACGCCGTGGTTCGTGACATGGAGAAAATGCTCAAACGTCTGATCGGCGAAGATGTCGAGCTTAGGACCGAACTTGACGCTTCGCTGGCGCGCATCAAGGCCGACCAGGGGCAGGTCGAGCAAGCCATCCTGAATCTTGCGGTCAATGCCCGGGATGCCATGCCGGCCGGGGGCAAGCTCACCCTGGCGACTTCGAATTTCCACATGGATCAGAACTTCGTGCGCCGCTATCCCTATCCCGTGCAGATCGGGGATTACGTGTTGTTCACGGTGTCTGATGACGGCATCGGCATGGATGCTGCCACCCAGGCGCGCATCTTCGAGCCCTTCTTTACTACCAAAGAGAAGGGCAAGGGAACGGGCCTGGGCTTGTCCATGGTCTATGGCATCGTCAAACAGAGCGGCGGTTACATCGATGTGACCAGCGAACCCGGATGCGGTACGTCGTTCAAGATCTACCTGCCCAAAGTGGATGCTCCCGTCGCGGCAATCTCGAAGAACGAGTTGCCACCTACTCTTCGAGGCAAGGAGACCATTCTGGTGGTGGAGGACGAAGCGTCGCTGCGCGCGCTCGCGGTGCACCTGCTGGAATCCTGTGGCTACACCGTGCTGGAAGCAAGCAGTGGTGAACAGGCCCTCGAACTCGCACGCCGGCCAGTCACTATCCATTTGCTCTTTACCGATGTAGTCATGCCCGGCATCAGCGGGCGTGTTCTCGCTGATCAGTTAATCCAACAGCGTGCCGGACTGAGAGTGGTCTACACCTCCGGCTACACCGGTCAGACTGTCGGAGCTCATGGAGTACTCGGGGAAGGCAGCCACTTTCTACCCAAGCCGTTCACCAAGGAGACCTTGGCCCGCAAGATTCGCGAGGCCCTCGATACCAAGGCCCACGCGGCGGGCGAATAGAAAATTGCCTCGCTTTGTGACGTCCGGAAGGAGACGTGACGAATGAACAAGATTCTGATCGTGGACGACGACGATGCCATGCGCGGTCTGGTCAAACGGCGTCTTTCCGATACCTTCGAAGTCATCGACACCGGCAATCCCGAGCAAGCCCTCGCGTTGGCCCTGGAGCACAAGCCCTCCGCCATCCTGCTCGACTTGATGATGCCCGATTGCTCCGGCTTCGAGCTTTGCCAGAGCTTGCATACGCTCAGTTACACTGCGCGCATCCCGATCTTTATCGTGAGTGGGGAATCAGCGGCAAAATATCGCGACCATGTCAGCAGCCTGGGGGCGTCCGGTTTTTTCGAAAAACCGCTGAACTTCCCGGAGTTGAAAAGCCGTCTTGCCCAGACTGTGGATGCCGCCCGGGCGGAGCGCCGCGCTCACGTCCGGGTTCGAATGAAATTTGTGCTCAAACTCAAGGGAGCCGATGAGCGCGGGCGCACCTTCGAGCAACTTACGACTACAGAAAATGTTAGTGCGGGCGGATTTCTCTGCGCCTTTCCGATCGCGCTCGCCAAAGATGCGGTGCTGGAGGTTTTTCTCTCGGGCGCCGGTCAGGATCGCTTCGTTGGCCGGGCGCGAGTTGTGCGCCAGGAAGAAGCCGGCACTCCTCTGCAGCGTTGCGCCTTCCAGTTTGTAGAACGCACGGCGGAATGGATTTTGCAGGCTTAGAGATCGCCGAGCATGCGCAACCCGAAGCGTCCTGCTCTCTTACATTTTCGCCGACGATAATGGCAACGAGTCGACGGGCGAGATCGGTTTCCTCCCCAACAAAAAATGCTACACTCGAAGTCGCATTCTTAACGAGTGCGACGCAAAGATGTGAGTGAAGACCGGCCCGAGAACGCCTTTACGACGCCGGTTTTGGATGTTTGGAAGTCCCCCCTCGGGGCGCAAACCGCTCCATCCGTTCACGAGGTTCTCTTTAGCGGCAGAGGCGTCGGAGTGTCCTATGGCTGAGCAGCGAGCAACGGTTGCAAATCGCGAGGCCAACAGCCGAGGGCTGGCGCCGGCTTTCCATGATTCGCGAAATACAGTGCTGGTGCCGCTGCTGATTATGGCGGGCGCCCTGGCACGGATCTTGTCCTATGTTTATTCCGATAACAGCGGCGGAGACGCGTGGACCCACCTCTTGCTGGCCGCGGAGTGGTTGCGAAATCCGCGATTCAGGGTCGTATTTGATGCCTACCCCCCCGGGCATTTCTGGTTGATTGGCCTGACGTCCCTTGTGGTTCCCGATGTGGTCGTGGCCGGACGAATTCTCAGCCTGGTTCTGGGAATTGCATCGCTGTGGGTGGTTTGGAAGCTGGCCCGAATACTCTACGGTGAATCGGCAGCTCTTTTTTCGTTGGCTGCTTTCTGCTTCTACAGCCTGCACATTGGATACAGCACAACCTCCTCGGCTGAGGTCAGCTATTTATTCTTCCTGCTTGCTGGATTGCTGCTCTTCTTTGTCTACACCGCGTCCCCTTCGCCGCATCGGCTCTGGTATGTGGCTGCATCCGGGGTCTTGTTCTCGATCTCCGAATCCATTCGCTTTGAGGCCTGGATTGTGTTCGGAGGAGCGTTCATTCTTTTGCCGTACCTTGAAGGATTTCGCCGTTCCGCATCCTGGTACAAAAGTTTGCGGGGACCAGTCATCTTCGGAGCGGCAGGCGGCGCCTGGCCGGCCTTCATGATGGCCTATTGCTGGCGAGTTTTCCATGATCCGATGTTTCTGGTGCATTGGAATAAGCTGCGAGTCGTGGAGAAGCTACACAACGTGCCGTTCAGCCACCAGCTTACAGTGATGCCCCTGGCCCTGCTGATCAGCGCCTCACCGTTTGCGGTTGCCGCAGGAATTTATGGGCTGGCTCGATCGCTCTCGCGCAGTGCCAAGGGTGGTTTTACCCTGTTGACTCTCTTCTTTGCCGCGATCGAGACCTACGAGCTTCTCACCGGAGGATTGCTGGCGACTCCGCGTTATTCAATCACGCTGGGCTCGATGCTAATCATCGTGGCAGGATACGGATTTGACGTATTCTGCCACAAAATCGCTCCTGAACGAATGCGACTGGCCCGAGCAATCGTCATTGCCTTGCTGGTTTTGAACTCTGCCGCGGTGCTGCTGGGCAGTGAACTTCCCAACCGCTACGCAAACCAGCTTGCAGCCGTGTCCCCTCGGCTCAGATATCATCCGCGCATCGCGGCGGTCGCGGGCTATCTACGGCGTCATATGGGCCCGAACGACTCAGTCGTCATCGATGACTACAACGTTGAGTCCGACATCATAGCGGCCGCTTCCGGGCTCCCGATTCCTCTCGAAAAACGGGCATACTTGGCCGGCCGGAAGAACAACATCACGGTACATGCGTACATTGCGGCCGAACATCCACGCTTCCTGGTGTATTCCGATGAGGGCACCTTGCGCGATTCGCTGACATTGACTCCCGGGAATGGAAGCCAGATAGTCGATGGGGTTGGGTTCCGCTGCGTATTCGCCAACGAGGTTTATCGTGTTTACGAGCTGAGTTATCCGTAAGGAATTTTCAGGCGCTCCCGGTTCTCCGCAAATCTGCAAAATAGCGTAGGATGCTGCAGGATGGAAGTGATGCGACCACCGAAAATAGCTATTTTGATTCCTTGTTACAACGAGGAACTTACGGTCCAAGGGGTGATCCGGGATTTTGGCAGCGAATTACCGGAAGCCGAGATCTATGTTTTCGACAACAACTCCACGGATCGGACGGTCGAACTGGCTCGCGAAGCGGGCGCCAGCGTCCTTTATGAACGCCGGCAGGGGAAGGGATACGTTGTGCAATCGATGTTTCAGAAGGTTGAGGCGGACATCTACGTGATGGTGGATGGCGACGGAACGTATCCTCCCGCCGAGGTGCACAAATTGATCAAACCCATCCTGCTCGATGAGGCCGACATGGTGGTAGGTTCGCGTTTGATGCGCGACTCCGGCAGTGATTTCCGCGCGTTGAACTGGTTTGGTAACCAGTTCTTCCTATATGCGGTCAATGTGATCTTCAAGGTCCGATTGACGGACATACTCTCCGGCTATCGCGCCTTCAATCGTGCCTTCGTAAAAAACATCCCCATCTTTGGTGGAGGGTTTGAAACCGAAGCTGAGTTGACCATGAAGGCCTTGGCCAGAGGCTATCGTATTGTTGAGCTGCCGGTCAGTCTGAAAGCCAGACCGGCGGGGAGCTTTTCCAAGATACGCATTTTGCAGGACGGGTTTCTCATTCTCAACACCATTTTGTCCCTCTTTCGCGATTACAAACCCCTGACCTTTTTCGGTGCAATGGGATTATTCCTTGTGGCCCTTGGATTCGTCCCCGGCATCGTCGTGATCGTTGAGTTTTTCAAGACCGGCCTGGTTCCACGTCTTCCATCGGCCGTGCTCGCGGTGGGACTGGTATTGTCCGGAATGCTGTTAATTTCGGTCGGGCTCGTGCTCCACACGGTGACTCGCCGCTTTCAGGAGCTTGAACATCAGCTCAGATCTCGGCACGAGTCGGCTCTTGAGGAAGCCATGGAGAACCGCTAGCTTCGAGGCTCTTACCTGACTCCAGACAGGGCTTGCAGGACGGCATCAATATCGGCTCCCGGATCCTTGCCATCTGTCGCCATGCCTTTGAACTTGCTGGATGCGGCCAAGTGGTAGTCCCCGTCGAGGCCATGGTTCAGGTTCACATAGCCGATCGCTTCCTGACTCTTGGCGATGTGATTCCCCTGTGGCCAATCTTCGGCCTCGGGCGCCGCATTCGATCCGACCGCGATAACGTTTCCTTTGAAAACCCCAGGGTTCCAGCAAGCTTTAAGCCGGTCTTTGGCGGAAGCGTGGGCGCCCAGGGAGGCACAATTCGCCTCCCCGCCCCCGGTGGGATAGGCGCCATGCACTCCGGCATCGGCCAGCGAGTTGGTCCACGAGATGTTAGACATCTGCACACCGGGTGGGGCGCCGGCCGGTGGCCCGTTCAAAATAAACAGGCTGTGAGGGGTGCTCATGGAGACGAGGGTAACGTGATCCACCGAAACGTCGTGGAGCACAGACTCCGCCGGCATACCAGCGCCGCCCCCGGAAATCTGATTTTCCGCCCCACCGCAAGCTTTCCCACACTCGGGATACCGCAAGCCTTCTGCGACCACGTCATGGATGGAATAGTGGTTGCCTGGCGCTGGCTTGTTGGAATCCTTTGGATTTGCCAGCACGAAGAGCTGATTCATCTTGCGCACCCAAATATAGCGGATTGTAACGTTGGTGATTGCGCAGAGCGGGCAGGTAGGGGTGTTGGTGATTTTGTTCGCACCGTTTCGGGGGGTCAATACGATGGCTGGACCCACCTGCGAGAAGCCCCCCCAGGAATTCTCCAGATAGTTAGCTTCGAACAGTAATCGGTTCGCGCTTTTCAGTTCGAACAGGTTCTTTACGATCGGCGTGGGACCGCGGTGATCGGGCGAGTTGGGGTTCCAGAATGTCGGCTTGAAAAGATAATTACGGCGAATCTCTATGTCCTCCGGATTGCCGCTGCCGGCCGCACCGCCCAACAGAATATTCTCGCCGCTGCCCTCGAGATAGTTGTCCACGATCTTGATAGTGTGGATCGGAGAGCTGCCACCGCCGATACCGATCGCTTTTGCGTCGGTACATCGGCCGATCCTTGCCAGGCAGGCAAACCCGCTCATATAGGAGTGAATGACTGCGATGTAAGTCCCTCCCTGGGCGATACCCAGACCGGCCACCATCTCCTCTCCATCCTCGTTGTGCATCCAGTTGCGGTCGAAAATAAGATGATCGCCGCCTTTGGTGAACAGTAACCGCAAGACTCCCCTGTCCGGAGCCGCCTTCCACTCGATACCAATAAAACGGTAGTGGTCGCCGAACTCGATTCCGGTTGGCCTAAGCGTCTCGATCGCCGCCATCCGCTTGGCTGCGCCGCCCGCCGGCTGGGCATACGGGGGTCGCCCGGGGAGGCTCGCAATGCCGGCCCAGGCCGGAGAAATTCTTGTACCCTCCGGCGGCAAGTCAGAATCGGGAGCATCCGTTCTGATCGTGATGTAATGTTGATCGTCGCAATTCTTTCGAGGAAATTCGCGTAGCGGAAAGCTTGCTCCTGCCGGCAACAATAGCGTGTCTCCGCATTTGGCTTTCTCCACCACCTCCTCAAGATCGCTGCCCGCGGTCACCCGAATCTGGTCGCCGGGCGAGGGGGTTGCGTCGAGGGCCGTGTAGAAGCAGGTCTTAGGGAGTTCAGCTGGCCCATCTCTTTCGCCGAACTGAGCCACATCGCCTTTCGCGCAATATGCGTTCTCGCTCGTGGGAACAGCGGGCATCGCGGCGCCTTGCGCAGATGCTGGCGAAAGGTGCGCGCTCAGAGATACCGGCAGGGAACACAGGCAGGCAAGCAGAGCGAGGCGTGTGGCTTTACCCAGTACTGTATTTGGATCGACCATGATGGCCTGAAACACCCGGACAGCGGATTAGTTGCTTGCGGAAGCGCCAAGGTTCTCGATTCTTGTCAAACAATCGAGACCCCGGCGCGGTGATGATGTAGATATAGTAGCGCAGCAGCCCTACCGCTGACCAATCTCTTGACCGGTGAGGCAATAGCGCGAACGATTCGGATCAGAAGAACCGTGCGCCTGTTCGGGAAAGAAAGCGCGACTTTTGTATGGATCAGTAAACCCCGGCGATCTCGGCGTTGATGGTAGCGATATCTGCGCCAGGTTCAGAGCCGCTGGTAGACCTGTACGGGCTGGAGGAGGAGAGAGCATAGTTGCCGCCATTTCCGTTGGCGTACTTGACGAATCCGACGGCGGCAGGGGAATTTGCAACAGAGTTTCCCTCGGGCCATTGAGTATTTGCGTCTTTCGGAGTTCCAGCCAGCACGTTGCCAGTGAAAACGTAGTTGGAGAAGCAGCCATCCAAGCCGGAGATGGGCTGGCCATTCTTATCGCAGTTCGCTGATCCTCCGCCAGCGCCAAACACCGGAATGGCCGGGACGGTGACGATATTATCGGTAAAGACGAATCCTGGGATTTTCGGGTTGGGCGTCACATCCTGAAGAGCAAGAATTCTGCCGTCGGGGTCCGGGAAACCAGTGACATGGGTGATCTGGATATTGTTGAGTTCGTTCGCCGGCCAGGCATTGATGATCATAAACAGGCCGCCCCCGCCATTGAACCGCTGTTTCTCGACATCGTCGATCGTAATGTCGTGAATGCTGTAGCGTCCTCCGCCAGCAGCGGGCTGTCCAAAGGAAAGAGGATTGCCGAGGTTTATGCCAGCTCCCACATGGCTGATCGTGCTGTAGCGAATGGTGATATCGGTAACTTTGCAGACGCCGCAATCAAAAAGGTGAGTGGTACGGTTGTAGTGATTCCGCGGCGTCAGGACAATCGAGTGCCCATGCTGCGTGAAGCCACCCCAACTGTCATCGAATATGTTTCCTTCCAGCAGAATCCGTGTCCCATTCTTCAGTTCGAAATGATTTTTCACCACGAAGGGATGCCCGTCGGCACCCCCCACAAATCCCGGCGTTCCCTTCATCCAGGTCAGCGGCTTAAAGAAATGATTGAACCGGACTTCGATATCGCTGGGGACGATGGTGGCTGCGGATCCTCCGAGGAGAATACTTTCGCCGGCAGCCTCCAGAAAATTGTCGTCGATTTTCCAGACACTTTGCGAGTAGTTGCCGGCGCCGCCTCCAATGTCGCTCGCGTCGGTGCACGTTCCCGAGATCGACGTGCAATGAAAGTCGCTGAAATATGAATCCACGATTCCCACGTAGCTCATACTGCCTAACGCGACCCCTCTGCGGGTCTCGTCTTGCGCCGTGCCATGTATCCAGCAGCGGTCCAAAATGATGTGGTCGCCCGATCCTTTCGTCGTATCCTGCATCGCCACCAGGTCTACGGTGCTGCCGATTTCGGGTAACCTGGTGATTTCCAAACCGATAAACCGGTAGTGATTGGCGCCGGCAAGAAACTGAATTGGCCCTGAGATCATTCCAGTTTTGTCGAGGGCGATGGTCGCCAGAAGTTTCTGCGGCTTCGCACACGGGTACGCGGGCCTCGCGGGCAGGGAGGCAACTCCCGCATCGCAGGGCGTCATTCGAGTGCCCTCGGCAGGAAGCTGAGCGTCCGGCGTGCTGGTTCTGACGATGATCCAGTGTCCGTCATCGCAATTCTTGGCGGGCACGGTGAAGTTTCCCGCGAAAACGGCTCCGGCTTGTAGCTGGATGGTGTCCCCGCAGTTGGCGTTATCGAGCGCACTCTGCAAATCTCCTCCGGCACTGACACTCATAACTGTTCCCGGCGCGGGAGAATCCGCCATAGATGTCTTCATATAAGCCAGCGGCAACTGAGCCGGGCCGTCGTATCCTGTGTAATTCGAGCCGGAACTCGACGCGTCAACCGTCAGGTTCAATGTTGCGGCAGCGGTTTGCGAGCTTGCATCCGTAACCTTGGCTGAGAACGGAAAGGCTCCCGACTGCGTTGTCGCACCGGTGATACTTCCATTGCTGCTTAAGGTCAGGCCAGACGGCAGGCTCCCGGAAGTGATCGTCCACGAGTACGGCGCCACGCCTCCCGAAGACTGCAGACTAGCGGTGTAGGCGACGCCTGCTTGGGCGGCAGGCAAGGAATTCGATACGATCGACAATTTTGTGAGTGCCACGGTCACCAGTGCGGAAGCATGGTCCATCGGGTTGGCCACGCTGGTTGCGGTAACCACGATGAGGGCCGCCGGATTCGTCCGGGGAACGCTAAAGAACCCGGTATTCGAGATCGCTCCCTGGGTCGTGGACCATCTGACAGCCGAGTCACTGCTTCCCTTCGTCGTCGCAGTGAATTGCATGGACGCACCGGGTGTCACATTCGCATCTGGCGGGGAAATTTGAACGCTGATATCCGATGGAATGGTCGTTGCTTGGGCCGCGTTCTGGCCGGAAAGCGATGAAGATGAACAGGAAGAACTGAACAACACAGCTGCCAGCAGCATGATCAGCGCGACGAATGATTGCCGGAGCGCCATCTGATTGGAATTGCCCAGTTGGCGCGCAGAATCTAGGGGGTGCAGGCGCATGAGCGGTGACCGTCCTGGAATTGATTTGGGGGACCGGACGTTCTAGCCCTCGCCCTGAACTCTACTGTGGGTAACCAGTCGGCTCTAGATAACGGAAGGCTGTGACCACTAGGCGACCAGTGGTACATGCTGTCTCGTTGACAGTGACCTGCTTGGAATCGTTGAACAAACTGAGAATCCGAATGGAAAGCGTTTATCGCAGGAGGGAACCGCGCAGGCGGTCGTAAAAGGTATTGCCCATCAATCGCTGGGCGGCTTTGCGGAGCTGGACGTTCATGTTCAGCTGCCAGAGGCCGCGGCCCTGACAGAGGTCCCGAAAGTCTTTCAAAGAAGTGTTCTGCATGATGGCAATCCGGCCCAGTCCGAACGGACTCGAGCGCTCACCGTTGGCATGGATTCCGCTGGTCGCAACCGTGCGGTAGCCAGCCTCACGAGCCACTCGTAGAACTCGCGGGTTGCAGCGCCCGCCGGGACAAGAGAAATGTTCGATCTGCCTGCCCATGATTTGTTCCAGCCGGACTTTGGACTCGGCAATCTCATGATGCAGTTGCCCGTCATGGAGATCGGTCAGGTAGGCGTGGGTCATGGAGTGAGAGCCAATCTCGAAGCCCAGCGCACCCAGGCTCTGTAATTGCGATGAAGTCAAATAGCCTCTTTTGCCCAGAAATCCCTCGGTCACGTAGAAGGTGGCCCCGAAGTTGAAGTCGCGCAGGATCGGAGCGGCATACATGAGATCAGTCTCACAGCCATCATCGAAGGTGATGGCTACACTGGACACTTCGGTGGAGAACTCGATGGCCTCCCCGACGCTCACGCCGCACCATCCATCGTGGCGGAGGGACTCCATTTGCGCTCGAAAATCGGAGAGCCGAACCGCGTAACGCACATAACCCGGATCGTCCAGGCACAAGGGCCGTCCGGGTAGCTCCAGTTCGTGGTACATCAGGAAGACTGTGCGGCGTTCAGGCATGGAAGCTAGTCGACGAGGGCAGTGGAACCGGCTCTTAAATGCGGCTGCAGCAAGGCCAGCAGCTCCTGGCGCAGCTTCGGACCGGATGCCACCAGGCCGCGCAACAAGGGCGACTTGTTGTTGCACCGGAGAGGCGTGTTGTCAAGAGTCGCAACATAACCTCCGGCACTGGCCACCAGCGCTGCGCCGGCGGTCACATCCCACTCATTCTTGGGTGTCAAGGTGAACGTTGCATCGGCCAGGCCGGCCGAGACCAAAGCTAGCTTATAGGCTACCGAGCCCATCGCCCGAATTTTGAACGAAGCGCCTTCGAACTGCTTCCACTCCCCTCGTTTCACCTCACTGCGGCTGGCGAGCAGCAACGCCCCGTCCAAATGATCGCGCTGGCTGGGAGTTGCAGGTGCGCCGTTGTAAGTGACTCCCGCCTCCAGGCAGCCCAGGAAAGTTTCGTTGGTAGCGGGGTTTAATATTCCGCCTGCCACGGGCCGGCCGTTCTCTACGAACCCCACCGACGCGCAGAACTCGGGAATACCCTGCACAAACTCCCGCGTTCCGTCCAACGGATCGACGACCCAAACCCGGGAACACTCGAGTCGGACGGGATCGTCGACACTTTCCTCCGAAAGCCACCCCTCTCCGGCGCGCAGCAATTCTTTGCGCAGCACCGCGTCGAGGGCGCGATCCGCTTCGGTGACAGGGTCGTGCCCGGCCTTATATTGCGCTTCAATCGCTCCGGGGGTGTAGCGCGAAAAAACCGCGCGTGCTGACTCCAGTGCCGCCTGAATACGAGAGAGAATCCCTGCGTAGGATTGCGATTTGCTCATAATCTCCGATCATGCAAGCAGCATGCGCGCGCCCGTCGCCAGCAAAACCGCGCATAGAATGCGGCGCAACCAGGGTACAGGCACGCGAGTGCTCAGGTAAGACCCGAACAAACCACCCGGGATCGATCCTATCAAGAGCGACGCCACCAACCTCGTGTCTACATTGTGCAAGCGGAAATGCAGAAAGCTGGTGACCCCCGTCAAAATCAGTGCGTGAACGATGTCGGTACCAACCATTACGTTGGGATGAAAACTGTAAAAGAGCAACAAGAGCATCATGACGATGCTGCCTGACCCCACAGATGTCATGCCTACCAGAAAACCGGCGACCAGGCCGATCACCAGCATGCCAAAAAACGATCTGGCCGTGGGCGGACGGCTGGTAACGCTGTCTTCGATCTTTTTCTGAAAAAAAAGAAACATCGGGATGCAGATCAGCAGAATTCCGACAGCCACGGTGATGAAATGGTTTACGCCGTTGCCGTGAACACGACGCAAATGGGCCAAAACGCTCACTCCAAGGTAGGACCCCGGAGCGCTGCCCGCCGCCAGGGCCAGCACTACTTTGCGCCGCACCGTGCCCTTGCGAAGATGCACGGCGCTGGCGCCGATCTTGGTGACGAAATTGAAAGTCGCGTCGGTACCCACGGCCCGCATCGCCGGGATGCCCAGGCCGAAGATCAGGATGGGGAGCAGCAGCACGCCGCCGCCCAGACCGGTCATGCCGATCAGCGTGCCGACTCCGAAGCCCACCAGAATTTTCAGTAGCTGATCCATCGCCGCAGGGGCCTGAGATCGTGCATTACTTTGCGGAGCTTACCGGTCACGCCGAGGCTCCGTTGGCTCCAATAAACCCTTCCCGTTCCAGGTGAAGGATGATCTCTTGTGCCGCCTCCTCGGGCGACAATTCCGAGGTGTTGATGGTGACTTCGGCGTTGCCTGGCGCCTCGTAGGGATCGGAGATTCCCGTGAACTCCTTGAGGATGCCGGCGCGCGCCTTGGCGTAAAGGCCCTTGCGGTCGCGCTGTTCGCAGACTTCAACCGGAGTGGCCACGTGCACCAGGACGAATCCGCCGTAAGGCTCGATCATTTGACGCACATGTTTGCGGGTCGCGTCATAAGGGGCGATTGGCGCGCAGATAGCGATGCCGCCGTTCTTCGTAATTTCGGAGGCGACATAGCCGATGCGCCTGATGTTGATGTCGCGGTGCTCTTTGGAAAAGCCCAGTTCCGAAGAAAGGTGCTTGCGGACGAGGTCTCCATCGAGCAAGGTGACCGGACGGCCGCCGACCTCCAGGAACTTCGTCAGCAGCACGTTGGCGATGGTC
>DATJNV010000138.1:0-11592 GCA_035507705.1 Acidobacteriaceae bacterium
GTTCTCGTTCAGGACGTCACGGATCGTCAACAGCTGCATGAGCAACTGGTTCATCAGGCACATCACGACCAACTCACCGGTCTGCCAAATAGGCTGCTGCTTGAAGATCGTATGCAACAGAGCCTCGCCCAAGCCGCCCGCTACGGGCAGCAAGCTGCGATATTGTGCCTTGACCTGGACCGGTTCAAGGAAATCAACGACAACCTAGGTCACGCCGCAGGGGATTTGTGCCTCCAGCAGGTTGTGTCCCGCCTCTCGTCGCGGTTGCGCGCCGTGGATACCTTCGCCCGCACCGGCGGAGATGAATTTGTCATCATTTTGGGCGAGCTAGCCAATAAAAATAGCGCCCTCACCGTTGCCCGTGGAGTCCTCGACAGCCTGAGCCGGCCGATTGAAGTGGACGATTACAGTTTCGATGTCTCCGCCTCGATTGGCATCTCCATTTATCCCGACGATGGAACAGATGCCGGGCAGTTACGGCGTTTGGCAGATGCAGCGATGTACTGCGCCAAACAGGCGGGTGGAGGGCAATATCTGCTGGCTTCCGTTCAGGCAGCAGCCAACGAGATCGGGGAACTCGAGCACATTCTGCGCAGCGCGCTCGACGATGGCGGTCTCGAACTTTATTACCAGCCGCAGTACACCCTGAGAGGCCATCTTTCCAGCCTTCAGGCCCTGGTCAGGCTGCATCATCCCTATCTGGGCATGCTATCCGCCGATCGGTTTTTGCCCCTTGCCGAGGAGTGCGGTCTCATCGTTCCGTTAGGCAACTGGATCCTCGATGAGGTATGCCGCCAGAGCAGGGAATGGCAACGTCAACGGCTCGCTCCCATGCGCATTTCCTTTTATGTCTCGCCGTTGCAGTTCCTTCACGGAGACTTCTCCGCCAGAGTGCTCAGCACGGTGGCCCAGCGTGGGCTCGATCCCAAACTTCTTGAACTCGTCGTAACCGAGAACACGGTGATGCGCAACCGACCAGAGGTGGCCAACCAGATACGTAGCCTGGCGGCCCTCGGAATCCATTTTTCGGTCGCGGATTTTGGCAGCAGTTACTCCTGCCTGAGCCACTTGCACCAGCTTCCCATCAGCACACTCAAAATCGATTGTTCTTTCGTCGAGCGCATCTCCGATCCCAATGGCACTTACACCATTGTGCAGGCCATTGTTGCCCTGGCTCACAACCTCGGACTGAAGGTCGTCGCCGAAGGAGTAGAGCGCACCGACCAAATGGAGTGCCTGCGTGCCTTAGGCTGCGATTTTGTCCAGGGCTTGCTGCTCGCCCCCGCACTGCCGGCCGGGAATATCCCCAAGTTCCTCACTTCGGCCGCCGCGCCGCTAGCTTGGCCATCACGCCGCTGATTTCGCCTTAGGGGGCAGTGATCGTTCCGCAGGCAATTCTGTCGCCCGCGTTGCCGGTCGGATCGGTCATCATATCGTCCGGCTTGGCATGGATGATGAACGCCGTGCCGCCGTTGGAGAAGACCGAGTTCTTCGCCCCCTTCTTCAGTGAGATACTCTGGGTCACAAAAGTGACATGATCGGTTCCGTCTGCCATCACCTGCAGGTTGATAGGCATATCCCCGGCATGCGCACCCTTGGGATTCTTGATCCCGTGCTCCTTGTTGTCCGGGTTGAAATGAGGACCGGCCGATTTGAAGTCCGGTCCCTCACACTTTGCGTTCAGGTGGACGTGGATTGCATGCTCGCCTTCCGGAAGATTCTTCAGGTTTAGCTTGACGCGCACTCCATTGCCTGCGGGAGTCAGAAAGGCCGTGCCCGCATCCTGACCCTGGCTGGTCTGGAAATCGACCTCCACACCTTTGTTCTTTGCTTCTGCGCCTGAAAGCACCAACAAAGCCGGTAGCACACCAATGCACACTTTGAGCAATCTGGTCATTCTGGTCCTCCGCATCATGCCGGGTTCTTCCGGCCATCCGCTAGCATAACCGATCCTTGTGCGTTGTCCGGTGAAGAGGAGTCATTATGTAACCGCTGCTGAAAACTTTACATGCAACGTGGAAAAGCCTCTAAGCCCCCTGTTATCAAGGTAATGCACAGCAAGTGTTATGTACGCCTCCCGCCTCGGAACCTAAAGTGGAAACAATATTGAGAGCAGGCGGGCATGATTCCTCGCATTTTGATCATCGACGATGAAGCAGATATACGGGAAGTCACAGCCCTTAGCCTGGAAACCATCGCCGGCTGGCAGGTGATCCTAGCTCCGTCGGGGGCTCAGGGGATTCGGCGCGCTTCGCTTGAGCAGCCGGATGCTATTTTGCTCGATGTCATGATGCCTGATATCGATGGCCCCACCACTTATCAGATCCTGAAACAGAATGGAAACACCGCCCACATCCCAGTACTCTTGCTGACTGCAAAAGTGCAGGGACAGGATCGCCGCAAGCTGGATGAGTTGGGCGCAGCCGCAATCCTCTCCAAACCGTTTGATCCTCTGACCCTGGCCGACCAGATCTCGGAAGTTCTGGGTTGGGAGCGGGACAGCGGATACCGGGTTGGCCCCACGGACGCCGTTTCCGTCGTCCCTCAATAACCCTCCCGAACAGACAACTAGTGCGAAAATCCAGGCGCACCCACTTTGCCGTTTAAGCAGGTGTCCAGGATTGCCCAAACCTAGGTGGTCGGCCTCGGTTTGACTGCCAGGAATACCGGCGGTAGCGGATTCCCGTTGATGTCTGTCAAGTTAGGATTCAGAGTCTTGGTGTCAAGCAGCGTTCCGGTGTCGATCACGTGCAGCAGGTTGTCACCGCTGGTGCCGGCAAAAAAGAGGGTGTTGTCCGGAGAAAAGATTCCCGCCACCGGAGCGATGGCCCCCCCGCTCAAAGTAACGCTGCTCAGCGTACCCAGGCTCCCCGCAGTGCTCGATGGCTTGTAAACCGGTAGCTTCGCTCCTCCGGCTGGAGGAGTGGTAGCGCTGGTCCCATATGTAATGAACGCCTCGAGTGAGTTTGTGGCCGCCACGACTTCATTGATGTTGTTGAGGGGGTATGCGGAGAGCGATGTCTGGTTGATGACCGGCGCAGGGTTGAACGAAATACCTGTGGTTTGGCCATTGGCATCCGTGGGGCAGGCGAGGCCTTCGGTGGAACTGATCCCAGGCACCGTGATGGAGAGATCTGTGAGTACCGCTGGATTCGCCGATGCGCCAATAATGTGCTTGCCGTCTGTAGTCGAAGCCAGGTGGTCCGATAACGCGGCCACCGTGGCTGCTTCCGGGAAGTTGATCACCGGGCTGACGGTACTTTCCGGGCACTCGCCGTAAGCCGAGGTGGTCGTTCCCGAGAGGAATACGGCGGCTGCCGGAATCGTCACCGCGAGATCAGGCGAGCAAAACATATTGTAGGTGTTGTTAGGGTTCGCCGTGGTGTTGGGCGGGTAGGCTGACGTGCCGGTCGGGATCGGGCTGGTGGTGTTGGTTGCCGGGCAGGTTCCAGTCGTCGGTGTAGCCTGATCGGCCGGCAGGGTTTCCACTGACCAACCGCTAAACGTATTGTGGATATACAGCACCCCGTTGCCCACGATGTAGACAGTCTGTCCATCGGGAGTGAAGGTTGCCTTCTGCCCAATGCCGGCGAAAGAGGTGTAGGTTCCCTGGCCCGTTGAAGTGGTTGTCGTCCCCGTGGTTGCTGTTGAGCTGGAGGGTGAGTAGAGGTAGAGGACTCCCCGTAGCTGATCATTCACCACCACCGCGTTGTTGGTCGGGGAGACGGCAAGAACCACGCCCGGGATACTCGGCACCTCCGACGCCAGGCTGTTGGTAGCCGCGGTGTAAGTCATCAGTTCCTTGTAGCTTCCGAAGTATAGGGTCGATCCCGTCGGATCCAGAACCATCGAGTTCGGCGAGTAGGGAAGTTTGACGGCATTCCCCACGGTTCCGGTGGAGTAATCGATGGGCACGAAGTAGGGCGATCCCGGGCTGGAGACCCAGATATAGTTGCTGTTCTTGCCCGGAGATGCAATCTGCACAAAATTACTCAGTATCGGCACACCTGTACCCAGCGTGCCCTGTTCATTGATGGGCGCGGGATTACAAGCGGTCGGCTGGCAGATAGCGGTGATTGCCGAATTCGAGGGAAAGGCCGCTGTCACCGCGCCGGCCGAGCTGACCGCGATGCTGCCGGGGTTGGTAGACACATAGCTGAGAGGGAGGCCGTTGATGAGGTTGCCATTGGTATCGGTAACGGTAGCCGTTAGCGATAGCGGCGTATTGAGTGTGACGCTCGCACTGGTCGCGCCGGTCGAGGCGACGCTCAGGGCGATGTTGGCCGGTGGGCAGGTATAGAAGTACCCCGCGTTACTGCTGGTCTGGGCGATCGTGCCCGTGATCAGGGTGGACCCGGGCGCCTGCGCCGTGGCCACTCCGTTCTGGTCGATGGTAACGATGCCGGCGCTGGTCGGCGAGTAGGTTATGTGGCCGATCACGTTGTTGCAATCATTCGTCGTCGGACTGCACAGCAGGGTCTTCTGGCCGGCGCTGTTGGTGTAGTACGCGATCGCGTCCAGCTGAGAGGTCTGCCCTTGAGACAAACATATGGGGGCCCCTGTCTGTTGATTGGTGGGGCCAACCAGTTGCAGGCTGGTTATATTCGGGTGAGAGTAAACCGCTACCTGGTTGCTGGTAAATCCGGCCGCGCTGGCAGTCATGTAGGCCACGCCCGTTTTGCCGGTGGGGACGCAGGTAGTGAAATTCGCTACTGCCGGGGTATTCCGGTTCCAGGTTCCGCCGCACACCGCGCCGGTCGGCGAAACATCGGCAATCGTCATGTCTGTTGTGCCGTAAGTATAGGTGGACACGGAGGCCGAGGTGCCCTTGCAGTTCTGCGCCGAGGGTGCCTGCAACTGCGAAGTTTGGCCGAACCCGACCGACAAACCAGTGGTTTGCGGCTGCAGGGAAATGGACACTGGTTGCGTCGTGACGTACCCGTAGCCCACACCGTTGCAAAAATCGGAATTCTTGTTAGCGCATCCCTGGATTGAAAGGCCGACCGGAACGGTAAGAAAAAGCAGAACCACAAAAGTCAAAAACCGCTGCATGAAACCTCCCCGCCGGGATGTCGCATGCCCGGCGGTTGATGAACTGCAAATTGCAAGACTTTTTCCACCAATTCACTCTGATTCAGGCTGCCTCTCCGGATTTCGGAGGAGCGCGACTGGGCGCTGCCTGGTCGCTGGCACCTTAGCGCCAAAACCAGAGATACTGCCTCCCGAAGCCTGAGCGTTCGAGTCGACGCGACCATCAGGGAGCGGCGACACTGAGCAAACCTTAACGGGCCACATCTTCTCTGGTTTTGCTCTAAACACTCACTCGATGCGCGTGCAGAGTTGTGCGTGGTCAACGTCCTAAGTGTAGAGGGGACTGGGCTGCGAGGCAACAGGGGCCGCAGGGGAATCACATCAGCTATGCGGTGGCATGTATTGCTCGAACCACGACAGGGCACGCGCCAGCACGTCGCGCCGATGCGCAGGGGAGTCAAACCGGTGACCCTCGTCCGGGTATACCACCAGTTCGGTCGGTACGTGCTCCGCGCGCAGCGCATGCCAGAACTCGAAAGATTGCGGCGCCGGACATTCTCCGTCGCGGTCGCCGACGACCACCAGGGTCGGAGTCTTTACATTGCGGATAAAGTCGATGGCCGAGCTTTTTGCGTAGACTCCGGGATCGTCGTAGACCGCGGCGCCGAAAAATGGCGTCATCCACTGGTCGATTGAGTTTTCGCCGTAGTAGCTCTGCCAGTTGGCAATCCCGGCCCCTGCCACAGCGGCATGAAAGCGCTGCGTTTGGGTCACGGCGAACATGGTCATGAAGCCGCCATAACTCCAGCCGGTAAGCCCGATGCGCTGCTGGTCGATGGGAAACTTCTCGCTCACCGTATCCACCCCAGCCAGGATGTCCCGCAGGTCGCCGTAGCCGAAATCCTTGCGATTTGCCTGCGTGAAGGCCTCACCCTCTCCATAGCTGCCGCGAGGGTTGGGCATAAATACAAAGTAGTCGAGCGCGGAGAACGCGACCGGGTTGTATCCAAGATCGGGCCAATGTGGCAACACCTCGCTCGACGGACCGCCGTGGACGCTGACGATCAGGGGATATTTCTTCGTGGAGTCGTAGTGCGCCGGATACAGCAGCCATCCCTGAACGTGGAAGCGCTGGTTTGTCCATTCGATCGACGTGAACTTACCCCAAAGCGGCTTCAACTCGTCGTTGTAGTGCGTGATGGCCTGCGCCTGCGATCCCAGAGTGCCCAAATAGACCTCGGGCGCCGCCACGAAGGAGCTCCGGAAATAAGCCACTTTAAGATCTCCGGCAATTGACAGACTCTGCTCTAGCCGCCCGTCGGAGACCGTGGCGGGGATCGTTGCGTAGTGCGCTACGGGTTTACCGTCGCCCGCGTCTACCTCACCGATATCTACTTGCCCCGACTTGACCCACGACACCACCAGCCGCGGCTGTGAGCAGCACGTAACTCCTCCGGCAGACCCGCTCTGCGGTTTGCGCCAATCAATCCACACGGCGGTTTTATCGCTGCCGGACGTGACGTCTTTTGCCTCGCCTCCGCTTGCCGAAACTAAATAGATATCGCCGCCGGTTACTCCCTGGTCGCTCATAAGGCCACCAATGAAGGCAATCTGCTTTTGATCGGGAGACCAGCGGGGAACCGCAATCTGCAAGCCGTGCAGCGGGCCGGGTGTATGTTCCGGATCCAGAATTGATTTTGGCTGAGAGCCGGTTAGCGACTGGGTATAGAGCTGCGCCACCCACCAGTTGTTTTCCCCTGGCGGTGCTGCGGCCACATAGGTCAGCCGCTGGGAGTCAGGCGCCCAGTCGTACTCGTAGACATGCAGTTGCGGCGGGGTGACCTGGCGAAACTCACCCGACGCAGCCTCGACCACCCCGACCCTTTGAATCTCCAGCCCTTCAACTCCGATCACCCCCGAAGGGGGCTTCATCGCGGCCAATGCCCCAGCTGGCCTGGTTGCGCCTTCGATATACAGACAGGCGATATGCAGCCCGTCGGGAGAAAACTCCAGAGTCGTGACCTCGCCATGCAGATGGGTTAGGCGCCTGGGTAAAACGCCCGTCGATCCCGGAGTTGCCAGATAAACGTCCGTCTGCTCGGATGCATTCGATGGGGCATTGCAGTCAGAAGTAAAGGCCAGAGACCTGCTGTCGGGCGACCAGGCTAAATTTGCTTCCGTGCAGGCCTGCCCGGTTCCAGCGGTAATCCGGTGGGGATAGGAAGGATCGGCCGTCGAAGCAACCTCGATCTCGACTCCCATGTTTCCATCGACTGTCCACGCAATCGTTCTACCGTCGGGTGACAGCGCAACCTGGTGAATCATGCGCGTCTTCTCCAGTTCCGAGATCACAGCACTGATACGAGGATCGGGAGGGACGGTGGCACCGGCCGCCAGGCGTCCGCCCACTGCAATACAGACGACTAGAGCCAGCAGGCCTGATTTGCAGACAAATCGAGCAGGGCAGGGCGCAGACATGTAGCACGGATGCTAGCACACGCGTTCGAGGCAAGCCGGTTGGCCAGAAGCGGCTGTCCTAAACTGCCATTCGCCGGATGTTTTTTCAATCTTTCCGGCCGCGAACTCCAAGCGTTTGCCGATTCCGGAGCTGATTTCAATTGGGGAGTTCTAGGTCTACCATCGACTAGAGGAGATATTCATCCTCTCGTTACTCTCAGCTGTCCCCCCGTCGCCATTGACGTCAAACCAGCATCTTGTTATCTTAAAAGGGTTCCGCAGCAGCCAGGAAACTGCGTACTTGAACGATGTGCCTTGGTCGAAGTTAGCTCGAATGACCCGAGGCGAGGCGCTTAAAACCTGGTGGCAAGAAGCTGTGGCCCACTCATCGGGGGTCCCTCCAAGTCGTTCGCGGGTTGCGGGGAAACAATCGCATCGGCCTTTGCGACACCTTCCACCTGGGAAGGCTATGCGGGCCGGAACTTCGAAACGGAACTGGCTTCTTTTCTGGTGCCTGGATTTCCGGTGCTTGATCCAGCGCGAGGGAGATAAGCGCGTGAGCGCATAACCCTCCGGCGGGATCCAGAGAGAAACGTGCAGTCACCGTCGATGTTCTCGTCATTGGTTGGTTAACAGGCAGGAGCAGCCGCCGCTGGCTTCGTGCACCGGGAAGCGCCGGGTTTATGCGCCGTTCCGGTGAAGTGCGGCGAAATGGTGTTTTGCGAGTTTTAAGGAGTCAAGGTTTGCCTACGTTCAGTCAGCTCGTCAGAAAAGGCCGCATCGCGGCCCGCTATAAGACGGCATCCCCCGCGTTGCAGGGATCGCCCCAGCGGCGCGGTGTTTGTACCCGCGTGTACACGCAAACCCCCAAGAAGCCGAACTCGGCGCTGCGTAAGGTCGCACGCGTTCGCCTGACCAATGGCGTGGAAGTGACGACCTACATCCCCGGGATCGGTCACAACCTGCAGGAGCACTCGATTGTGCTCATTCGCGGCGGCCGCGTGAAGGATCTGCCCGGCGTTCGCTACCACGTCGTCCGCGGCACGCTCGACTCCGTGGGCGTGGCCAATCGCAAGCAGGGCCGCTCCAAGTATGGCGCCAAGCGCCCCAAGAGCGGGACGAAGTAGGAAGGATTTATGCCGAGAAAAGGACACATCGCAAAGCGGGAAGTTGCTGCCGACCCGGTCTATAACTCATCGCTGGTGACGAAATTCGTAAACTCGATGATGTGGGACGGCAAGAAGTCCACCGCCCAGGGCATCTTCTACCAGGCCATGACGAACCTGGAGCAAAAGGGCGGAGACGAAGCTCTGAAGTTGTTTAAGAAGGCAGTAGAGAACTGCAAGCCGCTGCTCGAAGTGAAGACCCGCCGCGTAGGTGGCGCTAACTACCAGGTGCCGATCGAGGTCAATCCTGAGCGGCGCACCTCCCTTGCCATTCGTTGGCTCGTTACCTATGGCCGGGCGCGTGGCGAAAAGGGAATGATCGACAAGCTGACCAACGAACTGCTCGATGCGGCCAACGGCCGTGGCGCAGCCATGAAGAAGAAGGAAGACGCTCACCGCATGGCGGAGGCCAACAAGGCCTTTGCTCACTACCGCTGGTAGTCGCAACAAGTTTAGGACCGGTGCCGGGGGCGCCGGGCGTAACCAGAGCAGAAAGAACAACCGCGAGCCAGGCTCGCGCGAGAGTGAGAGATTACCGTGCCTCGTCAAGTACCACTGGAGCGTTGCCGGAACATCGGAATCATGGCGCACATTGACGCCGGAAAGACCACAACGACGGAGCGCATTTTGTTTTACACCGGCATCACCCATCGCATCGGCGAGGTGCACGAAGGCACCGCGACCATGGACTGGATGGAGCAGGAGCAGGAGCGCGGCATCACCATTACGTCGGCCGCCACTACCTGCACCTGGCGTGATATCCGGATCAATATCATCGATACCCCGGGCCACGTGGACTTTACCGCTGAGGTCGAGCGCAGCCTGCGCGTGCTCGACGGGGCGGTCGCGGTTTTTGACGCTGTGCATGGTGTAGAGCCTCAGTCGGAGACAGTGTGGCGCCAGGCCGACAAGTACGGCGTGCCCCGCATTTGCTTCATCAACAAGATGGACAAGATGGGCGCCGACTTCGAGCACGCCATCGACACTATCCGCAAGCGGCTCAATGCCCGGCCTGTTGCCATTCAGATCCCCATCGGCCAGGAAGCCGCCTTCAAGGGTGTCGTCGACCTGATCGAGATGCGGGCTATTTTGTGGCACGACGAGACCATGGGCGCCAAGTATTCGGTCGAAGAGATCCCCGCGAATTTGCTCAAGAAGGCCGAGGCTTTCCGCATGCAATTGGTGGAATCGGTAGCCGAGAACGATGACGATATGCTGCACAAGTTCCTGGAGGGTGAAACCCCGACGGCGGCCGAGCTGCGCAAAGCCCTGCGCGGTGCGGTCATCGGGATGAAGCTGTTCCCGGTCCTGTGTGGTAGCTCGTTCAAGAACAAGGGCGTGCAGACGCTCCTCGATGCGGTAGTGGATTTCCTCCCCAGTCCGCTCGATGTGCCCCCGATTGAAGGCCACAATCCGGACAACATGGAGGAAGTGCTCGTCCGCCATGCGGATGACAAGGAGCCTCTGGCCGCGCTCGGCTTCAAGATCATGACCGATCCGTTTGTCGGCCAATTGATCTTTATCCGTCTGTACTCGGGTCATCTGAAGACTGGTGACTCCGTTCTCAATCCCCGCACCGGCAAGACCGAACGCATCGGGCGCCTGCTCAAGATGCACGCCAACAAGCGGGAAGAGATCACTGAGATCTATGCCGGTGACATTTGTGCCTGCGTGGGACTTAAGAACCTGGTGACGGGCGATACCATCTGCACCGACAAGGCGCCGATTGTGCTGGAATCCATCGAGTTTCCGGCCCCGGTAATCCATGTCGCAGTGGAACCGAAGACCAAGGCTGATCAGGAAAAGATGGGTATGGCGCTGGCCAAGCTGGCGCAGGAAGATCCCACCTTCAAGGTGCACACCGATCCTGACTCCGGTCAGACCATCATCAGCGGCATGGGAGAACTGCATTTGGAAATCATCGTCGACCGCATGATGCGCGAATACAAGGTCGAGGCCAACGTGGGTAAGCCCCAGGTGGCGTATCGCGAGACCATTCGCAAGTCGGCAGAAGCGGAAGGCAAGTACATCCGCCAGACCGGAGGCTCGGGCAACTACGGTCACGTGAAGATTCGCCTCGAGCCTAATGAAGCTGGTAAGGGCTTCGAGTTCAGCAACGACATCAAGGGCGGCGTCGTTCCCAAGGAGTACATCAAGCCTACCGAGCAGGGAATTCGCGAGGCCATGCAGGGCGGTGTTCTGGCTGGCTACGAAATGGTCGACATCAAAGCCAGCTTGTTCGACGGCAGCTATCACGAAGTGGACTCCAACGAAATGGCGTTCAAGATTGCCGGGTCGATGGCCTTCAAGGAAGCTGCCCGCAAGGCAACGCCGGTGTTGTTGGAGCCGGTGATGGCGGTCGAAGTCGTCGTGCCCGAGGAGTACATGGGAACCATCATTGGCGACCTGAACTCGCGCAGGGGCCGCATCGAGGGCATGGAGCATCGTGCCGGTTCGCAAGTTATCAAGGCCAATGTGCCGCTGAGCGAAATGTTTGGCTATGCCACACATATGCGCTCCTCGACCCAGGGCCGGGCGAACTACTCGATGCACTTCAATCGCTACGAGGAAGCGCCCCGGTCGGTCTCGGAAGAGATCATCGGCCGCAACCAGGGCAAGTAAGTACGAGCGGTACGGAATTTCGAAGTTTGCAGGTTGGGTTTGCAGAGTTTGTATCAGGGCACGACTTTAGTCGGGCCGTAACTGGCAGCCAATATGTCGGGCTTTAGCCCCTAAGGGGACGATCCCCTAGAGATTTGAGTTTGGACCTAAAGCAGGAGAGAGGGACGAGATGGCGAAGGAGAAGTTTGACCGGTCGAAGCCGCACGTGAACGTGGGAACGATTGGACACATTGACCATGGCAAGACGACGCTGACGGCAGCGATCACGAAGGTGCTGTCGAAGCACAACCCGAAGATCCAGTTTCGCTCGTTTGAT
>DATJNV010000139.1:0-3029 GCA_035507705.1 Acidobacteriaceae bacterium
TGCGCATGGGAGCCCACGTATTTAGATCCCAACCGAGGTCGTTTAGAGCTATCGTCCGGAAATTTATTTTGGGATTTGTAACAGGCACGCTTCAGCCGCAAACGGTGGTGCCTCAGGGGCTAAAGCCCAAACTGTTTTCTATCGCTTGCGGCACGACTTAAAGTCGTGCCCTGATACAAAACCGAGTTGGGACGGCAGGACTGAGAATTACGCTCCAGTTCGCGTTGTTGCCAGGCTAGCAGTCTCCAGGATTTCAGCCTGGGTAATTTTCAGCCGTCCCTTCGGGACTAACCCTGCATACGGTAGTTCTCACGCAGACTCTAAAGCCCAAACTGTTTTCCGTTGCTTGCGGCACGACTTAAAGTCGTGCCCTGATACAGGGGAAAGATGGCGAACAGGAAGCACGGGCATCTCCATCGTGGGATTTTCAACGGGGCTTAGCTCCGGCGGTGTCATCGATCTCGTCGCCCACAGGCCTCATTTCTGTGAGATGCGGCATCGGCAACAGCTGGGCTCGTTCCCGCCTGCCGCCGATGGTTGCGATCAATCCCGGAAATGAAACGAAGCACCCGCGCCGAGCACTATCTGAATGACCCCATACGGAAGGTGGCCTATGGATCCATTCAAGGAGTTCACGCACGGTGGCACGCTCAGCGTTGCCGAGATTCTCTTCAACACGCGCTTCGACTATATGTTTCCATTGCTGGCGGCAAATCCCGAGTGCCTGCTGCCTCCGGGAGCCGTCACCCAGGGCGCGCTGCTCGCCCTCGGCACCGCCATGGCGAGCGATACGCTGGCATTGGCGCTCGACTCGCAGATCCCCGCTGTGTTTACCTACCTCGGGCAATTCATCGACCACAACATCACGGCGCAAACCGACCGCGAGATCGGTGTCAGCCGCATCGCCACACCCGACGGCAATGTCATGGATATCACTCCGATTCCTTCCAAGGAAGTGGTGAAGAAACTGGTAAACGGCCGCCGTCCGAAACTCGATCTGAACCAGGTGTATGGGGACGGTCCCCGGCTGGGGACCAATGCAAGCCCGACGGAAGCCGATGAGCTCTTCGACCCGGCAACGCTCAACTTCAAGGTAGTGGCCGATGCTCCAGGATTTGATGTGCCCCGGCAGGACGATGGCACTGCCATCATTGCCGACATGCGCAACAACGAGAACCTCAACATCAGCCAGCTGCACTGCGCCTTTCTGCTCTTTCACAACAAGGTGGCGGCAGGGCTGCCGGCCGCGCTCACCAAGGACCAGCGCTACATCCGCGCGCGCCAGCTGGTGCGTTGGGCATACCAGTACATCGTGCTCAATGACTATTTGACCACCGTCTGCGACCCAACCGTCGTCAGCGACATCGCCGCCAACGGAGTGCGCTTTTACGCGCCCGACAACGATCTGCTGTTTCTGCCGCTGGAGTTTTCCGTAGCCGCGTTTCGCTTTGGTCACTCCATGATCCGGCCACAGTATGTGTTGAACAGTGGCACGACGGTCACGCTGGCGCAAGCCCTGAGCGTGAAGGGACTGCTTGCCGGAGGACCGCCGCCCAAAATTGCCGGGGCCGACATCATCGAGTGGCATAACTTCGCCGTGATTCCAGCGCATCCGGCTCCACAAAAGGCTCGCAAGATCGATCCCAGGATCTCAGCGGGACTGGGCACACTGCCCGTGTTCCTGCAGGGCTCGATGATTCCGGTTGGGCCGTTGTTGCAGCATCTCGCGCGCCGCAACTTGCTTCGCGGTTTCCTGCTCTCCATACCTACGGGGCAGGCGATGGCCGATGGAATGCAAACCAAGCCGCTCACCCCTGCGGAACTGCAAGGCCCGGCAGGCGATATTCAGAATGCCGTCATCGGAGGCAATTTCGATACTGCGACGCCCCTCTGGTATTACATTCTGCGCGAGGCGGAGGTGCAGCAGGGCGGAAACCGGCTGGGTTCGGTTGGCAGCCGCATTGTTGCCGAGACGTTGACGGCCCTCGTTCGCCGCGACGGCGCGAGCTACCTCAACAACCTGCAGGATCCGGCAGTGAAGCCGAACGGCATCGACGTCGGCGGCACCATCATTTCGACCATTGCCGGCTTGCTCGAGTTCAGCGGGGCGCCTCTGTAAGAACCTGGGGAGGATCGCTTGCGGCATTCGATCGCTGATCGAGTGCGCAGCGGTTCTCCCCACTAAAGCAGAGGGCTCCCGCCGACTCAACCAAGAGGCCCCGCAAACGATGGTGCGTCAGGGGCTTAGACCCCGGACCTACCCCAACTCAAAGCAGCCGCGAAAAATACTGATACAGTTGCGGATTCGCCCAGTAGCCGGTGTGGGCGGTTGCGGGTTCGAAGCCCTGGTGGACTCTCTCGTTCGCATCGGCGTGATAGAAGAGCATCGCACCACTGATCAGGTCGAGCTTGCACCAGACGTTTAGCCAGTTGAAGGTTGGGCTGAAGGGTTTGTTGCCGGGCGGTTCGGGCGGGATGATCCCTGCCGGCGGGGGCACGTGGAGGCGGAAGTTGTGCAGGCTGTAGAGGACCTGGCTGAGGATGGTGGCGTCGTCTTTGATACGGGCGCGAAAGAAATAGTAGACCTTGTTGAGCGGGCAGCCGAACGTGAACAGCGCGCTGATGCGGGCGAGTGCTGGCGCGGAGGGCGCCGGGATCCGGGCCACGTGCTTCTCGTCAAATTCAGCGGCGTCCATGACGCGGAGATCATTGAGGGTGTCGTAGGCGATCACCGTGCCCAGGGAGTGGGCGGCCAGGATGACGCGGTCATACTGCGGCGCCTGGCCCTCCGCTGCGGGCACGTCGGGGTGCTCCGCGAGAAGGTTCTGGACCGCCGCGGTACATTCACTCAGAATCTGCGAGCGCGCAGCGAAATTCTTACTAAGCGTGTCGGAGCCGAGATAGACTGCCAGGCCTCCAATCGCGGTAGTAAGAAACAGCCGTATGGCATAGATAAGTACGCCCAGCACCAGATACCCCGTCAGATGCATGAGCCGGAGACAGAAGGGAGCGAACACCAGGTAACGGTG
>DATJNV010000140.1:0-3315 GCA_035507705.1 Acidobacteriaceae bacterium
CCTCGGCCGAAAAAACCTCTTCCACGGAATCCGTCGGCATTGCCGCAGCCGCTCCGGAACAGAAAATCTACACCGTCCCGGCCGGCACCAAGATCCTGCTGCAGCTCCGCAGCCCCATCAATACCAAGAGCGCTAAGCCGGGCGACGGCGTCTACCTTTCCTCCACCTTTCCCGTTGTCGTCGGCAACCGCGTCATGATCCCGAACGGCGTCTATGTCCAGGGAATGGTGGACCGCGTTCAGCGGGGTGGACGCATCAAGGGCAAGGCTCAGCTCGACATGCACTTTACCTCCATCATCTTTCCAAACGGATCGGTGGTCGAAGTGCCTGGCGTCGTCGACAGCGTGCCCGGCGCGAAAAACCAGACTGTGAAGGATGACGGGGAGGGAACCATCCAGCAGGACGGCGATAAGGGTCGCAATGCTGGCCGCACCGCCGAAATTGCTCTACCCTCCGGCGCGGGAGTCGGCACCATTGGTGGCGCCGCTTCCGGACATCCCATCGAGGGAGGCCTCGCTGGTCTCGGCGCGGGCCTCGCCACGGTTGGTATCGTTTCGCTGTTCACACGCAACGCTGACGTCGATATTCCCAGCGGTACGCAGGTTGAAATGGTCCTGCAGCGCCCCTTGCTGCTCCAGGAAGAGAATCTCGTCGGAGTTGGTCAGCCCGGAGCCGCTCCCACTCTCGTCCCCGCGGCCAATCAGCCTAAACCGATGGAACGGCGCCGGCCCCGCATCCTCTGTCCGCCCGGTGGCCTCGGCTGCGAATAAGTCATCTTGTAAATCAGCCGCCCCGCGCTGGCTGCGGCCTGAGCCGGTGGAATCGCGTTTCCTAGATCAGTCGTGCGTCGGTCGCAATCACACCCGGACGAACCAGGGTGCAGCTCCCGTTCGACCCGCACCGATAGTGCACATCCGAGCGGTAATTGCTCCATGATGTTGCATTGGCTTCACTTACAGTCGCCCCAATCGAAAAAGTCCTGCCATCGCTGCTGACAATGGTCCCGGCAACGGCGTCATAATCAGTGACCGTTATGTCGCCTTCCGTGTAGAAAGCCGCAGGCTGAGGTGCAACGCTAAAGCTAACAGGTACTTCGATTTGCGCTGGTGCAATCACTTGCGCACTGGCCAGCACCGTCCGCGCAGGCCTCGTCAGCGGGTGCGCAGCCGGCCTCGACGGATGTTCGCTTTGAGGAGTCTCTCGCAACTCCCGATATCTTTCGACCACCGGCGCCTTACCCGGGGCACTCTCGTGCAGAACTGGCCCATGATTCGCTTTGTTGCCATGGTTCACGGGCACTGCGGCCACATTCGACCGAACCGTCTCAATCTTCTCGTTGGCTGTTATCGCTCTGGTTGTTCGAGCGGACGTTTGTACATAGCTGCCGGTCTGGTAGCTCAGCCTCTCAGCCGCGCTCGCCACGGAGCTCTCTTCGAATGTGGTTACCGCCGCGCGAACTGACCCCTGGCCCCCCAATAAAGCCTGCATGTTGCCGCTTCCGGTTCCCAGAGCGACGAATGCCCCGGCCAGGCTTCCCAGCGAGATGCCCATCGTCGCGTAAAGCAACGGCAGCGCAAAGCGCGAAACCTCAACCTGCCGGGCCGCGCGAACTCTTTGTTGATATGAAGCAAGAAGCTGAGGACTTTCCGTATAAGTTCCCATAGACTCTGAGCGGCCAGGTTTGCCGCATCACCCCCACTTGATCTATGCCCAACTTCGGTACACATTGATTACTACCTCTTCTGTCAGTACTCAACAATCCTCCGAAAGGGGCACCAGTGGGGGATTACTTTTCCGTCATTGTGAAATCACTCCTGAATGGAACAGCGGACAAACAGCAGCCGTCCCTCTTTTTCCACATCGAAGAGCGTCTGAATTTGCGGCAAAAGACCTGTTGATCGAGTCAATAACCACCCCAGGGCACACAGCGTGCAGCAGGCTTCGTTTGCGAGTAATCTGAATGCAGGCAGATGGCAATTCCCTATCGCAAACCCCCCAGATCTTCTCGCTTTGGCCTTTGGCTTCGCGACCTCCTCATCTCCGCTACCGCCTCCGTCCTGATCATCACGTTTCTCTACCAGCCGGTCCGCGTTGAAGGCACCAGCATGTTGCCTCGCCTTGAAGATAGCGACCGCCTCTTCATCAATAAATTCGTCTACCATGTTTCCGCCATCGAACGCGGCGATGTCGTCGTCTTTCACTATCCGCGCGATCCCGAAAAAAGTTACATAAAGCGCGTCATCGCGCTGCCCGGCGACCGTATCCGCATCCTCAACGGCCACGTCTGGCTCAACGGAAAGCCTCTCTACGAGCCTTACGTCCCCGCCGAGTACCGCGACACTCGTTCCATGGCCCAGATCACCCTTCCACCCGATAATTACTTCATGATGGGCGATCACCGCTCCATCTCCTCTGACAGTCGCGATTTTGGGCCTGTCGAGCGTGATCTGATCTACGGAAAAGCTGTTTTTGTCTACTGGCCGGCCCGCGATGCCGGCGCCGTCCACTGATCCGTGGAAAACGCGGCCTGATCAGGACCTTCAAACCTGCTAAAATCGATTGAATCCACTCCTCGGAGAGGCGATGCAGGCGATCCTCGCGCTCGAAGACGGGCGCATCTTTCGTGGGCACGGCCACGGACACCCCGGCGAATGCCAGGGTGAGGTCGTATTTAATACTTCTCTCACCGGTTACCAGGAAATTGCCACCGATCCTTCCTACGCGGGCCAGATCGTCGTCCTCACCAACCCCCAAATAGGCAACTACGGCACTAATCGCGCCGACAATGAGGCGGCCAAGCCGTACATCGAGGGCCTCATCGTTCGCGAGTTCTCCACGATCAGCTCCAACTGGCGCTCCGAGCAAGTGACCGACGAGTACATGGAGCGCTATGCCGTTCCGGTTCTGGCCGAGATCGACACCCGCGCGGTCGTCCGCCACTTGCGCACCAAGGGCGTCATGCGCGGCGTAATCTCAACCACCGAGCACGACGCGGAGGCCCTCGTCCAAAGAGCCAGAAAGATTCGCAAAATGGATGGAACCGATCTGGCGAGAGTGGTGTCGACCAAGGCCAGCTACGAGTTCGACGCCTCCGACCCGCGCAGTCAGTCGGGCGATCCGCTGCTTTCACCCATCGATCCCCTCATTCGAAACGTGAAAGCGCGCGAGCCCCTTAATGTAGTGGCTTATGATTTTGGTATCAAGCGGAACATTCTGCGCATGTTAGCTCGCGAGGACTGCCGCGTCACGGTGGTTCCGGCCGAAACCACAGCTGAAGACGTACTCGCGCTCAAACCCGACGGAGTGTTTCTATCC
>DATJNV010000141.1:0-77752 GCA_035507705.1 Acidobacteriaceae bacterium
GGCGTTCTGGGCTGTCGATCCAGACGCACACGCCTTTGCCCGTTTTATCGCCCGCTTTCTCTCTAATTATCAGCGCTGGAACTCGCCCAAATATCTCTTTGGCGAGAGTTACGGCACCACACGCTCCGCGGTTTTAGCCAACATTCTGGAAACGGAAAGCCAGATCGACCTCAACGGCGTCGTCCTCCTTTCACAAATTCTGAACTTCGATGACAGCAATGATGCGCCGCAGTGGAACCCAGGTATCGACCTGCCATATGAGCTGGCGCTGCCCACTTTCGCCGCGACTGCTTATTACCACAAGCGTCTGCCGACACAACCCGCGGCTCTTGAGCCCTTCCTCAGTGAGGTGGAGCAATTCGCCCTTTCGGACTACGCTTCCGCTCTGTCCCAGGGCTCTCTCCTGCCTCAGTCTACCCGCCAGGCCATCGCGGAAAAAATGCATCAGTATACCGGCCTGCCCGTCGCCTATATCCTCAAGGCCAATTTGCGTGTCACCACTGGCGAATTCAACCACAATCTTCAGGGCGAGGATGACCTGACAACCGGCCGGCTCGATAGCCGGTTTTCGGGACCAACGATGGATCCGCTCGCCGAGGAAGCGGCTTACGATCCCCAGGCGGCGGCGATCGCGTCAGCCTACGTGTCAGCTTTCAATGATTACGTTCGCCGCCAGCTCAAATTCGGTGAGGGTCTCACGTATATCCCGGAGTCAGATGCCATCAACAGCGCCTGGGAATTCAAGCACAAGGCTCCGGGTTCGCCAGGCGAGGCATACGGGACGAATGTTATGCCTGATCTGGCAACAGCGATGAAGTACAACCCGCGCCTCAAAATCATGCTGAACGGCGGCTACTTCGATCTGGCAACTCCGTTCTTTGCCGCTCGCTACGAAATGAATCACCTGCCGATTCAGGCCAACCTGAGGGAGAACATCCAATATGCCTGGTACCAATCCGGGCATATGGTGTACGCCCACGAAGACTCACTCAAACAGCTCCACGATAAAGTTGCGGCCTTTATTGCTGCCACCTGGCACCCTGTCAAATAGCCCGGAACCTCTCGGCCGGCAGAGGCATCTAGGGATGAGGGCGCCCTCTACTGGCGGCCGCCACAAACACCAACTCACGCTGGAGGATGTATGTCGAAGATGCGCGCGGTGCAAGTCAGCAAACCGGGAGGAGCTTTTGAAATTGTCGAGCGGGACATCCCGGAGCCTGGGGCTGGTTTTGTCCGCATCAAGGTACAGGCCTGCGGTGTATGCCACAGCGACTCTGTGACCAAGGATGGTCTGTTTCCTGGAATTCAATATCCGCGCATTCCCGGTCACGAAGTGATTGGCCTGATTGACGCCGTCGGTCCCAATGTTCCATCGCGGTGGAAGGTGGGCGAGCGCGTGGGTGTCGGCTGGAATGGCGGATACTGCGGCTACTGTGACACTTGCCGGCGGGGGAATTTTTTTGCCTGTGAGACCAGCACTGACGTGACTGGACTGACCCGCGACGGTGGGTACGCGGAATATCTGGTCACCCCCTTCTCGACGTTGGCAATGGTGCCCGAAGCTCTGACCGCGGAAGAGGCCGCTCCGCTCATGTGCGCCGGCGTGACCACTTTCAATTGCCTGCGCAACAGCGGAGCTCGACCGCCCGACGTGGTTGCCGTGGTTGGATTGGGCGGCCTTGGGCATCTGGGTGTTCAGTTCTCAGAAAAGTGCGGCTATAAGACTGTCGCCATTGGCCGCGGTGCAGACAAGGAACCGCTGGCCAAGAAGCTGGGTGCGGCCCACTACATCGATAGCGCAGCGCAGGATCCAGCTGCAGAATTGATCAAGCTTGGCGGAGCGAAGGTGATCCTGGCGACGGTCACGGCGGCTGATGCCATGGCGGCTGTGATCGGCGGTCTCGCGCCGACCGGGACACTTATGATCATAGGCGCGGTACCCGCGCTCGAGGTGCCCTCGCTCCAGTTGTTGCTCAAATCTCAGCAGGTCAAGGGCTGGTATTCCGGAACTTCGTTGGATTCCCAGGAAACGCTTGCCTTCAGCTCTCTCGCTGGTGTCCGGTCGATGAATGAGATATTTACTCTGGACAAAGTGAATGAGGCGTACGACCGAATGACCTCGGGGAAAGTGAGATTCCGGGCGGTGCTCAGTATTGCTAAGTAAAGCTTCAATGAGGGAAGGCTCTGCGGCCTGATTTCAGCTCCACAATAGACAATCGCTTCATCTCCCAGAGCAGGGGTGTTTTTCGGGTATGCACCCTAGCCCGTGCGGGCGGGCCGGCCTGCGAATGTTGCAGAAAAGTGCATACTAAGCATACTAAGGTCGGCCTGACCGGGTTGCGCGGGCCGCTAAATCATCGAAAGAATCCTCCAGAGGTGCGTTGAGCACAATTCCTATCAATGGACTTCGTCACCGTCATTGTCCCAGACGCGCATTGCACTTTGGTCCCTCTATTTAGATCCCAGCCGAGGTCATTTGGGGTTATTACCCCCGGGGATTTTTTGGTCACCTCTGTAGTTCCAAAGGGTCGTGTGCGGCGTAGAGGCTGGCGGGTTCCCCCAGGACTCTATCCGTACAGTTACACTTGTTTGGCCCGTAAAGCCCAGCTCGGTTTAGCTCGTATCAGGGACACGACTAAAAGTCGTGCCCTATACGAAGCGTTTTTTGACTTCGGCTGGAAACAGGCCTGAAAGGGACGTTAGTTTGCCTTGCTCCACGTTCCTTCAGGCGTACGCCCCGTCCCGGTAGGTGTTGGCGTTGGCTCTTTCTGTGTTGACTTTCCAGTCTTCCAGTTGCGGTCCCTTGAGTTTTGCCGCTCGTTCGCGAATTGCGTCCAGCCTGGCTTCGTCGAGGGGCTGGAACTCACGCGCAATGCGCACATCATCCTCAATCTGGCCGATCGTCGTACAACCGAGTGCCACACAGTGAACCGGGAGACTGAGTACATACGAAAGGCACTCCTTTAACGCAAGCGCCTGCAGTAGTTTTGCATTCGCAGTGCTCTTCATGCCCTGGATACCCATCCCGCGAGCGACCGCCACGGGCAGCACATTTTTCTCGAAGCTCAGGTATGCAGGGTCTGCGGCGTGCAGCGGCATCAGGATGGTGTCGTAGTGGTCATAATTCTTCAGCATCGCGAGATGAACCTGGGGATCGTGGTGCCCGGTGAATCCGATGAACCGGCACTTACCGGCCTTCTTCGCGGCTTCAAACGCCTCGATTGCTCCGCCTGGGGCGAAGATCTGCTGTACTTCGTCCATGGTGCTTACTTGGTGTATCTGCCACAAATCCACGTGGCCGGTCTTCAGCGTACGCAAGGACTTCTCCAGATCTGCTTCTGCGCCTTTGCGGCTTCGTTCGGGAGACTTTGTTGTCAGGAAGATATTCTTGCGGAAGGGGGGCAGTACTGCGCCATACACCTCTTCCGATTTACCGTCCCAGTAAATTCGCGCGGTATCGAAATAATTGATGCCCAGCTCATAGGCGCGCAGGGTCACTGCCTTTGCTTCGTCGAACGTACACAAGGGAAAACGCCCGCCGGCCTGGCCCACAATGGTGAGTTGCTCGCCGGTTTTTCCGAATGTGCGTTTCGGTATATCACCTGCTTTGGCGTTCAGCGTCTCAGCGCTCCAGGTAAAAGCACCCAGTCCGGCGGCTGCAGAAGCGGAAAGAAACGTCCTGCGTTGCATAGTCGATCCTCGCGCTCCAAGTATGCTCTCGCGAACCATGGCCTTCAAGATGGAAGAGGTTCTATCCTCAGAGGGTGAAAACCAACAGATGGTTCGCTTTCGTGCTGCTGGCCTGGTGTGCGGTGGCGGGAAAAGCACAGAAGATCAGCTGGTCTCCACAGCAACTCGAAAGCGGCTCCCCTGTCCTCTTCCGGGTCGATCTCGACCAGCCTGCGCGTGAAGTGCACGGGAATTGGCTGAATCATGGCATTGTCTTCTCGGCAACGGCGAACGGAAAAACCTGGTATGCGCTTGCCGGTATCGATGTCGAGCAGTCACCCGGACCTTATGCGCTGGACGTGACTGCGGTTATGCCAGATGGACGAACGCTGAACGGGAAACAGGAGGCAGATGTGCTTCCCGCGCAATACAAGACCACAACGCTGCATGTGGCGGAAAAATACGTGGCCCCAAATGCGGAAACCCTGAAGCGCATCGCCGCAGATAAGGTGGTGAAAGATGCGGCGTTCGCGCACCTGGTCAACGAGCCTCTGTGGCGGGGAGATTTCCGGTCCCCCGTGCCTTTCGCTCCCACCGATTCCTTTGGAACACGACGCATGTTCAACGGAGAGCTGGCCAGCATCCATCGTGGCACCGACTTCCATGCTCCCTCGGGAACACCGGTAGTCGCCGCAAACGATGGGCGAGTCATCATAGCCCAGGGCATGTTCTACGAAGGAAACCTGGTGGTGATCGATCACGGGCAGCAGTTCACAAGCCTATACATGCACCTGTCGAAAATCGAGGTGAAGGTTGGCGAACATGTGAAGAAGGGGCAACGTCTCGGTCTCAGCGGAGCGACCGGACGTGTCACCGGTCCGCACCTGCATTTCGCAGCGCGTTGGCAAGGCGCTTACGTGGATCCGGTTCTGCTGCTAAAGATGAACCTCCCCACTAGCGATTAGTGTCTTCGAACGCGAACCTTCCCAGCTCAAACGGACGTGAAACAGGTGGCTTGTTCTGCAGTCCGTTGCTGGGATAGGACTGTGGGGCATTGGTCGGAAAGCCCCAAATCTTTCCCGAACGCATGTCGATTACTACCTTGCCGTAGACCTGAGTGGTGCCATCGGGGGTCCGCAGCAGTTCAGAACCTGGTTCGATGTAAAAGGGATAAACAGTCGATTGCGCCTCCGCAGGACGCGGCGTGAAAATCGGTTGCAGCGCTATGGCAACCAGCGCAAGCGCGATGACGAACAGCAACACGAGGGTCAGGTCTTCTCTCCGCACGATTCTCCTCCAGGTGAGCCGACCCCAGTGTATTGGTTTCGTGAGTTTGAGTGCCCACGTTTCGCGGCCGCGAGGCGCGAAGCATGGACACCCAACGGATCACGTCCTAGTGCGGTGAGGTTGCGGGAGGATTTGTGGCTGGAGTAGTAGCCGCGGGTGGCGGAGTGGCTGGAGCGGGTGCAGCCGCGGGTTCCTCTTTAGGCTTGATGGAGAGCAACTCCACTTCAAATACTAGCGTTGCATTGGGCCCAATGGGCCCTTGGCCGCGTTCTCCATATGCCAGGTCCGGCGGAACGAACAGTTGCCATTTCGACCCTACCGGCATCAACTGCAGAGCCTCCGTCCATCCCTTGATGACGCCGCTGACCGGGAATGTTGCCGGCTGGCCGCGCTTGTAGGAGCTATCGAATTCGGTGTCGTCCAGCAGCGTTCCTTTGTAGTTACATACGACCATATCGCCGGCTGTTGGCTTGGGGCCGGTTCCGGCCGTCAGAATCTTGTACTGGAGTCCGCTGGGCAGGGTGACCACGCCTTGTTTGGCGGCGTTCGCAGCCAGAAAGGCAGCGCCGTCTTTCTTATTGGTTTCGGCCAGAGCCGCCCTCTTTTCTTCCTGCTTCTGGCGCACTTCCATACCCAATTGCGTCAGCACGGTTTTGACTTGATCGTCGGTCAGCAGAACTTGACCGCCGTTGATCTCATCCTCCAGCCCTTGCAGCAGAATCTTGGGGTCGATATCGATGTCATCCCGATGCAGGCTTTTGCCCACGTTGAGGCCGATGGCGTAACTCCGCTTATCTTTATCCGTTTCGAGGACCAGCGGTTTTGGTTTTGTTGCCGTGCTGGTGTGGTGAGTTGTGGTGCTCGTGCTCTGCCGAGGTTTCGTGGTTGAGGTACTGCCTGTCGCCGGCGTTTGCTGGCCCGCCGCGCTTCCTAAGAAAAAGAGACCGGCAGCCAAAATGCTTGTTGCCGTCCGACATAATGTTCCCATGCGGTTATTTTCGCATTGCGGCCGGCTCTATCGCATAACCGTCGGTACTGGCGCCCGACAATTCCCTATCTATTAACGTGGCAACCTGGGTCCAGACCCTGGGATCATTCTCGATTTCGATATGCGATCTGGTGAAAAGCCGCGAATACCATGGAAATTCATTGCAGTTGATGGGGTGATTCTTATACGTCATCTCGAAGTTTCCAAGAATATTCGTATGGTCCGGGTTCTTGGCAACAATCTCGGTCCGTCCATGAAGTAAACCCGTCGTCTGGTAGAAGTTCACTGCATTGGCGACATTGTCCGGGATAGTGAAATTTTCGTCGCCCGGCTTGGCAATACTGTCCACCTGAACCGTGAGCAGCACGGGGATGTGTCTGCGCTCGAGTGCGCGGGCGAGTCTCACGGTTTCTGTGCCACCCCAACTATGGCCGAAGATGATGATTCTTGCTGGTTGCTTTTCACCGGCGGAAGCCCGCAGGAGGAAGCGAAGAGCCTGGCTTCGGGCATGATTGCCAAACACCTCCACCTCGATTTTGGAGCGGTATCGTTGGCGCAGATAGGCAGCGAAACGGACCTCTGCGTGCCTTGGGTCATCGTGCCGGACAAAACCTCCGACAAATCCAACGACGACGATTCTTCCCTCGGCGTGCGCGGAATTGTGCGGTACGGCCCAAAACGCGGCCAGCAAAAACAATACCGCTAGTTTCATGCCAGCAGCATGGGCGTCCCATTGCCTCCGTGTCAAGCAGAAGGCTGCTGAAATAATGAGAGGAATGCTCCCCGGCCAAACCCACTCCAAGGGTCACCCCGCCGCCGTCGGTATCGACTTCGGCACCACGAACAGCGCGGTTGCCTTCGCCTCGGGTAACAGCGAGGTGGAATTGGCCGTCTTTCCAACGGGGGCGGGAGAGACATTTTCCTCACGTTCTCTTCTTTACCTGCAGCAAATCAAGCATGCCGGGCGAAACAGAACCCAAGCATGGACGGGGCCACGCGCGATCGAGCAGTACGTCGCAGCGGAGAGCAAGGGGCGGCTCGTCCAATCGCTCAAATCGTATTTGTCCGATCGCGCCCTGACGGGAACGGCAGTCTTCGGCCGCCATTACACGCTCGAAGATCTCATCTCCCGCATGCTGGTGGATTTACGCCGTCAGGCGGAAAACCAGTTTCACATTCCGGTGTCCTATGCGATGGTGGGACGCCCCGTGCGTTTTGTAGGCGCGGAGAATGCAGACGATGATGCGTTCGCCCTTGCGCGCTTGCGCCAGGCCTTTGCTGAAGCAGGTTTTGAGCGCGTGGATTTCGAGATGGAGCCCGTCGCCGCCGCATACGCTTATGAATCCACCCTCGATCATGACGAACTCATCCTGATCGGGGACTTCGGCGGTGGCACCAGCGACTTCTCCCTGCTTCACGTCGGGCCTGGAGTGCGCAAGCGCGGCCGCACGCTCGAGGACTTATTGGGGAACAGCGGTGTGGGCCTGGCCGGCGATGCTTTTGACGCTAAGCTCGTGCGAAAGCTGGTGTCTCCCGCGCTTGGCTCAGAGTCGCTTGCCCGATCTTTCAACAAGCTTCTTCCGGCGGTGCCCGCATGGATCTATGCCAATCTCGAGCGCTGGCACTATCTGTCCTTTTTGCGTACGTCCAATGTCATGGAAATCCTGAAAAGCGCGCGCCTGCGTGCGCTGGAGCCGGAGAAAATCGAAGGCCTGATCACGCTGATCGACGAGGATCTCGGCTACCACCTGCACCAGGCCGTCCAGCGAGTAAAGTTTGCGCTCTCCCACGCGGAAGTCGCGGATTTCCACTTCCGTGACGGGAGTATGGACGTAAGCATCCGCGTGACACGCGAAGCATTCGAAGGCTGGATTGCCGAAGAACTGACCGCAATTGAGCAGTGCGTCGAGACGCTGCTCGAGACCTCGGGAGTCAGCTGTAGGCACGTAGATAGAGTCTTCCTGACCGGGGGCACTTCACTCGTACCTGCTGTCCGCCGCATCTTTGAGAAGCGCTTTGGGGCAGAACGTATTCGAACCGGCGACGAGTTCATTTCCGTAGCCCGCGGGTTGGCGCTACGCGCGGAAGAGGCGCTGGCGTTCTAGTGGTTCAAGGAATTGCCATCCGAAGTAGCGCAGCGGAGCGGAGGGATTTGCAGTTCCTTTCCCGGCTGATGGGCTTCCGTCCCCCCGACCCAGTTTGTTCATGCGGAGCGGAGGCAGAGCCGAGGGATCCGCGGTTTGCTTACGCCTCGACTTCTCTCAAGGCGCTAATCGGCCGCATGGGCACAACAGCTGGCCGCATTTTTCGCAGGCGGCAAATCAATCACGGGATTCTGATCGAAGAAGCCGGACGGCGCCAGCGTGAAACCGCACATCACGCAGGACTGCACGGGATGATCCTCCGGCCGGGGCAGATGATGAACACCGAAACTGTGCCAAATGACAACGTCGGTGTTCTCGATGTTGCGGTCTTTGGCAGTCCACGCCTCGACCCCATCATCGCCGGTGGATTGGTTGACGAACTCACCCGCAGGATAGCGCTGAGTCGCATCAAACCGCGTCACCCAAAGCTGATGTTGCAGGAAGCGCCCTCGCTTGCCCGATGGACTATCCGGATGGATAAATGGCTTCACGGGGGAGCGTGTCTCGAGCTTATACGCGGTGGATTTGCCCACCCAGTTGGTTGTATTGGGATTGGTGATTCTCCAATAGCGCATTTTGGAAAAGTCGTAATCGCGCCTCGCCTGCAACTCGGTTTTCAGCGGCCGCTCTTCCACATAGTAAGCGTTTCCATAGGGATTCTCCGGGCCTGTCGGCAGCGCGATGGTGTCGCACTCAGTGACGGTGTTGTTTGGTCCATCGACTTCCATATCCAGCCGGGCGGAGAAAATATGCTGATGAATATGGCCGACGATTCCAGGGGCCACCTCGGTGCCGAATTTACCCGGCTCTCCCGGACGGCAAGCCGCGGTATTGATGATCCCGGTGGCCTTCATCTCGTATTCGATACGCCCATCCTGATGCAGGTACCAATACGAAGCGTATTCGTAATTTCCAATGGTGGAAATTGACGAGATCACCAGCTTTCGGGCTCGCCGCACCTCAGTGCGTAGCGTACGCATATCGAAGTGCTTCCAGGACATGCCTGCATCTTCCTCGTGCAGGCAGATGCAGCGCTCGATGGTGTATGGCTGGCCGAAAAGATCCGCGACCACTGCGTCGAAATAGTGAATCGTGCCCAGGCAATCGCAGCCCAGGGTGAGGGAATTCGCCATGCGCCCAAAGCCGAGCTCTCCGCTGTCGAACACATTCTTGCGGTAATGGCTGCGCTCCGGCGTGCCATAAGGAACAACCATTTCCGCGATTGACGCGCGATAAACAATCGGGCGCCGCTTGCCCTTCTGCGTATAGCCGATCGTGTGGAGCACCAACCCTTCACGGCCATTGAAGCCGACGCGAAAATCCCAGTTCTCCCACATCACGTGGTTGCCGTTGACGACAAATCCCGGCCCGTCCGGTTGCACGATATCGAGCCTGGAAGAGGGTTGACGGAATTCCGGGAGCAGATCCCGGTCGTAGTTCAAGGGAATGCGTGGAACAGGGATGTAATCTCCCTTGGCCTCGAAGTGATCCAGCACCTCGATTACCTCGAGCGTGCTTACGTCAATGAAGGCGTGCAGCCCCTCGACTGGATGCGCATAGAAATTGTCCAGCGGAAACAGCCTCATCCAGACGAAGCAGATCAGCACGCGCCGCCCTTGTTCCATGGGGATATTGAAGTCTCCGACCGTCCACGGATCGATACAAACCTTTTCCAGATCTTCGATCAGGCCGCGCCGCCGCAGTGCTTCCTGGAAACGAGGGTCTGCCTTGACGGTCTCTTCGATCAGCAGAATCTCTTTAATGGCAATCATCGGACGCGCCTTTTCCTTAAAGTCCGCTGCGATAACCTTGCCTTCTCCCAGATCTACCAGCCCGTCCCATACTCCCATCACGCCGCGCTTGTAAACGTGAAAACGGGCAACTCTGGGTGGCGCATTCTCAGGAGCGAAGTTGCGCACTACATCCTTCGCCGGCTCGTGGACATCGATGGTCTCTACGCGAAGGTCATCGCCCCACTGAAAATGGTTCTGCAGAATGCGCGTGGCCGCGCTGATTTCTGCTGCGGAAAGGGGATCGAGTGGGTGGTGGCTGACGGCAATTCCGGATCCATTTAGGGAAACATCTTGGGTATTCAAGGGCATCGGGTTCGTTCCTTTCCAGCGGCCCAAGGATGTAGAGCTTTTTCCCAACATACATGAAAGGGCCCGCTAAGGATTGGGTATCCAGAGGGCCAGGCCGGAGATTTTGGGGAAGAGATGCCTCGCTGGATGATTGGCAGGACCTATGTTCTGGAATGTTTTTCCTATCGTCTAAGAACGGAGCCCGGGTTTCAGCGTGATGTTTGGCAACGTGGTTTTTCCGACAGGCAAAGTACAGCGGAACCCAGTCAAGGCAGGCTGGGTCGACTCCCCGGAGCTGTACCCCTGCAGTTACACTTGTTTGGCGAGAGACTGAAGTCGTGCCACCCAGGATTTCATCCTGGGTGATTTTCAGCCGTCCCTTCGGGCCTGTCGAGGGATTTGCCGGTTGGTTGTCAGAAATGGAAGCCCAACTCTGCCGTCAATGCGCGGGGTGTCACATAATGTGTCCCGCTGAACGTCGAGAGGAAGTTGTAGAGGGCATACTTGTTCGTGACATTTACGCCCGTTAATTGCAGGCTCCATTTGTACCGATCGCCCTTGAACAGATTGTCGTCTCCCACGGAAAGGTCGAACAGGTTCCGCGGGGAAATCCGGGGTGGGTTTTTATCATTCGAGCCGGTTCCGGGTGCTGGAATTTTGACCAGGTTCGAGGTGTACTCGGATGCCGGGCACGGCGTGGGCAACGGAGTCGTGGGAGTCGCCTTAATGCCCTCGCAAGTCAGCCCGGCTTCGAATTCTTCGTCCGCAGTCAGGCCGCTGAGATCAACCGCCGGCTCGCCATTGAGCGTTGTCGATGTATCGGCACAAGCGCTGTTCGGGTCATTCGACACGGGGTTGTAGCACGGTACCGAACCCGCGACCAGTCCGCTGTCATAACGCCAGTTAAATCCAATCCATGGGCTGTGGAGAAACGGCAGTTGATATTGCAGATGGGTGGTCTGGTTGAACCGTTCATCATGATCGATCCGGAAGGGGTAACCTGGCTGCCCCACGGTTGCACCCGCTCCAGCAACCTGCGGGGGGAAGAACCGGGCGGAGACGGATGAGAAAACCAGAAACGCGGATAGGTTGTGATAGTTCGGTACGTCTACACGCCCGGCTAAACCAGGAATTTTCGAATTGTGCCAATCGATCGGGAAGGTGATCGGGGTATTTCCCAACACGCTGAAGTCAAACGCGTTGTGGGTGTATTTCCAGATGTATTCGCCGCTGAAAACAATGTTTTTTCCGAAAGCCTGCTGCAGTCCCGCGTGGAATTCATTGCGAAAGCCAGGCTGCAGCGTGCCTTGCACTCCAGGGGTGCACAAAAGCAAGGGGGAAAGCACATCATTCGAACAACCCTGGCTTGAGAGCACCAGATTCTCATTGAAAGGCGTCTCCAGGGTGCGGGCATAGGAAAGGCGTAGCACCGTGTTGGTGGCTTTGACATTGTAAGAGAGGCCCACGCGAGGTTCCGCCTGTGTCGCGGTGGACAAACCGTTGTAGAGGTCCCCCCGTATGCCGACGTTAAACAGCCAGTTGCCTGCCTTGATCGAGTCCTCGATGTACAACGCCAATTCCTTGACATCCGCATGCCCGAAGTACGTGTAATCGCCGCCTGCGCGGGTAAGGTCGTAGGGTAGGAGCACCGGGTTGAAGGCGGAGTTAGGCTGAAGGCCCGCGGCGCCGCATTGCGCGGGGCTGGTGAAGCCGACGACCGGATTTCCGGAAGGATCGACGCATGGCGAATTAAAGGTTGGGCTTACGATCGCCAGGGTGTCGTGTTCCCGCAGAAATGTTTGCGCATAAAAAACGCCGCCCTTGATGCTCTGATTACCCTTCGTGTACGTAAGGTCTGAGTGAACCCCTGCATTGGTAAGCGTTCGGTATTGCCCGATCGTTTGGTTCTGCAGGTTAGGCGGTCCAAGATCTGCTAGCGGATTCTCGCTGGGAAAATACTGATAGGCGTCTTTGCGGATGTAAGGTCCGAAATTCAATACGGCGTTTTGCCCGAGAATCCTCGTATACGTAGGCGCAATGTCGAAGGTTCCAATCTTCGAGTGCTGGTCAGTGTTGCCTACATCGTTGCCAAACTGATCCAGGACGTTCAGATTGTCATAGCTATTAGGCGTTTGAAACCAGGACCGGCTGTAGTTCAGGTTAAGATGCAGGGCGTCGACGGGGGTAAACGAATAGTCCACCCGGTCAAAAACGTTCTGCTCGTTGCCCTTGTCATGAAAAACCACAAATTCGGGGGCGTCCAGAAAGCGGCCGGTATTCAATCCATCGAGCTCGAAGAAGTTCCCCCATGTTTGGGAACCGTAGCCGACGTCGATGCCGCCCGTGGCTGAGCCAAACGACCCATAGGAAGAAGTAAAACTTCCCGTGGGCTTGGTCACGCCCTGACCCGAACGTGTCGTGACTTGAATGACCAGGCTTGTTTTGTCTCCGTATTCTGCCGGTGGCGCGCCGGCGATGACCTGAATCGACTGAATGGAATTGGACGGGATCTGGTTGGAGAAGACTTTGCTCTGCTGGTCGGTGATGGGCTGGCCGTCGATGGAGAAGGAGTTCGAGGCGTGGTCGCCGAGCCCATGGAACAGTCCATTGGAATCCGCGGCGACTCCGGGGGTCGACAGCGTTACCAGGGAACTGAGAGAAGAAGACGAGCTTTCGAGCGGCAGCTTCTGAATCAGGTTGCGGTCGATATCGGTATGCAGCGAAGTGTCGTTTTCCAGCAGGTCATCCCCTGAGACGGTAACCGTGGTCGAAGCGGCACCAACCTGCAATTTTATCGATGGGGTGACGGCTACCGTTGATCGCACCAGCACGTCGGTGGTAAAAGGCGAGAATCCCGGTGCTTTCGCAACCAGGTGGTAGGAATCGAAGGGTAGATTGGTGAAACGATATTGGCCGCCGGGATCCGTTTTCGCGGCCCTCGTAAGCCCGCTGACCGGATTCTCGATGGTCACTGTTGCGTCGGGGATTACTGCTCCCGACGTATCGGTCACAGTTCCTGCAATGGTACCCGCTGTAGTTTGGGCAGGCAGACTGGCCGCGAACAAAAGCGGCAGCAATGGAAAGAAAGCATAGACGAATCGTCTCAAGAACCTGCACATATCTGGACCCCCCAGGAAAAATCTGGCTGTTGTGGTGGCTTAGGAGAAAGCAATCACAACAGGCGGAGGTCGAGTGAAGAGAGAGAAATCCAGGGCACAGAGTGCAAAATTCGGCTGTACCTCGTCGACCGGGGCCGCCGTTGATCTGGCCGTGAGTGGGGCTGTGATGGGTGCGGCGGGAGAGATGACCACATGCGCCGTCGCGCAAAGAGCGCATCCGGCATGAGAGACCTCCGCCGGAGTGTGTATGTGCGCGACCTGGATGGTGGCGCCGAAAATCAGCAGTAAAGCACAGAAAATGCCGAGGGCCACCCGCCAGGGGTGCCGAGGGCGCTCTTTGGCTTGCTTATCGTGCATGCTATTCAACTATAACGTAGTCTTTTCTATTAGATAGGCCGACCGCCTGGGTTCGGTGCAGAGAGAACCCGATCCGGCAAACGATGGTGATTAGACGAGGTATCTCGGGAATAGGTTGACCTTTCATCCTGCTATGCCAACGCTTTGGGCACAGCTTCTTCCCATCTCCCCTGGGCCCTGAGAATCAGCTCCACGATTTCCCGGGCGGAGCCGCCGCCGGGGCAGCGGGTTACGTAGTGACAAATTGCCTTAAGTTCCGGTGCAGCGTTGCTGACGGCAACGGCCAAGCCGGCCCGTTTGGCCACCGGCATATCGGGCAGGTCGTCGCCCATATACGCCGTCTCATCCTCAGTCACACCAGCTTTCTGCAGGCACTCGTTGAAGGCGGCCATCTTGGTTTCCTGGCCAAGGTAAACGAATTCCACTTGCAATTCGCGGGCACGCTGCGTCACTGCGGGAGATTTTCTTCCGGTGATAAATCCTGTTCGTATTCCCATGATGTTGGCCAGCTTCAGCCCCGCACCGTCCTGCGAATTGAAGGCCTTCATCTCGGCCACGCCGCCCTCAGGCAGCGAAATGAGGTTTACGCTGCCATCTGTGAGGGTTCCGTCGACATCCATCAGAAACAGCTTGATTTTACGCGCGCGGTCGAGAACTTCCGGTGTCGGTGACATGGAACCATCATAGCGGTCTCGTTGCGATCCCCTGCTAAGCCCGCAAAAGTCCCAGGATGCGCATGTAATCTATAAAAACTTCCATCTATGGCAATTCACGTCGCGCTGAACCATAAGACCCAGTATCGCTACGATCGTCCAGTGCAGCTCGGACCGCAGATCGTGCGCCTGCGGCCTGCGCCCCATTGCCGCACACCGATCCTTGCCTACTCTCTGAAAGTTCACCCCACAAATCACTTCATTAACTGGCAACAAGATCCGCAGGCCAATTACCTCGCACGCCTGGTGTTCCCGGAAAAAACTTCGGAGCTTGTGGTTGAGGTCGATTTGGTTGCGGAAATGGCAATCTTTAATCCCTTCGATTTTTTTCTTGAGCCCTACGCGGAACAAATTCCCTTCACCTACGAAAGCTCTCTTGCCCGCGAACTACGCCCCTATCTGGAAGCAGAGATTCCTGGCCCGAGATTGTCGACTTTCCTGGCTCAGGTTCCTCGAGTGAGCACCCCGACGCTGGATTTCCTGGTCAGCCTGAATCGACGCGTGCAGCGCGAGGTCGGCTATGTCATTCGTATGGAACACGGTGTTCAGACGTGCGATCAGACCCTCGCGCTAGGGACTGGCTCCTGCCGCGACTCCGCATGGCTGCTGGTGCAAATTCTGCGCAACCTCGGGATTGCGGCCCGCTTCGTCTCCGGTTATCTGATCCAATTGACTGCGGATCAGAAGCCTCTCGAAGGTCCCGCCGGCGCCTCCAGCGACTTCACCGACCTCCATGCCTGGACTGAAGTGTTTCTTCCCGGCGCCGGCTGGATCGGATTTGATCCCACGTCCGGACTGCTTGCCGGGGAGGGGCATATTCCTCTTGCCTGCACGCCCGATGTTGGCAGCGCTGCTCCTATCTCCGGCCCGCTCGAGGTCTGCAAGACCGATTTCAGTTTCGCGATGAACGTGCAGCGAATCTTCGAGTCACCGCGCGTGACCAAGCCCTACACCGACCAGCAATGGGAGCAGATAGAAGCGCTCGGCCACCAGGTGGACGTGGATCTGCATGTGGGAGATGTGCGGCTGACGATGGGCGGGGAACCGACATTCATCTCCATCGATGACCGTAATGGAAGCGAATGGTCGACCACCGCGATGAGCCCCGCCAAGCGGCGGCTGGCGATGGAGATGCTGCTTCGGATGCGCGATCGCTTTTCCACCGGCGCGCTCCTCCACTTCGGGCAAGGCAAGTGGTATCCGGGTGAGGAACTGCCACGTTGGGCGCTCGGTTGCTATTGGCGCAAAGATGGCGTGCCTATCTGGGAAAACCAGGGCCTGTTTGCTGAAGACAGTAAAAACTACGGCTACGGCGCCGTGGATGCGCACAGGTTTCTGGAAGCCCTGGCCCGCCGGCTCCAGGTGAGTTTCTCTTTTGTCATCACAGCCTACGAAGACGTCTTTTTCCATCTATGGAAGGAACGCCGTTTGCCGGAGCTCATCGACCCGCTCGACCCCAAGCTCAAGGAGTTCGGCGAGCGCGCTCGCCTGGCGCAGATCTTCGAGCAGGCTGCGGATAATCCCGTCGGCTTTGTTCTCCCCTTGCGCCGTGTCCCAACCCGCTCCGGTACGCCGCGATGGACGAGCCAACCCTGGTTTCCCCTTGCCGAACGCATGTTTCTCACCCCCGGCGATTCGGCCATGGGGTATCGTCTTCCCCTGGAAGCGTTGCCCTGGACTAAGGCGGAAGATGTAACGTTCTCCTTCGATCCTGATCCCTTTCGCCGGCGCGACAAGTTGCCTTCGCGGCCCGAACGGCGAATGGCCCTCTTCTCCATGCCTCCTATGTCGGACGACCCTATACCCGAGGCGGACCAAGGCGAACCAAAACCTGAGGATGCGCGAAACCTCACCCTGACTCGTCCTGCCCTTTGCGCGCAGGCACGGGCGGGCAAGCTATATATTTTTATGCCGCCGGTCGACTACCTCGCCGACTATCTGGATCTGGCCGCGGCCATTGAGGACACGGCTACCTACCTGTCGATGCCGGTTGTGATCGAAGGCTATACTCCGCCCAATGACACACGCGTTTCGGTTTTCAAAGTGACGCCCGACCCTGGAGTCATCGAGGTCAATATTCACCCCGCGGCGAGTTGGGATGCACTGGTAGAAAACACAACGGCGGTGTATGACCTGGCGCGCCAGAGCCGGCTCGGAACCGAGAAGTTCATGCTCGACGGCCAGCACACCGGAACGGGCGGCGGCAATCACCTGGTGATCGGCGGCCCAACTGCCGATGACAGTCCCTTTCTTCGCCGGCCAGACCTGCTGCGCAGCATGGTCAACTACTGGCAGAACCATCCTTCGCTTTCCTATCTGCTCTCCGGTTTGTTCATCGGGCCGACCAGCCAGCATCCCCGCGTGGATGAAGGCCGGGTTGAATCCCTATATGAGCTGGACATTGCCTTCGATCAAATTCCGGAGCGAGGAACAGCCCCGGCAAAGTCGCGGGTGACGGATCGTCTTTTCCGCCACATCCTCACCGATGTCACGGGCAGCACGCATCGCGCTGAATTCTGCATCGACAAGCTCGATCCGCCCGAAGGCGCGGGGACGCGTCTTGGCCTGCTCGAGCTGCGTGCGTTTGAGATGCCACCCCATGCGCGCATGAGCCTCACCCAGCAATTGCTGGTGCGATCGCTGATCGCGCAATTCTGGAGGAAACCCTACCGGCAGAAGTTGATTCCCTGGGGAACCAGCCTGCATGACCGCTTCATGCTTCCGCACTTTGTACAGCTTGATTGGGAAGATGTTGTCAGCGACCTGAATCGCGCCGGCTACGCATTTCGCAGCGACTGGTTCGCTCCTCATTTTGAGTTTCGATTTCCCGTCATAGGCTCAGTCACGGCGCGCGGAATCCAGTTGGAATTGCGTCACGCTCTGGAGCCCTGGAATGTCCTCGGTGAAGAGGCTTCCAGCGGTGGAACGGCACGCAGCGTTGACTCCTCCGTCGAACGGCTGCAGGTCAAAGTGAACGGCATGGTCGGTCAGCGCTTTGCGATTCTCTGCAATGGACGTCCCGTGCCTCTGCATGCAACCGGGACCCCGGGTGAATTTGTGGCGGGCGTCCGCTATCGCGCCTGGCAGCCGGCCTCCTGTCTGCATCCCGACATTCCTATTCATAGCCCCCTGGTCTTCGACATTGTCGATAGCTGGTCCGGGCATGCGATCGGAGGCTGTACGTATCATGTAGTGCACCCAGGCGGACGCGCCAATCAGCAGTTTCCCGTGAATGCCTACGAAGCCGAAAGCCGCCGCCTCGCCCGGTTCAATAAATTCGGTCACACCCCGGGTCCTGTTTCCGTTCCTGCGGAAAGACCCAACGTGGAGTTTCCCTTAACACTCGATTTACGCCGAAACCCCTAGAGAACTGCGTCAAACTGTCACAGAGCATGGCCGAAATACTGGATGATCCGCTACTGACCGCAGACTACCGCCACGCTGCCGGCGCCTACGATGAAATCTACCGGGAGCCGGGTGTATTCCGTCCGCACTGGGACCGCTTCATGACTTCCTTGTCTTCGCTGGGGAGCAAGGAACTCGCGCATCGCTGGCAGATTGCGCGCCAGCGCATTCGGGAAAACGGCGTCAGCTACAACGTCTACGGCGATCCCCTGGGAACAGACCGGCCCTGGACTCTCGATCCGATTCCGCTGCTGATTCCGCCTGCCGAATGGAGCCACCTGGAAGCCGGCCTTATCCAACGAGCGCGCTTGCTCAACATCATCCTTGCCGACCTGTATGGCCCGCAAAAGCTCCTGCTGAATGGGGACCTTCCTCCGGCGCTGGTGTTTGGCAACCCCGCCTTCTGGCGTGCTTGTCATGACCTGCCCGTCCCCGGTGGAAAGTATCTTCATTTGCTTGCGGTTGATCTGGCGCGCTCGCCGGATGGGCAGTGGTGGGTGATCTCCGACCGTACGCAAGCGCCGTCCGGCGCCGGCTATGCGCTCGAAAATCGTATTGTGATGGCGGAGACATTTCCCGACCTGTACCGTGAGGCGCAAGTGCATAGGCTGGCTAAGTTTTTTCGCGATTTTCGCGACAGCCTGCTTCATCTCTCGCCGGTAGCCCGAACGCATCCGCGTGTGGTGTTGCTTACTCCAGGGCCTCTGAACGAGACCTATTTCGAGCATTCGTATCTGGCCCGCTACCTCGGTTTCACCCTGGTCCAGGGCAGTGACCTGACGGTGCGCGAGAATCGTGTCTTTCTCAAGAGTCTCGAAGGGCTCAGACCAGTCGATGTTGTGCTGCGGCGCATGGACGACGCTTTCTGCGATCCGATCGAATTGCGATCCGATTCCTACCTGGGTGTACCGGGTTTAGTGGAGGCCATCCGCAGCGGGAATGTAGCGATAGCGAATGCGCTGGGCAGCGGTCTGCTCGAGACGTCGGCATTTATCCCTTTTCTTCCCGGCTTGAGCCGAAGCTTGCTGGGCGAACGGCTGGCGCTGCCGTCGGTCGCAACCTGGTGGTGCGGACAGCCGCAAGCGCTCAACTATGTCCGGGAAAACCTTGACTTTCTGGTGGTCAAGCCGGCATACCCCTCCAAGGGCATGGAGCCCGTTTTTGGAGGCCAGCTCGGCCCGGCAGAGCGTTCCCGTGTCCTGGAGCAGCTGGGCCAGCGACCGCAGGAGTTTGTCGGGCAGGAACTCATCAATCTTTCCAGCGTCCCTGTCTGGTCCGATGGAAACCTGGCGCCGCGGCGGGCAGTGCTTCGCGTCTACCTTGCCGCGGTGGGGGATAGCTGGATAGCGATGCCAGGTGGACTGACCCGCGTTTCCCCATCGGCGGATACTCCGATTGTTTCGATGCAGCACGGCGGAGGAAGTAAGGACACCTGGGTGCTTTCGTCGGATCCCGTGGAACATGTCACGCTCCGGCGTCCGCGCGATTTGCCTGTCGAGTTGCATCGTGGAGTCAGCAGCGATTTGCCCAGCCGCGCGGTTGAGCATCTCTTCTGGCTGGGTCGTTATGCAGAACGTTGCGAGCATCTGGCCCGCGTCCTGCGCTGCATCCTGGTGCGCCTTACTGGTGAATCCTGGGGGCCGGAATCCGTGGGCTGGCACTCGTTGATGAAGTTATATGAGTGCCTGGAGTCCCCTTACTCTCGCCTGGCCCAGGATGATCCGCAGGGGCATCTCGATCAGCAGCACGATCTGGAGAAGGAAGTGCTGTCGCTTATTTTCGAAGAACAGCGCAGCGACAGTCTCAATGCAAACCTCAGCCGAGCCACTCGCGCCGTCGCCCAGGTACGCGATCGCCTTTCGGCTGATCTGCTGCGAATCGTAAGCCAGTTGGGTGGCATTGCCCGAGCCTCGGATCGCGTTGCCTGGGGATACGTTTCGGCAGTGGATGCGCTCGCAGTTCTGAATAGCTGCATCCTGACGTTGGCCGCTTTACGCGGCATTGAGGAAGGCGACATTACCCGCGGCCCGGGCTGGCACTTCCTCAATATTGGCCGGCGCATCGAGCGGTCGATTCAACTGGTGGGGCTGCTGCGCTCGATTATTATTCCGGTTCACCCTGAGAACTGGCCGTCGCTGGAGATGCTCCTTGAGGTGGCCGATAGTTCCATTACCTATCGCTCCCGTTACTTCGACATCCTGCAGCCTGCACCGGTGGTGGATTTGCTCATGGATGACGAAGCCAATCCACGCTCTCTCGCCTTTCAGCTCAAAGACCTTGCCCGGCACTCCTCCGCCCTCTCCGGGATGCCTTCAGGGTCAGGCTGGCCGCTTTTAAAGCAGCGCCAGGTGGAAGCCGCTGCCGCCCGTCTGCTTCATGCCGATGTGGAAGCTCTCTGCGACGCCCCAGCGGGCAGCAACCGCGCACAACTGGACATCCTGCTCGAGGACCTGGGCTCCGCGCTGCCTGCGTTTGCCGAAGCCATTGCCAATACCTACTTCAGCCACGCCGAAATGGAGCGGGCCACGTGAGGCGGTCTCCTTCCTGACGCTCGCGCGTCTAATGAAAGGCAAGAAGAAATGCTCTACCGTGTACGCCATCACACCATTTACGACTACGTCCAGCCGGTCTCGGTTTCTCACCATCTCGTTCGCATGACTCCCCGCGATCTTCGCGGACAAAAGTGCAGGGCCACGGAACTATGCATTTGGCCCGACCCGCCTTATCAGGCCACCACCCACATCGATTATTTTGGCAACACCGTGACCTGCTTCACCCTGCCCGAATCCCATACCCGCATGAGCGTAGAAGCAAGCAGCGAGTTGGAAGTACAGGCCGTGACATATCCGGTGTTTTCCGTATCGCCGGCCTGGGAAATGGTCCGTGATTCCGTGCCGTTCGATCACAGCCCTGACGGGCTGGAAGCCTATCAGTACGTCTTTGATTCGATTCGTGTCTCGGCCAAGCCGGAGCTGGGCGGCTACGCGCGCGAGTCGTTTCCCGCAGGCCGTCCGCTGTTGGAAGCAGTTTTGGATCTGACCAGCCGCATTTATCACGACTTCCGTTTCGACCCCAAGGCCACAGAAGTGACTACGCCGGTGGAGACTTTCTTTGAAAAGCGCCGTGGCGTATGCCAGGATTTTTCCCACCTGCAGATTGCCTGCTTACGATCGCTGGGATTGCCGGCCCGTTACGTGAGCGGCTATCTGCGGACCCTTGCTCCACCGGGCCGCGCCCGCCTGGTGGGCGCCGACGCTTCGCACGCGTGGTGCTCTGTGTGGTGCCCTGGCTTCGGCTGGGTGGACTTTGACCCTACCAACAATGTTGTTCCTGCGGACGGCCACATCACCCTCGCGTGGGGTAGAGATTACAGCGACGTCAGCCCCATCCGCGGGGTGCTGCTCGGGGGCGCCAAGCACAGTCTCAAAGTGGCGGTCGATGTGATGCCTCTGGAATGAGAAACTGGAATTTACCTGTAAGAACGTGCGAGGAGAATCGATTGAAACTTAGCATCGAGTGGAAGCTGAAGGCTCTGCTGTCTTTACTGCTCTTGTCCGCTGTTTGCGCACCGCGCCTGAACGCTGCGGACCCCAGCAACGTCACCCGCGAAACTCTCTCGAACGGTCTGCAGGTGGTGATCGTGCGCAACACGCTGGCGCCCGTCGTGACGGTGGAGCTGAACTTCAAGGTTGGCGGGGACGAAACACCACCCGGCTTCCCAGGTAGCGCCCATGCAGAGGAACACATGGCCTTTCGCGGCTGTACGGGTATGACCGCGGATCAGACCGCGGCCATCTATGCGCAACTCGGCGGCCGCGACAATGCCGACACGCAGCAGAATATTACCCAGTACTTCACGACTGTTCCGGCAGCCGATCTCGATGTGGCACTGCACGCGCAGGCAGCCTGCCTTCGCGGCGTAGATGACTCGGAAGAGGAATGGTCCCACGAGCGCGGGGCGATTGAGCAGGAAGTTTCCCGCGACCTCTCCAACCCTACCTACAAGTTCATCGATCGTCTGAATGGAGACATGTTTGCCGGCACGCCCTATGCCCACGATCCTCTGGGCACGCGACCCTCATTTGACGCCACGACAGGCGCGATGCTTAAGGACTTTTATAAAAAGTGGTACACCCCCGGCAACGCCATTCTGGTCATTGTGGGCGATGTAGATCCGACCACCACTCTGGCGAAAGTCAGGCAGCTGTACGGCGACATCGCAAATCATCCTCTGCCTGCGCGCCCGGCGATAAACCTTTCTCCCGTGAAGCCGGAAAGCTTCACGCTGGACAGCAATCTGCCTTACGTGCTCGGCTTCATTGCGTACCGCATGCCGGGCACCGATTCGCCTGATTATGCCGCGGCCCAGATTCTGGCCGATGTTTTGGCCAGCCAGCGCGCGGACCTGTACGGTATGGTGCCGGCGGGTAAGGCGCTGTACGCCACTTTCGGGCTTGCGGAGACCTATCCGAAAGCCAGCGTCGGTTATGGCGAGGTCGCGCTACCCGCCGGCGCCGATTCTACCGCTCCCATGAATGAAATGCGGCAGATCATCGAAACATATGCCCAAAAGGGCTTACCTCAGGACCTGTTCGACGCCGCCAAGCGGGACGAGATCGCGTCCGCTGAATTCCAACGCAATTCGATCCCTGGATTGGCGTCGGTTTGGTCCGAAGCCCTCGCAGCCGAGGGCCGCACTTCCCCGGATCAGGACCTTGACGCCATTAAGGCAGTCACGCTGGCGGATGTGAACCGCGTCGCCAAGCAGTACCTGGTGAACTCGAACTCAATCACCGCTACGCTCAAGCCCTCACCCTCGGGCGCGGCGGTCGCTTCCAAGGGCTTCGGCGGGGGAGAGAAGATGACCTCGGCACCCACCAAGCCTGTCATACTACCTGACTGGGCTGCAGGCGCGCTCTCCCAGCTCAAGGTGCCGGCGGATTACATTGTGGCCTCCGATACAACGTTGCCCAACGGTCTTCGCCTCATCGTGAAAACCGACCCGACCAGCCCTACCGTAACTGTGGTGGGTACAGTTAAGAACAATGGTGACCTGCAGACGCCCAAAGGGCAGGAGGGGGTCTCGGACATCCTCGACGGCCTCTATTCCTATGGCACGCAGACGCTCGATCGCCTGGCTTTTCAGAAGGCGCTGGACGACATCGCCGCCAACGAGTCCGCCGGGTTCGATTTTTCGCTCCAGGTTTTGAAAGACAACTTTTCTCGGGGAGTTCAGCTGCTGGCTGACAACGAACTCCATCCGGCCACGCCGGAGCAGGCTTTCTCCGTGGTCAAGGAGCAGACCATTCAATTTGTCGCCGGCAACCTGAAGAGCCCTGGCTATCGCACCTCGCGCGCCCTGGACCTCAGGTTGTTACCGGCAGGGGATCCGGTTCTGCGGGAGAGCACACCGGCTACCCTGGGCACGGTCACGCTGGAGGATGTGAAACACTATCACGCCAGCACCGTGCGTCCTGACCTGACCACGATTGTGGTCATCGGCGACGTTACGCCGGACGAGGCCAAAGCGGTGATCACCAAGTGGTTTGGCGACTGGAAAGCCGAGGGGCCGAAGCCGGAGACCACACTCCCCCCGGTCCCGTTGAATAAGGCCTCTGCCGCCAATGTGCCTGATCCTGAAGCAGTCCAGGATTCGGTCATTCTGGCCGAGCAATTGAACATCAACCGCTTCGATCCTGATTACTATCCTCTGCAGCTTGGCAATCACGTGTTAGGCGGTGGTTTTTACGCGACCCGACTCTATCACGATCTTCGCCAGGTGTCGGGATATGTCTACAACGTCAATGTCAGCCTCGAGGCTTCAAAGACCCGCTCCAGCTATTCCGTAACCTATGGCTGTGATCCGGACAAAGTTTCGAAAGCCAGGGCCCTGATCCAGCGCGACCTCGAGCAGATGCGCACCCAGGACGTCACTCCGGATGAGCTGCACCTGGCGAAGGCGATTCTGCTTCGCTCCATTCCCCTCGGAGAGTCGAGCGAGGAGGGGGTCGCCCAAGGTCTGCTGCATCGCGCGGTGATTGGCCTTCCCCTGGACGAGCCCATCGTCGCGGCAAAGAAATACTTTGAGCTCAACGCCGATCAGGTCAAGGAAGCGTTCGCTCGCCGCGTCCGCACGGATGATTTTGTGCAAGTTGTCCGTGGACCGGCGCCTCAGTAGGCGGGCGGATCCCGAAAGGGAAGGCTCATGGGGACACGACTGAAAGTCGTGCCCTGGTCCGGGCTTCAGCCCGGACATACCCAGGATTTCATCCTGGGTGATTTTCAGCCGTCCCTTCGGGACTGATGTCTTTTCGTCTTGTACCCAGGACATTCCGTCCTGAGCGACTCAGGACGCAGTCCTGGGTACAGGGAGAAGTGGCTAGTTTTGAAGGGACGGCTGGGCTTCCGCTCGGCTTCCTGCCCCTTGGCTTCCCTCAGGGCAGGCACAAAGCCAGGCTGGTAAACTAAAGAAAAGGCACTGCCGGTTGTCCTGCCTGTCATTTCCAGCCAGCACGTCAACACAAGGCTAGTCAAAATCTCAACCTAACGTGTTCCGTAACCCGGAAGAACAGGAAAGCTGCGCTCATGAGCACCCCCATTCGAAACATCGCCATCATTGCCCATGTCGACCATGGCAAGACGACTCTCGTGGATGCAATGCTGCGTCAGGCGGGCACCTTCCGTGCCAACGAAGCCGTCGCCGAAAGGGTCATGGACTCAAACGAGCTCGAAAAAGAGCGCGGAATCACCATCCTGGCCAAGAACACGGCGATCCAGTTCCAGGACTCGAAGATCAACATCGTGGATACCCCGGGCCACGCCGATTTTGGGGGCGAAGTCGAGCGCGCGCTCAAGATGGTGGACGGCGTCATGCTTTTGGTCGACGCCTCCGAGGGACCTCTTCCGCAGACGCGTTATGTTCTCTCGAAGGCCCTGGAGGCCAAACTCCTGCCCATACTGGTCATCAACAAGATCGATCGCCCCGACGCGCGCGCCAAGGCGGTGCTGGACGAGGTCTACGACCTATTTATCGATCTCGACGCCTCCGAAGACCAGTTGGACTTCCCTGTGCTTTACACCAATGCGAAGGTTGGCACGGCCAGCACCTCTTTGGATACGGCTGGAGAGAATCTTCAGCCACTGTTTGAAACCATCCTTTCCACCATCCCGTCCGCCAAAGGCAATGCTGAGGGGCCACTGCAGATCCTCGTGACCAACCTTGACTACTCCGACTACCTCGGACGTCTCGCCATCGCCCGCGTCTTTAACGGAACACTGCGCAATGGGGATGAGGTCAACATCTCGCGCCGCGATGGTTCGCTGACCAAGACCAAGATCACCAAGCTGTTTACATTTAACGGCCTGAAGCGCACCGACATAGAGGCAACCCAGGTAGGCGACATCGTTGCGGTGGCCGGGGTGGCCGGCATCACCATCGGTGAGACCATCACCGGCATCGAGAATCCTGCCCCACTTCCATTGATCGTGATCGACGAGCCCACCATTGCCATGCAGTTTTCCGTCAACAATTCGCCCATGGCGGGAAGGGAAGGGCAGTTCGTCACCTCCCGAAATCTGCGCGAGCGTTTGGATAGGGAACTGCTCACCAACGTCTCCATCCGGGTTGAGGAAACGGCTAGCCCTGACAGCTTCAAGGTTCTTGGCCGCGGAGAACTCCAGCTGGCCATCCTGATCGAAATGATGCGTCGCGAGGGTTTCGAGCTGATGGTGGGCCGCCCCGAAATTGTGACCAAAACGGAAGACGGCAAACTGCTGGAGCCGGTCGAGCATCTCACCATCGACGTTCCGGATAACTTTGTCGGAACAGTTATCGAACGTCTTGGGCCCCGGCGTGGAGAGATGCTGAAGATGCACAACCACGGATACGGCCGCGTGCGCCTGGAATTTCGTGTTCCCAGCCGTGGTCTGATCGGATTGCGCAGCGAGATGCTGACCGAGACTCGCGGCACTATCGTGATGAATTCGCTCTTTGACGGTTACATCCCATACCAGGGAGAGATACCGCAGCGGCCTACGGGGGCGCTCATCGCCGATCGCCCCGGTCTTACCACCGCATACGCACTGAATGGTCTGCAGGACCGGGGTGTCCTCTTCATAACTGCTGGAGTCGAGGTCTATGAAGGTATGGTGATTGGAGAGCATTCACGAGACAACGATCTTGATGTGAATGTGGTGCGTGAAAAGAAGCTGACCAACATGCGCGCCTCCACTGCCGACGAAGCCATCCGGCTCGTGCCTTTCACGCCCTTGAACCTCGAGCAGGCTATCGAATTCATAGCAGAAGACGAACTGGTGGAGGTTACGCCCAAGTCCTTGCGGCTGCGCAAGAAGATCTTGCAGGCCAATCGCCGTCCCCGCCGCAATCAGACGCCGGCATGAAACGAACGGGTTTGCTGGCCGCTGCCGCCGCCGCGGCGCTACTCGCGGGCGTGGGCGTTTCCCGCTATGTCGCGGTCGAGCATAAGCGTCCCGCATCCCCAGCGCCGGCTTCCCCTGGGATACAGACCGTCCATGCCGCCGTCACAGCCGATCAGCCTCCTCCCACGCGCATTCATGCGCATAACCTTCTGCTACGAAAAGGACCCGACTTTCGCATCTATGTTCGCTGGCTGAACGGGCAACTGGTGCGCACGAACCAAAACGTCGATCCGTCACTCGATGAGCCAAATTCCTTTGTTCTTGAGGTACAGCAGGGCGTTGTCCATGCCCAAATGGCCGACATCAGCCATTTCATGAATTCGGGTGCGGGCCCGGACACGCCGTTGCGAGACATCTCTATTACCGGCGATAAGGATCACATATCTCTTCACGGCACGATTCACAAGCTGCACATCCCGCTCCCCATAGCTTTGGAGGGAGCGGTGTCCGCTTCTCCCGATGGCAGGATTCATCTGCAGGTGAATCACCTGTCCGTGTTGAAAGTTCCCCTCAAGGGCGTTCTGGGGAGCTTCCATCTCACCATCGCCGATCTGATGGGAGGCAAGAAAATCCCCGGTATTGAAGCGACGGGGAACGATCTCTATTTCGATACGCAGACTCTGCTGCCCGCGCCTCATATCCACGGCAAGCTGAGCACAGTCCATGTGGTGAATCCGGACATCGTTGTGATGTATGGCGACAATGCCAAGGACGACGTTGCCCGGACCGAGCAATGGCACAATTTTCTTGCTCTGAAGGGCGGCACGCTTGGCTTTGGAAAACTTACCATGCATCAGGTCGATCTCATCATGATCGACGCCTCCAAAGACCCCTGGTTTGATCTGGACCTGGTGAACTACCAGGCCCAGCTGGTCTACGGCTATACGCGGATGACCCCCCAAGCCGGCCTGCAAATTTTTATGCCGGATCTGGATGAATTACCGCATCAACAGGCCCCGAAAGCCGTGACCGCGCAATGGATCAAAGACCGAAGCTTGCCCCCACCACCGGCCGGACTTCCTGCGACTGATTAACCGCCGGGATGTGTAGTGCTTGGTTTCTCCACCCTCGAGCAGACGCTTGTGTTTACAGCTTTTCCGCGATGGACTTGGCTTGGGTGAACAGCAGCAGATAATCGGGCCCACCGGCCTTGGAGTCGGTACCGGACATATTGAAGCCGCCAAAAGGATGCGCGCCCACCATGGCGCCCGTGCACTTGCGGTTGAAGTACAGGTTGCCTACATGAAAGACTCGCCGCGCGTGATCCAGCTTCTCGCGCGAAGTGGAATACACCGCGCCCGTTAGTCCGTATTCTGTGTTATTCGCGACCTCCAGCGCATGGTCGTAGTCGCGTACTTTGATTAAGGCCAGCACCGGCCCGAAGATTTCTTCCTGGGCTATGCGCGCGGTTGGCGCAACGTCGGCAATCACCGTTGGCTCCACGTAGTAACCGCCTTCGGCATTGGGAAATGCCTTTCCCCCGGTCAACAGTCGTCCCTCGCCTTTGCCAATTTCGATGTAGGAGAGAATTGTATCCATCGCTGACTTGTTTACGACGGGCCCAACGTTCGCGTTGGTGGTGGGGTCCCCGATTTGCAAAGCCTGGACCCGGTCGCGTACGCGCTCAACGAAAACATCGTAGACCGGCGCTTCAATGATTGCGCGGGAGCACGCCGAGCACTTCTGGCCGTTAAAGCCGAAGGCTGAGGCTACTACACCGTCTACCGCCGCATCCAGATCGCAATCCGGGCTGACAACGATCGAATCCTTTCCGCCCATCTCGAGGATCGTCCGCTTGATCCAGATCTGGCCGGGAACGGTCTTTGCCGCGCGGGCGTGAATATCCAGGCCCACCTCTTTTGATCCTGTGAAGGCGATGAGTCGTGTTTTCGGATGCTCGACAATTGCGTTGCCGAATGTGCTGCCGGATCCGGGACAGAAATTCACTACGCCCGGCGGCATCCCGGCTTCTTCCAGCACATCCAGAAAGCGCGCCGCGATGGTGGGAGAATCGCTCGAAGGTTTAAGGACTACGGTATTTCCGGTCACAATCGCGGCCGCTGTCATGCCGGCCATAATCGCAAACGGAAAATTCCAGGGTGGAATCACCGCGCATACGCCCATGGGGATGTACACGAGTTCATTGCGTTCCCCGGGATATTGGATAGGCGTGGATGCCTGCGCCAGCCGCAACGCCTCGCGCGCATAGAACTCCAGGAAGTCGATGGTTTCGGAGACGTCTGCATCGGCCTCTACCCAGTTCTTGCCCACCTCGTAGGTCAGCCACGCGCAGAACTCGAACTTGCGCTTGCGAATCAACTCCGCGCTTTGCAGCAGCAGGGAGGCGCGCTCTTCTACTGATACATATTTCCAGCTGGAGAACGCGTCCAGCGCTGCGCGCATGGCTCGTTCTGCGTGCTCCAGGCCGGCCTTCTGATGTATGCCGACCACCTGCGCCGGGCGTGCCGGATTCAGCGACTGAATCTTATCCGCAGTACGCGTGCGCTCTCCGCCGATGACCAGCTCGTACTCGTGGCCGAGCATGTCGCCCACCCGGGTGAGCGCAGCTTTCATTGCATGCACATTCTGCGCATCGCGGAAATCGATGAACGGTTCGTTGCGGAATGGCCCTTTGGGGGCAACAGGCTGAATGACGGTACTGATCTGGGCAGTGGACATAACAGCCCAATTTTACTCTTTAGCGAGTGACGGTGAGCCGCTCCGTATGTGCCGACAATTTCGCCGTCCGCTCCAGCTTATCCCAGTTGAAGGGCCGACCATCGATGGCACGCTTCACGGTCTTGAACAGCACCAGCGAAAACAGTTGGCGATAAGCAAACCGCTGCAGCCAGATGTGGAAGAGCAACCATCCATCTCCCTTGTTGGCGGGATGTTTTCGCTCCAGGCTGAACGCCAGCGCAGAGGTTACGAAGTCGATAATCAAAAATGCCAGGAAGAAGGTAAGAAGCTTTTCAAAGTTAGCCGCGTTGGCAGCCTCCGGGTGGAAGTGCCGATCCAGCAGATAGTGCACCACGCCCGCGACAAACATCAGGTCAATGAAAGGCGAAACCAGGGGTAACAGGATCTGGAAGATCAGGATGTTGGGCAACGCGAACAATCCCATTGCCTTGTTCCTCAGAAACGCCGCCTGGTGCTTGTAGACCGCTTGCAGAGTGCCAAACGACCAACGGAATCGCTGCCGCATCAGCCCGCGAACGGTTGCCGGGGCCTCGGTAAATGCCAAGGCGCGATCTTCGTAGATCACCTGGTAATCCTGTTCCAGCAGGTTCATGGTCAGGTCGGCATCCTCGGCCACGGTATTGACCGGGTATCCACCGCCATGGCGCACCGCATCCGTGCGCCACGCGCCGATCGCTCCGGGAACCACGGTCACGACCCCAAACAGATCCAATGCCCGGCGCTCGAAGTTCTGGCTGGTGATGTATTCCAGTGCCTGCCAGCGGGTCCACAGGTTGACCCTGTTGCCGACCTTGGCATTGCCGGCAACGGCCCCGATCCGCGGGTCGGCAAAATGGCTTACCAGCTTCGATACCGCGTCGGCTGCAATGACCGTGTCGGCGTCGATACCCACATAAAATTCTTCTTCCAACTCGTTGACCGCGAAGTTGAGGGCTTCAGCCTTGCCGCCATTCGGCTTGCGCAGCACGGTCAGCATGCCTGCCGCGATCTCTTCGGGATACGCCGCGCGTGCTACTTCGGCAGTCCGGTCTGGAGATCCATCGTCGATCACGATGATGCGCAGATGGGGATAATCCGAGTTCAGCACCGAGCGGATGGTGCGCACGATGACTTTCTCCTCGTTGTAGGCCGGGATCAGCACCGCCACGCGAGGCAGGAAACCGCCCGCCACTTCAGGAATATGCCGCCTGCGCAGCCGGTCGATGAGGGCAAAGATGCCCACCAGGATGAGCCGCGCGCTCATCAGTACGTCGCCCAGGAAAAACAGCGAGACCACAAAATGGTTGAAGAACGCCCAGGCGAAAAACGCCACCGAATCTACGCGTGCCTGCCATCGTTCTCTGGCATTCAGCGCCGGCATCACCTCCGCGCGTGTTTTTCCCATGAGGTCGGAAACCTGTTCGATTCGATAGCCATGTGCCCGCAGCCCATCGATCAGCACCGGTAATGCAGCTACCGTGATGGAGCGATTTCCACCCCCATCGTGCATCAGGATGATGCTGCCGCGGAACTGCGGCTTGCTCTTCATGAGCTGCAGCTGATCCAATACGTCCCGCAGTATGCTCTCGGGAGTTTCCCGCAGGCGCTCGTCCCAGTCCCGGGTATCGATTTTGTTGCCGATGATGGTGTAGCCCATCTTCTGGATCATGTAAGCTGGCGCGGCCTGGTCGTTGGTATCCGGCTCTTCATCAATGTCGTAGGGAGGCCGGAAGTAAAGCGGCTTGACTCCGAGCTTGCTGCTGAACAACCGCTCGGTAAGGTTTAGTTGTAACCGTACCTGTTCGGGCGAGATCTCGCTGATATCGGGATGAGTCCAGGTGTGGTTTCCAATTTCGTGGCCTTCGGCCAACACCCGCTTCATCAGGCTTACATTGTCCTGAGCCTGCTCGCCGATCATCATGAACGTGGCATGCACGCCCTTCTGTTTGAGGATGTCGAGAATCTTGGGCGTCCAGGTCGGATCCGGGCCATCGTCGAAGCTGATCGCCACGACACCCGGCTTGTAACCGTAATACTCGATGGTGTAGGGCGACGGATACGTCAGCATATGCTCATCGGTCACGGTCCAGTTGTAGGAATCCATGTCGATGGTGCGCGAACCAGGATGCGGCTCTCCCGTGATACGAATAATGTCCCCATCCCCGTCAGAAACCACATCATTGCCGGGGGGGATCTGTTTGATCAGCTGGGGAGCATTTTTGTTGCTAGGGTGATCCCAGATCGACCAGATTGAAGGATCCTCTTCGCCGAGGCACCACAGCGCGAACGTCTCGAGGCCCATTTGCCGAGCCGCCCGCAATTCGTTGAGTGCGGTGACCGCGTCCAGCATCCAGACCTGGTGGCGCACGTGCGCATCTTCGTCGTCGTAAGTGAAATGCGGGTTCAGCTCATCCCCGGCGAGGCGTACATCCGCGTTCGCTTCCGCGGCTGCCTGCCACCCGTCCTGTACCGAGATGTCTTCGGTGTCCAGGACGCGCGGCGGGTGATGTCTCCTCGCCAGCGACATCGACCAGTTGTACCCATAATTGCCGATCGCACAGATGATCTTCTGTTTAGGCACAACCTTCATGACCCGCTTCAGGTTGTTTTCAAACCAGTCCTGGGCGGCGATCGGTCCCGGGTCGCTGGTTTCTTCATGCTGGTCGTAATTCATCAGCACGATGCCGTCGGTGTTCTTAGCCAGCTCGGCAAACTCATCGTCATCCGCGCCCACCCCTTCATTAATGAAGAGGCGCAGGTTCTTCGGATGCATTTGCGCGTACAACTCCTCGACCAGCAGGTTGTAATTCGCCTGGGCTTCGTCGGGCAGGTCCTCGAGATCGAGACTGATGCCGCGATAGGTGGGATTGGCGCCCAGAAAAATGAGTAGCTGGCGCTCCAGGTTTTTCCGTGCCGCCGGGTCTGCGAGCATATCGGCAATGCCCGGAACCCACTGCTGGGTAAGCACGTCATAGTTTTTGATGAGCGGAAAGATCTCCGTATCCTCGTGGGCTGCGGCGATCAGATCGCGAATTTTGTTCTGCGGATCGACACTTTGTACCCCATGCGAGTCCACAATGTTGTAAACGCGCAACGGCGCCTGGGCGATCGATGCTCCCTGGAGTGTGCCGTCTGTCTTGGTCACATAAAGCCAGACGGGAAAAAGTATGTCGATCTGGTGAATGTGGCTTCTCAGCGATGCATAGCTGCCGGCATCGTCGTCCACGTAATAAGCGGCGCGAAGGCCCTCACCCGTATTGAAGGGAATCTCCGAAGGCTTGCGGCTCGTCTTGCGCCGGGTCGTCCTCAGGTACTTGACCTTGATGGCGGCGGCTTGTTCCTGGATGGCTCGGTAGTTTCGCTTCGGCGCAGGCAACAAGAGTTCCGGCAGGTGCTGATTCTTAACCACGTTAAGAAAAAACAGCACCAGAATCACGGTGGAGAAGACCGCCACCGCGTCGAGAATCCGGCGGAGCCGTCTCCAGCGTTTCCGTTGCGGATCAAAGAAGATCTGGCGATTCATGCCTGCTGAAAGCTTACAGGAACTCTTTTGAGGAGTCGGGCCGACCCCCACCTAAACGTACACCTTGGTGCGGCCAGAGAGACCGCCCATTGCCCGGCGTATAGAAAGATCCGGACTTGCCGGCCCAAGTCCGACTTCCCGGACCAGGCTCCCCCAAAACCTCGCTTGTGGGATGCTGGTGCATGCCCTCCCTGTTTACTCTGGTTGTGCTCACCGCCGGAGCTGCTCTGCGCCTGTGGTGTATTCATACGCACCCCCAGGTCCAGGGCGATGCGTTGCTGTACGGAGATATCGCCACCAACTGGCTCACCCACGGAATCTATGGCCACTCGGTGGGTCATCCGTCCGGGCTGACGACCATTCAGCCCACGCTGGTCCGCTTGCCTGGTTATCCCGCTTTTCTGGTCCTTTGCTTTTCGATCTTTGGAGCCGGAAATTATCACCCGGTGGTCTACATGCAGGCGCTCATCGACCTTGGAACCTGCCTGCTGTCGGCCGGCCTGGCGGCCAGGATTTGCGGGCCTAAGGCCGCCCGGATCGCCTTGTTCCTGGCTGCGCTTTGTCCCTTTACTGCAGTTTATACAGCCTTTCCCCTGACAGAAACCCTCTCCCTCTTTTGTGTCGCCCTGGGCTTCCGCGCTCTGCCGGAAGTCCTTGCAACACCCCGGTCCCTTTGGACCGCGGCGCTGATTTTCTCCTGGAGTTACGCCACCTTGCTTCGTCCGGATGGCGCGTTGCTGGCTGTGGTTTTGTGGACTGCTGTCATCGCATACGGCCGGCGTTCCTTAGGATTGGGTCGCGCGATCCGCCTCGCTGTCATCGCCGGCCTGCTCTCGCTGCTCCCCTTTGTCGCGTGGACGGCGCGCAACTGGGACACTTTCCACGTCTTCCAGCCCCTCGCTCCGCGGTACGCCAACGATCCGGGCGAGTTCAGTGCTCCGGGCTTTATTCGCTGGATCAGAACCTTTGTTGCCGACTTCGCTTCGACCAGCGAAATCTACTGGAATGGTAACAGCGACCGTATCGATCTCGGCAGCCTGCCTGCGCGCGCCTTCGACAATGCAGCGCAGTATGCGGAGACCCGCAGGCTGCTGGACGACTACAACGCCACGACTACCCTGAGCCCGGATCTCGATGCTCGTTTTGCCCAGCTTGCGCAGGAGCGCATCAACGCCAGTCCGTTCCGTTATTACATCCTCATGCCTATGCTGCGTTTGTCGGATATGTGGCTTCGCCCGCGGCTGGAAACCGGCAACGCCGACCTCCGCTGGTGGCGCTATCGCCAGCATCCTGGCCAGACATGGGTTGCGCTTCTGAATGGGGCGCTGAACCTGGCTTACCTGCTGCTCGCTTTTTTGGGAATCCTTCGCTGGCCCCGGATGGCTGGCGCCATGCTCGGCCTGATTGTACTGCGCAGCTTGCTTCTGGCTACCGTCGAGGCTCCCGAGACCCGCTACACATTGGAGTGTTTTCCCCTGCTCTTTGTTCTGGGGGCCTGCTACTTGACTACTCGCGTCACGTCTTTCGGCAGCTTGAGCTCGAAGACAGAATGCGGAAGCGGCACGTTGTAGCGAATGTTCTTGTAAACGGCCGTGCGGGTGTCCCCGGAAGGCTGGTAGAAAATCTGCTTGAGGCTGATTCCTCGCGCGGGGTCTATCCAGATGGTTACATGGCTGAACATGTCGGCCACGTTGGTCTGTATGGGCACCAGGTCCAGCTTGTCCACCAAGGTTCCGTCCATTGTTTCTGTGCCCTGCAAGCTGACTTTCCAGTTGGCCTGGAGCTCCGTCCCGCTGCCGCCAAAGCCCAGGGTCAGAAAACTTTCCCACTGGCTGCGGTTCGAGCCGGCATTGATGAGAGTGTCTTGCTTGATCGCCGGAACATAGTATTGCGCTTGCTTGCCGTCGAAGGTAACTGTTTTGGGGGCATCCTTGCCATTTTCCTGCTTGATGTAAGCAGCTACGCGCATGCCGCCTTTGTTGCGTTCGTAATATATGGTGCCCGTCTGGAGATCATGTTCCTGCACTACAGCTTGAAACAGGTCCCAGGTGAAGTCTGCCTGCGCACTTTGAAACTTCGCTGCCGCAGAGTTCAGTTGCTCGATCACGCTTTGCACATCGCCGCCAGCCTGGGCGTTCAAGGATGCGGGCAGGACCATCATCAACCCCAGGCACAAAGCAATCTTCTTTGCAGTTTCGATTATCAATCTCTGGCTAACCTCTCAAATTCTCTTGTCTTCCTGCTAGCGATGCGCCCAGACCTGATACTGGGTCACGTGGCCGCTGGCGTCCTTCTCTGCCCGGTAACGATCAATCTGCACGTTGCCGGAGATATTTTGGATGCGCTGCAGCAACTCCGCCTTGAGTTTGGCGTCATCGTTGGTATCGGCCAGCTGGTCGGCGCCAATCTGGTACCTCCAGGTGTTGACGCCATCGGGGCGCACCAGGATGTCTCTGGTAGAGGTCAGCGTTTCCTGGGGCCGATCGCGGTAGTTGATCAATCGCGGCGAAACGAACAGGAAAATAAGGATCAGCGTGACCATTACGTCGTAATGGAAACTGCCCCGCGGGTAAGTCCAGAATAGATAGCTCTTTAGAATGCGCCCCATGCCGCCTGTAATTCTATCGTCCCTGCGTTAGTTCTTTTGGATGAGTTCTTCGCCGCCCATATACGGCTGCAGCGCTTTTGGGATCCGAACCGATCCGTTTGCCTGCTGATAATTCTCGAGAATCGCCAGCCACGTGCGCCCGATGGCCAGACCGCTACCGTTCAGTGTGTGCACCAGTTCGGTCTTGTTCTTACCCTGTGGCTTGTAACGAATGTTGGCGCGCCGCGCCTGGTATGCCTCGAAATTCGAGCAGGAGGAGATTTCCCGGTAGAGTCCCTGCCCGGGCAGCCAGACTTCGAGATCGTAAGTCTTGGAAGACGCCGCACCCAGATCGCCGGTCGAGAGCAGCACCTTGCGGTACGGCAGCTCCAGTCGCTGCAGAACGGCTTCGGCATTTGCGGTCAGCCTTTCGTGTTCCTCATACGACTGGTCCGGGCGGGTGAACTTCACCAGCTCTACTTTCTGGAACTGATGCTGGCGGATGATCCCGCGCACATCCTTGCCGTAAGAACCCGCCTCCGAGCGAAAGCACGGCGTATAGGCCACCAGGCTGATGGGCAGCTGTGCTTCCTCGAGCAGCTCTTCCCGATACAGGTTGGTGACCGGCACCTCGGCTGTGGGGATCAGCCAGTGATCGCTTCCTTCGCACTTGAAGAGATCCTCGGCAAACTTTGGCAGCTGTCCCGTGCCGAACAGGGAGTCGCTGTTCACCAGAAAGGGAGGCAGCACTTCCAGGTAGCCATGCTCCCGGGTGTGAATATCCACCATGAAGCTTGCCAACGCCCGCTCCATGCGCGCGCCCAGGCCCCAGTAAACCGCAAAGCGCGCGCCGGAAATCTTCGCCGCCCGTTGAAGGTCCAGAATCCCCAGCTGTTCTCCCAGCTCCCAATGCGGTTTCGGCGCAAAACCAAAGTCTGGTTGCCGGCCCCAGCGCATGACTTCAACGTTATCTGCCTCGCTTTTTCCGGTGGGCACGCTGTCCTGCGGCAGATTGGGGATGGCGGCCAACAACGTTCGCATCGCTTCCTCCGCCTTGGCTGCGCTGCGCTCCAGTTCTTCTGTCTGCTGCTTTAGCTCGCGCGTTTGGTCCATCAGCGCCGTTACTTGCGCCGTGTCCGCGCCTGCCTTCCGGCTGCGCGCTACCTCCTGGCTCAACTTGTTGCGTTGGGCCTGCAGCGTTTCGGCCTGGGTGATTTTGGCTCGCCGGTCCGCGTCCAAATCCCGAAAGTTTCCCAGTACCGTCGCGGGATCCATTCCCCGGGCTCTCAGTTTTGCTTCCACCAGCTGCAGGTTGGCCCGCACAAAATTCAAATCGAGCATAAGTCTCTACTTTACCGGACTCAATATCGCCAGCTCATATCGGCATGGGGCGGAGCGGTCTTCCGGATGCGCTCCATAATCTTCGGCAGGTACATCGTGTTGTAGTGCAGCCGTGAGAGTGCATTGGGCAGGTTCGGGTCGCCATTCCAGCAATGCTCGGCGCGCTCTCCGTATTTCACCTCGCCCTCGTACGGTACTCCGTGACCGGGAGTTCCGGTCTTGTCGAGGAAATCCTGCATCAGGTAAACCGCGTCGTTCAGAAAATAGGTATCTGCCGAGCCGACGTAGATGTGTAACTTGCCTTGCAGCAGGGGACCCAACTTGTCCCAATTCCGTTGGAGGATTGCATCCAGATCGTAGTGCTCATGCCAATAGGCCGCGACCTGGTGGTCAATGGCGCCTGTCTGCTGGTTGAAAATCTGCGCCGGGTAACCATCCGGGCCCACCGGGCCGTATACCGCCTGCCAGATGTCGAATTGCTCCCCAGAGCGCCCATGGTCCCCCAGGGCCGCCTCGTAAGCAGCGTTGTCCCGCATGGACATCAGCGTCTGTCCCAGGTAGTTGCGCATGGAAGGCTGTTCGACCTGCTTGTGTGCTCCCTGCAGATAGAACGCATTGGGCTGATCGTAAAGGTCGACCGTCATGTACGCATGGAAATCCACTGGATCGGGGCAGGCGACAAAGGCGCCGTTATAGTCGTTGGGATAGAACATCTGCACCGCCAGAGACTCCCAACCGCCCGTGGAGCCACCGTACAAGAAGTGGGCCCAGCCCCCCGTGAGCCCACGAAACTTCTTTTCGATCGCCGGCAGCAGTTCCGTCTCGATCGCGTCACCGTAAGGACCAAGGTTTGCCGAGTTCACCGCATAGGAATCGTCGTAAAACGGATTTGCGTGCTGGATTTTCACCACCAGGATCCGCGGAAATCCCGGACTGATCCATTTCAGGTACTGCTTGTAGGCCTCTTCCTGCTCGATGCGGTTGTACCCGGCCAGGTGGAAGCGTTCGGAGTAGTCCGGCTTCAAATTGGGATCCGGCGGCGTCGTGCGGAAGTCGTCCATCCCGCTTACGAAATGGTCGTGAAAGATGGCGACAGGGAAGTGAGCGTTGGGATGGTCGTCGAAACCCTCCGGCACCAGCACAATGGCGGAAAGGAACATCGGCGTACCCCAGAACCTGGTCAGCAGCGCGCTTTGAATGCGGATGTGGCGAATGTACTTGGTGTCTGGTTGCGGTGCAATCGGTGGAATTGTTTCACTGAGCACAATCGCCAGCTTGGCATGGCCGTCGATGTGCGCCTTTACCGGCTTGGAATAAAGATTGCCCGGCGCCAGGTTCCAATGCTGGCCCTCCCCTCGATCCGGGGCCAGTTTGACGGTGGTTCCGTCGGCCCGGTGAAAGGTCTGGTATATGTTCAGCACAGCCTGGACGTAGTAGTCGCCCGCGGGCACGGCACTCAGTGAATGGATGGGATAGCCTGCCGCCTCTCTCGTGATGGTCACCGGTTCGCCGGGTCTTAGCCCATCCACCGTGGCGCCAAAAACCATCTGGGATCGCATGGAATCGTCGATCTGCATCCGTGGCTCTCTGGAAGGATCGGTCGAAAGCAGCAGCAGGATCCGGCCGTCCAACGGTTTCGCGGAGGCGCTGGCGGGAAAGCTCACGGTGATCTGTGCCGGAAGAGAAACGGCGGCGGCAGCGAGTGAGGCCACAAGGCAGAGAAGACGGCGCATCATAAGCCGAGAGTATAAGGGCCGTCCAACGATTGGAACTGACGTGTCGAACTAGTTGCGCCCGCTGCGTCTGGCCGGATGTTTTGCGATACTAATCCAAGCCGCCATGTCCTCCCCCCAGCGCCGAACTTGCAGCTTGGTTGCTCTCTTACTGCTGATCTCATCGACGCCTCTGGCGCAGCTCAGTGCCTATGCCAGCGCTTATGACGGACATCCCCGGCTAGTCATCCTCCTGGTGATCGACCAGTTTCGCGCCGATTACCTCGATCGCTATCGCGCAGATTTTAAAGGCCGGGGTTTCCGCCTTTTTCTCGACAAGGGCGCTTATTTCGAGGATTGCTATTACGACTACGCCAACACCAAGACGGCCCCCGGGCATTCCACTCTGGGAACCGGCGCTTATACCGATGGCCATGGCATTGCGAGCAACGAGTGGTGGGATCTGAGCCGGAACAAGAATCGCCCTGTGACTTCGGTCGAGGACGATCGCTATCGAATTCTGGGTGCAATCCATCCCGGCAAAGAACCTGGAGCGTCCCCGCTGAATCTTCGAGCTTCCACAGTCGGGGATTCGTTGCGGCTTGCTACACAGGGTCAAGCCAAGGTGTTCGGGATTTCGCTGAAGGATCGTGCCGCAATTCTGCCCACCGGTCATTCTGCGAACGGGGCTTACTGGATCGAGCCCGCCTCCGGCGCTTTTATCACTTCCAGCTACTATATGGACGCGCTACCGGACTGGGTTACTGCGTTCAATGCCGGAGACCGTGCTCTGCAGGCAGCACAGGAGGCCGGCTTTCCCGAGACGAAGCATTTCTTCGACGAGGTCGGCCCCACCCCGGCCGCCAACGCTTATGAGCTGGATTTCGCTCGGGCCCTGATCACCAATGAACAGCTGGGCAGTCATGCAGTCACCGACATGCTGGTTGTCAGCCTCTCGGCCAATGACTTGATCGGCCATCATTATGGCCCGGACTCGCCCCAGGCGCGGCAGATGGTCGACACCCTCGATGTCCAGCTAGACAGCTTCTTCACCTGGCTGGACAAGAACGTGCCTGGGGGCTTGGCAAATCTGTGGATCACGCTCTCCGCCGACCACGGAGTCGCCCCCGTACCGGCGGAGGCTCTCGCCCTGGGGCTGCCGGCGGCCACCTTCGACATGGCGAAGTTTCTCTCCAATCTGAACGACTCAATGAACTCCAAATTCTCTCCCGGAGAGAAAGTCGAATACCTGCTCTCACACCAGGAATTTCCCTATATTGCCCTGAATCGCCCTTCCTTTGATGTCGCCGGTATTAACGAGCAGGAAGCGGAGCAGGCCATTCAGGACGCCGTCCCGGCTGCAGTGGAAGCCCTCGCCCCAACTCCGGAAACACCGCCGGTGAAAGTAAATCCAATCTCTGAGCCACTCGCAACTGTCCCTTCGTCGGCTCGAGCTCTTTCACCTTTAGGCTCCAGGCGCGCCAAAGGCCGATCCGTCCCTACCCCCAGTCCGACGCCGGTCCCGCCACCTCCTGTGACGCGCCTGCCTGCCGTTCCCACGGTGGTGCACACCTATACGCGCTTGCAGCTGGCCGCAGGACAGTTGCCTCCCTCCGAATGGGGCACGCTGCTGGCCCACAGTTACAGCCCCAATGGTGGCTGGTACGTCATGGTCATCCCGGAGGCTTATCAGATGCAGACTCTGCCCAACGGGACGACGCACTTCACTCCCTGGTCCTATGACCGCCACGTTCCCCTTGGTTTTTTTGGTGCTCCGTTCACGCCAGGCATTTACCACGGCCGGGTCGCACCAGTGGATTTGGCAGCGACTTTGGCGTCGCTCCTCGGTATCAACCAACCGTCGGCTTCGATTGGCAGAATTCTTACCCAAGCCATTCACGCCCAGGCGCCTGCGTCCGCGGCACGAGCAGCCAGATCCGTGCGCCGTGAGAGCTCTGACAGCCCGTGAAGCCCGATATGAGCGTGCGCTTTGCCGGTCTTCTGCTGCGCAATCCGGTCATTGCTGCCAGCGGAACTTTCGGCTATGGCGTGGAGTTTGAAGATGTCGTTTCTATCGATCGCATAGGCGGCTTTGTAACCAAGGGCCTGTCTCGGGAACCCATGGCCGGCAACCAGGCACCGCGGCTTATTGAGACTTCCGGCGGCATGATCAATGCGATTGGCTTGCAGAATATCGGCGTGCGCACATTCATCGAGAAGAAACTCCCTGTGCTCCGGCCTCACTCGGGCACTGCGTGCATTGTGAACGTTTTTGGGTATGAAGTACGGGATTACGTAGCTGTTATTGAAGCACTCAATGCCGCTCCTGGTATTGCGGCGTATGAGATCAATGCCTCTTGCCCCAACACGCAACATGGCGGGATGGTCTTTGGCACCGATACCGGTATCCTCGACCAACTCGTTACCCGCACCAAGGCTGTATCGCGACGCCCACTCATCGTGAAGCTTTCTCCCAACGTCACTTCCATCGCCCAAATGGCGCGTTGCGCAGAAAGTGCCGGAGCGGACGCCCTTTCCCTGGTCAACACTTTCTTATCCCTCTCTATAGACGTTGAAACCCGCAGGCCCCGCATCGCCAACAACACAGGAGGTCTCTCCGGCCCCGCCATTAAGCCCATCGCCGTGCGTATGGTATACGAAGCTGCCAAGGCCGTTTCCATTCCGATTTGTGGCCTGGGAGGCATTACTACGGCGGAGGACGCTATCGAGTTTCTCCTCGCCGGCGCCACCGCTGTTCAGATTGGAACTGCGAGCTACGCCGACCCTCGAGCCGTCCAGCGTATTGCCGACTCACTGGAGCGCTGGTGCACGCGCCACCACGTCGCTAAAGTCAAAGACCTGATCGGAGCCGTTCAGCCAAACTGAATAATTTCGATTACCGATCGAGGGCGCAAAAAGAAAAGCCCCTGCGCACGCAGGGGCTTTTCCAAACATTACGGCTCAGGCGACGTTTCGCATCCACCTCTCGCGCAATTCCTCAGGGATCCTGTCCTGCAGCACCCGCGCCTGAGTCAGAGCCACTTCCGCAAGATAAACAGGGGCCGGAGTAGCCACGGCTACGAGAACCCACACCAGTAAGGAAAACAACAAACCTGCAATTGCCGCAGCCTGCAGGCTCAGGACAAACGACATCTGCCACATGTGCAGATTCACTAATTCCCAATGCTGTAGAGGACGCATCCGGTGAATTACTGCCAAGCCAAGCAAAAAGGTTGCGATGGAGACGGTACTTACAGCGATCAACACCACATCGATGGTGCGATGCAGCCGTTGCCGGGAGCAGCAATGCGCACACTCCACAAGATGCTGTTCGTAATCTCGGCGCATTTCCGGGGTAATGCCGGAGATGTCATATCTCCAACTGGAGAGAATGTCGCCTACCACCCGATCTGTGCATGCTGTTGTTGGCATGGTTATGGTTGACTGCGAAACACCATAGTAACATTTCCGTCCCGTCTGGCTATCGAAATCCCGAGCCGAGAACCAATCAGCTAGCCAAGGGAAGTCACTCGATTATAAGCAAATAGGCTCAAGAGGTACATCCTGCTGGGCGAGCAACAGCTTATTTGCCAGTAGGCTGATTCGGTCCCGCAGAGCCCTCTCCGCCGTAACTCGTGCCAATTCGGGCAGGTTGTTACATTTAGATAGATGCGCGAGAACGACATAAGAGGCATAGCCGTCGTAATTCTTTTGCAAAAAGTCGGAAGCCGCCTCATTGGATAAATGACCCACGCGAGACATGACTCGCTGCTTGACGGACCAGGGATAGGGTCCATCCCGGAGCATCTCCAGGTCATGGTTACTTTCGAGCATGAGGACGTCGCAGTTCCGAAGGGCCATCTTCACATTTGGAGGCATGTATCCCAGGTCGGTCGCGATGGCCATACGGACGCCGTTTGACTCAAAGACAAAGCCAACCGGATCGGCCGCATCGTGAGGAATGGTGAACGGCGTGATTGCGATGTCTCCGATAGAGAAATCTTGGCCTGCGGTGAAGTACTCTACCCCGGGCAGCCTGCAAGGATCATCCTGCCGGACAACCGGAGCCTCTTCCTCGTCCGCGAGCGCATCGGCTCCCGCCGCATTGGAAGCCGACGCTTCCGCCATCTGTTGCCGAGCCAGGTCTTGCTGCCGTTGCGCCAGCCATGCTGCGTACGTCAATCGCTTTTGCGGCATCATCCAGCGCACCCAAGCCCGATGCGTTGCCTGGGTGAAATAGACTGGCACGCCTAACTTGCGCGCCAGCACCGCCACCCCTTGCACGTGGTCCTGATGCTCGTGGGTGATGAGCAAGGCATCGATGGCAGCGGGATCTTCCTGTGCCATCTGCATTCGCTTCAAGAGTTCGCGGCAGGAGAGGCCTGCGTCCACCAGGATGCGCGTTCGACCGCTCGACACCAGCGTGCTGTTCCCGTCTGAGCCCGAGGCCAGCACCGTCATCCGCATCATTTAGCAAGCATACCTTTTCTGGGTCTTGATAAAAGGCTGGTGAACAACCACAGGTGCCAGACGCGGTACCCCTGGTCAATAGTGGTAGAACCCTCGTCCCGACTTGCGTCCCAGCCAGCCGGCATCCACCATGCGAATCAACAGCGGGCATGGACGGTACTTTGGATCACCCAGGCCTTCCTGCATAACGCGCATAATATCGAGGCAAACATCGAGGCCAATGAAGTCAGCCAGCGCCAGCGGACCCATGGGGTGCGCCATTCCCAATTGGAAAACTTCATCCACGGCAGCGGGTGTCGCCACTCCCTCCATCACCGCATACATCGCTTCGTTGAGCAGCGGCATCAGGACGCGGTTCGAAACAAAGCCTGGCGCGTCATTGACCTCGACCGGTGTCTTGCCCAGTGTTTCCGCCAGTCCCTTCACCCTGGCAAAGGTTTCATCCGAGGTCTCCAGGCCGCGAATCACTTCCACGAGCTTCATGACCGGGACAGGATTGAAGAAGTGCATTCCGATCACCTGCTCTGGTCTCCGTGTCTGTGCCGCCAGCCTGGTGATGGAAATCGAAGAAGTGTTCGATGCCACGATGACCTCCGGCTTGAGCAACAGGTCCAACTGCATGAATATTTCCTGCTTGAGCGCAAACCGTTCCGGCGAAGCCTCGATCACAAAATCGCACATCATCAGGTCCTGTGACTGCAATGTGCCTCGAATCAGCTTCAAGGCGGTATCCACGTCGGCTGAAGTAATCTTGCCCTTGCCCGCCTCACGCTGTAGGTTGGTGCGGATCGTTTCCAGGCCGCGATCCAGATACCGCTGTTCTACTTCGCACAAAACGACCTGGAACCCACTCCGGGCAAAGACATGCGCAATTCCATTGCCCATGGTCCCGGCGCCCACGACTCCTACCACTTTGATTTCGCTCATTGATGAGTAAATTCTTACTGTGCTCGGACCAGCACGCAGGTGATGTTGTCCCGTCCCCCGGCGTTGTTTGCTGCCTCGATCAGGTCGGCGCAGGTTTTCTTAAGTTCTCCTGCGGTACGCAGGATCTCGGCAATTCGCTTGTCGTCCACTTCACGCATCAGGCCATCGGACGCCAGCAGGTACAAGTCGCCGGTCGAAACCGTAAACTCGATGACGTCCGCGTCGACCTCATCCTGCGTCCCCACTGCCCGGGTTATGACATTTCGCATTGGGGAAGTCTCAGCTTGGGCCTGGGTCAGCTGACCTAACCGCACCTGCTCATCTACCAGCGAATGGTCACGGGTGAGCGACTCTAAAGCTCCATCGCGGAACCGATAACACCGGCTGTCGCCCACGTGCGCCACCCAAGCCCGGTCTCCCCGTGTAGCCATGGCCACGAGCGTGGTGCCCATGCCGGCTCGTGCCGGATTTTGCTCCGCGCTGCGGTGAACGTTGTGGTTGGCCAGATCCACAGCTTCCTGCAGTTTTCCCAGGGTGAGCGGGCCGTGGCTCATTGCCTGCAGCATGGCATCGACCGCCATCCGGCTGGCCACCTCACCCGCCGCTGCACCGCCCATGCCATCGCACACCACAAAGTTGCAAATGCTCTCGTGATTGTCCACGCTCAGGCCGTAGGCATCTTCATTGCTTTTCCGGGTTCGCCCCAGATCGGTGGCGCCGGCCGCCTCGTACTCCAGCACTCTCTGCATTTGTTCTTCCTGTGAGGCCATCCGCACGTAACTGTGCCACCATAATCTGTCCCGAACGCCGCGTAAAGCAGGTTTTCGGATTTCCTATGGCTAGCCTGGGAAGAACACCTGGAATCAGTTAGCGAGACCCAAGTCCTTCAACTGATGGAGGGAAAAGAAAAGAGGGTGCCCTGTGGCGCGGTCAATCAGGGGAGCGGTCAGACCGGCGACCATAGTCCGGTAGATCGCTTTCAGGTGGAACGGCGTGCTGCTGGCGACTGCGGATAACCGGTCCGACAGCGGCTCCCAGTGCTCGAAATGCGCCTGCCTTGGTTCGCCCGGACCCTCTGGCAGAGCAGTCAGCTCTACTTTGTGCCCGGCAGGATCGTCCGCCGGGCCTTTCACCAACCGCAATTGCAACGAGTACAAAGTATCTTCAGTCATAGCAGCCTGCGGGAGAGAAAGGGTTACTGCTCTAGCTAACCACGAAGGATGCCGATTCGAAAGCAAGAGTTGTAGAAGGATGACTCTTTGGTAGCACGCCTTCGGTTTTGGGTAACCATTCGCGTAACCTCCCGGTAAATAGCTCAGCAGACGCTGGCTTCCTGATAGCTGCCCAGCACCTCGCGCATGGCTGAGCAGATTTCGCCGAGGGTTGCGTATGCGCGGACACAGTCCAAAAGGCAGGGCATGGTGTTTTCCTCGGAAAGCCGCCCAGGCTCCCCCTGGGGCTCTTGCTCAAGCGCCCGGCGCAGCGCATCGAGGCTCTCCGTGACCGCCCGGCTGGAGCGTTGGGCACGCAGCCGCTTCAGCTTCTGTTCCTGCAAATCCCGCACCGACTCATCGATGCGCAGGATCTCCGGAGGCTTCTCATCCTCCACAAATTCATTTACGCCCACAATGACCTTTTCGCCCTTTTCGACAGCCCGTTGGTAAGCGTAGCTTGCATCCGCAATTTCCTTTTGTGGGAAACCGCGTTCGATGGCCCGCACCATTCCGCCGATGGCATCCAGCTTCGCAAAGTAATTGAATGCCCCTTCTTCCATGTCGAGGGTCAGGCGTTCCACAAAATAAGACCCGCCCAGAGGGTCGACGGTGTTGGCCACGCCCGACTCGTAAGCCAGGATCTGCTGCGTACGCAGAGCAATGCGGGCGGCATCCTCGGTCGGCAGGGCGAGTGCTTCATCGAATCCGTCGGTGTGCAGACTTTGCGTGCCGCCAAGCACCGCCGCCAAGGCCTGGATCGCCACCCGGGCAATGTTGTTCTTTGCCTGTTGCGCTGTCAGCGAAACGCCCGCTGTTTGAGAATGAAACCGCATCCAGTGCGAGCGCGCATCCTTGGCTCCGAAACGCTCGGTCATCAGCCGGTACCAGACCTTGCGAGCGGCCCGGAACTTGCCGATTTCTTCGAAAAAGTCGTTGTGCGCATTGAAGAAAAAACTCAGCCTGGGGGCGAAATCGTCGATGGCCAGCCCGCGGCGAAGCGCCCACTCCACGTATTCCACCCCGTCATAGAGTGTGAAAGCCAGCTCTTGCAGCGCGGTCGATCCCGCCTCCCGGATGTGGTATCCGCTGATCGAAACCGGATTGAAGCGTGGCGTAAACAGTGACCCGAATTCAATCGTGTCCACGACCAGGCGCATCGACGGCGCGGGAGGGAAAATAAATTCCTTTTGCGCGATATATTCCTTCAGGATGTCGTTCTGCAGAGTGCCTGCGACGTTTTTCCAGTCGCCTCCCTGTTTCTCTACCGCGGCCAGGTACATGGCCCAGATTACGCATGCAGGAGAGTTGATGGTCATCGACACACTGGTTTTCTCGAGATCGATGCCTGAGAAAAGTGTCTCCATATCCTCCAGCGAATCGATGGCCACTCCGCACTTGCCGACTTCGCCGGCGCTCTCCGCAGCATCGGAGTCATAACCCATGAGCGTCGGAAGGTCGAAAGCGACGGATAGACCACCACCGCCGTTGGCCAGCAGGTAGCGATAGCGGGCATTTGTTTCCTCTGCTGAGGCGAACCCCGAGAACTGACGCATCGTCCACAATTTGCCCCGGTAGCCCGTGCTGTGAATGCCGCGTGTGAAAGGTGGTTCTCCAGGAAGCCCCGGCGTCCAGCCGGGAGGCAAATCAGCCTTTGTGTACAGACGGCGGACAGGAACACCGGAAATGCTCGTGAACCGCGCTTCGCCGTTTTCGTCGACATTGACACCCGTCGTCGAGCCAATCGGCTGTTCGGGATTCTTCTTGAGAGCCGCCGCCAGGGTAGTGGTCTCCCAGGCCAGTTCTTCCGCCGATGGACGTCGCTCCGCCATGACCGCACCCCAAACCGACCAGCATAGGCGCACATCCACACCGGATCAAGCAGCCGGAACCAGGCCGACGAATGATGGTGTTCGCTCAAGGGATAGCGAAACTCGGATGGCGTGCATTTCGTGTTGTCACGATATGTAGCAAAGGCAAGGTACGCAAAGCTAACCGCTCCGGGATCGCTCCCAGGCTTTGGCGTATTTCCAGCTCACGTAAACCGAGTGATACAGGTGAAGCAGCAAACCTTCCCGGCCGTCCAGGAAGCCGAGGCGAAGCAAGTAGTTGTAGACGAAAGTCGCCCAGGGATTCAGGATCACATTCACCACGAACGGCCACAGCCCCTGGCAACTTTTCCCGTCGCGCATGGCCTGCTCCGCTGCCAGCGAACTGTAGCGATCCATATGCGCTATGTACGCTTCAAGCGTGGGATAGGCGGTGTGGACCATGTCCCCTTTGAGCCGCCCCGCATTGCCAACGAAGTGCACCGTTTCGTGTACCGGACGCGCCTCAAATTCCGCCGCTCCGCGCCGGAACAATCGCAGCTTGCGGTCGGGATAGAACCCGCCAAACCGGATCCAGCGTCCCAGGAAGAGATTCCGCCGCGGCAGCGCGTACCCATCCAGCGGCGGGTCGCGCTCGAGCAGTTCCCAGATTTCCTTGGCCAGCTCATCGCTGAGCGCCTCGTCTGCATCCAGTGACAGGATCCAGTCGCAGGTGCATTTCTCCAGCGCCGAATTCTTCTGCCCGGCAAAACCCTTCCAATCCTCCAAGAAAAAGCGCGAGCGAAAACTTCGGGCAATTTCCTCAGTGCGGTCGTTCGAACCTGAATCCACGACCACAATCTCGTCTGCCCAGGCGACACTGCCCAGGGTCCGTGCGAGGTTGGCTTCTTCATTGCGGGTAATGATGGCGACGGAGAGCGTTTTGCGCATTCCTAGTAGTTCTATTGCAGATGCTCTTGAATGACCCGATCCACCACCTGGGGCAGCGTTTCCCCTGTCTTGGGGAGCACAAAATTTTTAGCTTGTTCCGACCAATCCAGCTTGAAGCTGGTGGAAAGCGCGGATATCCAAATCTGGCGCGGAGGCGTGTTTGGGGTTATCACAAACTTGGCCGGCGGCTCGTCGAACAGTATATTGAGCACTCCGTTCTGCTCTTCCACTTCAAAACCGTCTGCTTCTTCGCGCGCAATCAGGCTCTTTTTCAGGGCCTCGATGGCGGCATCGCAGTAGCGGCGGAATGTCGTTTCATCCAGCATGAATCGAGTGTAACAAGGCAACCGAGCGACAGCCGCCCGTCGTCCACCTCATCCCTTGATTGCAGCGCGAATTTTCGGTGAACCCGATATGCTCGCCTGGAGCTCCGGCTGCTGCTGCAGCTTCTCTGCCAGGCTGCGCGTGATCTTGTCATCAACTTCAGAGACTCGCTGCAGCCCTACCGGGTAACGTACGGAGTATTCGAGCCCTGCATCGCTGTACTGGAGCTGGCCGTGGGGCTCCGGGACCTTCAAAGGAATTTCGATGCGCCGTTCCATGGCCCCCAATTGCCGCTGCAGCTCGCTGCTATAGCCGGAATGCACCGAGTTCACGGCGGCGAGCAATTGCGTCTCGACCAGGTTGAACTTGCTGGTTGGGTTCAGTTGGACCACAACCTCGTGCCATGCGTAGTCTGCACCCGGGAATTGCTTGAACAGCGGGGTGGTCGCCTGGAAAAGAACAGCGTTGGAGAAGACCACGATCCGCCCGGTGGGATGCAGATCAACACCGGTTCCGGCTAGTTCCATCAGGTACAAACGCACCAATCCTACCTCGACGACCTCGCCGGTCACTCCCGCGACGCTAATGCGATCCCCTGTGCGAATGCCCCATCTTCCTATCAGAAAGAAGTACGCTGCCACGGAAAGAAGGATGGTCTGCAGGCCAACGGCCAAGCCGGCGGTAATGAAGCCGGCAAAGGTGGCCAGCGAGCTGAATTCGCTGACAAACCCGAGACTGAGCACGATGGCCATGCAGAAGCCAATCACGATCCGGCGCAGCATCAAAAACTGCCGCCGCCGCCTCACGTCGGAAATGTAGCGGAAGGTGATCCTGCGCCAGATCTCGGAGAGCAGCAAAATAATGCCCATGGCGAAGGCAATCGCCAAGACGCGCAACAAGATAGATCGGAGAATGCGGTTCGATTCGTGCACCACGGATTGCCGCCACTCCGTGAAGTTGGAGTTGCTCTCGTCGAGCAGGATGAGTTCCTGGCTCAAGGGAAGCGTTGCCCCCGCGATCTGCTTGAATTGTGCAGTGAGTGCGTCGAATTGCTTACTCTGGTCCGCCGGTGCGGGTCCCGCCTGTGAGGTCTGACCCGGAGTCTGAGCCGGCACGTCCCCCGCCTGGTCAGCGAGTTTTTCCCCCTGCTGAATTGTGGAGCGCAGCGAGGCTACCAGGGGAGTGCGCAAGTCGTTGGCCGCCTGCTTGACACGCGCAGTTTGGTCCATGAGCAGGGTAATCTGGCGCATTCCCTGGAGCTGGTCGTAAAGCGCAATGACTTCGCCGATCAATCCGGACGAGGCAGCCGCCGAGACTGCGGTCGTCGCCGGCTTGGCGGAAGGCTTGGAAGCGCCGGTATTGGAAAGTTCCGGAACGGAATGCTGCAATTCGCTGATGCTGCCCAGCAGGCCGCCTTTGCCGCTTTCGCCATTGGCGGTGACGAATTGGCTCATCTGCTCTAAGGCTTGCAGTGTGGCTTTCCGCAGGTCCAATTCGCCTTGCGCGCGCACCTTTTGCGTCATGAGCTGCTCGCGCTTCGCTCTCTGCACTCGCGCAATCTGTTGATCCAGGTCCTGGATCTGGGTCTCCAGTGTGCTGATGCGGGCCTTCACATCGCTTTCCCTTTTCGCCAAGGTTTGCTGCGAGCTTGTCGAGCCGGAATTCCCGGCGGGACTGGCAGCGGGAATGAGCACCGCTTCCGCCTGGGCGGACTGGAAGGCCAATCGCACTACCTCGATGGCCATGTTCTGCGCATTGGATTCATACACTGCGTCACTGGGCAAACCCATCGCCGGCACGCTCGTGATGGTTTGCCGGTACCAGTCAATGACAGCATTCAGATGATCGAGAATCGCATTGCTGCGCAATGACTCCGTCGTCTGGGCCACAGCGGGAAACATCGCGGCGGCCGCCGCCATCACTACGATGGCGGAAATCAAAAGAGCCCGGCTGAGTTTGATCGAATCGGTTTTGGTGTACTTTCGGTTGGCAATCGACAGCATAGTCTCCAGTATCCATATTTCACTGCGCGCAAAGCGAATGACCGCAACCAGTGCTCCTCCTGCCGGCCAAGGCCGTCCGGTCTCTTAATTTGTTAAGCTGAGATTTGCTGACTCGGCGAGAAATACTTCGGCTGTCCGGAATGATGGCCGCTTCCGCGGCGCTACGGACCCATGCTCAGGAAGTTCCCCCTGATCACACACTCGACATCACTCCCTTCGAATTGGAAGTCGCAGCTCACCGGACGATCAAAACGATCGCCTACAACAACCAGGTGCCCGGTCCTCTGCTGCGCTTTAAGGAAGGCCAGTCGGTGACCATCGATGTCACCAACCATACCGGAGGCGGAGAAGTGGTTCACTGGCATGGCCTCTTCTTGCCTCCCGAGGTCGACGGCGCAACGGAAGAGGGAACTCCCCTCATCGCGCCCGGAGCCCACGCGCGGTATACGTTCACGCCAAGGCCTTCGGGTTTTCGCTGGTATCACACCCACACGTTTGCCGGGAAAGACCTGCACAAATCGCAGTACACGGGTCAGCACGGCTTTCTATTCATCGAACCGCGCGAAAACCAGGCGCGCTACGACCAGGAGTTCTTTCTCGCACTGCATGACTGGGAGGGTCAACTCGAGGCTAATCCCGACGGGTCTATGGATCCAGTCTACGAAGTTTCCACCATAAACGGCCGTGTCCTCGGCTTTGGTGAACCGCTGCGCGTAAAGCAGGGACAGCGCGTGCTGTTGCAAATTCTGAATTCCAGTCCGACTGAGGTTCACTGGATCGCCTTCGCCGGGCACAAGTTCGAGGTAATTGCCCTGGACGGGAACCCCGTTCCTCAGCCGCGGGTGGTGCCGATGCTTCGCCTCGCCCCCGCCGAGCGCGTCAGCGCGGTGGTCGAAATGAACAATCCAGGTGTCTGGGTCATGGGCGAGGTGCGCAAACACATTATGGCTGCGGGCCTGGGCATCGTAATCGAATACGCGGGTAGCAGCGGTGAACGGCAATGGATTGAGCCTGCCAGCCTGAGCTGGGACTACTTATCCTTTACCTCGTCTACCGCTCCTTCCGGGCAACGGCCGCAGGCGGAGCCAATTCCGCTTGTATTCGAGTCCAAATTCGCCGGCCACGGCGCCATGGATCATTGGACCATCAACGGCAAATCCTATCCCCACACAGAAAGCCCGAAACTGACAGCCGGCCGGCGCTATCGCTTGCAATTCATCAATCGCAGCACCAACAATCACCCTGTCCATTTGCACCGGCACACGTTTGAGTTGCGTAAGTTGCCTGGCAATCCTGAGACTCAGGGCATCATGAAAGACGTCGTACTGGTGGACGCCAAAACTCAGGTGGAGGTGGAATTCGTTGCCAACGATCCCGGGTCGACGCTTTTTCATTGCCACCAGCAGAACCACATGGACGCTGGTTTCATGATGCTCTTCCAATATGCATAAGTGGATGTGGGTGCTTGCGCTGCTGGCTTCGCTCGCGGCCACGCGACCGTTGCGCGCCCAGGGCAACTATGAGATCCAGGTCTACGGCTCGGCTACTGTGGAGCCAAAAAGCACCATGGTTGAGCTTCATTCCAACTTCACACCCGATGGGCAGAAGTACCGGATCGACGGCGTCTATCCCACCAATCACCAGCAGCATGAAACCCTGGAAATTACCCAGGGCCTGACCAGTTGGTCCGAGGTCGGCTTTTACGTCTTTACCAGCTGGCAGAATGGGCACGGAGTGCAATGGGTAGGGGATCACATTCGTCCAAGGGTGCGGGTACCTGACTCCTGGCACTGGCCAGTAGGGGTGAGCGTCTCAACGGAAATTGGGTATCAGAGGGCCGTCTATTCACCCGACACCTGGACCTGGGAGATACGGCCGATCGTCGATAAGTACATGGGGCGCTGGTATGTGGCGGTCAATCCGGCATTGGAGCGGACGTGGCACGGTCCCGATGTCAAGCAGGGAATCGGCTTCGCGCCGGCCGTCAAGGTCAGTTACGACTTCAATCGCGTGGTCAGTGGGGGAATCGAATATTACGCTGACTACGGGCGATTGGGCGCTTTTGACTCCCTGCACGACCAGCAACAGCAGCTCTTCGTGGTGACGGACCTGAATGTCTCTCCCAAGTGGGAAATCAACATCGGGGCCGGTGTAGGTCCCACAGCCTCGACCGATCACTGGATCATTAAAGCGATTTTGGGCCGCCATTTCGATTGGAAGAAACCCTCAGCCCTCGACTGAGCGAAGTAGCGAACGCTAATGGTGTGCCGGCCGCGGTGTCTATCGAACCATCAGCCGAACGATGGGTCTGCGATTAAAAGCGCAGCGAAAGACAACTGAGTCCGCCGTCCATTTTTCGAAACTCCGACATCTCCAACTCCAGCAGGCGAAACCCGCGCCGGCTGAGTTCCGAGGCGAGGCGTGGGCACCCAGCCGGCACCAGCACTCTGTCGTTCACGCGCACGCAATTGGCAGCGTAACTTTCGTCGTGGACTACTACAATCCGTTCATAGCCGCTGAACAGTGGATTGCCGGCCATCTCCTCCATCAGCACCAGGGTGTACTTGCCAATGTAGGCGATCCCGCTCTTCAGGTGAAGAATGCTGTTCATCTCGCGCACGTCGATCACCGATGTGCTGTAGCCCTCAGCTTCCAGACAGGCCGCGAGTTGCGCTGCGCCTTCTTCATTCGTGCGCTGCGACAAGCCGATAAAGAAGTGTCCATGCGCTTCACAGATGTCGCCTCCGTCCACCGTTCCCGGCGCCTCAATTTGCCGCACTATTGGAAAGAAGCTCCGCAGGCTGGAACGGATCGCCGCTACTTCGCCCTGGCGGCTGGGAGCACCCGGCCGTGTAAGAATCGCACTGCGTGCCGTCAAAACCGCCGTATCCTCCACAAATGTCGAGTCAGGATGCTCTGGATCCTCCTCGAGCATGATCAGCGACAGCCCGCATTCCCGCAGGGCATGGCAGTACTCCGCATGTTGTTGTTGCACCAGCTCGAAGCTTGGAACTCCCAGATCTACAGTGGTCAGTCCCTGAGCAAAATTGCTTCCCGGTTTGCGAACAATGGCATGTGTGAACACTATCGGTCCTTCTTGCCGTGTGACTTCTGCTGCAGCTTGTCGTAAACCAGCTTAGCCGCTGCAAGATCTTCGATTGCGATGCCGACAGACTTGAACACCACAGGCCTGTTGCCGCGATCGATGTGCGCTCCATTCAGCAACTCGCCAATCTCCGCCGCCACCTGCGCCCGCGCCTGAATGATGTCTCCCGCTTCTCTTAGGGCGGCCTCCCGAGACTCGACCACCACAGCGCCGTGCATTGCCTCTTCATCCAGCTCGCGGCGTTCCGGTGTCGCAGCCCCGATGGCACACACCATGGCATGCGGACTCAGCCATTTGCCCTTGAGCACAGGCTGCGGCGAACTGGTTAGCGCCAAAACAACGTCGGCACCGGAGACAGCCTCTTCGGCGGTGGTGACCCGGGCCCTCACCTCCTGTGCGAAGCGCTTTGCATGCTCTTCCGTGCGGCTCCATACCCTTACCTCGCGGAAGGAACGAATGCCCGCCAACGCGCGCATGTGGGAGCGGGCCTGCACCCCGCTCCCCAGAATAGCCAGCACTTTAGCTTCCGGTGCAGCCAGATGATCGACCGCCACGGCAGACACTGCCGCAGTCCGCATTTCCGTGATCAATCGTCCGTCCATAGTAGCCAGCGGCTCGCCTGTATCCGCGCGGAAGAGCTGTATCACCGCCATATGCGTGTGCTTATGCCGATTCACATTGCCGGGATAAAAGGTCACCAGCTTGGCGCCCATGACTGCGTCAAAGACAGCAGGCATCACTCCGAACCACCCGCCATGCCCGCTTACCGGAATGATGGTGCGCACCGGCTGAACCACGCGGCCGGCGGAAAACTCCATGAGCGCCTTCCGCATCGCTGGGATCAACTCCTGGTAGGAAAGCAGTCCTCGTATCTCTTCTTCGCTCAACATAAATCCCTGACTAACCATCTAACTTTGGATGTCACCGAAACCACGGCCGCCGCATTTGTGTCCGGTAGCGTGGCCCGGTTCTCGGAGACTACCATCAAAAAATGAACGGGAATGATTTCGAGTCCGCTGATCCATTTGAGCTGTTCGCGATATGGCTGAAAGAGGCGGAACGGAGCGAACTCAACGATCCCAATGCGGCCGCGCTGGCAACGACAACACCCGACGGATGCCCCAGCGTGCGTATGGTGCTGGTGAAGCAGGTGGATGAACGCGGCTTCGGTTTTTTTACCAACGCCGAAAGCAAGAAAGGGCTGCAGCTCAAAGCCAATCCCAGGGCAGCCCTTTGCTTCCATTGGAAGACGCTGCGCCGCCAAGTGCGTGTGGATGGCCCGGTAGTCGAGATAGAGGACGCAGATGCAGACGCCTACTTCCACTCGCGCTCGCGCAACAGCCAGATTGGCGCGTCCGTTTCCCGGCAAAGCCGTCCCTTAGAGAGCCGGGAAGCATTGGAAGCACAGGTTCGCAAATTTGCTGCAGAGCATCCCGCAGAAGTGCCACGGCCGGTCTACTGGCAGGGCTACCGCGTCCAGCCGCAGCAGATGGAGTTCTGGATCGACGGACCGTTCCGGCTGCATGACCGCTTCTTGTTTACCCGCAATGCCGGCGGATGGAAGTGCATCCGGCTCTACCCGTAATCCGGCAAAAAGAAGCTACGATGATTACTTTTTGCCGAGGCGATTGGCTGCCGATCCGGTCGATCAGAAGGGAATATCGTCGTCGGTGATTTCGGTTCCGGCGAACTCCTCGTGGTGCGCGGGGGGACGTTGATCGAACGAAGAGGTGCTCGAGCGTGATCCTCCACTCGCCTCGCCTTCGCCACGTCCCGTCAGCAGAACAAGATCGCTGACGATGATCTCGGTACGGTACCTCTTCTGTCCAGAAGCCTGGTCGTCCCAGGACCGTGTTTGGATGCGCCCCTCGATGTAAAGCTTGCTGCCTTTTTTCACGTAGTCGCGAACGATTTCTGCCGTACGCTGATATGCGGTGAGGTTGTGCCACTCGGTGCGGTCCTGCCACTCGCCGGCTTTATCCTTAAAACGGTCCGATGTGGCCAACGTGAGATTCGCGACCGGCATCCCGCTGGGGAGAAATTTAACCTCCGGGTCTTTGCCGACATTGCCCAGAAGAATGACCTTGTTCACACTCTTTGCCATGATGTTCCTTCTCGTTACGGTAAGGCAGAAGCATAGCACGCCTCCGGTCTATTCTCTTTCCTGACCAACAGGTGCTGAGGGCGCCCCCACTAGCCGCGGATCAAGCCAGCTAGTGGCTTGAGCGGCTGCGATTATTCTCCAGCCAACCGCACTGTCCAAGATTAATCTTTCTTCACCGGCGTCAGCCGACAGTTACGCAGCCACTTGGCCACTCCCAGCACTGTCAGCATGCTGCCGAATGGAAGGCACATCAAGGCAACCAGCAGTCCCAGCCACCCGGAGTTGGTGTGTGGGCCGTGTATTCCGATGCCGCCGAAGGCGGTTGTCGTCAGCAACGCCGCCAGGGCGCCTACCACCAGGATCGAAATGCCCGCGCGCAGCAGTTGTCTCGTGCCGTCGTCCGGCATCCGTTTTACCAGACGGGGACCCCCTTGATGCATAACCAGTGGGGCAGCGTTCAACGCCACGCAGCCAGCATGGCATACACCACTACTCCGGTCACGGAGACATAGAGCCAGATGGGCAGCGTAAGACGCGCGATCTTTCGATGCAGCCGGATGCGCCCGCTGAGGGAGAAAAAGAACGTGGTCAGCACCATTGGTAGCGCGATAACGGACAGGATAATGTGACTCGCCAGAATGCTTAGATAGACGACTTTGACCGTACCAAAGCCCGGAAAGTGTGTCTCTCCGTGCAGCGCATGGTTGGTGATGTAGCTGACCAGGAAGAGGGAAGAGAAGATAAACGCTGTCACCATCGATGCCCGATGAGCTGGAATATTGCGCAGGCGCACAAAGTAGAAACCAACCAGCAAAGCAATCGTGCACAGCCCATTCAGCGTCGCGTTCAGCGCCGGCAAAAAGCGGAACTTTGCCATGGAAGCATCCACGGGATGATGCAAATACAGGAGCCACAGCAGAAAGCAGATTGCCGCTGCGCTTACCGCGACGATCAGTACTACCGGCAATGCGACAGAAGGACGCTGCTGGTTGGTCTCCGTAACATACATGTCCAATTCCTCTAAGCCGCCGGCCGGTGCGTGCGGCGGTTCACAATGGCCCATGCTGCGGCAAAAGTCAGCAGGCAAACAGCCAGTGTCACCGCCATATTTACCGGCAGAGAAAATGCGGTAGCCGCGTCCGGGAAGAGGGCGCCTCGCAGGGCCTCAACCCCGTAGGTCAACGGGTTCAGCATCATGCAGAAGCGCATCCAGCCTGCGGCCCCACTGAGCGGGAACAGCGCACCGGAGAGCAGCCACAATGGAATCAGCAGCACATTCACAACCGCATGGAACGCCTGCGTGGAATCCATAGGCCAGGCAATCGCAAAACCCAGCGCCGTAAGCTCGAAGCTGATCATCAGCACCGCCACAATGCTCAGGCCCACGGATTCCAGCGTGAGATGCACCCCAACCAACGGCGCAAACACGAGAAAGATGATGCCCTGTGCCGCGGCCAGCGTAGCGCCCCCTAACACCTTGCCCAACACCACCGACGAGCGGCTTACGGGCGCTGCCAGCACCGAGAGCAGAAAACCCTCATTGCGGTCCTGAATGAGAGACATCATGCTGAAGATCGCCGTAAAAAGCACAATCATGGCTACCGAGCCCGGAAAAAAGTAAGCCAGGTAATGCGACGAGCTTCCTCGGCCTGCGTTGAAGCTGTGTGCGAAACCCGCGCCCAGCACTACCCAGAAGATTAGCGGCGAAGCGATCACTCCCACGACGCGTGCCTTCTGGCGATAGAAACGGACAATCTCCCGCACCCACAATGTGTAGGCAGGCATCCAGATGCCCGGAGAAGCCGTTTGGCGGGTCCGCGGTGCGGTCGCAGCTAAGGTAGCCATCAAACCTCCTTTTGTCCGGCGTCAGCCCAGAAGCGATGGCCGGTGCGTTGGATGAACACGTCCTCCAGTGAAGGCCGCGCCACCGAGAAGCCTTCGACCTCTCCGGGAAACGCCTCGACCACTGTGGTCACCAGGCGATGCCCTTCCGGCTGCTCCAGACGCACAGTACTTTCCATCACGCTGGTTTCGACTCCAAAACGCGCGCCCATCCGATCGGCCAACGAGCGGGCAGCCTCCGGGCTTGCGGTTTCAAACAGCACCACATCGCCGCCGATAGCGGACTTCAATTGCGCGGGCGAACCAAGCCCTACCAGCTTGCCCTCGCTCAGGATGGCCAGCCGGTCGCAATGCTCCGCCTCTTCCATCAGGTGCGTCGTTACCAGGATGGAGACGCCTTCTTCATCCCGAAGTGTTCGCAGGTATTGCCACATATCGCGCCGTGCACCGGGGTCGAGTCCCGTCGAGGGTTCGTCCAGCAGCAATACTGCGGGGGAGTGGATCAATCCCTTGGCCAACTCGACTCGCCGCTGCATCCCTCCCGAAAGTGTCTCGACGAAATCCCTGGTCCGCTCTGTCAGGCCTACCCGCCGCAGCACTTCTTCACTGCGCCTCTTGAGGCCCTCGCCACGCAGGCCATAGAGATGTCCCTGATGTTTCAGGTTCTCGGCCACCGTTAGCTTCAGGTCGAGGCTTCGGGCCTGGAAAACGATGCCTGTTTGCTGCCGTGCCCGGTTCGGTTCCCGCGCAACATCGAAACCCCGAATCCGAGCCGCTCCCCCGGTCGGCACCATCAGCGTCGAAAGAATCCGGAAGAGCGTGGTTTTGCCGCTACCGTTCGGGCCCAGCAGCCCGAAGATTTCTGCCGGCTGTACGGCGAAACTCAGATCGTCGAGGGCAAGGCGGTCGCCGTAATTGTGAGACAGGCGATCGAGTTCGATCGGCATTCTTTCCGAAGTCCCAGCGGCCCGTGTTTCTGCCGCGGGACGCTGGCTCAGGGTGGCCATCGTTTATCTCCTTCCGGTTGCGTTCAGCATCATCACTGTGAGCAGGAGCGGCAGGTAGATCACGCTGGCCCGCAGCAGGTCCCGCGCGTATCCCCGCGACTCAGCCTTGCTGAGCGTCCGCGTGATGCGCGTGAAGCGGATGGTGTAGGCCAGGTAAACCAGACCGAGCACCGCCGCCGTGACCAGGTAAACACGCCCTGTCAGGTGCAGATAAAAGGGAACAGCACTGACCGGGATCATCAGCACCGCGTAGATCAGTGCTTCGAGCGCCGTAGACCAGCCGTCCGGTTGTACCACCGGCAGCATTCGGATGCCGGCCTTACCATAGTCTTCGCGGTAGAGCCAGGCGATAGCCATAAAGTGCGGAAATTGCCACACGAAGAGAATGGCGAACAGCGCAACGGCCGGCCATTCGATGACGCCGCGGGCGGCGGTCCAGCCCAACAGCGGGGGCATGGCCCCGGGGAACGCGCCAATAAACGTCGCTAGCGTTGTATAGCGCTTGAGCGGCGTATAAACCGCGACATAGACAAATCCCGTAACCAGGGTCAGCATCACGGTCACCGGATTGGTGAACCAGGCCAGCACAAGCGCACCTGCGGCAAAACAAGCCATTCCCAGAATCAGGCCGTGCAATTGGCTAACGCGTCCGGCGGCCAGGGGGCGTTGGGCGGTGCGTGTCATTTTGGCGTCTGTCTTGCGCTCGATGACCTGGTTCAGGGCGCTCGCACCACAGGAAACCAGCGTGATTCCCAGCAGAGCTTGAAACAGTCCCCACTGGATACTGGTGATACCGGACCGCATTGACCCGAGGTAAAAACCGGCCCAGGCCGTAATCACCACCATGGTGGTCACTCGAACCTTGCACAACTCCTGGTAATCTGCCCGACGGGAGTGGCGCGCTTGCGGCCTGGCAAGCGTCAGGCCTGGAACAGCCAACTCCCCGGCCGGAAGCGGGTCAACGGCTTGGGCAGCAGGGATCATCGGAGCGGAGGTCTGCTTTGCAGATGGCTGGAATTCATCAACGCGGCTTTCTTCATCATACCAAGCTGGCTCCTCACCGCGGGGCGCGTTTGGAAGTCGTCCAGAGTTTTAGCGCACGACCTCCGCTGCTACTGCCTCAGCCGCCGGTTCGGGCTCGTCATGTTGCACCAGGTACTCGTCAATCAGCACTGTCACCAGCACCGCTGTCGGCACGGCAATCATGGCCCCGATTACGCCGGCCAGCTTCGAACCCATCAGCAATGCGACCAGAACGCCGAGCGCAGAAAGATCCACGCTACTTTTCATGATGCGCGGCGTGAGAAAAGAGGTCTCAACCTGGGCATAAATCGCATAAAAGACCGAAACTGCAACAACTTTTTCCCAGGAGTCCGTGGCCGCGGCTAGTAGCACCAGGGCCATTGACACCATCGCGCCCACGATCGGAATGATGTTAAGGGTGCCCATCAGCACCGCCAGGGCGTAGGCATAACGAATCTTGAACAGTACAAACACAATCAAGCTGCACAAGCCGAGAATGAGCATGAGCCCGGCTTGTCCCAGCAGCCATTTCCCCATGCGGACGTCCGCGCGCAAAAGCGTGTCATTGAGCCGTGCCCGGGTTCGCTTAGGGAAAAAAGAAAGTATCCAGTGGTAGGCCTCATCGCCTTCCAGCATGAAGTAGACGGTGAGAAAGATCACCGCCCCCACATCGGCTAACTTGCTTGCCCACCCGGTAATGGAAACCAGCAGGTATTCCGCGAAATTGGAAGCAAATCCCTGCACCTTTGCCTTGACCCCGGAAAGGTCGACGTGGGAAATAAACGGGATGCGGTGGACCTGGTCCAGCACTTGAGGGCCGCGTTTCGGCAGTTCGGTGATCAGTGACTGTAAGTCGTGGACGACGGGGGGTAAAGCAAAAGCAAAAAAGAGGGCGGCCGCCGCCGTAATGGCGAGGACCAACAGGAGGATTGCCAGTCCTTTGCCTGGATGCCACTTGCCGATGTGGATCCGCATTATGCCGTGGATGACCGGGGAAAGAACTACGGCGAACAGGGCGCTTACATAGAGAAGCAGCAGAATTTGCCGCATCAGGTACGCCGCTGCCAAAACCAACGCGACGGCGAAGGCGAATACAATGTAGCCGCGCACGGTGCGCGCTCTCGTGGTCGGAGCGATGACAACGGTTTCCGAGTTGCTCATCCCTTTCTCACCTCGATCAGCCACTCCTGGGATACCCGCGCAAGTACATCATTCGCAACGTCGCGAGCTGTCAGGCCGGATGTTGTCACAGTGACGTGGGCCGCACGGTAAAAAGGCAGGCGCCGGGCGTGACGCTCCTTGAGCGATTCCAGGTCGGCCAGCAGGGGACGCGTTTGCCCCTCGACTGTGCAACGCGCCAGCAGCTCGCTGAATTCAGCGTCAAGGAAAACCAGGCAATTGCCGGGCGAATGGATCACAAGCGACCGAGTGGAGTCGTCTTCAATCGCACCTCCACCTAGGGCCAGCACAATTTCCTCCTGGTGGCCCACCTGCCGGACTGCGTCCCGCTCCCGGCGGCGAAATTCCTGTTCGCCATGGTCGCGAAAGATTTCTGCTATGGTGCTTTGGCTCGAGGCTTCGATAATCCGGTCGAGATCGATGAATTTCCAGCCGAGATCGCGGGCTAGAATGGCGCCGACGGTCGATTTGCCGGCCCCCATGAAACCGGTCAGGATCAGTCGCGAAACCCGTGGTGCCTGCTTGCTCATGCCATCAGCGGATTATAGAGCGAAACCAGATACCTGAAGCGCCTGGGTTTGCGGGTGGGGATACACCTGAAAACCCCATTCTCAGGAAGAAAATTGCAAACGGACGCCCGACAGGCGCAAGAGGGGAACCTGGAAGTCTCAGCCCACCCGTATAGCTGCGGTTACCTGTTATTTAGCGCGCGAGGTCTCTTTCTTGAGCGCTGTTTGAATGTTGTCCCAAACCGCGGGGCTGGGATCATGAATCGGCAGCAACAGCTTGGCTTGTTCAGCAATGTATTCCAGATCGCGCACCAGGGCACGGCAATTCTCGCAGGTTTCCAGGTGTTCCTGAGTACTCAGGTCTTCACCCGACTCAAACAAGCTCGGAAGCTGGTCCTGAAAAGCGGCGCAATCGACAGCCGCTCCGTTTGCTGCTTTCCGGACATTGTTCATAGAACTGCCTCTTTCCTCTGGCCCGACTTCAAAAGGTCGCGCAACTTCATGCGCGCTTTGTGCAGCTGCGATTTGCTGTTTCCGATCGAGCAGTCCAGCATATCGGCAATCTCATTGTGTTCATATCCTTCCACATCGTGCAATACGAATACCAGCCGATACCCGGGAGGTAAATTCTCAATTGCCCGCTCCAGCGCAACGCGATCTACCGATCCCGAAAGCCTTAGATCGTGGGCGCCGATGTCCTTGCGTGGGCCGTCGTCCTGCGGGGGCTCCAGTGTCTCTTCGAGGGACACCTGCGGCAATCCTTTCTTGCGCAGATGCATGAGGACCACGTTGACGGCCAACCGATGGAGCCAGGTGGAAAAGGCCGAATCTCCACGGAAGGTCGCGATCTTGCGGTAGAGCTGCAGGAATGCCTCCTGGGTAAGATCCTCGGCTTCCGCGACATTGCCCAACATCCGTAGGCACAGGGAGTAAACGCGCCGTTTGTGCAGCGCATATAACATCTCGAACGAGGCGGCGTCACCTGCCTGCGCCTTCTCAATGGCCTCTGCCTCACCGGCGATCGGCGGGTTCCGCCGCAAGTGCTGATTCGGGGTTCGGGCCGGGCTGGTTGGTCCTGGCGTGGTCGCCAGATCCTTGTTAGGAATAGACATTGCTACCTCTAATAGAGAAGTTCCACCGCCGCTGCCAAGACTTGCCCGGCGTCTGTTTACTTTCAACGTGGAATCGCTCATTGAAAAGGAAACCTTGCATTGGGAAGCACAATCCGCGCTTCAAGTTGCTCTTAGCTTCCAATAAAGCGTGCATATAGGCTACGCGCAAGGGTTACATCGGTCGTGCCCTGGATCAGCGCCCGGCCGTCCGCGAATAGCGTGAGCGTATAGCCCTTTCCTTCGAATCGCAGCAAAAGCCGGTTAGAACTCACCTTGCCGTGTGGTTCCAGGCGCCGCCGCATCTCGACCAAATCCACCGGTCGATGGCGCTCGTGGATTTGCACCGAATTCCGCCCGCAGAGGGTAATTTCGGGGCGGTTCTCTCCCTTCAGGTAGACGAGATCCCGCCCCTGGCAAACTGGACAGTCCGGCCGCGGTGTGGCAGCACAGATCTCGGACTGGTCATTGGTCCAAAGGTCGCGGCCGAGAAGTGTTCGCCGCATCTTGTCCTTCGCGCCCACCAGAAACTTCATCGCTTCGGTCACTTCGACCGATGCCGCGAAATTGACGGCAGTATTGAGAATCCCGGAAGTGTCGCAGGTTTCCACCAAACCAGACGGCGGCTGCGGAAAGAGACAAGCCAGGCAGGCAGTTTCTCCTGGCAGGACATTCATCGTGGCCGCGTAAGCCCCTACCGCCGCCGCGTAGATCCAGGGTCGCTGCTGTTCGATCGAATAGTCGTTCAGGAGATACCGGGTTTCGAAATTGTCGGTGGCGTCCAGCAGGATATCGGCCCCTTCAAGGAGAGCATGAATATTGGAAGGAACCAGGTCGGCGACGTGTGCCTGCACCACGGTACGGCTGTTGAATTGGGCTATCTTTAGCCGCGCGGCCTCGGCTTTTGGCAACGCATCGCGCGCGTCCGCCTCGTCGAAAAGGACTTGCCGCTGCAAATTGCTCTCTTCCACGAAATCGCGGTCCACGAGCGTAAGCGTTCCCACGCCGGCCCGCGCCAACAGACTGGCTGCGGCTGCCCCCGTAGCTCCGCAGCCAACCACGGCGACGTGACCCCGGGCCAGAAGCTTTTGGCCTCGTTCCCCAACTCCCGGATAAAGCACCTGCCGCGAATACCGCTCTTCACTGGATTCCACTGGGCTAACCTGTAACATCCTGCCGTAACATCTCTTGGATGGTCCCCGTCATAGTATAAAGATTCGGTTTGAGTGAGCCGCGCGGCGGAGCCCACCTGAGAGGGTCTTTGTTCGTTTTGACACGATTGCATGCAACGGCTCGCCTCCGGTCGCAGAAATTCGACAGGTCCAAACGAGGACGGATTCTCGTACCCCCGTGCGTTTCGGCTTTCCGCCTCCTGAGTTCAGTCCTCCTGCTTTCGTTCGCTCTGACTGTCGCTGGGTCAGATAGGGCGCAAGCGCAGTTAGCGCCGGCGGAGGCGTCGACTGCCGCCTCAGGAGAGCCACAGCAGCAGGACTTGTTGCTCGCCTGGGCCGGCCTGCGGGTCGAGAACATCACTTTTGATGGGGTTCGCGAGGAATTATTGAACCCGCTGCCCAGCCAACTGCGGCAGCAGATTGGGCTTCCGCTGGATCCGGGTAAGATTCGCGAAAGCCTGCGAAGGCTCTACGCCACCGGTCTCTATCAAACCATCGAAGTGGCTGGGGTCCGCAACGGCGACAACGTCTCCATCATATTTTCCGGACTGCCACGCCTCTTTATCGGCCGGGTCAACGTGGAAGGAGTCAAGGACGATCGTCTGGATGCGGTGCTGGACAGCGCCGCCGGACTGCAGGCGGGAACTCCCCTCTCCGAAACCAGGCTGGCGCAGGCGGAGCCGTCCATTCAAGCTTCGCTGCAGAACAACGGCTATTACCGCGGGCAGATTGCCCAGACCCAGGTCATTGATCGTGAAAACTCCCTGGTCGACATCAATTTCTACACCACCCTCGGAAATCCGGCCCGGGTGGGTGATGTGAACTTGACCGGTGAGAGCGGCATGACCGAGGCGCAGTTTCGCCGCACGGGGAAAATCAAGCGCAACTCCAAAGTCAGTCGAAACACGGTGAGCCGCGCTTTGCGCAACCTGCGCAAACACTACAACAAAGATGATCGGCTTTCCGCGACCATCAGTTTGACTTCAAAGCAGTACGTCCCTCCAACGAACCACCTCGACTACACTTTTCTCGCTCACCAGGGGCCCATAGTTCTGGTAGAAGTCCAGGGGGCAAAGATCAGCCACGCCCAGTTGGAGAAATTAGTGCCCATTTATGAAGAGGGCACGATAGATCAGGACTTGCTCAACGAAGGCGCGCAGAACCTGCGTAACTACTTCGAGAGTCATGGCTATTTCGATGTGAAGGTTTCACATCAGCCGGTGCGCAAGGACGCCCAGCATGTGACCGCGCTTTATTCCGTAGACCTCGGCAAGCGCCACGTCGTCGACTCGGTGACGGTTTCCGGCAACAAGTACTTCAGCACTTCCTTGATCACGGGGCTCCTGAGTGTGCGGCCAAGCAGCTTTCTCGACCGCTACGGTGCATTCAGCCAGCAGTTGGTGGCTCAGGATGTTTCGGCCATCAAGGGGCTTTACATGAGCAATGGATTCAGTGCCGTCCAGGTGACCCCAAAATTCACTGACAGCGACGTCACCGCGCGCAGCTCAAGTAAGATCTCGCATTTTGACATCAATTATGTGATCGACGAAGGAACGCAGCGCCGAATTGCCAAATACAACATTGAGGGGACTACCGCGGAGCAGTTGAAGGACATACGTCCTTACTTAAACACCCAGGTTGGGCAGCCATACTCCGCGTTCAACATCAATCAGGACCGGAGTTTGGTTCAGACCTACTTCTTCAGCAAAGGATATGACAATGCACAGGTAAACCTCTTCCAGCAAACCCAGCCGAATGACCAGAATGCGGTTGATTTCACTATGGATGTGGCGCCCGGGCAGCAATTTTTTGTACGCAAAGTCCTGGTCTCCGGCCTTGAACACACCCGGCCTTCGCTGGTTCAGCAGCGCGTTATTCTTCACCCGGGAGATCCCCTCAATCAAACCGCCCTCTTACTGATGCAGCGCAACCTTTATAACCTCGCCCTCTTTAACGAGGTCAATACCGCCATCCAGAATCCCCTCGGTGAAGAGACCTACAAAAACGTTTTGCTGAATCTCACGGAGGCCAAGCGCTGGGATATCAGCTACGGTTTCGGCTTCGAGGTGCAGACAGGCACCCCCTCGCAGAATTGCGAACAGGGTCAGTCAACCTGCAGCCCCAACGGCCACACGGGAGCGAGCCCTCGCATCCTCTTCAGCGTCGGCCGGACCAATCTCCGGGGCACCGATCAGTCCATCACGCTTCGCACCAATTACGGCACCCTCGAGCAGATCGCCCAGCTTAGCTATCAGGACCCTAATTTTCGCAACAAACCAAATCTGAACCTGACTCTTTCCGGGGGTTACAACAACAGCGCAGTCATCACCACCTACAAGGCCGCCATTCTCTCAGCCGCAGTACGCCTGACACAACGGGTCACTAAACCGACGACGCTCATTTATTCCTTCTCGTACCGTCGCGTTTCGGTAAACGCCGATACGCTCCAGGTCAGCCTTGCAGAGATTCCGCTGCTCGCCCAGCCGGTCCGGGTAGGGGGGCCGGGGATCACGTACATCCGAGACACACGCGATGTTCCGCTCAACGCCCACCACGGCACTTTCAATACCGGCGAAGTGTTTCTTTCCGATGGCAAGTTTGGCTCGCAGGCCAACTTCGCTCGCGTCGACCTGAGCAACTCTTCCTACTATGACTTTGGGCGGCGGCACTGGGTGATTGCGCGCCAGACGCGCTACGGGCAGGAGCGTTCGTTCGGTGATGGGGACGAGCAGCTTCTACCGCTCCCGGAGAGGCTTTATGCCGGTGGCGCTACTTCCCATCGCGGCTTTGGTATCAATGCCGCCGGGCCGCGCGATCCCCAAACCGGTTTTCCGGTCGGCGGAGCGGGAGTTTTCGTCAACAGCACTGAACTGCGCATGCCGCCCCCTACCTTGCGCTGGGTGGGCGACAACCTGAGTTTCGTGCTGTTTCATGACATGGGAAACGCCTTCCAGAAGTCCTCGCAGGTCTGGCCCAGCGCCATACGCATCAAGCAGCCCCACAGTTATACCTGCCGCAACGTAACCGTGCCGTACACCACCTACAACACGCCGGACACATGCGATTTCAATGACTTCTCGCATGCCCTGGGGCTTGGTTTGCGGTACCACACCCCCATCGGACCGATTCGCGTTGACTTCAGCTATAACCTGAATCCTCCGATCTATCCCATCATTACGGAATACAGTAATGGTGTTCCGGTGCAGAATCCTCACGTGGGTTCGGCCCCGCACTTCAACTTCTTCTTCAGCATCGGGCAGGCCTTCTGATGGCGACAGCAAAGCATGTTCTAACCTTGCTGACGGCTGCGAGTGCGGTTGCAGGCGTGTATGCCCAGGATCCGGCGCCCGCGCCGATACCCCATGGCGCTGTTGTCCTCGACCATGTCGTTGCTGTCATCAACGGGAGCGTGATCCTGGAAAGCGATGTGAAGGAAGAAATGAGTTATGCCGTTCTTCAGCCCTTCAGTGTGAACGCCGCGCGAAATACCCCCCAGCGCGCCCTCCAGCGCCTGATCGATCGCGACTTGATTCTGCAGCAGATGAAGACCGGCCAGCCGCTTGCTCCTCCATCGCCGCAGGAGGTGGCGGAGCAGATCAATCAGTTGCGTCACGTGGTTCCCGAGTGCGCTAAGTACCACTGCGAAACCGATGCTGGTTGGCAAGCGTTTCTGAAATCCAGAGGCCTCACGGAAGAGCAGGTACAGCGGCATTGGACTCAGCGCATCGCCATCCTTTCCTTCATCCAGGCGCGTTTTGGCGCCGGGGTGCGGATCACTCCAAGCGAAACGAAAGATTATTACGAAAAGACCCTGCTGCCTCGGTTCCGCGCCGCGGGCGGAGTGAATCCGCCCAGCCTGGAGAGCGTGTCGAGCCGAATCCAGGAAATCCTGCTGCAGCAGCGGGTCAGCTCACTCTTGTTTGAGTGGCTGCAGAGCTTGAAGAACGAGGGCAGCGTCAGCATCCTCGATCCCGCTTATGGCAAGGTGGGCACGACCGGTTCCGGCGCGGAAACCGATTCGGGAGGCCAATGATGAAGGCCTGGGCCTGGACCCTCAAGATTGTTGGGGTAGTGGTACTTCTGCTTATTCTTGTCGTGGGTGGGCTCCTCTTCTATGCCTCAACCGCGCACTTTGCCAACGTCGTGCGCATGAAGGTCATCTCCGTACTCGAAGACGCGACGGGAGGTCGCGTGGAGTTGAGCTCCCTGAACTGGAATCTGCGGCACTTATCCGTGGAGGTCAACGGGTTGACCATCCATGGACTGGAGGCCAAAGGCCAGTTGCCCTATGTCCATATCGACCACCTTTACGCCCGGGTGAAAATCCTCTCGTTTGTAAATGCCCAGTTGGGCCTCGATCTCCTCGAAGTCGACCGGCCTTCGATTCATCTGATCATCTATCCCGACGGCCATACCAATCAGCCCACGCCGAAAGCCAAACAAAGCAGCAACGCCGCAACCGTCAAAACCATCTTCGACCTGCAGGCCAGCCGGGTGGAGGTGAACGACGGCATGGCGCTGGTGAATGAGCGATCCATCCCGTTCCAGCTTGCCGCTAAGGATGTTGGGACCCTAATCACCTACGCGCCTTCCACAGGGCACTACATAGGGCACATTACCTGCTCCGATATCACTGTGCAGCAGGCGAAAGCGGCTCCGATTCGCAGCAAGCTGGACCTGAACCTGGAGATTGCGCCAGATACGCTCGATCTGAAAGCGATGCGCTTCACCAGCGAAAAGACCAGCCTTCAGGCCAGCGGTAGCCTTACTCATTTTGCAAACCCGCGCTGGACGTTATCGGCAAACGGAACTGTCGATCTGGCCGAGCTGACGGCCTCGGGCCTGGCAGATGGGTTCAGAGGGGGAAGCGTCGACCTTTCCATCAAAGGTCAGGGAAGCGGGACAGATCAATACGTTTTGGATGGCAATGCCAAAGTGGTCAACGCCAGCTACGCCATCGAATACTTCTGGATTGATGGTGCGAACGCGACTACCCGCCTGCACATCACACCGGACGAAATCTCTTTGCCCGACCTGGTGGCCCGCCCGCGCCAGGGTGGGGTCGTCAACGCCGTTTTTCGTTATCTGCACTGGAACACTCCTTTTACCCCCCCGAAGACTCCGGGGGCCCAGGTGATGAGCATTCGTGCGCGCGTTGCGGGCGTGCGTTTGACTAGCGTTCTGGAAAGCGTGCTCCCTCGCCGGTACAGGACGCTGGGTTTCGAGACGGCCGGCGACGGAACTGTCAATATCGATTGGACCGGCGGCCCGGACGATCTCACCGTCGGTGCTGTCCTGGCCATGAGTGTTCCGCCAACCGTGGCTCCTGGCCTGGTGCCGATCAGCGGATCCGTCGACGCCCGGTACTACCAGCGTGGAGGAAAGGTTCAGATCAATCAGTTCCAGGCCCACAGTCCGGCAACCACTCTCAACGTATCCGGGTTGCTGGGAGTGTACCCGCTGGAGAGGCCCTCCAACCTCAGCGTCCACCTCGTCAACCACAACCTGGGTGAGTTCGATGACGTGCTCAAGGTCCTGGACTTAGGGATCGCGGGTAAACCCGGAATTTCTGGCATTCCTGTGCAGCTTCATGGGGATGCAACTTTCGATGGTTCGGCCACCGGCGATCTGGTTGACCCCGCATTTAAGGGGCATCTCACAGCCAACAACTTCTCAACGGTGTTCGCTATTCAGAATGCGGAGCCTCAGACGCCGCAACCGCCCGAGCCCACCGCTCCCAAGCTGATCAACATCCGTTGGGACTCGCTGGACACGAATGCCAGCTATTCCTCCAAGCTCATCTCGGTGGATCACGCCACGCTCACTCGCGGCAAGACGGTCATCCATGCCGCCGGCCAACTCGAAGCCCATCAAATCAGCCGCCGCAAGGTTGCCTTTGACGATGAATCGCCCTTGACGGCGACGGCCCAGATACAAAACGCCTCCTTAACCGATCTGCTCGCCATTGCAGGGCAGGATCTGCCCATCAACGGCACTCTGAACCTGCAGGCTCATGCTGGAGGAACGCTTGGTGACCTGACCGGAGGAAGCAACTTGGTTCTGATTGGAGGCACGATCGAAGGGCAGCCCTACCATAGCCTGACCGCCTCGGTGGCCTTATCGGGCCAGGATGTCAATCTCACCAAGCTCACTCTCCTTCAGGACGGCGGCACCGTTGTGGCGAACGGAACCTACAACCTGAAGACTCATAATTTCCTGGGCAACATGGATGGGACTAACTTCGAGCTTGCGCATTTGCCCCAGCCTAAGGACCCCCGGCTCTCCTATGCTGGCGCCCTGAAATTCGACGCCCACGCCTCCGGAACCCTGGAAGCCCCTTCCGTTCTAGCGGGAGTTCATTTACACAATCTGGTGCTCGGGGGCCAGCCCGCTGGTTCTCTGGAAATGGTCGTGCACACGCAGGGCAACACCGCTTATTTCACGGCCCATAGCGGTATGGCGTTGGCTCAGCTCCAGGTGAAAGGCCAGACGCAGTTGCGCGGGAATTTTGATACGCAGGCCAGCGTGGCGCTGAGTAACCTCAACATAGCTCCCTTTCTACGCGCCTTTCATGTGCAGACCGTCACCGGAAATTCGTCGATTGGGGGCACGGTGAGCGTCGCTGGTCCATTGCGAGAACCAAAGCAGTTCAGCGGAGACGCCGAGATCAATCAATTCCAGGTGACCCTGCAGGGCATCACCCTGCAAGGAGCGGAACCCCTGCGGGCATCGTTGCATAACGGGATGCTGCGCCTGACTCAGGCGCATATCACCGGGCCCGATACCAATCTTTCTGTCACCGGAAACGCGGATTTCTACGACGGACAGGAGTTGGCGATAATCGGCAACGGCTCCATCAACATGAAGTTGGCCCAGACCTTCGACCCCGACATCACCTCATCCGGCCACGTCGACGTCAACGTCAACGTCACCGGAACCCTCACCCAGCCCTCATTTTCCGGCCAAATGCAATTGCGCAACGTTGCCATGGCGCTGAACGATGTTCCGAATGGCATCAGCAACCTGAACGGGACACTAATTTTCGATCAGAACCGGCTGCAGGTGCAGAATCTGGTGGGCACCACAGGCGGTGGCCAACTCAAGTTCGCCGGTTTTCTGGCTTACCAGCAGGGTATCTATGGGGATTTCACCGCTACCGGAAAAGACATTCGGGTTCGCTACCGGGGCATTAGCGCGACTGCCGACACCACGCTCCATTTGCTTGGTTCACAAAGCAATATGCTGCTCAGCGGTAACATCCAGATCACGCGCTTTATCATCGGCCCTAACGTAGACTTCGCCAGTTTCACTCCTGGTCCGGCTGCCAACATCCCACCCGATCCCAATGCACCCTCAAACCAAGTGCGTCTCGATGTCCACATCTTTTCCGCGCCTCAACTGGACTTTCAGAACTCCTATGCCCAGCTTGCCGGCAGCGTAGACCTGCGCATTCGGGGAACCGTAGCTCAGCCGGCGATCCTGGGCCGCATCAACATCACCGATGGAACGGCCAATTTTGCCGGCACCACCTACAACCTGCAGCACGGCGAGATCTACTTCACCAATCCTGTCATGATTGAACCTATTATCGACATCGATGCCACGACCCGGGTGGAGGAGTACGACGTCACGATCGGCCTGCACGGCAGTATCAATCAGCTCACACCCACCTTCCGTTCCGAGCCCCCTTTGGCCCAGGCGGATGTCATTTCTCTTCTGGCGCTGGGCCGGACCCAGGAAGAGCAGGCGCTGTATTCGAATCAGGAGCAGTCGATCGGCTCTAATCCGACGACGAATGCGTTACTCGGGGGCGCGCTCAATGCGGCTGTCGGCAACCGCGTTGAGAAGCTGTTCGGCGGTGGCAGCGTCAAAATCGATCCGACGTATGTCGGTACCATCGGCAGCTCGAGCGCTCGAATTACGGTTACCCAGAATATCGCCCGCAACATCCAGGTAACCTACGCAACCAACGTAAACGCCACCGCACAGCAGCTCATTCAGGCCCAGGTAGACATCACGCAAAGCGTCTCCGTCCTGGCGGTTCGCGACGAAGCAGGCGTCTTCAGCCTGGTGCTGAAAGTTCACAAACGCTATCGTTGACGCCGCATTCCAGTCGTAGTAAACAGGGAGGGCAACCAAGGGGCCAGGTTCGAATCTATACAGGTGATTGTTCGCGGATGCGTCGTACCCGCGAAACGACAGGAGATAGAAATGAAGAAGGCGAGACATAGTCTAGCTTTGGCGTTGGCTGCTGTTCTGGTTCTGGGTTCTCAAGTCATATTCCCGTTGGCCTCTTACGCCGCTGGAAACGCTCAAACTGATAACAACATCCGGGCGGAGCTGCAGAATCAGCTGAAAAAGTACAAGGATGTCCAGGTATCCGTGAAAGATGGAATCGTCGATCTGGAAGGTACGGTCCAGAATTTTGCGACCAAGGAACAGATTGATAATAAGGCTCACCGGGTAAAGAACGTGGTTGCTGTCCGTAACAAGCTGAAGATCGCCGGCGCCGGTGAGCTCTCCGACGCGCAACTGCAGCAAAAGATCGTCCAGAAGCTGCAATACGATCGCGTTGGTTACGGCAATGCTTTCAACGCCATCAGTGTAAATGTCCAGGATGGCGTGGTGACTCTAAGCGGCCATGCATTGGGGCCGGTTGCAGCTGACTCTGCCGTCTCACTCGCCAGCCATTTCCCTGGTGTGCAGGATGTCGTTGACAACATCGAGGTCGATCCACTGTCTCCCATGGATAACCGCTTACGGATGCAGGTATATCGCGCTATCTACGGTTACCCGAGTCTGAACAAGTACGCGATCGATCCGGCGCAACCCATCCGCATCACCGTGGTGAATGGAAACGTAACCTTGAATGGCGTAGTTCTCAGCCAGGCAGACAAGAACGTTGCGGGCATTCGGGCCAACAGCGTGCCCGGGGTCTTCAAGGTCACCAACGACCTCCAGGTAGCCAACTCCTCGAACGAGAAGTAAAAGTGGAACTACGGATGCCCACCCTTCGCATTTTGCGAAGGGTGGACACCACTCCTGCCAATGCGGACTTGATTAAAGCCTCCCTTTTGTCATGCCGAAACGGTTTGCCTCGGCGTACCGGGGAAGCGTAACGGAGCGATCTCAGTTTCTGCTCCTTGCTGATGGCCGTTACACTTACAGAATGGCTTTGCTCCGAAACATAGGAACTACGCTGGAAATGATCAAGTGGGAGCACTCGGTGTTCGCCCTCCCATTTGCCCTCTGCGGCGCAATGCTCGCCGCCGCCGGATGGCCGGAATGGTCTAAAGTCTTCTGGATCGTGGTCTGCATGGTCACGGCACGTTCGGCAGCTATGGCGTTCAACCGCTGGGCTGACGCTGTCCTCGACGCGGCCAATCCGCGTACCGCCGGGCGCGCCATCCCGGCCGGAATGCTTACCCGCCGCTTCGTCGCGGGCTTTACCGTTTTTATGTCGTTGGCCTTCATCCTCGCTGCGGCGCAGTTGAACCGCACAACGCTCTTCTTGTCTCCCATCGCCCTCGGCGTCATCCTTCTGTACTCGTTCACCAAGCGATACACCCGCTGGTCTCATCTGGTGCTGGGCCTTGCCCTCGGCATTGCCCCGGCGGCTGCCTGGATCGCAGTCCGAGGAACGCTCAATCCGCGGATCATCGTGCTTACTGCGGCGGTTCTTTTCTGGGTGGGAGGATTCGACGTCCTGTACGCCTGTCAGGACATGGCTCACGACCGGAAGGCCGGCCTGAGCAGTATTCCCCAGGCCTGGGGAATACGTATGGCGTTTTGGGTTGCCCGCTCGATGCACCTCATCATGCTGCTCCTCTTGTGCTGGCTGCTCAAGTTGTTCGCGCTCAATGCCATCGCGTGGGCGGGCGTGGGAGCCGTAGCGCTCTTACTGCTCTACGAGCATCTGATCATCTCGCCAACCGATCTGCGCCGCTTGAATGCCGCGTTTTTTACTATGAATGGAATTATTTCTACCGTCTTTTTCCTGTTCGTAGCGGCGGCCCTATTACTTCCTAAAAGATGAACGCACCCGCCACTGGCAACGGGTGCGTCGATTGAAAGGCAATTGAGTTCAGTGCCTGGCGGAACGCGCCAATCGAAAATGGTCTTGGTTCTATGCCCTCCGAGTTTTGTTGCGCTCACTCGCCTTATGAGCGTCAATCTTTTCATTTACTGAGTCATGAACGTCCTCGATTCGCTGCCGGACCTCAGCGCGCGCAGTATCCGCCTGGTATTGGGCCTCTTTTTCGTGTCGCTCTCTGGTAACAGCAGCTGCGTCTTTCACGTTGCCCCATGTCTCCTTGGCCGCCCCCTTTACCTGGTCGGCGACACCCTGATTGGCCAATCTCTGATTTCCGATTGCTTCCCCTACGCCTTGCTTTACGCGTCCTGCAACTTGTTCCACCTTACCGGTAACCTGATCCTTGTTCATCGTTAGCTCCTTACGTTGTACTGAACTTTGAAAACGAAATGTGTGTGATGCGTCCCAGTGCCTACAGCACACCTGCACTTTCGAGAAGGTGCATGACCTGCATACCTACCCTTCCAGCGCGGCATGCTTATACCGTTCGTCGCCCTCCAATCAGCTGGATAACCAGCACCACCAATGCAATGACCAGCAATATATGGATGTACCAGGCGACTACGTGAAAGCCAATGAAGCCGACCAGCCACAGTACCAACAGCACCAGGAAAATTGTCCACAACATCGTTTCTTCTCCTTTAACTCCAGAGTCTTGCTACGCTGTACTTTGGTGCGTATCTACGCTTCCAGGTTGCCGTAGCAACTAAATTCCGTCTGTGGGGCATGAATGCGGATCGCGATTCAGGGAGAGCTCGGCTCTTTCAGTCACCAGGCCGCATTAGAGAGCGAATCAAAGGCAACCATTTTCCCTTGCGCTCTTTCACTGGATGTCTTTAAGTCGGTGGAAAGCGGCGAGGTCGATGCCGCGGTCATTCCGATCGAGAACTCTCTCGCCGGCTCGGTAGTCGAGCACTTCGACCTTCTCTTCCAGTCCAACGTGCACATAGAGCGTGAGTCTCTCCTGCGCATTCGTCACAATCTCATTGCCGTCCCGGGGACTGAGTTTGCGTCCATTCGGCAGGTACTCTCTCATCCGGTTGCTTTAGCGCAGTGCCGTCGTTTTTTCGCGCAGCACCCACCGATGACGCCGGCGCCGTTCTATGACACGGCGGGCAGCGTCAAACATGTCATGACGCTCGGGGATCGGACCCTGGCCGCGATCGCCAGTGAGCAGGCGGCGCTTGCTTATGGTGCTGCGGTTCTGGCTTGGGGCATCGAGGACAACCCAGCCAACTTCACCCGTTTTTTTCTCATTCGCCGGGGCGCCAGTGGTTCCATCCTTCCCGAGGCCGACAAGGTGAGCATCGCCTTTACCGTCGAAAATCGGCCCGGATCCCTGGTTTCGGCACTGCAGGTGTTCGCCGACCACAGCACAAACCTGTGTAAGGTGGAGTCGCGTCCCGTCCAAGGGCAGCCGTGGCAATATGTCTTCTATGTCGACTATCAGGTGGCGCGCGGGACACCGCCCGATGCGCCGCTCGATCAACTTCGCCGGCGCTGCATGCTGGTCAAAGAGCTGGGGCAGTATCAGGCGGCGACGCCGCTCTCCTGATAAGGTTTATGACCGTCGATAGATAGAGAGGGCCACGGAGCGCCAAATTGCGACTTTTGGGTAATCTACAGCATCTCATATACGATTATTTGATAGAAGGATACTCATGGCTAGCGATTTTCTAAGCATTATCAATCCGACCGACCCCAGCCGGCGAGAACAAGGCAGCTCCCAGGGGCGGGTCTTGCCCGTTCTGCCGGTCCGCAGCACGGTCTTGTTTCCGCACGCGGTGCTGCCGTTGACCGTGGGCCGGGAGAGCTCGATTCAGCTCATTCAATCGCTGGGAGATGTGAAGACCATTGTCGTAGTCGCGCAGCGCGATGAACGTATGGATACCCCTCAGCCCAGTGATTTGTATTCCGTGGGCACCATGGCGACCGTACACAAAGTCGTTAAGATGCCGAACCAGAGCCTTTTTGTCTTCACCGAGGGAACGGAGCGCGTCAAACTGGGTGAATTTACCCAGCTAGAACCGTTCATGATGGCCTCCGTTGACCATCTCCCGGAGGCGAATCCAGGCAAAAGCGCCGAGCTGGAAGCCCTGCAGCGCAATGTTGTTGCCCAGTTTCAGCAAATCGTCACCACCTCGCCTACACTCTCCGACGAGCTGTCGACGATCGCCCTGAACATCGAAGATCCAGGCCGGCTGGTCGACTTCATTGCCTCATCCCTGCCGTTCCTGGCTACCACCGACAAGCAGGAACTGCTGGAAACACCCGATGTGTTGCTGCGCATGGAACGCATCAACAAGCACCTGGCCAAAGAAACCGAGGTGCAGCAGTTGCGTAACAAGATCCAGACCGAAGTTCAGGATCAGGTACAGCAATCGCAGCGCGATTACTACTTGCGCGAGCAGCTCAAAGCCATCCAGAAAGAGATCGGTGAGCTGGATGAAGGGCAGAAAGATATCGAAGAGCTGCGGCAGAAAATCGAAGCCGCGGGCATGCCCGAAGACGTAAAGAAAGAGGCTACCAAAGAGCTCAACCGGCTCTCTCGTATGTCTCCCATGGCCGCCGATTATTCGTTGACGCGCAACTACGTAGAGTGGCTGGCCGTGCTGCCGTGGGCCAGGTCCACTGGCGGCGAAGTCGATATCACCAGGGCCAAGGAAATCCTCGATCTCGATCACTATGACCTGAAAAGGGTTAAGGATCGCATCCTGGACTACCTGAGCGTGCGCCGCCTCAAGCCGGATATGAAGGGGCCCATTCTCTGCTTTGTCGGACCTCCCGGTGTAGGGAAAACCTCGCTGGGACGCAGCATTGCGCGTGCCCTGGACCGGAAATTTCAGCGCATTTCGCTGGGCGGCATGCACGATGAGGCCGAGATCCGCGGTCATCGCCGCACCTACATAGGCGCGCTGCCCGGCCAGATTATTCAGGCTTTGCGCCGCGCCGATGCCAATGATCCGGTCTTCATGCTCGACGAGATCGATAAGCTGGGACGCGACTTTCGTGGTGACCCGGCTTCAGCGCTTCTCGAAACTCTGGATCCGGAGCAGAACAACACTTTCCGTGACAACTACCTGGACGTGCCGTTCGATCTGTCCAAAGTGCTCTTTATCTGCACCGCGAACATGCTCGATCCCATTCCCGAGCCGCTTCGCGACCGCATGGAGATCATCGACCTGTCGGGGTACACCGAGGACGAGAAAACGCATATCGCTTTCCGTTATCTCATCCCCCGCCAGATCAAGGAAAACGGTATCGAGCCCAAGGATGGTAGCGAACCGCAAATCGAGTTCCCGGAAGAGGGTGTTCGCTACATTGTCCGCCACTACACCCGCGAAGCGGGCGTGCGCAAACTGGAGCAGCTGATCGGTACAGTGTGCCGCAAGCAGGCGCGGCGCATCGCGGAAGGCCAGACCGGCAAGCTGGTGGTGGATCGCGCGGTGATCCAGGAATTCCTCGGCGGCATCAAGGTGCGGGTGGACACGGAACTGGCGGAGCGTACGAGGAGGGCTGGTGTAGCCGTTGGTCTCGCGTGGACTCCCGCCGGAGGCGATGTCCTGTTCATCGAAGCCAACCGCATGAAGGGCAAAGGCGGTTTCAAGATGACGGGCCAGATTGGCGAAGTCATGCAGGAATCCATGCAGGCTGCGCTGACCTGGGTGCGCTCCAACGCCCCTTCCCTTGGCCTGGATGAAGACTTCACCAAGGACCTGGACATTCACATCCATGTTCCTGCGGGAGCGATTCCTAAGGATGGACCGTCCGCTGGGGTCACCATGGCAACCACCCTGGTGTCACTCATGACGGATACTCCGGTTCGTCCGCTCACTGCGATGACCGGTGAAATCACGCTCAGCGGGAACGTTTTGCCGGTCGGCGGCATCAAGGAGAAATTTCTCGCTGCCAAGCGCGCCGGGGTAAAGGATGTAATACTGCCGGCGGAAAATCGCCTGAACGTTGAGGAAGACCTGACTCCGGATCAGATCGATGGAGTGAGCATCCACTACGCCAGTCGCATCGAAGATGTGCTGGCCGTGGCGCTGCCGAAGTCTGTTGTCGAAGAAAAAAAGGACGAAGCCGTCCGCGAAGAAATCATCGAACACGCTGAGGCTTGATCCAAGCTTCACGCTCAGTAAAGGCCCGCCAACCAGCGGGCCTTTTTTTCGCGAGACGTTATTGGAATTCATTGTTCGCATTTCCGACTGCACCGGCGGCCGCCGGCCCTACGGATTCTCCGCCTAAGTGGGATTCCGCGAGACTCTTAAGCGCGACTACCTTTGTGCCCCCGGGGGCTCACGCTAACATCTAAAGCAGGCTGCTCAAGGACACCGATGATCATTGACTTTGCGGAGAGGGCGCACAACCACAACTGGGAACTCGACCCGATTGTGCGATCCCTGCTGGACACTGACTTTTACAAACTGCTTATGCTTCAGTTCATCTGGAAGCATTTTCCCACTACGCAGGTTTCCTTCACCGTGAGCAACCGGTCCACCGGCGTGCGGCTGGCTGACGTCATTGCCCGCGAAGAAGTCCTGGAGCAGTTGGAACACGTGCGCAGCCTGCGTTTCCTGAAATCGGAACTGATTTGGCTTGCGGGCAATACCTTCTTTGGACGTCGCGGTATCTTTGAGCCCGAGTTTATCGAGTGGCTGGGCCACGGCTTTCGCCTTTCCAGCTACCGGCTCACGATGAGGGACGGTGAGTTTCATCTGGAATTCGATGGTCTCTGGACTGAAGCCACGATGTGGGAGATTTACGCGCTCTCAATCCTCAATGAGCTGAAATCGCGGGCTGCCTTCAAGGGTATGAGCGAATTTGAGCTGGATATCCTTTTTGCCCAGGCCAAGGCGAAATTGTGGGG
>DATJNV010000142.1:0-4793 GCA_035507705.1 Acidobacteriaceae bacterium
GCTTACTTCGGCCCGGGCGCCATGGCTCACTAAAAACGCGGCCGACTTCGCACGGGAATACGAAAATCCCGATTTAACGCAACCGTCTGTGTCCAGCTTCTAGCCTCGAGAAGCCGGACGGGCAAAACCCACAGTTGAAGAAGTTGAGCTGTCGAACGCCGAATGTGTTCGCGTCTCCTGCCAGTGTTAAATCCGGCGGCCGGTCGACCGCGTGAAGCTCGCCGCCGGAACCATGATCGGCAACAATCGGAGAATCGCGGTACGCGGGTGAGCACGCGCTCGGTCAGCCTCAGCAGCGCTATGTCGACGGCGATACGATTGGAAGGAAGCGCCAGCGAGCATGCAGGTGAAGCTGCCAAGCACCACATCGAAACACACGGCAACAAGTAGGGCGTAACGGAGCCGCCGATTCACTCGCGTCATCGGCGGCTCTTTTTTTCTCCCGTTAACATGGCCGCGAGAGCCTCGGCGCCCATTGCACCCCCGGCACCGACGCAAATGGTGCCTAGCGGTTTTTCAGAGTAAAGTTTGTTTCCTTCACAATGAACCCGTCCACCACCTGGCCACTACCATCCCGGTGTTCAAAAACCTGGTCCGGGCCAGTAGCAGGAGCGGCGGTTGCGGGAATTGTGATCCGATGACCGTTGCCGGAAAGTGTGAGTTGAGCATCGCTGGAACCCTCCTCCCAGCGAACCTTGTACACTCCTGCAGGCAGGCTGTTTGCGCCGATGCGAACTGTGTTGGGAAAACTTACCGATCCGGACCGTTGCGCGACGGCATAGCTCATAGATCCAAATGCGAAGAAGAATAGCGAACATAGACTCATAGCTCGTTTCATCGTGTTCTCCTGGTGGGGATTTTCGTGCATGTGGGCATTACATCCGTGTCCACAGAGCCCCACAAGTTCATTGCAGTATCGTTCGCCGAGCGCTTTGGCAAAGATCGTGAAATGTGCAGCTTGTGCGCAGCAGAGAGTTCGGTATCGAGGCCGAGACCCAGGTATCGAGAGGTATCGTACTTCTGTTCACCAGGGCGTTTGGCGAATCGGGGGCTCGAAGATACCGGTTTAGCGGACAGACAAAACTATCATTTGTGCCGATTACTTAGGCGTGGCCGGCCGTGGCTTTGCCAAAGATGCGGCAGTAGTTTCCGCCGCTGACCTTGGCGATGTGGTCAGGCGTGAAGCCCTGGAGGAGCATCTCACCGACAACCGCCGGAAAGAATCCACCCGTCATGCCAGGCCAGACATAATTTGTGCCTTGACCCACACGTGAGGAGAAGAGATCCGTGTCGGTGCCGATACCGACGTGGTCCACACCTATCGCCTCTGCCATTGCCTTGAGGTTTTCCACGAATTGTTTCGGCGACGCAGCCAGTTTCGTCCACACACCGACCACACCGCCCGCGTCAGCCACGACCTTCGCGTTTTCCTTGCTGATCAGGTGTGGCTTCATGATCTCCGCCATTCTGGGGTTGTCGCCGGTTCGGCTATCAAGACCCGTGTGGGACACGAGGATCGGCTGCGTGGTGATCTTCAAGGCTGCCAGCACCGTCTGCGGGCTAGCGTGAGCAAGGTCCACCAGGATCCCCAACCGGTTGCATTCCCGAATCACCTCTGCGCCGAAAGCGGTCAGACCACCAAGGTGAGCGGGCGCCATGATCACGTCCCCCAGCGGCGACACCAGGTCGTCTCGCTCGTGAAGCAGTTGCAGATTTCGCACACCACGTTTGTACACTTCCTCGATCCGGTCCAGGCGCCCCTCGATGAACTGCGCTCCTTCGACCGTCTGAACGATCGTTGGCCGGTGACGGTCATGCGCGGCCTGCAGGTCTTTCACATTGAGCGCGCGGTGCAGGTGTCCCTTTTCGAGCTGTGCGTCGATGGCGCTGAGCCAGTTAAGGTACCTGTCCCGCGCCTCCCCTGGCTTGTGAATCGGCCAGGAATCCAACACGAAGCTGGCGCAGACCGCCGTAAGGCCTGACCGCCTGAGCTCTTCTGCGAGCGTAGGACCCGGAGCCCGTGGTTGCTCCGACTGTTGCGGTGGCTGGCCATTCTGCGGAGGCGGTTCTGTTCCCGCGGGGTAGACATGGTTGTGCATGTCGATACCAGTCGTTCCGGACAGGACCTGCGCCAGGCGCGGATCCGGTGCATCGGCTGCCGCATACAGCCAGGCCGGCCCGAGCAGCATGGCGCCGCCGGCCCCCATCGTGGCCGTCAGGAATTCACGGCGTGAAAGCGCTTTGCCGGCCATTTAGCCTCTCCTTGCGATCGTCTTATCCGTAAACAAACGGTACAACTGGACACACCTGGCCCGAAAAGCAGCAGCCGAAACGCGGGGGCCACGTGCAACTATTCCGGTTTCCGGTCCTTTCATTCGTTCACCAGTCCGATCTCGTTTCCCTCGGGATCGTGCAGGGTCAGATGAACGATTTTGTGTTCCGCATCGCGTTCTATCGCTACATCCGTTCCCTGAGCAGCCAGGTATTGGTACGCCGCCTTGAGGTCAGGTGTGTTGAATACAACATGGAGCCAACCTTGCTCCATGCGCCCCTTTGCCTGCTGGTGTCGCGCTGATCCCATCTGCCAGACGAGATCGATGCGGTTGCCCGGCATTGTCATCTGGTACAACCCGAAGTCTTTCCTGCCACCCAGTAGCGCGCTGCGGTGAAACCCCAAAACGCGTTCATACCAGGCAGCCTCCAACTCCAGATTGGCAACCGAAGCGGTCACGTGATTTTCCGTGAGGTGGAGCGGATTCAACGTAGTCGATTGCGCAGGAGACCTCTCGCAGGCCGTGAAGACGATAGCCAGCAATGCCAGACACCTTAAGACTCTCCATCCATTACTAATCATCCGGATCTCCCCAAGGGAACGGTCTTTTTCGTATCACTGAGCCCAGTGCCGTGATTGCTTACGAATTAGACTCCCGGCGCCGCCAGACAACAAGGTGCTTCCGGTATTGTCCGAAGACATACAAAGCAGAGCGTTTTAAATGTGTTGCTTATGTGGAAGAGCGAGCGTCGGTAGCAGGAGGTATGATACTTCGATCGAGCGCATGACGGGCTGTCTTAGATGGGGTGACCACGCTGCCACTCGATGACAAATCCGTCCGTCACCGGAAAGGATCCGGGCAGGAAAAGGTGTTAACTTTCGATTGGCAACCGAGCAAGAAGGATTTCCACGCGCAAGCCGCGAGGGGCGACGTTTTCGGCGCGAATCGTGCCCTGGTGGATCTTGACGACACGGTCGGCGATGGCCAGACCAAGCCCCGTACCGCCGGATTGGCGATCCCGGGAATCCGTGACTCGATAAAAGGGCTGGAATATATTCTTGAGCTCGGCCTCGGGAACCCCGGGACCATAGTCGCGAACGGTGAGACGAACCTCCGGCCCACGGGAAGAGCGCTCGCAGGCCAGGCAAATGTCGATCGAGGTCTCGTTCGGCGTGTAACGAATCGCATTGCGTACGACATTTTCGACGGCGCTGTGCAGAAGTTCCGCGTTCCCGCGCACGACGCATCGCCCGGAAGTGGTGAGATTGATCGCGCTACCCGACTCCCCTGCTTCGAATTTGGCATTACGGGAGATCTGCGTCAGAAGGTCTGTCAGGTCGACCTCCGTCATCGGAACCTGCAACTCGGATATGTCCAGCTTCGCGATGGTCAGTAATCGCCCGATCATCTCATCCAAAAGCTCTATGTCCTCCTGCATCTGCTCGAAGGCCGGATCACTTCCCTTCCGTTCGCGTCCCAGGTCGAGCGCGACGTTGAGCCGCGCGAGGGGCGAGCGCAATTCGTGCGAGACTTCGGAAATGAGCTGCCGTTGGCGCGAAACGAGCTCGTCGATTCTCGAAGCCATGGCATTGAAATCGCGCACCAGGTCTCCCATTTCATCGCGGCGCTGCATCAACACCTGACTCGCGCGGGCGGTGAGGTCGCCGGCCGCCAGCTTTTGCGACACTTCGCGGAGCTGGAGTATAGGACGGGTGAGATAGCGAGTCAGGAGAGAACAGATCAGTCCGGAGACGGCAAGAGCCACCCCCCACTGCAACAGCATTGCGCTCCGATTTACACCAAGCGCGGCACGAGGGCCTGCCGGAAGTTCGGTGGCGAAGATGTAATTCCGTCCGCTTTGCCCCGCAAGCGTGAAGGCAACCCGTGTGATCCCATACCTCAGGCTAAACACGAACACGTGAGAAGCAGCAACATGCGACGTCAAATCCTCAAATGAGTTGCAGCCAGTGCCGGCAATGGCGCTTCCCGCCGCGTCGAAGAGGCAGGATTTCATGTGGGTGTCGTGTTCGATGCGGGCGAGGTAACGGGACGCGGACGCGGGGCCCTCCCGCTCCGCTGTCTCCACCGCGATGCTTCCGGAGTAGCGAGCAGTCTCTGTCAGTGTTTCGTGCCATCGTGAGGGCACACTTCTCGGCTCCAGGATGAAGGTAAGGATCAATGCGATACCAGTCACAATGACGGTGGCCCAAAACCAAAAGAAAACCTTAAGGAAAAGGTTAGGCATGATCTGGGTCCCTGGTGTCAGGCCGCGCAGCGAACAGATAGCCACTGCCGCGAACCGCGCGAATCCGCTGACCGCCTTCCGATCCTCCAAGTTTTTTGCGCAGGTTACTGACATGAACATCGATGACGCGATCGAAAGGGCCGAGCTTTCTGCCTAAGACCTTCCGGGTCAGCAGCTCGCGGGGAAGGATGCGGCTCGGTTTCTGCATGAAGACCTCAAGCAGAGTGAACTCCACGCTCGTCAGATGGAGAGGCACATCCTCCAGCCAGGCTTCG
>DATJNV010000143.1:0-57279 GCA_035507705.1 Acidobacteriaceae bacterium
TATGCTGCCGATTCCGGGGACATCTTCGCCGGCGCATGTGGAGGAGAATATTGCAGCCGCTGGCCTGGAGCTCCCCGAGGCCGCATTCAAAGAACTGTCGAGCGTGAACCCGCCGCCCGTGAGCTATCGCGGCTAGTGCAATAGACAAGGCGTTACTGTTTGAGGGGCTCGAGACATGAAGACCTATCGCATTGCGACCGTGCCGGGAGATGGAATCGGTAAGGAAGTTGTGCCCGCGGGGCGGCAAGTTTTGGAAGCTGTCGGCGGCGGCTCTTTTTCTTTTCAGTTCGAGAACTTTGATTGGGGCGGAGATTATTACCGCCGGCATGGGATCATGATGCCCGAGGACGGGCTCGAAACGCTACGTAACGAAGACGCGATTTTGTTCGGATCGGCGGGTGATCCTCACATCCCCGATCACATCACGCTCTGGGGCCTGCGGCTGCGAATTTGCCAGGGCCTTGATCAGTACGCCAATGTGCGGCCCACGCGCATTCTTCCCGGAATCGACACTCCGCTGAAACGCTGCAAGCAGGAAGATCTGAACTGGGTCATTGTCCGCGAGAACACTGAAGGCGAATACTCCGGCGTGGGTGGCCGCATGCACCAGGGTCATCCGCTTGAAGTGGCCACGGACTTGTCGCTCATGACCCGCGCGGGAGTCGAGCGCATCCAGCGTTTCGCCTTTCGGCTGGCGCAATCGCGGCCCCGCAAGCTGCTGACCGTCGTCACCAAAAGCAATGCGCAGCGCCACGCCATGGTGATGTGGGATGAGATCGCCACACAAGTCGCACGGGAATTCCCGGACGTCACCTGGGACAAGGAGTTGGTCGATGCGGCAACGGCACGCATGGTCAATCGTCCGGCATCACTCGACACCATCGTGGCTACGAACCTCCACGCCGACATCCTGAGTGACCTCGCCGCCGCTCTGGCGGGAAGCCTGGGCATTGCGCCCACCGCAAACATCAACCCCGAACGCGTTTATCCATCGATGTTCGAGCCCATCCACGGTTCTGCTTTCGACATTATGGGCAAAGGCTGGGCCAACCCGGTGGGAACCTTCTGGTCCGTGGTCATGCTGCTTGAACACCTGGGCGAAATGGAAGCTGCGGCCAGGGTCATGAAGGCCATCGAACATGTGACCGCGAATCCCTCGCTGCATACACGGGACTTGGGTGGTCCCGCAACCACCGCCCAGGTAACCGAGGCGGTCTGTGCGCAAATCGCGGCCAGCGCCAGGAGCAGTTTGACGGTTGCTTGATGTATCTGACGGCATTCTTTTCTGCCCGTCTAATGTACAGCGCGTACACTTGAACGCGTACATCACGATCAACTTATAGCTATGGAAGTCACCATCACGCAGTTCCGGCGCGATATTTTCGAGCTCATCAATCAGGCCCTCGAAGGTAAGGATATTTGGGTTACCCATAAGGGGCGCCGCATTAAAGTGGTGCCCGAAGTCCAGCCGGGCAGTCGTCTGAGCCGCATAACGCCTCTGGCCCTGATCAATCCCGCGGGCCGATCCTCAAAACGGAGTGACCGCTTGTTACAGGAGGAGATGGCACGGGCTTGGGAACAAGACTGGTCAACGCTGTGATCGCTTACCTGGATACGAACATCGTGGTATGGCTAGCCCAGGGCTCCATCGCGCGCATCAGCTCCAAAGGGCAGCGTATTCTTGAACAAGCCGAGCTGCTGATCTCACCTATCGTGTCGGTGGAGTTGGAATATCTCTATGAGGCAAGCAGAATCAAGCTGCCGGCTCGCGATGTGCGGATAAAACTTGAACACGAAATCGGTGTCCGGGTATGTGATATTCCCTTCCACGCCGTTGTAAATGCGGCACTCGATGAGAAATGGACTCGCGATCCGTTCGACCGCATGATCGTGGCACATGCGAAAGCAAATGGTCTTGCGCCTCTAGTCTCCGCAGATGAGGAAATCGCGAGGAATTACCCCAGAACCGTCTGGTAGGTCGAAGCCCCATTCCCTCCACCGCTTTTATTGGGTCAACGTCACCGGGATCGTCAGTGTTTGCACGGTGGCCGGCGAGGTTGCGGTTATCAACGCGTTATAACTGCCTACCGAACTGGCCGTGTTGCCTCCTGGAGAAACCGATGAGCCCGCTCCGCAGCCAATGCCGGCGCTCACCAGAAAGACCGTGGCCAGGATCCACATCCCCAGCGTGCGCTGCAGCCTCCGCCGTTGCCTTAGCAGGCAGAATCCCAGCAAGCTTCCTGGCAAGACGAAGAATCCTGCCAGGTAACGGCCATCTCCTGCTCCGCGCACAGCCGAACTTGTGCCCGCGGGCAACCCAATCGTGAGGGTCGTGGTTTGGGCGACGCTCGACGCGTTCCCGGTGATGCTGGCTGGTGAAAAGGTGCATGTGGACCCATTCGGTAAGCCAGTGCATTTGAATGTAACCGTTCCGGTAAAACCGTCTGTGGAGAAGACCGACAGCTGTACTGGCATGCTTTGGCCGGCAGCCAGCGTTAGCGACTTCGGATTTGCGGAAAGAGAAAAGTCCAGGCCTCCATTCACACTCTCCAGCAGGGCGGTCGAAGTACTGCCCAGATTGTTGGCGTCTCCCGAATAGACAGCGGTCAGGGTGTGCGGGCCATTGGACAGCTGCACCGAATAAGTCGCCAGGCCGGTCGAATTCACCGTGACGGACGCGATCGAAGTGGAACCGTCCAGAAACTGGACACTGCCCGTAAGCGAACCACCATTTTCGCCATTCACCACGGCCGACAGCGTAACCGAACCAGCTGTGGTCGCGTTGACTGCCGTCAGGACGGTGTTGGTCGTTGCCTGGTTCACCACCAGGATGGTTTGGGCGGTTTGCGGCGCGGAACCCGTAGGCGTGAAGGTCACGGTAAGGGTCTGCATGCCGGCATTCAGCACCGACCCAGCGGCAGGCTTGTAAACAAAGGTTCCGGGCGTGGTGGACGATGCATCCAGCTGAGCTGCAGTCAGCGGAGTTCCGTAGGTGATCGAACCGGGGGTCAGCCAGGTGATATCCGGGCTGGTTCCCTGAATGGTCAGGGTGCCATCGTTCAACGTGACGGCGTAATTGCTGAGGCGGTTGTTGGGATCTGCCAGCACCGGCACGATGGCATTCGGCCCCGTGCTGTAAGTGCCGGCCGCGGTCGTCGCGGTTGCTTGCGAGACATACGTCGCGGTAATGCCGTCGTTATTCACAACGCCCGTCAAACTGCCGGTAAACGTGGGGTTGGGCGCGCCGAATGGACGGGTGGCAGGAGCTGCGGTGGCGACTAACTGTCCCTGCTTGATCTGAACAGTTGCGGTCAGCGTTTGAGGGGCGTAGGTGCTGTCACCGGGGTAGCTGAAGTTCAGAAAGTGCGTGGTTGCAGAAAGGCCGGCTGGAGCCATGAACCCGGCCGTGCCGTTGCTGACCGGAGAGGTTGTGGGCGGGAGGCTGTCGATCACCAGGCTCACGTTTCCGGTGGGCGAAGTAAAGCCCGTTCCACTCACACCACTGACGCTTAGGGTAATCGGGATGGCGGTTCCATAATTTCCTGCCAGCGGTGCACCCACGACCGAAAGGGTTGCAAAAGCTTTTTGCACGGTCAGCGTCACCATTGCAGAAGCCGCGGCATAGCTGGAGCTGGCGGCCAATTGAATGGAGATGCTATGCGAACCTGGGCTCAATAATCCGACTGGGATCTGATACTGGTTGCTGCCCAGCGAGGTAATGCTCAGACTCTGGCTTCCATCCAGTTTTGCGCTGAAAGACGACAGGGGAATCGGGCTGGTGGGCGCAGGCGACAAATCGAAGTTGACGGTTGCCTGCTGACCATAGTTAAACGAGTACCCGGGTAGCGGCGTGGCCACTATGGATTCGGTTGCGTTTTGCTGTTGGCCCTGCTTGTCGACCGTGGTGATTACCGAAGCAGAAGGCAGAGCCTGTGATCCTGCCGAGGCACTCGCATTCACCGTCTCCATAGCCTGGCCGCTGCTATTAAAGGTCAGATTCGCAGCGGGATAAATCGCCGTGATCGTCACTCCCCCGCTGGCCGACGCCGCTATGCTTGAAAAGCTGCAGGTGTATCCACCATTTCCGGAACTGCACGTGGCGGCTGCGCCTGTGCTCGTTTCGCTGATAACGACTGCCGCAGACGGAAGAGACAGCGTGAGGGATACATTGGACTCGCTGCTACTGGTTCGATTGTTGACCAGCCCGGTGTAAGTCACCTCCGTCGTGTTGCCGGAGCTGCCAAGATCGGTGTTGCTGGACGCGGCAATGACGGTGGACGGGCTCTGGGCCAGCGTGAAGGAAGGAGTCGTAATCGGCGTCCCCCCGCTGAGTTGAAATTGGAGTTGCGCCAGCATTTGCTGTTTCTGCGCGCTCAGCGGTGTTGCGTCGTAGTTGGAATCCAGTAAGGCGTAGCGGTCTTCGCCATTCAGCGCCCAGTAGGTCCAACTCAGATTGGGGTTCGCGCCCAGAAACTGTACCAGGCTGGAAAACCACTGGCCTTGCGAACCGGGAGTCGTGCTTTGCAGATCCGCGTCATCATTCAGGGTGCCGAACTCGCCCACCCACACCGGTGCAATCCCGTTCAAGCTGATGTAGGCCCAGTACGACGTCCAAGTGCTGACCAGGCTGTCGTAGGTCGTGCTGCCGTTAAACCAGGCCTGAGAGGATTCCGCCGGACCGTAGTCGTGCGCGGAATAGACCAGTTGGTTGGCTACGTTCAACTGCACCGGGGAGTTTTGCACCCCCTGAAGATTGCCGCCCCAGAAGTAAAAGTTATTGTTGTACTCGTCGGTGCCTTCGACAAAGATCAGCAAATGAGGATTGATGGCGAGCACGGCGTTGCCGCCACGCTCCGCGGCCAGATGCCAGTCGTCTGCCCCGCCACAGTCCCAGCAGGCCCCGCCGCTGCTGGCATTATGGGGCTCGTTGCGCAGATCCACGCCAATTACCGTTGAGTTATTCATGTAGCGCGTGGCTAGCGCTTGCCAGTCGCTGATCCAGGAGCTTTCAGGGTAGGCGCCGGTGTACCACAGGCCACTGGCCTCGGCGCTGTTACCTGCCTCCGAGCGATGGTTGTCCAGGATGACGCGCAGACCAATGGATCCGGCGTAGTCGATGACTGCGTCCATGATCTGCAGCGAATTCAACCCTTGAAGATCTGTGTTGATGGGCCCGCTGGAATTGGAATAGCTGATATCGCTGGGTACAATCGGCGTCTCCACCATCTGGTTCGAGTATGGTAGCCGCACGGTGTTGTATCCGTTTGCCTGGATGGCCTCCAGAATCGTCTTGTAGTCCTGCACATTGAGACCATGAACCACTTCGTCGGTGGTTTCGAAGCCATACCAGTTGATGCCTGCGATCCGGACTGCCTGGTTGTTGGAGTCGAGAATCTTGCTCCCGCTGGTGTGCCAATAGCCTGCTCCGGGCGCGGCGAGGGCCAAGCCGCCCGGCACTCCCAGCGCAAACAGCGTACAGATCTTTGCCAATTTCGCCAACATTGCCTTTATCTCCCGGCGCCGGGGGAACGCGCCTGCACTCTCGAGCAGCCGTCGAGCGGAATTGTGCTCAACGCCCCGCCGGTAATTCGATACGGTTACAGTTACCTAGGGCACAATCAGCGGCCGAATGGCATGCTCGTCAAACAGACCGGTAGCGCCCCCTTCGACCTCAACCTGCGGGCGCTGCATATACTTCACCGAGATACCGCCAAGCCGGTCCTGGTAATCATGCGCATTGTTAATTCCCACAAAGCCGCCGATATACCAATGCTCGTCGAACCGGTAAGCCACATTGGCGTCCAGGTTATAGTTGGCTCCAAGGTTCGATTGCGCCGTCGGAGTCGTATCTGTTGCAATCACTGACCCGGGCAACGCCGTGTCTTCGTAAAAGCTCTGCACACCCAGGCTGCCATTGATCCGGTAGGTGACATGGTTCATGGGGCGCGATTCCCAGGTGAAGGGCGCATTCAACAGCACATACGAATCGGGGCTGAAATAGCCGCCTTGCCCAAACGTGAAGTAGCGCTGGTTTTGGGCATAGTGGAGACCGGTCAGGTTCGCCCCCATCTTCAGCGTTCCGTATGGGTTGCTGTACACCGTCCAGTAAGCGCCGGTGGATCCGTATATGCGGCTGTTACGATTCACATTGGTGCCGGTCAGCTGTGCGGCGCCGCCATCCAGATAGAAACCTTCCTTCGCAGAGCCCAGGGACAAGCCGCCTTCGGCGCCTGTGGCCACGACTCCGCCCCAGATCTGCCCCGTTACCGGATCCTTTTCGCCTGCGTAGGAAAGCATGGTTTCCTTCACCTGGTCGCGATAGACCCTGAAATTCACGGGGAAATTCGAGGGATGGAAGTTCAGGCTGCCGAGGAGGTGAGATACATAGAACGTTGTGGGAGAAAAGCCCAGGCTGCCATCCATGACTCGAGTGGCCAACTGGATTTCCCCGCCAACCCCGGATTGGAAATGAGACTGGCCGATGAGGGGAGCGCCCGAGGTTCCGAAATTGTAGTTCGATGTGCCGTCGGGGGCGCCCGCGGAAAGCATCACAGGCAGTGCGCGAACGGTGACGCGGGCGCTATCGCCCAGCACCGCGCTGGACTCGAAGGAGGCTTCCATGCGAGTGAGCTGATCGAAGCCCGGCTGTCCACTGCGGCTGCCCACCTGGGTACCGCCTCCCAGCCACGCGCTGTAGCGGCTGGCCAAGCCGTCCAGTTCCGCCTGCGCCTGCTGCGCCGGTCCCAGCATGACAGCACGGGGTGGTGCACCCGGACCGGAGGGAGTCGTCAGAGCGGACCCGGGCGCGAGCTCAGCGCCCCGTGGGGCTGGTGAGGTAAAGCTGGCGTACGTAACCTCGGGGGCTGCGGCCGGCTGGAACTCGGCAGGGATGGGCTCGGGCGGCGCATCACTCACCGGCACGGCCCAACGGCTCACCTGGTAAGCAATAGGCTGGGTGTGTTGGGCAACAGGAGGAGGAGACTTGCGCACCAGCCAGGGGCTGGCCTGACCACTTGAATCCGGTCCGGAACTTGTACCCGTGCCGGTATCCGCTTCGCTGATTGGGTGTTGGATGACGGGAAGAGCTGTGATCGCGTCCTGCAACGGCTCTGCCTGGCCCGCCGGGGCAACCACCGCATCCGACGCCTGCTGAGGCGCAAGCATGCGAGCCAGCTTGTCGCTGGCGTTGACCGCCGCCGGAGCCGAAGTCCCGCCGGGACCCGTAAGTTGCTGGGTGAGCTGAATCTGCGAGCTATTCGCCACCACCTGGCGCCAGTAGACAGCGGCTTTGCGCGTATCTCCCATATCCTTTTCAAACTGAGCCGCAGCGGTCAACAGCTCCGTGTCATTGGGGAACTGCTCCAGTCCGTCCGACAGCCACTTGCGTCCGGTATCCTTTTGCCGCGCCGCACCGGCTGCCGCCACTGCCCCGGCATAGTCGGTCGCCGTGGCGCGCGTCCAATCAATCTGCTGATATAAAGCGAAAGCGAGCTTACCTTCGTTGTTACGAATGTAAGTTCCCGCCATCGCCCGGCGAATGTCTCCGTTCGAGGGAAACGCCTGCGAAGCTGTTTCGAGGATGGCAAGCGCCTGCCTTGTGTTCCCGGACTTCTCCTCATGCGCAGCCTTGCGGATGCTCCAGGCGGCCCAGATGTCTCGCGTCTGCTGCTTTTGGCCCTGCGTCAGATCGCTGCGGCGACCCATTTGGGCAAGAGTGGCCGCCAACTGGTTTTCATCGCCTGCGTTCAGCAGCAACCAGGCGTATTGCGCTTCCACGGCGTAGGGAGCGTCATTTCGCCCCGGTTGATAATGAGCCAGCACGCGGCCCATCATCTCCACTGCCGTTTGGTTATGCCCGGTGGCCCCATAAACGGCAGCCAAGGTCTGCAGGAAGCCGGGATCCTCCTCCAGTTTCTGCGCTACTTCCGGGGGTAGCTGTTGGATCTGTGTCAACGCATCCTGATCCTGCTTGGCCTGGTGCAGTGCGGAAATAATTCCATTCCAGGCGTTGCTGTCATTGGGCGACCGGCGCAGGATTTTCACGTAAATCTTGTAAGCGCTCTGCGCATTTCCTTCCGCCAGCAAGAGATTTGCAGTCTGGGCTTCGATTTCGTTCGACTTGCGGGCATCGTCACTGGCTTCATTGCGTGCTTCCGCGAGCAGGTTCGAAGCGGTGCTGTATTGGCCCATCGCCTGGTGAGCTGCCGCCAGCATAGTGACAAAATCGACGTCCTGGATGGCTCGCTTATAAACGGCCGCCGGCATGCGATCGGCGGCGGTCAAAGCCATCTGATCGCGACCAGCAATGTGCTCATCGCTGACCAGCAGCTTCCATGCATCGAGGTTGTCAGGCTTGACCCGGATAACATCGAATGCCAGGCGCGCGGATGCACGGGGATCATTCACCGCCAGCAGCTCAGCACAGCGGAGCTGCGCTGCACTCCGCTTATCGATGTCCGCAACCTGGGCCAGTTGGTTCATCAACCGGCGTCCTTCGGGGTCGTTGCCGGTGTTCAACTGGGCCGCGGCCAGCACAGCCATGTAATCCGGGTCCGACTCGAGCTTGGTCAACGTGTCGACCGTGATATAGGGCTGGTCGGCGATCACCTCCCGGCTGCGCGAAGTGCGGACCATGGCGTCGAACCAGGCAATCCAGGCCTGGGGCCGATCCTCCTCCATTTTGACCGCCTGTTCGAAGAGCGGGAGCGCCCTCTCGGGCTGTTTCTGCTGCATCCAGACGCCCGCCTCACCCTGGATCGCCTCCGGCGCATTGGGCTTGATGGCATGGGCTTCATCGAAGGCGCTCAGGGCGTGCGCAAATTCGTCGTTGTCGAGCGCACGATTGCCATCCTGCATGGCTTTCCAGTAGCGGGCGTCGACGAGTGCAGTGCTGAGTTCCGGAGCATGAAAGCCATTGCTCTCAGCCTGCTCGAAATGATCCTGAGCAGCAGCGAAATTCTTCTGCTGCATGTCGATGTACCCGAGTCCGGCAAGTGCTTTGCCGCGTTGTGCGGGAATGGAGAGCAGAGATTCGAATCCATGCTGTGCTTGTGGCAAATCGCCTTTTTTGAGAGCCTCGTACGCGGCTCCCTGTTCCGCCTGCCCCGGAACCACAGGGTGGCTCACATGCTCGGCTTGAGAGCTTTGCAAACGCGCTGCCAACTGGTCATCCGGATATCGCGCCAGATAATCCTTCGCGGTTTCCGCCGCCGGCCCGTTGATACCCCAGACGATGGCTTGCCGCCAGGCGATCCTGGCCTGCTCCATCTGTTCCGCGGTGCCATGCAGATCGGCCAGCAAGTGAATGCCCTCGACACGGGTCCTGGCGTCGTAGGTCAGTACCCGGCCCAGCGCCAATTGGTAACTGGGATTGGCAGGATATTCCTTTACCAGCCCACGCAAGCCGGCGATGGCCTGCGACAATTCGGTTGGAATCGCAGCCTCAGTCTCGTAATAGGAAACGGCCCATGTTCCGGAGGGCACCGCGCCATGGAATGCCTTGCGGTAGAGTTCCAACGACTCATGGTAGCGGTGCTGAGCCGCCAATTTTGCCGCGGCCTCAAATTCTGAGTTATTGCCGGCTGCTCCCGGGGCCGCCGGAACCTGCACCGCTTTAGCATCGGAAGGCGACACCTTGCGCAGCAGTGCCAAGTAATGGTCGGCGGTCGCCGTATCTCCGGTGCTACGGTAATAGCTTGCCAAAGCGACCAGCGCATCGGGTTGGGAGGGATTCAGCAGCAACACCTGTTTCCACGCAGCAGCTGCCAGATCATGCCTGCCTTGTCCGTCGAGCGTGCGCGCGCGCTGAATGAGAACATCGCTAGCGCTCTGTTGCCCTCGAGCCGATTGCACGAACACGATCGGCAGGAGAAGGCTGAGAGCAATTTCTGATTTGGCAAACATATCTCCCTCCATGGGCCCGCACGGCGGGCGGAACTGATGGCAACCTCACGTTGCCGTGTTGAACGATCCCCTACTGCCCTCTTGCGCCAATGCCAGCCGCATCCGAACCCGCACCGCCAAAAATTGCTGGGTCAAGAATCCCAGCACCGCCAGAGCCAGCAACAACAGCAGCAGCAAAACGAAAGGATGATGGGGCAGCCAATACCCGAAGGCACGGTACCAGGGCAGCACCTCCGAGCCGTAAACCGCGGTCGAAAGCGGATAACTCACAAAGCTGTTACCGGTCCACAAGCTGACGGTGCCGTCGATACCCTCGAGGGGCATCGTCGTGAGCAGGGCGGAAGCCAGGCCGGGCAGTGCAGCACGATTGCGTCCGGCAATTACCACCACGCTTCGGCCGCGCGCAAAAGGAGATGCGATTCCTTCCACAATGCCCTGCGGCGCCAGGTTGTCCGTATCGTTCATTGCCTGCCAGGCGGCTGAATTCCGCCGCGTAACCCAATCAGCCGTCAAGGCCAGCCGAGCCCTCAGACTCAGCGTGAATGACAGGCCGGCGTAGGTCAGCGGCAGGTTCTCTGTGATTTCCGGAATGCCGGCCAGATCGACGAAACTGCCGAGTACCAGGAGGTCCTTGCCTGCCATTTGCGCCGTGTCCGACGCAGACACCACCTGCAGGCGGGTGGTTGGATAGCCGGTCTGGGCCCCGAAATAGCCCATCAGATCGAGGTACAGCCCCAGCACCTCGGGGGAAGGGGTTGAGGGCAGCACCACTGCCGTCTCACTCAGGTCCGCCATCCGGGTGAAAGGAAATCCTGCCTTGGCGAAGAGGTTCAGATTCGGCAGTTCCACATAGTGCACCGCTCCGCCCAGATCCAGATACGAGGAGCCTAGAATCTGCGCACTGGAATTAGCGGCTCCGGGCGCACAGGGGTCGGCGCCTGCGGGGACAAAGTAGAACTGTATTTGCAGCGTATTCGCATAGACGGCCGCCGGCACATCGAGAAAAGGCACATCGACATCGTGCTCCTCTCCGTTTGCCAGCAAGGGCACGCTGCCGAGCGGAACCCCGTTTAACCTCGAGGCGACATTGGAGGATTTGGCCAAATCCGCGGGATCAGCAGAATAAGCCAGATGCAGAAATACGTTTTGCTGCACGCCGAAGTTGTAGTCCGGAGACAAGTGCATATAGATGGTGAGGGGATTCTGACCCTTGATACGCAAGTCTGCGGGACCGGCAAGGTCGGCAAGGCTCACGCGCTGGTTGTGAATCCAGCGCGGGGCATCGTTGGGGGCTCGCGCAGGTAAAGCAACTGTCCGGTTGAGGTAAGCAGAGCTGCCCGCCATCTTTAACTGCCCGGTAGAAAGCGCCTGCACAACAGCCAACAAGTCTTCGCTTGTCTGGCCATGAATCACCAGCACCTTGCCGTAGGGATCGCTGGGATTGGCCTGGAGCGAGACCCCGCTCTGATTGGCCAGGGATGTTCCCTCTATCTGCTCCGTTCCCACCAACAACACAACTGCGTTTCCCGTAGGCACGCCGCCCACTTGCGTGTAGTAACGGACGCCGCTGTCATCGGCCAGAGAGCCAAACCATGATGCCAGTACCCCGGCGCTCTGCAGCGTGGCAGCATCGGGGCGGTGGACAAAGACAAACGGCACCACCACGGGCGAATTGGCCAGGTGCTCAAGGAACGGCTGCGGCAGCGCAGACAGCTCAGATGCCAGGGCCAGAGGCTGGGCCTCGAGGGCCACCTGGCTGGAGGGGTCAATGCGAAACCATGGCGGATTCTTTTCCACACTGGCTGCACAGGCACTGTTTCCCTGCCCGGTCAACTGAATTGTCAACTCGTTTCGAGTCAGCAGGAGGTCCGGGGGCAGCGGCACTATCAGCTCGCCGGCGCCCGCATCCCGTTCCTCGACCGTCGGCGTGATCGAGGCAATCAGAGAATCATTGAGGCGAATATCTGCGTAGGTGTATTGGTCGCGCGCGTTGCGCGGAATCTGATACTTCAATTGCAGTTTGCCACCCTGGAGGAGCCAGCTCTGCGGAGTAGCGAATTTGAGCACCACGCGGCTACCCGGCTCTTTCAGGAGGAAAACGTCTTTAGGCCGCGCCAGCGAGCCGAGTGTGAAGGACCGCTCGATCAGCTCGGGAGCCGGCTCCTTCTGTGCTCGCGCGGTGCTGGCATTGGCGCGCCAGAAGGCAAATCCAAGTATGGCCAAGACGAAGCCCGTAATGACAGCGGCACGCACGGGCTCCAGCGGCTTGGAGGGCGCGCCGGCAAAGCCTGGCCGCGCGAAAAACAGCTTCCAGAGTCCTGCCATGGAAGACTGCAGAAGATCCATGAAGCTGAGCAGCGGCCGATCCGGAGCAAAGCCATTGTCCCAATCGAGCCACCGGTCCGCGCGGGTGTAAAGCACGCGGGTCAGCAATCTCTGCTCCAAGAGCGAAAGCGGAGCAAACTGGATGCGCAACCGCCCCCCGTCGCCGCCAATCACCCGGCCTCGCAGCCTTTCCTCTTCCTCGTCCTCAGGAAAGCCGATCTCTACCGGTTCGCCTGAAGGCAGCGTCACGCCGGTCTGCGCCGCCAGCCCGGTCGTGGAAAGGTCTGCGGTCATCCCGTCATAGGTTTCTCCGCCGGCATGCAGCAGAATCGGCACTGCGCTGGGTATTCGTACCGCGTGTCTCCTCTGCCGCTGCTCTGCGCAGACCGACAATGCCACCCCAAGGATCACCACATTCAGAAAGGCCCAAAACACGTTGATCCAGATGGTGCCGGAGTGGCCGCGATCCCAGTAGAGGTAGCGGGGGATAGCGAACGACAGGCCCACCAGATTCAGGAGAAGCAGAAACAGGAATGGCATCGACAATTTGAAGCTGAAGTATCCCTGCTGCTGTGCGCCTCCCTTGTCGGTCACGTTGAAAGCTCCACTTTTGGGGTTGAGCATGGCGAAAATCGTCGGCAGCAGGATGTAGGGCGAGAGAACGGTCTCGTAGATCTCGTTCCAGAACGAAAACCGTTTGCTGCCCTGAATGCGCGAATTGGCGATGGTGGAAACAGCCAGGTGGGGCGCAGCAAAGGCGATAATCGCCAGCCAGTAGCCTGGTACATTGGAAAGGCCGAAGACCAGATACAACACGGGCGCAGTGAGAAAAATCAGCCGCGGCAGGGCATAGAGAAAATGCAGGGTCGCGTTGAAGTAGCAAAGCCGCTGCGGCAAGGTAAGCCCTCGTGCCCAAAGCGGATTGTCCATGCGCAGGATCTGGATCATCCCCCGAGCCCAGCGAATCCGCTGCTTGATGTGCCGGGCGAGGGTTTCGGTAGCCAGACCGGCGGCCTGCGGAATGTTGATATAGGCCGTGTTCCAACCGGCCTTTTGCAGACGCAGCGAAGTGTGGGCGTCTTCTGTAACTGTCTCCTGGGCGATTCCGCCAATTTGATCCACGGCAGTGCGCCGCAGGGTGGCGCAGGAGCCACAGAAATACGTGGCGTTCCACAGGTCGTTGGCGTCCTGGACGATGCCGTAAAACAGGCTGCCCTCATTGGGAATGCGGCGAAACTTGCCCAGGTTCCGTTCAAAGGGGTCGGGAGAGTAAAAGTGGTGGGGAGTCTGCAACATTCCGAGGCGGTGGTCGCGCAGGAACCAGCCAATCGAGATCTGCAGAAAGGAGCGCGTTGGTATGTGATCGCAATCGAAGACGGTAACAAACTCGCCGTTGGTCAGACGCAGTGCGTGATTCAGATTACCTGCCTTGGCAGCCGAGTGGTCGGTGCGCGCGATATACCGCACGCCGGCCTCGGCAGCAAATTGCCGGAAGTCGCTACGCGCTCCATCGTCGAGCAGGATCACGTTCAGCTTTTCCGGCGGCCAGTCCATCTGTTGCGCGGCCAGGACGGTATAGCGGACAACCTCCAGAGACTCGTTCAAGGTGGGAATGAGCACGTCTACCACTGGCCAGTCCTCGGGACTCTCAGGCATAAGCAGCGGAGCGCGCTTGAGCGGTGTGATGCTTTGGAAAAAACCCAGCACCAGGATAAGAAAGGTGTAGACCTCCGCGGCGAACAAGGTCAGCATGAGCGTCGCGGCAACCGGACTAATGTGGCCCCAGGGACTACGCAGATATCTCCACAGACCCGCGGTGCGCCAATATGCGTAGCGACTGGTGGCGCTCAGGCATAACAAAACCAACAGAATGGTCGCGGCTTGTCCGCTCTTGCTGCGGTCGATCAGCACAGCCGCGATTACGACCAGCACGCCGAAGAACGCCTGCTGTTGCCAGGTCATTGGAATCAGTGCAACCAAGGCCAGAACCGCAACAATCAGGGGCAGAATCAACCACGGATAAATGCGACTGAACCACCTCCCGGCATTATGTTGGCGGTCACTCATGCAATCTCCACCTTCTCGGCAGGGATTTGCGCCAGCCGCGCTTCCAGCCAGGCAACAAACTGCTCGAAATCCTTCGCTACTGGAGATTGCGGCGCATGATCGACGACGGTCATGCCCAGTGACAACGCCTCTGCTACCGCTTCGGACTCACGCAGAGCTACCGGGGCCAACCGTCCTTCCAGCACTTTCTCGAGGTGCGTCCGAATCTCGCGGTGCAGTGCTCGCGTCTCGTCGAAGCGGTTGAGAACAAACAGGCTGCGTAGATTGCGTCCTTCTGTTAACTTGCCCGAGAGCTCTTCGACCCAGCCGAGGGTCGCGATGGATTGCACGTCCGGCACCAGGGGAACAACGACCTGGCCTTCCCGAATGATCTGGTTTTGTGAAGAATGACCATTCAGGGTAGGAAGGTCCATCAACGTGAGCGTCGACTCAGCCTGAAGCGTCTCGAGCCAAGCGGCCGTCGATGTGTTCAGTTGCTCGTCGCAAGGCGCGTTGACCATGATCATCTGATAACCGGCGCGCCGCGCGTTCGGGTAGACAGTCTGAAGCCCTCCGGCCCGCAACCGCTCCAGACTGAAGTAGTAGGGGATGATGCCTTCGGCGCATCGGTCTGCGACCAGAACATTGCTCACGCGACTGGCAAGGATGCGGGCAGCGGTGGCGCAAAGTGTCGTCTTGCCGACGCCTCCCGCCGCCGATGCAAAGATCAGAGCGGCTCCCGTGCCGGTAGCCAGGTTTGGCAGGGAGGAAGCGACGTGCAGTCTTGCGTTGCCTTCGAACACCGCATTGAGCGCCCGCCGCGGCTGGCCGTTATTTGAGACTGGCGGCGCGGGCGACGGGTCTATGGCCGGAGGCCGCGGCGGCGGTTCAGATTCATTTTTATGGGGTGCGTTCTGCGCCGCAAACGTGCGGTAGCGCACATCGCCGATCTTCGCCTTCTCGAAGAGCGCACGCACATCCTTGCCTGGGGAATTAGCGCCCCGGGTATCCGTCAAGACACACCTCCAGTGTCCTTTGCTCCACTCGCAAAAGCAGGTCACACCAATAGCATTTGAATAAACAACTGTTGATCAACGAGGGGAGGGCCGAACTTAAACGACTACCGAGTTATCCGGCACGAGGGGACACCGGGAACGAGAACAACCATATCCACGGGATACAAGGGGGAACCAGGGTTTACCAAGAGGGCCTGACAGATCTGATGCCGTGTTCCTACGGCTTCATCCGTAGATACAGAACCGCGCACCAGCAGCAAAGAGCTTAGCACGTGTTTCCATAACGAAACAATGAAATTTTGCCTTTTTATCTGTTCAGTGATGCTTAGCCCTTTGATAATCGCTCAGCGTTACTCTTGCGCGCAAGATACTCCTCAAGACTAGTTACGAAATCAGCCGAAGCGGCTGTAAGTCGCTATCGTAAGATGGGGCGAATGAAGCGCCGAGCCGTACTCAAATATATAAGCGCCTGGAGCGCGAGCCGTTTGCTCCCCTCTTCCGGGCCCCTAGTGAATGCTGCCGCCTTCAATCTCAACCGCATCGCCTTTAATCAGGCTGGATATCTCCAGCAGAGCGAAAAGATCGCCAGCCTGCAGTTAGAGGATGAGCGAGATAGAACCTTCCAGATCTTTTCTGAACCGCGGGGGCATTCGGTTTTCGAGGGCCGTCTGAGCGAGCCAATGATAGACGCTTCTTCCGGCGATTCGGTGTCCCTGGCCGACTTCTCTCGTTTGAACACGGCGGGCAAATACCGGTTAGTGACCCAGGGCGTTCGCAGCCAGCCCTTTGTCATCGGTAACGATGTCTATGTCAATCCGTTACTGTTGTGCATGCGCGCATTCTACGGCCAGCGATGCGGATGCGCGGTCGATCTAGGCGACGGTTACCGCTATTCCATCTGCCACCAGGCAGACGCTTTCCATCCCAGTTCGGGACGAACGGGCGTCCTCCCAAACCATGGCGGTTGGCACGACGCAGGCGACTACGGCCGCTATGTGGTGAATAGCGCTATCGCCACCGGCACCCTGCTCTGGGCCTGGGATCTTTATCCCACTGCTCTGCATTCCCTATCCCTGCGCATACCGGAGTCGGGCGGCAAGCTCCCTGACTACCTTGCGGAAGTACGTTGGAACCTGGAATGGATGCTCTCCTTGCAGGACCTCGATGGAGGAGTCTGGCACAAACAAACCAGCGAGCAATTCTGCGGGTTTGTGATGCCACAGAACGACAGGCTTACGAGCTACGTGATCGGTACGGGTAAAGCTCCTTACAAAAGCACCTGCGCTACAGCCGGTCTGGCGGCGGTGATGGCGATCGCCGCCCGCTGCTACGGCGAATACGACGCCACTTTCGCCGCCCTTTGCCTGGCCGCAGCCAAGCGCGGCTGGTCCTGGGCGATTGCTCACCCGGACGTGGGGTTTGCGAATCCTCCCGGTATCGAGACAGGCGCATACGGCGATACGCAGTGTCACGACTACGTTCTCTGGGCTTCGGCCGAGCTTTGGCGTACCACGCGCGACCACCAATACGAGCAGGCTTTCCTCCACGGGCAACAATCACTGACCGCGGAGACATCGATCACGGCGCCGTCGTGGACGAATGTAACGCCGCTGGCTTACTGGGCTTATGCTTTCACAGAACAAAAAGCGGACGATGCCATGCACGGCCGGGTCCTGGGGCAAACCCGGGCCGCCGCCCAAACGCTCTTGAGCCGCCGGCGGTTCAGTGGTTATGGCACCACGCTCGATCCCACGGATTACTTCTGGGGTTCCAACTCCGTGGCTGCGAATCAATCGCTGTTACTGCTGATCGCCAACCATTTGCAACCTGAAAGGGGGTTGCTGGAAGCTGCGCTCGGTAATCTACATTACCTGCTCGGCCGTAACTGCTTCGGCGTCTCCTGGGTCACGCATGTCGGGACGAATCCGTTTCAGCATCCCCATCACCGCCCGAGCATTGCCGACCAGCTTGCAGCGCCCTGGCCTGGCCTGCTATCCGGTGGCCCCAACGCCCAGCCGGAGGATAAAGTGGCGCGCGCCTTGCCCAAGCTCCCACCCATGCGCATGTGGGTCGATGACGCCATGGCGCCCTCGCTCAATGAGGTGGCAATCAATTGGAATGCGCCCCTGGTTTTTCTGCTGGCCGGAGCGAACGCGCTGTCTCATTAGCAAAGCGCAAGGTACTGGCATGGCGGGCTGGTGAGAGCACGGCTCCTAAACCGGAGCAAGAGTCTAGCCGGCGAGCGGCCGGGGCAGCCGTGGAATCTGACTCCAGCCAAAACCGGGATTGAACGGGACACCTGTCATTCCCAGATGATAGAGATCTCATACCAGCAGATCCCTTACCCAGCGGTTTCGTGAGAAATGCGGCTAGTCGCTCTTGAGCCCCAGGTCGTGGCGCTCAAAGATAGCCGCGCCTGCGGCAAATAGGACCGCTGCCCCCGCAATTAGAAGAAGCAGCCCACTCGGATTCTTCACCAGCTTCATGGTTGTTCGGAGATCGCCCTGGGTCAATGTAACGACCAGCCGCCCCGGCGTGAAGTTGGGCCACTGATAGCCCACGCCGCCCAATAGTGCCAGCGACGCCAGGGAAGCCGTGGACGCCAGCATCATAGGTAGCCAGGTCGAGAAGAAAAGGGCCGCAGCTGCCGTCCACATTCCCAGCACCAGCTGAACCAGCGCCAAAGCGAACAGCAGTGGCACCGGATGATCGATGGCGTCCAGGAGGAAGGTTCCGCTCATTACAAAGCTCAGGACGTAGGCGAACAGCGGCAGCCACGCCGCCATCAGCAGAGCCAGGAAATACTGCCGCCGGCCCACCGCCCGCGATAATACGGCAACGATGCGGCGCGAACGCTGCTCGTTCCCCAACAGAGCTCCCCCGGTGAATGCCACCAGAGCCAATCCATAGAGGCACTCCTGGTGCAGGACCGAAAGCACATCCTCGATCTCCGGCCGCGTTTGCGGCGCCAGCAGAATCGCCGCCATGCCGGCGGGCCAAAGCATCAGCAGCAGGTAGATCCAGCGGTTCTGGTACAACAGCCGGCGCGTGATCTGCCAGATCTTCGGCCACGCGGTCATGAGCCGCTCCATTCGAGGAACAGCTCTTCCAGCCTGCGCTGCTGCGGAACCAGGCTTATGATTTCGCCGCCTGCATTCCATATCGCCTCAATGACGCGGCGCTGTTCCTCTCCTGCAATCGTCAGGCGAATAGAGCCGGCAACTTGTCCGGCAGTGACCGCGCCGGGAAATAATCGTTCCCCATCCGCCAGAGTGATTCCTACCAGATCAATCGCTATCCGGTCCGACTGGCTCTGAAATTCTCGCAGCGTACCGTAACGGATCAATCGGCCTTGATTCAGAAAGGCTATCCGATCGCAAATCTGCTCTACCTCGGTGAGCTGATGGGAACTAAAGAAAATGCTCTTGCCCGCATTGCGCGCGCTGCGCAGCAATTCCCTCACATGCTGTACCCCTGCGGGATCGAGCGCGGCCGCGGGCTCATCGAGGATCAGCAGGTCAGGATCGTTGATCAGAGCCTGCGCTAAAGCGAGGCGTTGCTGCATGCCCCGTGAGTACTGGCGTGCGTCTTTCGCGTCGTTGGGCAGGCCCACAGCGTCGAGAATGTTACGAATGCCGTTGGCCAGCCCCTGGTCTCTCACGCCGTTGAGACGCGCTGCCAGCTCTACGCTGCGAAAGCCGTTCTCCGCGAAAAACACCGGCACATCCGGCACGAAGCCCAGCCTCGAGCGCGCCTCGGGATCGCCAAAAGGTTTGCCCAGGAGCGTTCCGCCCCCTGAGGACGGGCGCAGAAACCCCAGCGCGAGATGGATTGCCGTAGTCTTCCCCGCTCCGTTAGGACCTAAAAATCCGAGAATCTCTCCCGCTTCCAGGCTCAGTGTGAGTGGCTGAAGAGCGGTCTGCTTGCCGAATTGCTTCGAGGTTTCCGCGAACGTCAGGCGAGGAGTCATCAGAACAAAACAGGATAGCTACAAACTCTCGGGGTAGGCGCTTGTCTTAACTTCCTCCCAGAACAAAAAGAGATCAGGACCAGGCCTGATCTCTTTCGTTGCTCTGTTAAGTGCGGCTGCGGATCAGTACTGCACCTTGAGGAAGATGATGACCAGCGTGAAGAGCGAGAGGGATTCCATAAAGGCGAGGCCAAGAGTGAGCAGCAGCAAAATACCGGCACGCGCTCCGGGATTCCGCGCCAGCGCTTCCGTCGCAGAAGCGGTTGCCCGGCCCTGTCCTAGCCCGCAGAGGCCGGCCGCGAGACCCATGCCAACGCCGGCGGCGATGGCCACGAGACCGTGTCCGTTGTCGCCCTGGCCCGATGCCTGGGCGAAGGCCGGACTGGCCAGGAACAAGACCGAAAGAGTCATGAAAAGATATTGCAGCTTTTGCATTCGTTCTCCTTGCTTCTGAAAATCACCGCCAGTGGGTGGTTGAGGCTCACCGTGCTGGCCCCCTCACGCTTGCGGCACCCCACCGGGCAGAAGCATAGTCCCCGGCGTGGAATCTGGAACCTAGTGTTCGTGTGCAATTGCCTGCGACACATAGATCATTGTCAGCAGCATAAAAATGTAGGCCTGGATCAGCGCCACCCCAAGGTGCAGGATCATAAATAGAATCGGGATGCCGACCGGCACTAGAGAAAAGAACACCAGCGTCACTTCTTCGCCCGCGAACATATTGGCGTAAAGACGAACGGTGAGCGAAAGAATGCGCGCCAGGTGCGAGATCAATTCAATCGGAAGCATCATGAAGGCGATCTGCCACATGGGTCCGGTGAATTGCCGGAAGTAGTGAAAGCCGTTCGCGCGCAGGCCATAGTAGTGGTAATAGAACCAGCACAACAGCGCGACTCCCAGGGGCACTGTCGGAACCGAGGTGGGCGCAAGCAGACCTGGCACCATTCCGAGCAGGTTCCCCAGCAATATGAACAGAAGCACGCAGGTGCAAAACATCACGAACCGCTGCGATCCCGGTCCGACGATCGACTCGGCCTGGTCGGAGACAAAACCGTGAATCATTTCCGCGACCTGCTGGATGGTGCCCGGCTTCTCCACACTGAGGGAGAAGCGCACCAACAGGAAGAACACCAGCAGCAGACCGAATACCAGCAGCTCCATGGCGAATGGCCGAGTAATGGGAGCCTGTGGATCATAGGGCTGCACATGCACCAGGTGCATCAGCTGGATGGCGAATTTTCCTAGGTATTTATTGACTGCCGCAGTGATTGGATCTTGTTCGAGCATACCGGTGGATCAAGCCTCATGCGGACCAGCCGCGGAATAGCCGAAGTGCCTCAATGAAAAGGGATAAGGGGGCGAGGGCGATGCCCAGGAACAGTGCTGCCACCTTGCCGTCCAAACTCCTTAGGCTAACATAAAGCAATCCCGCCGCGGCTACGAGGCGAACAAAAAACCAAAACAACACCGGGCCCATTGGCCTCGGTACAGCCTGATCTCCGCCTCCGGAGGGATTCAGCCTGACCAGAACCGCACCCATGAGCTGGCGCCACTCCACGATGCCTGTGGCGGCAATCGCGCCTCCCACCACAAACAGCAACATCGACCGCCAACCCCACGCGACCCATATGATTGCAATTCCCACCAGGGTGGCAATCAGGACGCTTCGTAGCGCCCGGTTCAAAACGTTCCTTAGATCCTGATCGCTGAATTCCATTCATTCCTTGCTGTGTGCGAGAACGATGCGAATCGTCTGCACAAACCCGGCGATAGCGCCCAAGATCAGGCCTGCCACATTCATCCAGTGTTGATTCAACCAGTGATCGAGAGCCAGACCGATGGCCCAACCGATCACCACGCAAGCCGGCAACAACAGGCCGAGTTGAATCAGGCTCTCGACCCGCACCAGGGACTGGAACGTGTTGTCCTTCGTTTCTCGCTCTGGCCGACCGGATTGCCGCCCCATCTGGACGTTCTCCCAGGCAGTTATAATACGCGGGAGAGGCAGCCATTGTTTGAGTCCGAATTCGAGTGCAACCTCTTCGCACTCCGCCAGGAAAAACTGCGCCAGATTTCCGCCCTCGGGCAGCAAACCTATCCTAGCCAGTTTGTCGCTACGCACACGCTTAGTGAAGTGCGCCAAAAGTTCGGCAATACCCCAGCAGAGGAGTTAGAAAGTCAGAAGACGACCGTCACCGTGGCTGGTCGCATTATGGCCATTCGCGCCCAGGGCAAGGCCGGTTTTGCGCAACTACAGCAGGGCGGTGAGCGCTTACAAATTTACGTTCGCCTGGACGCTGTCGGGGAGCAGGGCTTCCAGTTATATAAGCTGCTTGACCTGGGCGACCACATCGGAGTTTCCGGCTACGTCTTCCGCACCCGCACCGGCGAGCTGACCATTCATGTAGACAAGATCACTTTCCTGGCCAAGGCCATGCTGGCTCTCCCGGAGAAATATCACGGCCTGGCCGACGTCGAGCTTCGCTACCGTCAGCGTTACGTGGATCTGTTCATGAATACCGACGTGCGCGCGGTGTTCGTTAAGCGTGCCCAAATTCTCAAGGCGATTCGCTCCTTCTTCGATCAGCGCGGCTTCATCGAAGTCGAGACGCCGATGATGCAGCCCATCGCCGGGGGAGCCGCCGCCCGTCCTTTTCGCACCCACCATAATGCCCTCGACCTTTCTCTCTACCTGCGCATCGCGCCTGAGCTTTATCTGAAGCGCCTGGTGGTCGGCGGCCTGGACCGGGTCTACGAGATCAATCGCAACTTTCGTAATGAGGGTGTGTCCACTCAGCACAATCCAGAATTCACCATGCTCGAGTTCTATCAGGCCTACGCTAACTACCACGACCTGATGCAACTCACCCAGGAACTGATCATTCACGTAGCCAGGGAGGTCAACGGCTCCACGGTGACCCATTTCGACGGCCACGAGATTGATCTGTCACTGTGGCGGCGCTTCTCCATGCGCGAGGCCATTCTCGAGTTCTGGCCGGAAAAGGCAGGCCCTAAGCCCTCCCTTGAGGATTTTGGCAGCGAGCACTCTGTGGAACAGTTGGCTGAAAGACTGCGGGAGGCGCACATCTCGCTCGACTACAAGCCCGGCCAGCCTGCGGGCAAAACCATCGCCGGCATCTTCGAAGCCGTGGCCGAAGAGCACCTGATTCAGCCCACCATCATCTACGACTTCCCGGTGGCGGTTTCCCCTTTGTCGAAGAACAAGCCTGACGAACCGGACTGGGTGGAGCGCTTTGAGTTCTACATCGGGGGTTTCGAGCTGGGAAATGCCTTCAGCGAGCTGAACGATCCGGTAGAGCAGCGCAACCGCTTCGAGCAGCAGTTGGCCGAACGAGAGCGAGGCGATACAGAAGCCCACGCGATGGATGAAGATTACGTGCGTGCCCTGGCCTACGGCCTTCCACCGACCGGTGGCGAAGGCATCGGCATCGACCGGCTTACCATGGTGCTGACGGGCGCCAGGTCGATCCGCGACGTGATCCTCTTCCCTCTTCTGCGATCCCAAACTGGACCCGAGGCGAATGGTGAAACTACGGCGTCCTCTCCCCGATTGGAAGAGAGTGGCCAATAGCAGACCTGAACCGGCTCTACTTCCTGCCGGTTTGCTTGCCGACTCGCTTCAGTACCTGGCTCAGGCTCGTTTTTTCAAACTCATCCAGCAGGGCTATCATGGAGCCGGAAAAGATTTTCTCGAGCGAAGCGTTGACTCGCAAAGCCGCGGCAGCGCGCACGTTGGGAGTATGGAACAGCGAGCCGGTCTCCACTGCCTTGTAAACATCTGCCAAAGAAATAGCTTTGGGAGACTTCAGCAGTCTTGATCCACCCGTCGGTCCTTTCTGGCTTTCGATCAGCTTGGCTTGCTGAAGCGAGGCCAGAACACGGCGGACGACGACTGGATTGGTGTCCAGCTTGAGTGCAATGTCGGTTGAAGTTTGCAGCGTATCCGGCTCAGAAGCGAGCAGGACAAGTACATGAACTCCGGTAGCAAATCTGCAGTTGACGGCCATCCCCGAACGCTACCATAACTGAGGCAAAAACGGCATGGCCATGCGACTGCACGTTAGTCACTTCCAAGGTTGCATACGCAATTATAGGTAACCATGATCATTTCCAGCCCAAAATCGTACTCGTCGCAGGATCATTTGACCAACTACGCCACAGGGAGGGTCCTTCTTGCGCATTCTCTTCGTAGGTGACGTATTTGGCCACGCCGGACGGCGTATCGTATCGGATCACCTCCCCCCCCTGATCGAGCAACGGGCCGTCGATCTGGTGGTCGTCAACGCTGAGAATGCCGCCGGCGGCTTTGGTGTGACCCCGCCTATTGCCGAGGAGCTTTTCGACTTGGGAGCGCATGTCCTCACCACCGGCAATCACGTCTGGGACAAACGAGAAATTATTGAGTATATGCAATCCGCGCCTGCGGATAGCCACGATCGGGCCCGCCGCGTGCTTCGCCCCGCCAACTACGTCGCGGGAACTCCGGGCTATGGATTCTACGAAGGTGAATTGCCCTCCGGGCAGACCTACGCAGTCATCGATCTGCAAGGACGCATCTTCATGGCCAATCTGGAAGATCCGTTCCGTGTCGCTGACGCCCTGCTTCAAAAAATCCAGGCCAAAGTCATCCTGGTGGACTTCCACGCCGAAGCCACCTCAGAGAAAGTTGCACTCGGTTGGTACCTAGACGGGAGGGTTACCTCGGTAATCGGAACCCACACTCACGTAACCACCGCTGACGAGCGCATACTCCCCAAGGGCACGGCCTATCAGACAGACGTTGGCATGAGCGGCCCCTTCGACAGCGTCATCGGTGTGGAAAAGGAGCAAGTTATTAACCGCTTCCTCACCGGCATGCCGGGAAAATTCGAAGCTGCCAAGGGCGATCCAAGAATGTGCGCTGCGCTGGTGGAATGTGACGGTGCTACCGGCCGCGCACACTCCATCCAGCGAATCATGCTGGGCGAGTGAAGCTCGTGAAGCCTGGCAAACTGGATTGGGTTGTCAGAAGGCTTTGAAAAAGCCCCATGCGATAGAGCGATGAAGGCCATACACGTGATGAGACTAAATTCATCGCTGCTCTACAGCCTTACGGCTTGAGCGCGATTTTCGCTGGCTGGCGCGCCAGGCTGCGGCTGGCCGACGTGATCTGACCATGCCGGTCGAAATGAATCTTCCAGTTTGTCGTCATCTCCGGCCGGGAAACATCACTGAAAGTGACATCGGCGCTCTGGTCGGACGCGATCACCATCTGCGGGCGGTTCGCATCCAGGCGAAGCATATCTAACGTCGTTTCCGGCAAAGGAGTGGTGCTCAGCACCTGGACCGGATATCCGCTCAGTTCCGCATAGCAGAGGGCAATCGTCAGCCAGTTCGGTGCATGACTCAGGGGCAGCTCGCCGCGCTCCGCACGCAGCATCCCGTTGAATACTTCAAACGTCCCCGGTCTGTTCCATGATGCCTCGAAAGGCAAAAGGCCGTGAGCGTAGGTGGAGACTACCCGCACCTGCGCGTTGTCGCGCGGCAGCACCGCGCCAAATCGCGAGGACCCGCTTTCGTCCGCGCCGTGCGCAAACGAAAGCAGGACATAATCCGGAAACGCCGGACAGACAACTTGCTGAAAATGCCAGGCCGGATTGCTGATGTCAAAATTTGCCAGAGCGGCCTGCTTGGAAAGCTCCGGGCTCAGATTGGAAACGACCTGGTAATCGGCTTCGCTCATCTGCTGCTGGTCCAGATGCTGAAGTGACACCACTGTGGGTTCACCCGCAAGCGGCGTGTTCTTGATCGGAACCGGGACCACACCGGGGAAAAGGTCCTGCGTACGGGATTGCCCAGCCGCCCACATTGGGAGCAAGGCAAAACTGCAAAGAAGTAAACACCGGAGAATTGACCGGCTGATCACTCGAGGCGAGTGGGAATGAGGGGGGAAAGGCGCCACAACTCCCCCACTCTACCATGGGGTGAAGCCAGCTCCCGTCCCCGTTACCGGGGCTGAACTTCTCTTGACAACGAAAAAGGGGCAGCCCGGTAGCTGGGCTGCCCCTTCCTGTTTTGCTCTTTACCGCGTGTGACGACGAGCCGGCGCCGCTTTGGCGGGCGGCTCTCCATCCGTCAGCGTGATCATCGGCGGATTCGGTGTATAGGAATCGAAGGTTCCTTCGAATGTGACGTTCGAACCGACGGTGGGCACGGTCTTCAAGGGAGTCTTCATGTTGATCGTGAAGTCCGCCTTGTTGCTCTGCTTGTTGTCTTCCGTGACCGCAAGCTGAACAGACTCGGGTGTGGCTGAAACCACCAAGCCCGGAATCTGGAACCTGCGTCCTTTCAAGACATCCCACATTTTCTGAGCGTCGTCCGGCTTGCCATTGAACAGGATGAATTCCTGATCGGACAGGCTGAGGGTCTTCAGGTCTGGAGTCGACGCGACCGTTTGTGCTGCCAGGTCGGCGGGTGACGGCGGTGGAGGAGCAGGAGTCGGGTTGTATTCCGGCGGAGGGAACAAATTCGCCTGCGCCAATGCCTGGACTGCCGGATAGCCATCCATGCTGCCGTGATACTTGTTGTAGAAATACTCGGCTGCCTTCTCAATCTGCGGCTTGGCCTGCGGCGGAGCGAACTGGGCCGCCCGGGTAAAGAACCATGCCGCATTCTTCAAATCGGGAGGCGTCTGCTGCGCATAAGCCTGGCCCAACAGGTAAGTGTCATTCAGACCAGGACCGGACTGCGTCAGCGTCGGATTGCCATAGGCCTTCAGTTCATTCGTGAAAGCCGCGATAGCCCCTGAGTAGTCCTTCTTGTTTTCGTCATCCTTTGCGATCGCCCCGTAGAAGATCGGGGTTGTGGCGCTCTTCAGCTTTTGGAAGTCGGCTTCCGACATCGACGCCGGCTTGGTGGCATTGAGACCAGTCTGGGCCTCCGCCGCAGCTTTATCCAAAATGGGCTGGGCGTCGGCAGGAGGCTTGCCCGCTGCCTGAGATCCCGCCATGTACACCTCGATGAACAGAGCGCGAAGATTGCCCGGATCCACGGCCAGGAGGCGATCGGCAGTGCTCACGGTCTTCGCCATATCCCCCGCCTGCTGATATGCCGCCATGAGCTGCTCCAGCATGTCGTTCTTGACCACCGAGTTCGGATACTTGGTCAAAAACGCCTCAATCGCTGCTGCCTTGGCGGCCGGCGTCGACTGTCCCATCGCGTTGGTGTAATCGTTGTATTCCTGGGGATCTTTGATTGTGATCTGTCCGGATGGAGCTGCCTGGCCATAAACCAGAGAAAAGCCGCCCGGGATGATGATGGCCAAGGCCAATAGGGAAGCAAGGACAAACTTCTTCATGCAACGCTCCTAAGAGATGCGGGAATCATGGAAACGCAGGGATCAGCAATCATTACGATACAGCCGAAACACTCTCATTGTGATGGGATGCGAGCCGGAAAACGCTAAACGCTTTGATGCTTCGATCCTCCGCTCGTTGGTCGGGACCCGGGGAGAAGTCAGGACCTTCCCGATGAGCTGTGGAAGGATTATAGAAATCGTTGTCGCTTCTGACAAGTAAAGCAATTACCACCACTGAACGCATTCAGCAGGCGGAGAACAATGGAAACACAAAATGCAGTTGATTCAACTATTCCGTTAGTCGGCCAGGTCGCCGTAGTGACCGGGGCGGCGCGCGGGATCGGAGAAGCCATCGCGCATCAGTTGGCGGAGATGGGCGCCACCGTGGTGCTCACAGCCCGTGACCGGTTCCGATTGGAACAAGTGAGAACAAGCATCGCGCAGGGCGGCGGCAAGGCCTTCGTCCTTCCTTGCGATCTAACCGATGCGCAGGCGGTGGCAGCTTTTGGTGAGCAAGTCAGCCGGGACCATCACCGCTGCGACATCCTGGTGAACAATGCCGGCATAGGAGTGCTCCGTAAGCCTCTCATCGACCTCCCGATCGAAGATTGGGACAAAATGATGCATACCAACCTGCGCGCACCCTACCTCATGATCCGGGCCCTTGGCCCCATGATGGTTGCTGCGAGATCCGGTCACATCATCAACATCTCCTCGCTCGCCGGGAAAAATGTCCTGCCGGAAGGCGCTGCCTATTCTGCGTCCAAGTGGGGACTCAATGGGTTGACGTATTCTGTGGCGGAGGAATTGCGGCAGTACAACGTGCGCGTCTCGGTCATCGCCCCGGGTTCCGTCAACACGCACTTCGGGGGCGGCGCCTCTGCCAAGAACCCTGCACGCATGATTCAGCCGCAGGATGTCGCCAGGGTCGTCGCCATGCTGGTCACGCAAGCGCCAACATCTTTTGTCAGCGAAATATCATTACGGCCTACAATGAAACCTTGACTTGGCAGTGTGCTTTCCCGCCTCCATCCCTCCTGGAGGCAAAAGCCATAAGTCACTTCAGATCATCTATTTACTAGGAAAATGCGCGATTCTGCTCTAACCACGTGCCCCGAACGTCACTTGTATCGGTAACGGTGCGGGTCTAGCCTGCATATGTGTCATTTTGAAGAAAATGTCGTCAGAACGAAACGTTCTCCGGATTTCTAAAACCAAAAGCGGCCCCAAATTCTTGGGTTGTGGACGGTTTATCCACAACATGTTGGGGTCTTCATGTTGATTCAGGGGAACGCCGTCGATACAGTTTGTTTTGAGGCCGAAGGAACACTTCCATGTTGAAGCTTAAAAAGATCCAGATGCTGGGGTTCAAGTCTTTCTGTGACCGCACAGAGGTGACCCTCCCAGGCCAAGGGATCGCGGTGGTCGTGGGTCCGAACGGCTGCGGCAAATCCAACATTCTGGACGCCGTGAGCTGGGTGCTGGGCGAGCAATCGGCCAAGTCGTTGCGCGGCGCGAAAATGGAAGACGTCATCTTCGCCGGCACGCGGGAACGCAAGCCCCTGGGCATGGCAGAAGTCTCCCTCTCTCTCATCGATCCCGATGCGTACACCGACGGGCCGCTGGTCGATTCAGCCGAACCACCGGAAGAAGTGCTTTCCGAAGCGGATTGGGACGAAGAGAAGATCCGCGCCGAGCGGGCGGCGGAGACAGACGAGATCATCGCCGAGGTACAGCCTGGAACCGTTATAGAAGGCGACGAAGCAGGTCAACCCAACCCCGAAGCTCCCCCCGCTACCGAAGGTGAGCCCACAACAGCCTCGCAAAATCCTGTTGTGCTGAAGATTCGCCGGCGCCGCTTTCAGCGGGCAGTTCGCCAGGGCGAGATTGTCGTCACCCGGCGCCTCTTCCGCACCGGCGAGAGCGAATACCTGCTCAATGGCAAGCTCTGTCGCTTGCGCGATATCCAGGACATCTTCATGGGCACCGGCCTCGGTCCCGAATCCTACGCCATCATCGAGCAGGAGCGGATCGGGCAATTGCTCAGCTCTAAGCCTCACGATCGCCGCGCCATCATTGAGGAAGCGGCCGGCATCACCCGGTTCAAAACCAGGAAGCGGCTTTCTGAGCTCCGCCTGGAACAAGCCAAGCAAAATCTGGCCCGCGTCGACGACATCTTCGAAGAAGTAACGCGGCAGATGGGCTCGCTCAAGCGCCAGGCCCAGAAGGCGGAACGCTACGCCGCTCTGCGCGACGAAATGCGCGGCCGGCTGCGTGTAGTCCTGGCCAGCCGGATTACCCAAATGGATAGCGAGCAAGCCGGGCTCACCGTCGAAATCGCAGATCTTGGCACCAAGATCGAGCACGGCGCCGAGCAGGTGAGCGCCCTCGAAGTTGACTACTCCTCGGGCATGGCGCGGGGATATCAGTTGGACTCCAGCGCAAAGGACGCCAACGCGCGAGCCAATCAGGCCTCAGTAGACCTGGAGCGGGCGACCACGCGCGAGATGTCTAATCAGGAGCGTATCGCCGAACTGCGCAGCCGCGCGGCCGCGGGCTCTGCTGAGCTCGACCAGGCAAAACTTCACCTCCAGGGATTAGTAGCCGAACGCGAGTCCCACCGTTCGTTCCTGGAAACAGCCGCGGCCGAAGCCGCCGCAGTACGCGAATCGTCACGAACCCGCCAGGCACAGGCGCGGGAAGCTGCCGATGCCGTGAATGGCTCAGAGCAGCAGCTGGAGGGTGCTCGACGCTACGCACTGCAGCTGCTTACCCAGGCTGGACACGCGCGCAACCAGACAATGCACGCGGAAGAATCGCTGTCCGCATTGGAACAGGACGCGGAGCGGCTGGCATTGGAAATTAGCGCAGCCAGTGCGGAATTGGCATCGCTTGGCTCTGAGCGTGGTCAGGCGTCGCTGAAGTTCGAATCTGTTACCGAGCAGTTGCAGCGTCTCGAATCCGAAACCACCACGCTGCGTTCCGAGACGGAGCTGCGGCGCAGCGAAGAGAGCGCGGCCAAGCTCGATGCCGATCGTTTGCGCGCGGAAATCGCCAATCTGACCGGCCGGCGCAATTCGCTCCAGGCGCTTATCCGCGAGCATAGCTACTCCACAGATACCGTACGCAAGCTGCTCAAATCGAATTCCCTGGGCGGCGGCCTCGCGCCCGTGGGCACACTCGCCGACTTCCTCGAAGTCAGCGATGAATATGAAACCGTGGTGGATTCTTTTCTCCGCGATGAGCTCAACTACATCGTGGTCAAAAGCTGGGATGCCGCGCATGAAGGCATGCGGCTCCTAAAAAGCGATGTCGATGGACGGGCCACCTTCCTGGTTCATCCCGATGACGCCCAGGCAAAATTTTCCTTCGCCGGAGTCGCCCACGGCGACGAGCACAGCGGCGCCGGCGTCAAGCGCCTGAAGGACTGCATCCGGGTGCTCGACGGCTTTGGACGGTCTCTCGAAGTGATTCTGCCCAAACTGCGCGATGGCTTTGTCACTCCCGATGCGGAGCTGGCCAAGACGCTGGCCCTGGAAAACCCAAATGCTTTTTTCCTCGCTCCGTCCGGCGAGTGCTTCCACAACGTCACCGTGACCGGCGGCAAGCCCAGGGCGGAAGGTCCGCTTGCGCTCAAAGGTGAGTTGCGCGAGACGCAGAAGAAACTCGACCTGGTCGAGGCGGAGTTGGGCCAGACCGAAATCAAGGCCGCTTCCCTCGCCCGGTTGTTAAGCGAGCTGGCGGCGCAGTCGGAAAAAATCAGTGAAGAGAGGCGCGCAGCCGAAAAAGAAAGCGCGAATCAAAGCGCTGCACTACGCCAGATGGAAGCCGAAGTAGCCAGGCTGGAGCGCCGGTTGGATGACTGGGTTGTCCAGAGTGAGCGCAACAAGGACCTGCGCGGTGTCCGCCAGGCAGCCATCGAAGGCCAGCGTGAAGAGGTTGCGCGGCTCGAAGCCGAGCACGCCGCGGCGGAAGTCAAAGTGAACGAGCTGCAGCAAAATATGGAGGAGTTGCGTCGCCGTCGCGACGAAGCCCAGCAGCAAGCCGCCGCTGTGGCCGCCGAACTGGCTGGCCTGGAAGAGCGCAGCCGGGGGGCGGAGGCCGCGTTCTCCCGGATCGATCGCATGTATGCCGATCTGGAGCGGCGGGTGAATCAGTTGGAGCAGCAGTTGGCTTCCGCTACTGCCGAAGAACAGCAGCGCACGCGCGAGAATGAGCAGCTCGCGGTGGAACGCGAGCGTCTGGCGGAAGTTCGCCGCAGCGCCCTGGAAGAAGCCGCCCAGTCTACGGAAGAAGCCAGGCTGTTGCGCGAGCAACTCAAGGAGCTCGAACAAAACCTCAAAACCTTGCGAGCGGAGTTAGATGCGTTCCGGGAAGCGCGCAGCACTCGCACCGCACATTCGGCAAAGCTGGCGGTGGAACTCGAATACATGGAAGCTGCCTGCGTCAGCGATCTGGGCATCGAGGCCTCTGAGCTGCGTCAGCAGCAGGATCTGGTTCGTCTCGACGGCAATGCGCTAAGCGAAGAAGACGACGCTTGCCGCGGGCTGAAGCAGAAACTGGAAGCCATGGGCCCGGTCAACATGATGGCGCTCGAAGAGTACCAGGAAACCGCGGAGCGTCACAGCTTCCTCGAAACGCAGCGGAAAGACCTGATCGATGCGATCGAGAACACCCAGTCGACCATCCGCGAGATCGATCAGATCACACGCCAAAAGTTCGATGAAGCCTTTGCTCGCATCAATGAGAACTTCTCCCGCACCTTTACCGAATTGTTCGGAGGTGGACAGGGCTTCATGCGCTTGACCGATGAAGAGAACACCGCGGAAAGCGGTATCGACATCGTGGCTTCTCCTCCGGGCAAAAAGCTGCAAAACGTACTGTTGCTTTCCGGTGGCGAGAAGGCCCTCACCGCGCTGGCTCTCCTCGTCGGCATTTTCCAGTACGCCCCAAGTCCATTCTGCGTGCTGGACGAAGTGGACGCTCCGCTCGACGAAACCAATGTCGGGAGACTGGCGGGAATGCTCAAGAACATGAGCACCGAAACACAGTTCCTGCTGGTAACTCACTCCAAACGCATGATGACGGATGCGGATTTGATTTACGGCGTAACCATGCAGGAGCCGGGAGTTTCGAAGTTGGTCTCGGTTCGCCTGGGCGGCGAAGAAGTTCACCGCACCCGCGAGAGAGCGCAAGATCGCCGGTTGGCGACAGCGTGACGCCAGTCGCCGCTTGACAAGTCGATTGTCCTGCATAAGTTTCCCACCATAGGAGCGGCTCGAAGTTTTCCTGCGTTGACAAAGCGTCCGTCACCTCGGACAATCGGAAAGTCATATCCTCCCGAGGCGGAAACTTTGCCCACTCTCATCGCGACCGAATTTGAAGACCTCCAGTTGTACGCGCGGGGTAAAGTTCGCGATCTGTATACGGTGGGAGACCTGCTGCTCCTGGTCGCCACCGACCGCATCTCGGCTTTCGACTATGTTCTGCCTACGGGCATTCCGGGCAAGGGCCGCGTCCTCACGCAGATTTCTCTCTTCTGGTTTGACTACCTCAGCGACATCGTTCCCAATCATCTGGTTACGGCCAATGTGAAGGAATATCCCGCGTCCCTGCGTTCTCATGCAAGTGAACTCGAAGGACGCTCCATGCTGGTCAATCACGCTCGCATGTTTCCCGCGGAGTGTGTGGTCCGCGGATATCTCTCCGGCTCCGGCTGGAAGGACTACTCCCGCACGGGAAAAGTCTGTGGCATCACTCTGCCTCCGGGTCTGCGCGAATCGGAACGGCTGCCCGAACCAATTTTCACTCCCGCAACCAAAAGCATGAGTGGTGAGCACGACGAAAATATTTCCTTTGACCAGATGGCGGCGCGCGTGGGCGGGGATCACGCCGAAGACCTGCGTCAGCTGAGCCTGGCGCTCTACGCCAAGGCCGCGGATCACGCGCTGCAGCGCGGCCTGATTCTTGCCGATACCAAGTTTGAGTTTGGCATGACTGCCAAAGGGATCGTGCTGGCCGACGAAGTGTTGACCCCCGATTCGTCGCGCTATTGGCCCAGTGAGGGTTACCGCCCGGGAGCGGCACAACCTTCATTCGACAAACAATTTGTACGCGACTATTTGGAAGCCGTGGGTTGGAATAAGAAGCCGCCCGCACCTGAGCTCCCGGACCTCGTAGTACGTCAAACGCAGCAAAAGTATGAGCAGGCATTACACTTGCTCACCGGCCCGGCAAATGCCGCTCGTGTTACCCGGCCCTAGGTTTTAAAAACATAGCCATGAACCTGGCCGACTTGTTGATCATTATCGTGCTGGCAGTTTCGATCGGGTCAGCGTTCGTCAAGGGATTTTTTGTCGAAGTATTTTCTCTGGCTGGGGTTATTGTCGGGCTCTTCATCGCCGCAGCAAACTATGCAGCATTGGCGCCTTGGGTTGGAACTCTGGTGCATAATCGCGAGGCGGCAAACTTAATTGCCTTCCTGCTCATTGCCCTTCTTGTAATGGTGCTGGCGGGCGTCGTGGGCCGCTTGCTTCGCGGGCTGTTTCGCGGAGTAGGCTTGGGTTCGATCGATCGACTGCTGGGAGCGGCAGTCGGTTTGGTCGAGGGTTGTATCGTGGTGACGCTCATCCTGATGGGTCTGGTAGCCTTTTTGCCTCGTCAGGATTGGTTGAATGGCTCCCGCCTGGCTCCGGTCTTTCTGACCGCGGCTCACGGCGGTTCACATGTTGTACCGTTTGCCTTAGGGGAAGAAATACGTCAGGGCGTGGAGGCGCTTCGTATGGCGCATCCCAATTGGTTGACCCCAAGTTCGGAAATTCACTTCGAAACCAACACCAACCCTGCCGTCGAGCGGGTAGGAAAGAGAAAGAGGTTTTCGTGAAACGTGAGCTGGATAGTCTTGTGACGCAAATGCACGCCGGCGGCATTCACTATGACGAGGCAGTGCGCGAGTTCAAGCGGCGCTTCATACTCGAAGTTCTGTCGCATCACAGGGGAAACCAGTGCAAGGCAGCGCGCGAATTGAGCATGCACCGCAACACGCTTCGCCGTACGATCGCTGAATTGAAATTGGATACGGAACAGATTCGCAATGGTCTCAAGCGTCCGCCGCGCGCCGAACGCCCTGCCTTCGATAATAAGCAGGTGGTCCGTAGCCAGTGATGGAAGGTCATCACTGGCTGCGAAAGCAGGCGATCCGCCTGGGACGACGCATATCAGACCGTAGACGTCCCTGGTACCGAACGCTATCGCGTGGTTGACACTCGACCCGACAATTCGTCGTTTCCGCAGCCCGCTGTCTCGATCCGCAACGGATTTTGTTGGGATGCCTGCGATGCCTACCTCTTCGACATCGATGGTACCCTGCTTCACGCTCGCGGCGGCGTGCACAACGACGCTTTTTCCTCGAGCGTAGAAGCCGTCATGGGTCATCCCCTGTCCATCGAGGGCGTGGCCGTTCATGGCAGCACCGATACCGCCATCCTACGCGAGGCATTTCGCTGCGCCGCCATTGCCGAGGAAGTCTGGCAGCCTCGCCTCGAAGAAATCCTCGCCTGCATGCGCAAAACCGTCCATCAGCGCCGCGAGCACATGAGCGTAACCATCATGCCCGGCGTCCTGTCCATGTTGGCTTACCTGAAAGCATCAGGTAAGCTCCTGGGCGTCGCCACTGGAAATCTGGAGCAGATCGGATGGCTCAAAATCGAAATCGCAGGACTACGGAACTGGTTTCAGTTCGGCGGGTTCAGCGATCGTTACCCTGTCCGTGCCGACATGATCGCCGACGCGCTCGGCCAGGCCCGGAAGCTGGCCGGCTCGGCTGTAAAAGTATGCGTCATCGGCGACACCCCCTCGGATATTGCCGCCGCCAGGGTCAATGCACTGCCCACCATCGCAGTCGCAACCGGGCACTTTTCCTACGAGGAGCTGGTGCCGCATCGGCCCGAGGTTTGCACCCCTACTCTCGAAGCCCTTCTGGCCACCAGACCCGTCTAACCCCGGTGTCGAAAACAGAACTGGCCGGTCCCTCGTAACTTGCCCGCTGCAGACTACCCACCTACCATGGATACATGCGTCTAGCCCGCTATTTGACTGCATGGTGCGTTCTCGCGCCCCTGGCTGCTCTTGCCCAGCAACAGCCTCAACCGGAGCAGTCGCAGTCGCATCAACAGCAGGCATCCGGTCCTTCTCCCAAACAGATCCGGGCGGCAGAGAAGTTCTATGCCCAGGGCGTGCGCGCCCTGAGCAAGGGAGACGTTGCGGTGGCGGAAAAGGATTTCGCCAAGGCCTCACAGGCCGATCCCACCAACCGCGATTACGCTACAGACTGGCAGGTCGCCCGCCAGCAAACCGTCACCAAGCTCCTGCAGGACGCGGATAAGGCGCAGGCTCTGGGCCAGCCTGAAGCAGCGCGCGCAAAGCTCGCCCAGGCCCTGGCGCTGGATCCCAAAAATTTGGACGTGGCTCAGCATATCGACCAGCTGGCAAGTCTCGCTGCTCTCCCGTCCGACGACGTCAGCATCAGTTACGCGCCCCCCATCGATCTGACTCCCAAACCCGGAAAGCAAAGCTTTCACTTTCGCAGCACCGAACAGGAGGTTCTGCGTCGCGTGCTCGAAGCCTATGGAATCAGAATGGTGGACGACGGTTCCCTGGCCACCAAGACCATTCGCTTTGACGTGGATGATGTTGACTTCGCCCACGCTTCGTATCTTTTGGGCCTGGCCACAGACTCCTTCATGGTGCCCCTCGATCCCGTCCGAGTCATGGTGGCTAAGGAGACCAAGGAGAATCACACCAAATATGACCGCTTAGCGGTGGAAACCGTCCGTCTCCCGGGCCTCACTGCAACTGAGATCAGTGACATGAACAATCTGGCTCGGAATGTGCTCGGAATCCAAAATGCGGTGGTGAATCAGGGTGCGGAAACGCTTACCGTGCGCTCCACCCCCAGCAACCTGGCGGCCCTGAACCGCACCCTGGCCAACCTCCTCGATGGAAAAAGCGAGGTGTTGCTGGACGTAAAGATCTTTGAGGTGGAGAACACACGAACCCGCGTGGTCGGCGTCCAGTTGCCGCAATCCACAACCGTCTTCAATGTGCCCAGCGAGTTGAACGGCGTTCTCTCGCAAAACTCCAGCCTGGTACAGCAGATCATTTCCAGCGGACTCGCCAACGCCGGTGACTATGCGGCCATCGCTGCGATTCTAATTGCCTCCGGCGAAGTTACGAATTCCATTTTGACCCAGCCCTTTGCCATCTTTGGCAACGGGCAATCATTGACCGGCCTGGCTCCCGGTAGCGTGACTGGCAACCTCAGCCTGAACGTGGCGGACACGCGTTCGCTCGACCACGTCCAGCTCCGCCTCGATGACAACTCAGAAGGCACGATAAAGAACGGCACGCGTTACCCGATCACCACCTCGAGTTATTCGAGCATCGCTGCGTCCTCGGTCAACATCCCGGGAATCACCAGCGCTGGCCTCTCCAGTGTTCTGAGCGGCCTGGGCGTGAACGCCAGCAGCTTGGCCTCCGCTCAGGTCATTCCCCAGGTCCAGTATCAGGATCTCGGGTTGACCCTGAGGGTGACGCCCAGAATCGAACGCAACGACGATGTAGCACTCAAGCTTTCCCTTCAGATCCAGGCGCTCCAGGGTGGAACCCTGAATGGCCTGCCGGTGTTGACCAATCGCAACTACGAAGCCCAAATTCGTCTCCGTGGCGGAGCGAGTGCGCTGGTGGTCGGTGATTTGTCCCGCACCGAATCACTGGCTGTCAGCGGTACACCCGGCCTCAGTGAGCTGCCTGGTTTTACGTCACTGAGCAACACCACAAAGGAATACGACGTCGGTAACCTGGCCATTCTCATTACCCCCCACATTCTCCGCCGAAGGCATAGCGACATGGTCGGGCCGCTCATCCCTCTCGAACGCCACAGCTGAGCCCCTCCCGGGATTTCGGATCGTGAAATTCTTCTGGAACGAACACAGTTTCTGATCGGATTTTTGCCCCCAAGACTTGAACTCCGCCCCGCAAAGGGTGCATCCTATAGGACCACAAGCTCTTGAGGACTTTCTCAGAGGCGAAATGGCAGGCAGATTTCTGGTACTCACCCCGTTGCTGTTCCTGTTAACTTCGTGCCGGCAAGAACAGCTTTCGTTGCCAGTCGCTCACGCCGCTGGCACGGAGTTTCATGCCGCGGTGCAGTCGGATTCTTCTAAGATTGACCATCTCGGCGTCCGCGACAGTTGCTATTCCTATATTCTCCTGCGGCCACGGGACCAGCGAGCGACCGCCGTTCAGGCTCGCCTGAAGAAGGCCGATGAGATGGAAGCGGCCTTCAGAGCGCGGAAAATGACCGTCGACCTGCTCGGCGACCACGCCAACATCCTGTCCTTACAGTTCCCCGCCGCTTGGCCGGCGAATGCCTACGCCCGCCTCGTGAGTTCCGTGATCGAGGACTATTTCTCCTCACCCGAAATTCAGGACTACATGTGCAATGCGGGGTTTGCCCAGGTCCGTCTCTCGGCCATTGGCCGGAACGATCACCGCCTGCACCCTCTGTGGACGGCCCGTATCACCAGCACGGGCTTGGTTAAGGACTCGTCCAGTGGGACTGAAACTACCGGCGAGGAACCCACCGAGCAGGCTGAAAACGGGCATCCGCTGGCTCCCGCCCCTCCGTCAGACCTCAAGCCCAATTGAGCGCATCAGCGTGAGCGCGTTGCTGGTCTGAACCACACCGGGGTATAGTTTGTAGTCAAATTTCAGCTGCCCTGTTTCCAGGTGGTCCTCAAAGTGGCAATTGACCGCCCGCGACCCAATTTCCCCCGGAATCGCCGTCAACGCCAGGTCGTGCGTGCTCACCAGTCCCACTGCGCCCCTTTCGATCAATTTGGTAACGAAAGATCGTGTCCCGATCAGCCGGTCATGCGAGTTCGTTCCTGAGAGTAGCTCATCGAGCAAGAAGAGAACCGGCGCTGGACCGTCGGTCAAGTCCATGATCTGCTTGAGCCGCTGGATCTCCGCGTAGAAGCGCGAAACACCTCCCTCCAGCGAATCGAGAACACAGATGGAAGCGGTTACCGTCAGGGGCGACAGCTTAAGCCTGGCTGCGCGCACCGGCGCGCCGCATTGCGCCAGCACCGCGTTCACGCCAATTCCGCGAAGGAAGGTGCTCTTGCCGGCCATGTTAGGCCCGCTCACAATCATCAACTGCAACTCCGGTCCCAGACGCAGATCATTGGTGACCGCCCGGTCCCGTGGGACCAGTGGGTGGGCCAGCCCCTCGGCTGCAAAGCAGGGCGATTCCTCGATAAATTCAGGAAAAACGTCCTCGGGGTGTTCATAGGTGTAGCCCCCGAGGGAGGCGAGCGCTTCCAGTTCCCCAACCGCGCCCAGCCATTGCCCAACCAATCCTCCGTACCGGCCCCGCCAGCGTTCCGCCGCCAGCACAAATTGCAGCCGCCAAAAGATCACGGGGTCGAACATGCGAACGAAAAGGTTGTGCGCCGATTCAATAGACTCAACCATCCGGCTGAGCTTAGCGATAGCCTGTGACGGTGCGACGCCCTCCCGCTTGAGCTTGGCCTGCAGATCAAGCAGTCGGGGACTGGTAAACGGCTCCAGTTCAAAAACTGCCAGCACCTGAGACAGCAGCTTCAGGCCGTTGCCTGCTTCTTCGGCAGCGTGAGTGGCTTCATTGAGACGCCTGCCGACACGATTGGAAAACACCAGGTTGACTAGCGTGAGGGCTAACACGCACGACCACGGCAGACCCCAAAGCCCCCATGCGATCGCGCTGAGTATCCAGGCCCCTGCGAGCAGCGGGACCACGATGCGAAACATGCCGGATGGGAAAACCGCCTTTGCTTCTCCCCAGGCGGTGAGCAGCGTGGGGCGAACACCCAGCGCCACATCCTCGCCAAGTTTGGCAAGGTCCTCTCGAAACTGGAGCCGGCCGCTCAGTTCCCCGACGGCCGCCTGCCGGTTGTAAACCTCGTCTGGAGACGCGGGGGCAAGAAGCCATCCGGCAAGCGCCTCCTCACCCGCGCGCGTGCGCGCCGTGCACAGCAGCTCAAATATCGAGGCGCGCCCAAACAGATCAAGGTCGCGGGCATAGGGATGCGAGGGTTCCAGGAAACGTTCGCCGGGGATTCCCTGCCCCGCCCAGCTACCGTCGATGCGCGCCATCCCCTGTTCATAAAACCGGATGGCACGTGAGCAAAGCGTTACTCTGCGGATTAGTTTCGAGTGCAGCGCGGCGAGACCGAGGAAAGCCGCCACGGGTAGCAGAACCAGGAGATCGGCTTTACTAAAACGGCTGAGCCGAAACAGAATCCAGCCCAAACAGAAAGCCGCCAAACCAAGCTGAACATAGCCGGTGACCCGCTCCCGTGACTGTAGCTGGGAACGAACCACCGACAGGTTTTCCCGCCGGCTTGCATATTCCGCTCGCCGCCCCGGGGAAGACAGGATCTCAGTTGACGCTTCCGTCGTTCATCCTCGCGAGGCTGGGCCTCAGCCCTTCCAAACCTCCGGTACCTCACCTGCGGGGTACCGAACTCTTGAGTTCGTTAGCGCAGCGATGGAGCCGGTTTCGGCGCCGGAGCCGCAGGCGCGGGCGGCAAAGCCACTCCATCCAGCTTGGCCTGGAACTCAATGATTTTTTGCAGCATCTCGTACGGAATGCCCGTGACCGGTAGGGCTCGGCCGTTGACGAAAAGCGTCGGCGTCTGGTTCACACCGACCTTCTCGCCCAAGGCCTTCGATGCGTCTACCGCAGCCTTGGCTTCGGGAGTGGTGGAACAGGCCGCAATCTTGGCTGGATCCTGGCCCGCCTTCGTCTCCGCATCCTTCAGGGTCTCATCCCCAGTGGCCGGAGTCAGGCCGGACTGCCCCGTAAAAACCGCGTCGGAAAACTTGAAGAACGCATCATTCCCCCCGATCTTTGCTACGCAATAACCGTGCGTTGCCGCTTTGAACGCTAACGGGTGTATCTGCGTCAGCGGAAAATCCTCGTGGACGAAGTGGGCGCTGGGATAGTCGGCCAGCAGCTTCTCTATGATCGGTTGGGCGTCTTTACAGTGCGGGCATTCAAAATCGGAAAACTCTACCAACTCCAGGGCCTTCGAGGCTCCCCCTCTCGATGGACCGTTTGCGTCAGCCCGCAAAATATCACGATAGTTCTCAAATGGCTTGGACCCGAACGGAAGCAGTTGATCCGCCACCAGCCATTTGCCGTCGGGAAGGGTAAAGAACGAGAGCTGAGCAATCTGATCTTTTTCTTTGGGATTCGGGTTGGCTGCCTTCACCAGGACAAGCACCCGGCTGACCCCCGCAGCCGGTGTCGGCAGAATCGCCTGAATCTGCCACACACGGCTCTGATCGTATCCCCAGAATGCGTGCAGGAAATCTTCTACTGTCTGCTTCGTTGGCGAAGTCGCAGTAAAATTCGCCGGATCGACGGGAGGAAACGGGTTCGCTGGAGCAGAAGGTTCAGCGGGTGCTGCCGGCGCCGGGCTGGTGGGGGCTTGTGGAGCGGGCGCCTGAGGAACAGGGGCCGGGGGGGTTCCGTTCTGGCCAAGTACGCCTGCGCTTGCAGCGGCCAGAACATAAAGACACAAAGTAGTCCGAAGGTGCATTCATTTCCTCTCTAAGCTTGCTTATACCTGAACTTTGACAGCGATGGGGAACCGGCGCCCCATGCCGAAAGACTTGCTGGTGACCTTGAGCACCGGGGCTGCCTGCTGCCGCTTGTACTCGCTGCGCTCAACCAGCTTCACCACCTTACGGACGGTTGCCAGATCGAAATGGTATTCGGAAGCAATCTGCTCCGGAGTCTCGTAACGTTCGACGTAAGCCTGCAGAATCGGATCCAGCACCTCGTAGGGCGGCAGTGAATCGGTATCTTTCTGCCCCGGACGTAGCTCCGCGGAAGGGGCCTTGTCCAGGATTGCCTGTGGAATCAGCTCCCGCTCCCGGTTCAGATAGCGGCAGAGCTGATAGACCTCTGTCTTGACCACATCGCCGATCACCGCCAGCGCTCCCACCATGTCGCCATAGAGCGTGCAATATCCAACCGCCATTTCCGACTTATTGCCGGTGGTCAGCACCAATGCGTTGAACTTGTTTGAAAGCGCCATCAGCAGATTTCCGCGGATCCGTGACTGGATGTTTTCTTCGGTGATATCGGGTTCCCGGCCCTGAAAGAGTGGATCCAGCGCCTTGATGTACTGGCCGAAGAGGTCGTTGATCGGAATCGTCTTGTAGCAGATACCGAGGTTCTGCGCCAGAACGCGCGCGTCGTTGATCGACCCTGGCGAAGAATATTGGCTGGGCATTCCGATGGTGGTTACATTTTCCTTTCCCAGGGCATCCACCGCGATGGCTGCCACCAGCGCCGAGTCGATGCCGCCGCTGAGCGCCACCAGCACCTTCGAGAAACCGCACTTGCGGACGTAGTCGCGAGTTCCCAGAACAAGCGCCTGGTAGACACCCGCATCCTCGCTGGGATCCAGTGGCCGGCGATCGCCGGCAAGCGTCGCCGTTTCGAAATAGACCAGGTCTTCTTCGAAGGATCGAGCCTGTGCAACCACGGAACCATCGGGAGCCAGGGCAAAACTGGTCCCATCGAAAACCAGGCTGTCGTTCCCTCCCACCTGGTTCACCATCACGACCGGAGCACGGTGCCGCGTGGCGATGGCGGCCAGCATGCGGTGCCGCAGTTCCCTTTTCCCACGCCAGTAGGGGGAGGCGGAGATGTTCAGGATGACGGAGCCTCCGGCGCGCATGAGGTCTTCGACCGGGTCCACGTCGTAGAGCCGTTTGGGCCAGAAAGACTTATCGTTCCAGGCATCTTCGCAGATGGTAAGCGCCACGCGTTGCTCATTCACCTTGTACAGATGCTGCGCTTCTGCGGGAGCGAAATAGCGCTGCTCATCGAACACGTCATAGAAGGGGAGCAGCCGCTTGGACTGGATGAACTGCACGGCGCCGTTGCGCAAGAGCGCCGCCGAATTTGCCACCCGCTTGCCCGATCCCGGCGGCGCTTGGGTCACATAGCCGCAAATGATAGCCAATTGGTTGCCGCTGGTCGCTGTCGCCGCAATTTCCGCAACCGCGTCGGCAGCCCGCGCGACAAACGACGGCTTATCCAAAAGATCCGCGGGAGGATAACCGCAAACCGAGAGTTCAGAAAACATGACGAGATCCGCGCCGGCGGCTGCCGCCTCCTGCGCGAATTCAATGATCTTCCTTGTATTCCCCTGAAAATCCCCGACCGTAGGGTTGATCTGGGCGAGAGCGATCTTCACCTCTACAGTCTACCAATCGCAATCAGGCTGCCCGTTCCGCATCGGTTTTCGTCTGAATCAGATGTTTGTGGAGGGTACGGGCCTCAGAGAGAGAGCCCACTGGAATCTCGAAAGCCAGGACGCGTCCTGGCTTTTCCTGCAAGCCTCAGGATCCGGTCCCGCCCGCCACCACAGATAAAGTGCGAACCAGGATTTTGATATCCAGCCAGATGCTCCAGTTCTGAATGTAGGCCGTATCCAGGGAAATGTAGCTGTCAAAAGAGGGATCCTGGCGCGCCTGCACCTGCCATAATCCCGTCATACCGGGCAGCACATCCAGACGGCGCAGATGGCTGAGGTCATAGCGCTTGACTTCGCTGGCAATTGGGGGTCGCGGCCCCACCATGCTCATATCCCCGCGCAGCACATTGACAAACTGTGGTAGTTCGTCGAGGGAGTACTTACGCAGGAAGCGGCCCATGCCAGTAATCCGAGGATCATTCTGGACCTTGAAAAGCACTCCATCGCGCTCGTTCATGTGCAGAACCTCGGCTCGGCGCCGCTCCGCATCGGCCACCATGGTGCGGAATTTGATGCAGCGGAATACACGGCCCTTCTTCCCGATACGGTCGGAGCAGTAGAAGATCGGGCCCCGCGAATCGAGCTTGACCGCGAGCGCGATCAAGACCAGGAGTGGTAACAGCACAAGGAGCGCCACTGACGAAAGCAGCACGTCGAGAATGCGCTTCAGGAAAAGACCGATAACCGGCGTCTCCCCACGATGCAGCGGGATCGTCGGGAACTGGCCTATATATTCGATCGGACTGTTCCATGCCAAACCGTCATACAACTCAGGCACCACCCGGATATCGACGCCGGCCTCCCGCGCTTGTTCCACAATGCCTGTGACCACCCGGGCATCACACGGGGCGGAAAGAAAAATCTCATCGGCGAAATATTGCCGGGCCAGCGGCAACAACTGCTCCAGCGTGCCCAGGACCTCCCCGGACATCGCTGGATTTTCCGAATCCACCCCGGGAATCCTCACGTAACCCTTGAAGCTGTATCCGAGATGCCGGATGCTATCCAGGTGTTGGCGCATGGCCTGCCCCACTCGGCCTGTGCCGACAATGATGATGTTCCGCACCTCGAGGCCGTTTTCAAATCGGCGGTACATCATCATCCGCCATGCCAGCCGGCGAACGCACAGCAATACTGTGGTTGCCACCACGGTGATGATCACCACGCCGCGCGAGATGATCTCGCCCCGCACCAGGTACAGCGCTCCGGAAAGTAAAAGCCCTGCCGTCAGGGCCGCCTGGATGGTTAGCCGCTGCTCGTGCAGAGTATTGCGTAACTGCATGGGGCCATACAGGTGATAGCGTTTGCTGACCAGGACCAGCGAAAGAATGAACCACCCCAAACAGAAAAGCAGGATCGTGGGGTGGTGCTTGAACATGATATTGGTGCGATAAGGAGAGTCTTCACCGAACAGACCCTCGCCGAGCCAGCCGCGAACCGCGATCATCAGCGCGGCCAGGACGATGAGAACATCGCCCAGAACCCACAACATTCCAATCCGGCTGCTCTTGCCGTGTGTGTGCGGTCGAGGGTCAACGGCAACGGCGCCCAGCCGCGCTTCCTCACGGCTTTGAGTTGCCAAACGCTTTAGAAGTCCGGACGTCGCCATCGCTGTCCCGCCAGAGGCTCGAGGGTCACAAGGGTACTTACACTTTGCCCCTCGCTGGAGCCCAAATTACAAAAAATGTCGTAGTTACTCTGTTACTAGTCAGATACTGGGGATGCTCCCCGGTTATGTATGGGTCGCTCGCTTTGATAAGCCCGGCTGGCCATGAAACTGTCCGCCAGGTAAGGCGATCGATGCAGGCGTTTTCGCGCCGAAATCGCCGGATTGGATGTCCGCAAGGAAACTGAAAAGTTGGGGCCGCATTGCTAACTTAACCTTTGTTTTTCGGGAGTTAAGCCACATCCACAAATCCCCTGCATTTTTTCCGTGCCATTACCATGCAGGGGTTTTTTCGCGCAGGAGGCATCCTGGATAAACAACTGAGGATGTGCTCCCTTACGCAATCGAGCATACCATCGGATACCCTGTTTCGGGCATAAGTAACGATGAAAGTGTGGTTACTATTCTGGGACGTGATAACCGAAAAGTAATAAGGGGTTACTCCCTGGCCTAAGCGGAGAAACTTAGCCTTCGGGCAGCACCAGCTTGTCCAAATCGAGGAACTCTCTCAGAAACGGATCGCTGGTCTGCTTGAGCTCGTCCATGGTGCCGAAAAAGTAAGCCTTGGCTTCGTGTAGAAAGAGCACGTGATCCGCCAGCCTCTCCGCGAAGCGCATATCGTGCGTGACCACAATGCTGGTAAGCCGGAGTTGGTGTTTCAGTTTTTGGATCAAATTCCCCAGAAGCCGGCCCATGAGTGGATCGACCATTGTGGTCGGTTCGTCGTAGAGGATGGCTTCCGGCTGCGACGAAAGTGCGCGCGCGATCGCAACCGAGCGCTTCATCCCCGTGGAAAGATCGGAAGGAAGCTGCTCCGCCATTCCCGCCACTCCGACCATGTCCAGCAGGCCGTTCACCACCTGCTGTATCTGGTCTTCGAGCAGTTGTCCTCGCTCCCGCAAAGGAAAGGCCACGTTTTCGCCCACGCTGAGCGAGTCAAACAAAGCACCGCTCTGAAAGACCATGGTGACTTTCTTGCGCACGGGGCCCATTTGGTCTTCGTTGAAGTGGGTAATATCCTGGCCGGCGACCATGATTCGTCCCGAATCGGGCTTCAGAAAACCCATGATGTGCTGCAGCGAAACCGACTTCCCCACTCCGGACCGGCCCAGGATACAAAGCGTTTCTCCCGCCTGAACAGAGAAGCTGACATCATCGAGCACGTGAACGTCTCCAAAGGACTTTGAAACGTGTTCGAAGGCGATATAAGGCCGCTCTTCACGGCGGCCTTCTTCTTTCCTCTCTTCATCTCCGGGGGGAGACTGGCCCACGATCTCAACCGGCGTTCCCGGAGGAATTCCAGGCATCGATTCTGGAGAATGGGGCGCCGAGCTCATTGGCTCAAGACTAAAGCATTTCCTACTCCAACCATATCCTCAGGCGTGTTGCAGTTATGGAACCACCGGTAGGGAGGCAAGGGCGAACTGTCCAGCAAACTGGGATCCGCTGATGCCGCGAATTCAACATCGAACACGTCGGTCGACTGCCCGCCGCTTTGGCCCAGGCCCTCGCCACTCACCACGGGCATCACTTTCCAATTCCCCTCGAGTAGCGCTGCACGGATGGCGGCAAGCAATTGCCGGTGATACACCGCGCATAGAGGCTGAGGCTCCCCGTTGATGCGCGGAATCGTGGCCAACGCACCCGTGATTCGGGCCCGTCGCAACAGCCAGACCAGAAATTGCGCCGGAAGTAAAGGCGTGTCCACAGGCACAAAAACGTTGAACAGCTGGCTGCTCGCTGCCAGAGCCGCTTCAATGCCGCTCAACGGACCGCACCCGGGATGGAGATCCGCAATGACTTGGGCATGGGACTGCAGAGCCAAGCTTCCTCCGGCAATGCGCGGGGCGGCCGCCAGCGGGAGCGCGCGCAGCTTCCCCAGAGCCATATCGATCAGGGATCGGTCCGCCACCTGGAGCAGTGCTTTATCTTGTCCCATGCGCGTACTGCGCCCTCCCGCGAGCACAAATCCCTCTACTGAAAATTCGCTATCCACGCAAAGATTCTAGTGAAACTTGAAGTGAAATTGCGGATCGTTGCTGGAGGATGGAGGGTCAGTCCCGAAGGGACGGCTGAAAGTAGCCCAGGACGTCAGTCCCGGGGTTGGTGTAGAACACGAGTCAGTCCCGAAGGGACGACACAATTCTTGAGTTCTCATGCAGCCCCTGCCGGGCCGGGTTCGCTGCACTGCTTCAATGCTTCGCGAGACACCCTGCTGTTCCACCACGTCGAAGCTCCTTAAGCGAGTAAAAGGTTCCTCGCCAGGAAATACCACCGCGCCACAGCGCAAGAAATGTAGAGCGCAGCAGCGCGTATAGCAGCAAAACCGCGGCCGCAGGAAACAAAAGCAACTGCGCGGCAGAGTACTGGTGATACCGGCCCATCTGCTGGTAAGCCAGAAAAAGTGCAATGACCACGGTGGCTGTTGGCCACCACATCCTCGATCCCCCAACGCAAGCGATCACCGGGAACCAGGTAAACAGTGTCAATCCGGCAGCAAACGCGAACACCAGTTCAGGCCGGAAGCGAAACAGCGCGAACAGATTTTTGGTCAGGTTCTCGATGACACCGAAGGCGCCGCGTGCCCAGCGCACCTTCACCATGTCAACACCGGTTGCCACCCGCTGCGCGTATCCGTGTTCCTTGATGCGTCGCCCCAGTGCCAGATCCTCCACCACCTCTAAACGCAGTGCCTGCCATCCACCAATGGCCGCGTAGACCTCGCGCCGCAGCAGATTGAAGGCGCCCACACCGATCGCGTCTCGCCGGGCGCGGCGATCCGCTACCCGCCACGGACGTATCGCCCATATCGATAAAACCTGGAGAAACGAAATCATCATTCGCTCTCCCCAGCTGCCTAGCAGAATCGTCGGCATCAGCACCATGTGATCCCCGCCCGAGCTGGTCGCGAAGGCGAGAGCCCGGCGCAACGCCTCGGGGTGAAAAATGACATCTCCATCGGTAAACAGCAGCCACTCGCCCCTCGCGCGCAGTGCGCCCATCGCCATCGCATGGGTCTTTCCCAGCCAACCCGGTGGCAGTTCGGTCACGTGTAAAACCTCGATCGCTGCTTCCTTCAGGGCCAGCCTATCCATGAGGGCCCCGGTTTCGTCGGTAGAGCGATCATCCACGGCAATGATTTGCAGACTCACGCCTTCCGAGGCCAGCAGAGAAGACAAGGTAGCGGCGATTGTCTCCGCCTCATTCCGCGCTGGAACAATCGCCGTCACTGACGGTAATTTCTTGCCCTGACCCACGGAATCGGCCTGCCGCAGGTCTGCCACCCGGCGCATCCCCAGCCGCCATTGCAGTACCCTCATCATCCACGAGACGGCCACGAACCAGTCGAGCAGCAGCAGCATGCGCCAGAAGACTGGCATGGCTGAATCAGATAGCACCACGACTCCAGGGAACGGGGAAACGCATCTTATATACTGGCCTCCGGTTGCGATTGAATGGCAGAAGCGAGACGTAACGGAATCAGCAGCGGTGCGCTCTGGATTGCTGCCGCCATCGCCCTCGTATTCATCTTCTTCGGTGTTCGCCGGCTGACTCGGGAGAAGTTACCCTTGCGCGTCGCCGAGGCCCAGGTGCAGGATCTGATCAAGGCCAACAGCACCAATGGCCGGGTGGAACCGCAGCACATCTTTGAGGCTCACGCTCCCGACGCAGCCCTGGTAAAAAATGTCTATGTCCATGTCGGCGAAAAAGTCCGCAAAGGCCAGCTCCTGGTCGATCTGGATGACACCAACGCACGCGCGAAATTAGCCGCCGCCATGGCGTCGCTGCGCTCTGCCGAGGCCGGCTACCAAAGCGTTCAGGGCGGCGGCTCGTATCAGGAACAACTCGCACTTTCCAACAATATCGTCAAAGCAAAGATCGAGTGCGATCAGGCGACGCGAAATCTCGAGGTCGTTCAGAAGCTGGCCAGTCAGGGAGCCGCTTCCCCCAGCGAAGTCGCGCAGGCACAGCAGCGGCTGAGCCTGGCCAAAGCATCCCTGGACGCGCTGCAGGAACAGAAGAGCAAGCCCTTTGCTCCCGTCGATCTGGCCCGCGCTCGTTCCAACGTCGAGGAAGCTCAGGCCGCCGTCGACGCCGCCAATCAAGTCATCGCTCAATCCCACGTACGCGCTCCCTTCGACTGTACTGTCTATTCTCTATCCGCCACACGCTACAGCTATCTCGAGCCCGGAGCGGAGATCCTGCAAGCGGCCAATCTCTCCCAACTCCAGGTGGTCGCCTACTTCGATCAGCCGGACATCGGTGATCTGCAGCTCAACAATCCGGTCAGCATCGTATGGGATGCCAAGCCCGATATGAAGTTCCACGGCCGGATCATTCGTCTGCCTTCGGACATCATCACCTACGGCACCCGTACCGTAGGGGAAGTGCTGGTAAGCGTCGATGATTCCAACGGCGTGCTTCTGCCCAACACCACCGTGGTGGTTACGGTCGTGACTGAATCCGTGCACAATGCCCTCACGGTTCCCCGCGAGGCTCTCCACATCGAAGGAGGGCGAGATTATGTCTACGTCGTTGCGCGTGGAACTTTGCGGCGGGTCCCCGTGCAGGTAGGCGCCCTGAATCTCACTTCAGTACAGATCCTGAGCGGCCTCAAGGAACATGAGGTGGTCGCTCTGGGCACGACCAATGGCCAACCGATCAGCGAAGGTGTTCCCATTCGTATCGTCAATTGAGGAGATTGGTGAGACGCGCCTGCCAGTTCGTGTTGCTGGGGATGGTCACTGCGCTGGCGCATAGCGGCGCCCGCGCCCAGCTGTCCTTCTATACCGCAATCGATCTGGCTCTGCGGAACAGCACGCAGGTGCGCGTGGCTGCGGCCCAGGTGCAGCACGCCGAGGCTGCGGTGATGGAAAGTGTCGCTGCCTACAAACCCAGCTTTTCCGTGGGTTCAAGCCTGGGCTATTCCTATGGTTTCCCGGTCGGCCAGCCTTCGGTCTACAGCGTGTCCGCCAATTCGCTGGCCTTCTCCTTCTCTCAGCCGGACTACATTCGTGGCGCACGCGCTGCGTTGCTCGCTTCGCAACTGCAATTGAAAGACACCCGCCAACAGGTCATCCTTGACACGGCCACCGATTACATTCAATTGGTCACCGTCAACCAGCAGATCACCGCGCTCGATCAGCAAAACGGTTTCGTCGGCAAATTGATTGAGATCGAAGACAAGCGCGTCGTGGGCGGCCTCGACAGCAAAGTCGATTTGACCCAAGCGCGCCTCACCGGGGCACAGATTGCGCTTCGCCGCCTGCACTTTCTGGACCAGGCGGATATGTTGCGCACCCAGCTCGGTCATCTGACCGGCCTCGGCCCTGGGGACATCGTTCCCGAACCGCAGACCGTTCCCAAAGCACCCGACATTTCGGAACCGGCAGGCATAGCAGACAACGACGGTATCAAAGCCGCCTTTGCCTCTGCCAATTCAAAGCGCTACATATCCTTTGGCGATGCCCGCCAGAACAACCGGCCCACTTTTGCCTTTGGCCTGGAATACAACCGCTTTGCCGAGTTCAATAACTACAACGAGTACTATCTGCACTTCCAGCACAACAACTTCAACGTCGGTGTTCAGATCACCTTGCCCCTCTTCGACGCTACCCGCAAAGCCAGGGCCAGGGGATCCAGTGCGGAAGCCGCGCAAGCCAGCGCGCAGGCGGAACAGATGCGTAACCAAGCCGGAGAACAGGTTCTGCAGTTGCAGAAGAACATTGCCGAGCTGACGGCTCAGGAGCGAGTAGCGGAACTGCAGAACGAATTGTCTCAGGATCAACTGGATGCCCTCACCACGCAGCTCCAGATGGGCAGTGGAACTCCGGGCGCGCCGGCACCCGCACCCAAAGACGAGGAGGGCGCTCGCATTCGCGAGCGGGGTTATTTCGTCGACATGCTGCAAACCCGGTTCCAGCTCACACAAGCGCGGCTTGCCCTATTGCGTTCCATGGGCAAAATTGAAGACTGGGCGAAAACAGGCCCACCGGCCGCTCCCCACCCATAAGTGCATCTAATTCAGCGTTGGCCCATGATGCCCGTGATTTTTGCGAACCCTTCGCCGGGAACCGGGTGTCTAACTGTTTGCCTCTGTTTTCGCCCCGGGTGCGCCCGGTGCTGGTAAACTGGATGTTAAGCCTATGACGCTAAAGACATTACTGTTAAATCCTCCATCGTTTGAAAATTTTGACGGCGGAGCCAGTTCTCGTTGGCCTGCCACGCGCGAGATCGAGTCCTACTGGTATCCGGTGTGGTTGGCATACCCGGCTGGCATGCTCGAGGGTTCCCGGCTTCTGGATGCGCCGCCACATCACGTTTCCGCCGCGGAGACCATTGAGATTTGCAAGAGCTACGAGTTTCTGGTGCTGTTTACCAGCACCCCTGGCTGGACTGGCGATCAAAAGCTCGCTGAGGCTATCAAGAGCGCGAATCCGAACATCAAGATCGCCTTCGTCGGGCCTCCGGTTACCACTTCGCCCGATCGCGCCCTCAACGAATGTTTGGCGATCGATTTCGTGTGCCGCCGCGAGTTCGACTTCTCTGTCGTCGAGTATGCCAATGGCAAGCCGCTCAACGAAATTCTCGGCATCAGTTACCGGCAGAACGGAGTCGTGGTTCACAACCCGGATCGGCCCCAGGTAGAGAACCTCGACCAGATGCCGTGGGTCACCGACATCTACAAGCGCGACATCGACGTCACGCGCTACAACGTCCCTTTCTTGCTCTATCCATATGTCGCGCTCTATTCGACCCGGGGATGTCCTGCTCAGTGCACCTTCTGTCTGTGGCCGCAAACCCTGAGTGGTCATGCCTGGCGTAAAAGGTCCACAGACGACGTCGCTGCAGAAATGGCGCATGCCAAGAAGCTTTTTCCTGACGTAAAGGAATTCTTCTTCGATGACGACACCTTCAACATCCAGAAGGCGCGTACCGTCGAGCTCTGTTCCAAGCTGAAACCGTTGAACCTCACCTGGTCCTGTACCTCTCGCGTGACCACGGACCGTGAGACCTTGAAAGCCATGCGCGAAGCCGGTTGCCGCCTGCTCATCGTAGGCTTCGAATCCGGCGATCCGCAGATTCTCAAGAACATCAAGAAGGGGGCCACGGTCGAGCGAGCCCGTGACTTCGCCCGCGATTGTCACGACCTCGGTCTCACCATTCATGGCGACTTCATTCTCGGCTTGCCCGGAGAGACCAGGGAATCCATTCGCAACACCATCAACTTTGCCAAGTCGCTGGACGTCGAAACCATCCAGGTTTCCATTGCTCACGCCTATCCAGGCACCGAGTTCCATGAGTTCGCCGCCGAGAATGGGTTCATCATCAACAATGGAGCCATGGTGGACGAAGGCGGTCACCAACTCGCGCACATTGAGTATCCGGGCCTGCCCAAAGACTACGTACTCGAAATGGTCCACCGCTTCTACGACGAGTATTACTTCCGTCCCAAGGCCGCGTGGCGCATCGTCAGCAAGGCAATCGTGAATCGGGACCTCAAGCGGCTCTACGCGGAATCCAAGTCGTTCCTCAAGCTGCGCGCCCAGCGCAACAAGGTGGTCGCAGACAGCAAGGTAAAAACTGCGAATACACCCCTCAACGCTGGGGCATGACGCCTGGGGAAAAATGCGGCGAAGCATCGGGCGAGGCGCGGGATACCGTATCTGCGTACGGACAGATGGCGACGTACTGTAAGCTAGCCGGTTCCCAACCCTGTTTTTTCGCAGCCCGATGACACCCCGGCGGTATCTCGTGTTGGCGCTGGTCGCGCTTGCCTCAGCCTTTGGAGATACTTCTCTTGCAGTCGGAATGAAGCATGTCGGCCCGGTGTCCCTGGCCCATCCCGATGCCCTCTTCGAAGCGTTACGGACACCCTGGGTAATGGGCGGGATCCTGTTATTGCTGATCTGGACTGCCTGCTATCTCACGGCACTCTCCTGGGCCGATCTGACTTTCGTCCTGCCCGCCACCTCTTTCGGCTACATAGCGGTCGCATTCCTCTCCAGGTTCTGGTTGCATGAGCAGATCTCCTCTGCACGCTGGTTAGGCATTGCACTGATCACGGCCGGCGTCGGGTTTGTCACCAGGGGCCCGGCTTACACACCCCCAAAAACAACTTGATCCCGCAATGACGAACCTTAGTTCCGGTCCGGCGATTGCCGGCATGATCGGCGCGATCGTCCTCACCGCCACCGCAGGTGACGTGCTGCTGGCCTCCGCCATGCGCCGCGTCGGGGACCTGGACCACATCAAGGAACATAGCGGCTTGCGCGGAGCGATCGGCGCCGTCCTTTGTGAGGGCCGCTTCGTTGCCGGCATCGCCTTTATGGCCCTCAGCTTTTTCTCTTTGCTCTTCTCCCTCAGCCATGCGGATGTAAGTCTCATCGCGCCTGCCGCCGGCTCGCTTACCTTTGTCAGCAATGCGGTCGCCGCCAGATTGGTGTTGCACGAGAACGTGGACCGCCGGCGCTGGCTGGCGGCCATCTTTGTCTGCTGCGGTGTCGCCCTCCTGCAGCATTAAGGCCGTGGCCGGTTATGATAGGTTTTCCGGCTGACAACCTGGAGAACTCCCGGCATGGAAGGAGCCTACTTGCGGATACCCAAAGCGCTGAGAGAGCGCTGGTTCTGGTGTTGTATCTTCTGTCTCGCCTGCTACGTCCCCTGGATCTTCGTCTCCAAGCTGGGCGGCGAAGAGATTCCCGTTCGCACCATGCAGTACTTGTTCAACTGGGGAAGTCTGCCCATCGCTCTGCTCTATCTCGTGATCCGGCGCTTCAAAATCGAGAAAAGCTTCAGCGGAATCGTCTATGGGCTGATCGTCGGAGTGCTTTCCGGCCTGGGACAGCTCTTCCTCTTCGCCGCCTATCAGGGCCCGGCAAATACCTCGGTCGTCACCGTGCTGACTTCCCTTTATCCAATCGTAACCGTCATTCTTGCAGTTATCTTCCTTCGCGAGCGGCTGAGCAAAACCCAGCTCGCGGGGCTCGGTTTCGCGGTCATCGCATTAGTCATATTTTCGCTGTAACGGAGTTGGCGTCTGCATATCTCGTGGCTCTGGTTTGCGCTCGGCGTCCTCCTCTCCTGGGGAGTGACCGGCGTCTTTCAAAAGATGTCCACCAACCGCATTTCTGCCGAGACGTTGATGATCCTCCTCATTGTCGGCATGTTTGCCATTCAGCCTTTTGTGTTGCCTCAGCAGCCCCTCTCCACTTATTCCCATCGTGCGATCATTTATGGATTATTGAGCGGCGTCCTCAATGTTGTGGGCTCCTGGGGGCTTTTCGAGGCGATGAGGCTGGGCGGTTCAGCCTCGATCGTGACCATATTTACCGCGCTCTATCCCCTTCCCGTCGTATTGCTGGCGCCCTTTGTACTGCACGAGCGCATCACGCCGCTGCAGTCGGTCGGCTGCATCTGCGGCTTTATCGCCATCGTGCTCATCTCCATTCCAGCACCCGAAGCGAAATCACGCGCGAATGGATGATTCAGCCAGGATTCTGCATCACGCGGAACAACTTTCGCAGATGAGACATGTCGTATGCAGGACAGCCGTGGTCGGGGGATAAAGAACCGGACTCCTTCATTCTTGCCTCACCCTGGTTTAAGAAATAGCGGTAGACTTGCGCCAAGCCAATGAAAGAACTGAGCGCCCAGTTGAGCATCCTGGTGGACGCGGTAGAGCCTAAGCTCCGTCAGATCCCGGAATCCGAGACGGCGCGGTCCGTATTGCCTGGCGGCTGGTCGCGCAAGCAATTGCTCGGGCATCTGATCGACTCTGCCTCCAACAACCATCAACGTTTCGTCCGCGCCATGCTGCACCCATCGCTCGATTTCCCCGGTTACGAGCAGGATGGCAACCTCCGCGTGCAGGCCGTTCAGGATGCGGAGTGGCCGGTACTCGTCTCGCTATGGGCGGCTTATAACCGCTATCTCGCCCACGTCGTCGCGCACATCCCGCCTTCGAAGCTGGAGACACCCTGCCGCATTGGAACCGGAGAGCCGGTCACCCTCGGCTTTCTGGCCACCGACTATCTCAGGCATCTGCGCCATCATCTCCATCAAATCGGCTTCTCGGAATGACAGCGAATAAGGCGCTGGCTGCGGCTCTGTTCGCTCTCAGCCTCTGTGCTTGCCGGCAGGTTCCACAGCAGCCGGTAACCTTGAGTTACTTTCGCCTTGGTTGGTCGCAGCCAGATGAGTTGTCCAGCGCGGAGCCGCTATCTCAACAATTCACGCGCAGGACAGGTATCCAGCTCAAAAATCTTCCCGTCCCGGAAAATACGCTGGATCAGATGTCCCTCTCCCGGCAGCTATTACAACAGGGTGCTTCCGGTCCGGACGTCCTTGGCATCGACCTCATCTGGGCCCCGCTTCTCAAAGACAACCTGCTCGACCTGCGCCCGTTCCTGGCAAAGGAAATCGCATCCATCGAGCCCGCGTTGTTGTCAAGCTACACCGTCGGCAACAAGCTCGTCGCCCTCCCCTACCAAATGCAAGTCGGCGTGCTTGAGTACCGGATCGACTTGCTGCACCGCTACGGCTTCGACCACCCACCGAAAACCTGGGATGAGCTTGAGCGGATGGCGCAGAAGATCCAGGCGGGAGAACGCGCCAAAGGCAACAAGGATTTCTGGGGTTATGTCTGGCAAGGCGCGGCGGCCGAGTCGCTTACCTGCAACGCACTCGAATGGCAGGTGGACGCGGGAGGCGGCCACATCATCGAGAGGGATCGCACCGTGAGCGTGAACAATCCGGCAGCCATTCGCTCCTGGCTGCGAGCCAAACATTGGATCGGTTGGATCTCTCCCCCCAGTGTCGTCGCATACCAGGAACAGGATTCCATGAACCTGTTCGATTCCGGAAACGCCGCATTCGGACGAGTTTGGGGAGGTGCCACCATCCCGGTCAGTGGAAGAACCCGCCTGACTCATGCGCGAAACTCGCAAATGGCCGGCGAGACGGGTTTTGCCAATCTCCCGGGTGGACCAATCGCCTGGGCGGGGACCCTTGGAGGCTCGGGTCTCGCCGTGTCGATCCACTCCCTACACCCGCAGCAAGCTGTCGCCCTGGTTCGCTTCCTCGAAGACGTCCAGATTCAGTCGCGGAGGCAAGATGCGGCCGGGCAGTCCCGCGAAGAGTTTGCCACCGTTCCGTCGCTTCGATCCGAAAACCCCGGATCGCCCGATCAAAGCATTGTCGCCCGCCGGCCCTCTGCAATTGCAGGAGGCGCCTATGAGCAGGTTGCGAAAGCCTACATCTCCGCCGTGCATTCGGTCTTGACAGGGCAGAATAGTGGACCCGCGGCTGCCGCCCTACTGGAACGGCAATTGATTCAAATCACCGGATTCCGCCCCGGACCGCCTGAGCGATTAGACTGATGGAGTTCAGGCAAGCGCAGGATGAAAACACCCAATGTCAGCTATTTCAACATAGGTCCCAGGCTGGCCATCATCTTTGCCTTCCTCCTCCTGCTGATCCTCGGTGGGAACGGTCTCCTCCTTTGGCAATTCCACCTGGCTCGCGTCCAGACAGAACTTCTTACCACCGCTAACCAGCAGGTGATTTCCGTCCTGCGTTTGCAGGAAGCTCTGGTATCCACTCATGAGCGGCTCGACGAGCTCGTCAAGACCAGGAACTCGAGCGGCATGCTGCAGGAGGCTGAACCATTACGCCGAGCCTTGGTAGAGCGAACGGAAAACACCAGGAACGCGCTGACTCGCCTGCCCTCCTCCGCGGCTCTCGATCCGGCGTCCTTATCCACTCTTCTGGACGCGATCGAGATCACACTCCCTTCTCAGCTCGATGCGGTAAAGGCACTGGCGGTTTCAGGCGACTGGGAAGCCATTCGCCTGCGCCTCGACCACGAATTCGAGCCCCTTGAAACGCAGACGGCGACCCTCGTAGCCAATATCGATCGTGAGGTGAGTGGTGAGCTAAGAGAAGCGGTGGCGAATATGAGAGCGCTGCAAGTGAGAATTTTGTTTCTGGTGCCTGCCACCGCGATCTCCACTTTTCTGATGGCAGCCTTTCTGGCATGGGCCATATCCCAGCGGATCATCGAGCTTCGCCTTGAGGAGAGAATTCTCGAACGCACGCGCATCGCTCGCGAACTGCATGACACGCTCCTCCAGGGGTTCATCAGCGCGTCCATGCATGTCCACATCGCCATGGAGCGGCTGCCCGACGGATCGCCCGCCAAAGCCCCTCTGACGCGCGCCCTGCAAGTGACCGAACAGGTGATCGAACAAGGGCGCAACACGGTCCGCGGTTTCCGCGCCACTGAAGGAGAGCTTCAGGATCTTGAGCGTGCCCTGGCCAGAGTGCCGGAAGATCTGGGCTTCGAAGATCAGGCCGATTTCCGCATGATCGTGGATGGCAGCCCGCTGCCGTTGCATCCCGTAATCCGCGATGAAGTCTACTCCATCGCACGAGAAGCCCTGGTGAATGCCTTCCGCCACTCCGGCGCGGCCAGCATCAACGTTGCGCTTCATTATTCACCCAATCAGCTGCACACTGTCGTCTCCGACAACGGCTGTGGGATTGACCACCAGGTCCTCGAAACCGGCCGCGACGGCCATTGGGGACTGCCGGGCATGCGCGAACGGGCCCGCCGCATCGGCGGCGCTCTCAAGGTCTCCAGCCGCAAGGGAGCCGGAACAGAAGTGGACCTGCGTGTCCCGGGTGATATCGCCTACGGCTCTCAAAAATCCGCGCCGAGACGCTCTGGGGAAACCGCTCACCGCATTGCCACGAATGAGCCCCTGCATTGACTTGCGCTTCGATTAAGAGCAGCGGGTGTAAAAGCAAACCGCAGGTCCCTCTTCCCGGAACACCCCAATGCGTTGCAGTAGGTTCTTCGCCGGCTTCTCTTGCCTCACGATGATTTGTGGAACAGCATCGAAGTCGTCGAGGGAGATGGCTCCGGTGTTACGTCCGTTTCCTTGATCGTTTTCCCATCCGGGCTCAACTGAAACGTATTCTCCCGCCGGATCTTCCCTTCCGATCGATAGGTCACTTTCAAGGTATGCGGCCCTTCCTGCTTGACCGACATCGTCGAGGTACCGCCAAGCTTGACTTCCGTTCCGTCGAGTTTGCACGTGATGGGCTTAGCGGCGTCTGTCTCTTTGAAAGCCACGCTATCGCCCGAGATGGCGATCGTCAATAACCCCGTCTCCGCACTCTCTTCAAAATGAACCTCTTTCCACGTGCCCGATACTCCCGGCCCGCCGGAAAGCCGTTTGGAAACCGTCGTTATCGTGAAGGGTGCGCCATCAGGCGGAGAAACGAGCGCTTTTCGCGTGAGCGTATTACCGTCTTTGGAAAGCGATACGGCTACCTTCACGTCGGGTTCGCCGCTCTTCTTGGTCTCCACCTGGTAGCCCGGTCCGCTCTTGGTGCAGATGCTCGTCGTGCCATCGGAATCGGTGTGAGGCTTACCGTCACAGATTCTCTTAGGGTCTGTCTTACCTCCTCTTGTCAGCGTGTAGCCTTCTCCGTCCATGGCAACGGTAAAGGTCGGTCCGGCGTATTTGATCGAGGACGTGTCTATCTTCCACGATCCATTCCAGGGGTTGCTCTGTCCCATGCCGGGCAGAGTTCCTATAGCGAAGCACATC
>DATJNV010000144.1:0-4807 GCA_035507705.1 Acidobacteriaceae bacterium
CAAAGGAATGTTGAGCAAGTCGTCGTAATTCGTCACGGTGGAGTCGGTCGTGACCAGGGTGTTGGTCGTCCCGATATCCGCGTTGCCTGCCGGTTGGATACTATTCCCGCTGCTGAGAGCGGTCACGACATCTTCGGGAGAGACCCCGTAAGCATGCATCTTTTGCGGATTGACGTTCAGGATGATGGTGCGTTGATTGGCGCCGAAGGGCGGAGGAGACGAGACTCCCGGGAGCGTGGCAAAAGCGGGACGCACGCGATTCAGGGCGAGGTCCTGGATCTCGGAGAGCGTGCGCGATGGGCTGGAGAACACGAGATAGCCGACGGGCAATGTTCCCGCATCGAAGCGGATGACGAAAGGCGACACGGTGCCGGGAGGCATGAAGGCACGCGCGCGGTTTACATAAGAGATGGTCTGAGCCAGCGCCTGGCTCATATCGGTTCCAGGATGAAAATTCAGCCGGAGCAAACCAGTGCCCTGGATCGACCGCGCTTCCACGCTCTGAATCCCATTGATGTAGAGAAAATGGTACTCGTAGTAGTAATCGATGAAGCCTTCCATTTGTTGCGGGCTCAAGCCGCCATACGGCTGAGCTACGTAGATGGTCGGCAAATCCAGGCCCGGAAAGATGTCGATGCGCGTGCGCAAAAGCGCGACGACGGAGAGGAGCGCCAGAGCGATGGCAAAGACGATCACCGTAACCGGCCTGCGTAGAGCTGCTCGAATAAGCCACATAAGTCGCTACTCCTGGCGGAAGCCGTTACGGCTGTTTACTCAGCAATTGAAGGAAGGGGGTCAGGTCACCTTGCGCTTCCGCCACACCGGCGAGGCCTCGCCAAACGTTGACTCGCGCGACGGCGTCGTCGCCTTCCGCCTGCGCAAGGGCTGCTTCCGCGGTTGAGACCTCGATCACCGTTGCGAGGCCGGAGGAGTAGCGCGCTTTCTGTTGCCCCTCACTGGTCCTCGCAGCCGCCACCTCGACGGGCGTGTTGCCGGCAATGCGGCGCGCCCCATCCAGCATGGCTTGCGCCTCTTTCTCCTGCGCGGATAAATCTCCCAGCATTTGCTGATAGGAAGCTTGCGTCGAAGACAGCTGAGCCTTTTGCACTTCCTTCTGCTGGCGGATAGTAAAGATCTGGAATGCCGGGAACGTCACCTGAAAGGCTGCCATCCAGTTCAGTTCTGTGGGGGCGAGTCCGGAACCTCCGCCAAGAAAGACGGGAGACGAGGTGCTGGAGAGTCCCGCGCCCAGGCCGGAAGCGGAGCCATAGACAGTAAAACTCGGCACATACGACCTGCTCAGCAAATGGACCTGCTCTTCCTGCTCACGGACAACCGCAGCGAGTTGTTGCGCCTGCGGATGTGCCTCGACCGGCGCCTCGTTCAGGGTCGCAGCAGGAGGCGTGCCAAGCACGTCCCGCCCGTCGATCACAATCTGCGGTGACGGCACCTGAAGAAGGTTGGCCAGCGCTTCCAACAGCACTCGTTCCTGGGTCTGAGCCTGGATGAGCTGTGTTCGAGCCAGAGCCAGCTGAGCGTCGGCTTGCGAGGCATCGGCTCCGGGCCGGAGCGTGTTATCCACCAGAACGTGAACTGTCCTGGCGAATGCTTCCATACGATCAACGTTCGCTTGTTGCACTTTGACCGCCTGATGCGCCGCCACCACATTGAGATAAGCGCCGGCAGCAGCGGACGCTACATTGAGGCGGGTCAGTTCTGCGGCGCGCTGCGCAGACTGGTAACCAAATTTCGCGATGCCAACCTGGGCATGACGCACTCCAAAATCGAACGGTTGCCACGCCAGCAAGACGCCGGTCAGGGTGTTCCAGTCGCTGTGACCCGTAGTGGGGCGAGCGGGAGTATCCGGAACGGGAACGAACCCCTGGGGGAGGAACGCTATGTTTGGCTTGTTGGTTGTGGCGCGATTGCCCTGCCAGAGCATGTCGGCCCGAGGCAGATAGGCCGTTTTCGCCACACCGATCGCGTTCCGCGCCGCCTCCTGCCGCTCGAGCGCTGCCCTGATAGCGGGATACCTGGCCTGGGCCTCTTGAATGGCAAGGGCCAAGGTTAAATGCCCGCTCATTGGCGGCGGTGGAGTAGAGGGCGCCTGACAACCCGCACGCAAGGCAGGCAAGAAAACCGCAACGGCCAACCCCGCGCGCAGGATAAGATGCCGGTGTTTAAGGCCAAAACACCTCATTTTTCTCTCGAAGATTTCTTCGATCAGGCAATCATCGAGATTCGATAATTGCACGCAGGATATTTTTATGTCAATTGCGTAGAACTGACAAATTCCACCGCTATCGACTTTCGATAGCGATTTGCGATATCGTGTCGTCGACACAAAAGGGAGGAGAGTGGGAATGCAATCTGTTGCAACCACCCGGCGGAACTTCCTCAAATTGGCCGGCGCCACGGCTGTTTCGATCCCGTCCTTCAAGCTCCACGCCCAGCAGGATGGCGGGCATCCCGACACATCTGCTCCCTCAGCCAATTACACGTTGCACATCCAGAATGGGCTGATCGAAATCGGCAAGAACCGTTTTGTTTCCACCACGACGTTCAACGGCCAGTTTCCGGGCCCGCTGCTGCGCTTTCGAGAGGGTGAACAGACGACAGTTGCGATCCACAACGACACTGACGTTCCAGAACAACTGCACTGGCACGGGCAGATGATTCCGGTCGATGTAGATGGCGCCGCAGAGGAAGGAACGCCTTTTATCCCTCCCCATGGAGTGAGAACTATCTCCTTCGTGCCACGGCCTTCCGGACTTCGCTTCTATCACACGCACATTCGTGCGGGAGACGATCTGAATCGCGGGCAGTACACGGGGCAGGTCGGCCCCGTGTACATCGAGGCAAAGCAGAATCCCGGCCGCTACGACCGCGAAGTATTTCTCACGTTGAAGGAATTTGAGCCCTGGTTCAGCCATGGCGGAGACATGGCGAACGATTTTCTGGCGGGTGCGGAGGTCAAAGAGCTTAAGGATCGTGGCGAATCGGAGATGGCGGCATCGCTCAAGAGCGGCCAGCCGCATGGGTTTGAAGTGAACTACCGCACGTTCACCATCAACGGCCGCATGCTGGGCCAGGGAGAGCCGATCCGGGTGAAACAGGGGGAACGCGTCCTGTTCCATGTCTTGAACGGAAGTGCGACGGAAATTCGCAGCCTTGCGCTCCCCGGGCATACATTTTCCGTTGTCGCTATGGATGGGAATCGGATTCCGAAGCCAGTCCAGGTACCTGTACTTTGGCTTGGCACAGCGGAACGCATCTCAGCAGTGGTGGAGATGGATCATCCTGGGGTGTGGATACTCGGCGACCTCGCAGACGACGACCGTCACCACGGCATGGGCATCGTCGTGGAGTATGCCGGGCAACAAGGAAAGCCCCAGTGGATGGCTCCGAAACAGGTTCACTGGAACTATGCGCATTTCGGAAATTCCAAAGGCCAGGCCGCGCAACCGGACGATACGTTCGTGATGACCTTTGCCAAGCAGAATGCTGCGCTTCATGGGTTCAATCGATGGACCATCAATGGGACCGCCTATCCCGACACGCAGATGATGTCACAGCCCCTGTTCCATATCACGCAGGGCAAGCGCTATCGCATTCGTATGAGAAATGCGAGCGATGATATTCATCCTATACACCTGCACCGCCATAGCTTTGAATTGACACGGATCGCGGGCCAAGCCACTTCGGGGGTGCTGAAGGATGTCGTGATGCTCGGGGGATACCAGGAAGCTGAGGTGGACTTCGTCGCCGATAACCCGGGCATGACCCTCTTCCACTGTCATCAGCAACTGCACATGGACTTTGGGTTCATGTGCCTTTTCAACTACGTGTAGGAACTGAGCCGGTACGACGGAGGAGGACCATGAACGATGAGGAACCTGAGCTCGTGTGGCGTTCGTCGTGGGGGAGCTTGCTGAGAGGTCGATTCCGGCGTTGGTAATCTTCTCTGTTGCAACGCAACTTCTCGCGCTGCCCTTCTTTTTCGCGCGATGAACGATTCGCGACGAACGAGTCCGGTGTGACCCTCGAGGGGCGGCTTCGGGAGCGCAACAACCAGGTTATCCCGATTCGTCACTATAGCGGAGCGTGGTTACTTTTTTGCGCGGAGATTGGTGCCTACCGAGGAAGGATGGCTGGTGGGCTGGAATCAGCGCTTGACACCGTGTCCGGGCTAGTTTGCTGGAGTGCGGCCTTCGCGGCATGCGCGGCGTAATAGCCGGCAGCTACCCTGGCTCCCACCAGAAGAAAGAAAAAAACGAGGGCGGCGATGATAAAGGGGCGAAGACCGCCGCCGGGCCTGGCAGGTGACAACGAGCGCTTATCTCGAGTCGACGTATGCAGCCCCTCAGCCCTCACGCGCAGTCGCGTCGCGCCACACCCACTGCAAAGCACACCCCGAACTGCGCGCGCGCCGCATTTGGGGCAACCTCTCATCAGTCAAACTCCGGCCTGCTTCACGGCCAGTTCGCCCAGCACCGGAAGCTTTGTCATCTTGCGCTGATACGCGCTGTACATTAGGAACACCCATAGTACGATGCCACCTACCATAAGCAGGATGTCAATCGGCACCTGGATGATGAAGAACAAGCCTTTAGTAACGGTTCCCAGTAACACGCCGATGATGGTCCAGACGATCCAAAGCGCAATCCACGCGATGTTGAAGAAAAGGGACTGAAAGGCATGGAAGCGAACGAAGCGATCGGACTTGTATGGATCGATCACCAGAAAAATCACCGCGGTGATGATTCCAGCCAGATATGTAAGGGCTCCAGCTACATTCGACTGCAGG
>DATJNV010000145.1:0-52564 GCA_035507705.1 Acidobacteriaceae bacterium
AGTCCGTCACCAGCTTGTATCGGAAGCCGAATGGCTGGAAGCTCGCAAAGCCTTTCTGTCCAAAGAAAAAGAACTCACGCGGCAACATGATCAATTGAGCCGTCAACGCCGGGAACTTCCCTGGGTGAAAGTCGGGAAGGAATACATCTTTGACACTTCATCGGGCAGGAAAACGCTGGCTGAACTCTTTGACGGCCGCAGCCAACTGATCATTTACCACTTCATGTTTGGTCCCGAGTGGGAGCAGGGCTGCCCCAGTTGCTCCATGGCAGCTGAACACATCAATGCGAGCCTGATCCACGTGAATCAGCGAGATGTAACCCTGATCGCCGTGTCCCGCGCGCCCCTGGCTAAGATCGAAGCCTTCGAAAAGCGAATGGGCTGGACGTTCCCTTGGGTATCCTCGTACGGGACGACATTCAACTACGACTACCATGTTTCCTTCACCAGGGAAGACATTGAAAACAACCGCACTTACTATAACTTCGCTTTCCAGAAATTCCCTGCCGATGAAGCGCCTGGCGCCAGCATCTTCTATAAAGATGCCGATGGCGGCGTCTACCATACGTACTCTTCCTACGGTCGGGGGCTTGAATTTCTGCTCGGCGCCTACGGTTACCTGGATCTGGTGCCCAAGGGACGCGACGAAGATCAGCTCACCTTTCCCATGGCATGGGTCCGCCACCACGACCGCTACGAATCTCAGCCCAGGAATGCGGCGGCCTCCTGCTGCTCTTCCGAGAGTCACTCGTGAGCGCGCACGGGTGCTGTCTGGCTAAAGGCGGCCAGCATGACGAGCGGATGCGGATTGCCCAGGTGGATCCGCATCCGCGTTCGCTCATACGGCGGTCGATCCGCTTCGCTGCCAGGCTGACACCCATGGCTATCGTCGCCGTATTACCGAAATGCCCCGCATGCCTGGTTGCTTACGTGGCCCTGGCGACAGGTGTCGGCATTTCTCTCAACCTGGCCACTTACTTCCGCTTTTTCCTCATTGTGGCCTGCGTTAGTGCGTCACTATACTTCATGTTCAAAGGTATTTACCGTCGGCGAAGCTGTGGCCGCCTTACGGCCAACTGAATCAGCGGCATCGGGCCCATAACCCTTCTTGGAGGACCTATGTCTTTCCTGCGTGATCTGAAATTTGCGGCTCGCTCGTTAGCACGGGTCCCGGCGCTCTGGATCGCCGTGGCGCTTACGCTGGCCCTCGGGATCGGCGCCAATGCCGCCATTTTCACGGTGGTCCGTGCGGTGCTCCTCCGCCCCCTCGTCAATCGCGATCAGGACCGGCTGCTTTACCTGCGTCAAAGTGCCGCGGGGTTGGGCGTCGTAAACGAGACGTTCTCTATTCCTGAAATTCAGGATCTCAGCAAAAGTCTCAAGACAATCCAGCCGCTCGGCACTTTTTCCGCTATCGACTTCACCGTGGTCGGACTGGGTACCCCGCGCGAAATTCACGCCGGCGTGGTGGATGGAAATTATTTCAACGTAATGGGGCTACGTCCCATCCTTGGCCGGCTGCTGACCACCAGCGACGACGGTCCAAATGCTGCCGGGGCAGTCGTCCTTACCTATCGTTTCTGGACCACAGCGATGCGCTCCGACCCGGGCGTCCTTGGAAAGTCGGTGCGCCTGGAAAGCTTTCAAGGTCCGCGCAACGCGACGATCGTGGGTGTTCTCGAGCCTTCCGTACCCTATCCCGTGGCGACGGAAATTATCGCTAACGTGGTTACCAGCCCGCATCATCTGTCTGCGACCATGGTGACCGGCCGGGAACATCGTATGACCGAAGTGTTCGGCCGTCTTGCGCCCGGCGCCACGCTCGAAACTGCGCGCGCCGAGCTCCGCACGGCCTATGCGGCCATGCTCGCGGCGCATCCGGAGGTATACAAGCCGGATAATCACTTCGCGGTCAATGTGACGCGGATGCACGAGCAGATCAATTCACAGGCAAATACGATTTTGTGGATCCTGTTCGCAGCCTCCGGCCTGTTATTCGTCATTGCTTGCTCCAACGTTGCCAACCTGGTGCTGGCGCGAACTGTACGCCGCGAACCAGAGCTGGCCGTCCGCTCCGCTTTAGGGGCCACTAACGCTACCCTCCGCCGTTCCTTGCTGGCAGAAAGCCTGGTGCTGTGCGGCAGCGGAACGTTGGCCGCATTACTCATCGCCGCCCCCATGGTGTCCGTCCTGGCCCGTTACGCATCGCGCTTTTCCGTGCGCGCCGAGGGCATGACGCTTGACTTCAGCCTGGTATGGTTCGGCATTCTGCTGGCGCTGATCGCTGCCGTGTTCCTGGCGTTCATTCCTCGCCTCCCGTCGGCCGGCACATCGCGCGGACCGGGCCTGACCGCCAGCGAAGTCCGGGTTACGGGAACCGGGAACGGCCGCCTGCGTGTCTTTGCCGTCACACAGATTGCAGCTTCGTTCCTCCTGTTGGCGGGAGCCGGCGTCCTGATGAGGACCCTCTATCTTTTGGAAAGCACCCAACCGCCGTTTCAAACTGCTCACGTTCTCGCACTGAATTTGCCGGTGATTTCGTACGGGCGCACTCCGCAGCAGGTGCATGATTTCTATCGCGAAGTGAAGCGCCGCGTGTCTGCACTTCCCGGGGTGGAGCACGCGTCCTCCGGTTTCAGTGTGCCTTGGCGGGATAACCAGGAGCTCAACATCAGCTTCGCATTTTCCGCCCAGGGCGAAACCCGCAAGAGCAGCAACGAGGATTATCGCGCCCGCTTCCGGTCGATCTCTCCGGGATACTTCGAAACACTGGGCATGCCGCTTCTCGAAGGCCGTGACTTCCGGGACACGGACCGCGAGGGTTCGGAGCGCGTGGTAATCATCAGCCAGAGCCTGGCCCGGACGCTGTTTCCCGGCCAGGAGGCCGTCAATCGCACGATGAAATGGACGGACGGCGTCATGAAGTTCATCGGCATTAGCTACGAACCAAGGCGCATCATCGGCGTGGTGCCCGACTTCGATGACGAGAACATTATTCCCTCGCCCGCGATGACGGTCTATCAACCCAACGACCAGGAAGGATGGCAAGACCGTCTCCTCGTCCGCACGAGCCAGGATCCCTATGCGCTGGTTCCTTCCATTACCCGAACCATCCGGGAAATTGCTGCCGATCAGCCCGTCGAACATGCCACGACACTACAGGATGTTCGCGCGGAAGTGCTTACCCCGGACCGTTTGAATGCGGTTGTCTTCGGTGGATTTGCGGCTGTAGCCCTGCTCATTTCGGTAGTCGGTGTTGCCGGCGTCCTGGCTTTCTCTGTCAGCGGGCGTACGCGGGAGTTCGGGATTCGCCTCGCCCTGGGCGCTCAACCGCGCGACATCCTCACCGATGTGCTCCGTCAAGGAGTGGTGATGGCCGGTATTGGTGTGGCAGCCGGCATTGTCCTGGGCTTTGTCTTTGTCCGCGTCATCGCCAACTACTTTGCCGATGTGCAACTACCCGGTCCACTCTCCCTGATAGGCGCGGCTGTCGTGATACTGGGGGCGGCGGTGATCGCGTCCGCTGTTCCAGCGGCGCGCGCTGCGCGGGTGAATGCAGTAGAGGCCCTTCGTTCCGAGTAAGCTCGCTCTGCAACCTAGGTATACTGGCACCCGGCCACTGCTCTGGCCGGGAGAGCCCTCGATGCCATCTTCGACATTGCTTTGCGCGCGTGCGACCCTCGTGATGATGACCTGCGTACTCTACTTGTCCGCTAAGGCGCAGGACCTGAAGCAGACCCCTTCCGGGTTCACTGCAACAGCAAACGGAATCACGATGCGGGTCACTGCGCTGCGCGATGACGTCCTCCGTGTTCGCATGTGGCAAGGGGACGCTGAACCGGAAGACGCCTCCTGGGCCGTTCTCCCGGCATCCCGAACCAGCACGGTGAGCGTCACGCCTGAACCGAACGGCTTCTCCACCGGGTCGCTTCGCGTGCGGGAGGACGGCGCGTTGTTGCTCACCATCACCGACCTTGCAGGCCACGTAATACAGAAGGATGCGGCCCCCGTCCAGTGGGACGGAACGAGCTTCAAAGTCAGCAAGCAGAACACATGGAGCGATCACTTCTTCGCACTGGGCGATAAGCCGGGCCCATTAGATCGAAAGGGTGAGACCTTCACCATGTGGAATACGGATGCCTTCGGCTGGCAGGAGTCGACCGATCCCATCTACAAAAGCATTCCCTTCTTCATCAACATGAAAGACGGCCGCGCTCTGGGCGTGTTTCTGGACAGCACATGGAGGACGAATTTCGATTTCGGGCATACCGACCTCAACACCTACACGTTCGGCGCAGTCGACGGCCCGCTCGATTACTACGTCATATATGGTCCGGAACCGAAGGCGGTTGTTTCGACCTGGGCGTGGCTCACCGGGCCCACGCCGCTTCCTCCGATGTGGGCCTTGGGTTTCCAGCAATCGCGCTACTCCTATTTTCCTGAATCGCAGCTCATGGGAATCGCCGCGCGGCTGCGTAAGGATCGCATTCCCGCGGATGTTGTCTGGCTGGACATCGACTTCCAACACAAGAACTGGCCCTTCACGGTCAACCAGGAGGCCTTCCCGAATTTCCCGGGCATGGTCAAAGATCTGGCGCGGGAGAACCTCAAGCTGGTGGTCATCACTGACCTGCATATTGCGCGGCAGCCGCACGTCGGCTACGCACCTTACGACTCCGGAATTGCCGGGGACGAGTTTGTCAAAAATCCCAACGGTTCGATCTACGTAGGGCCGGTATGGCCCGGGCCGGCCGTCTTTCCTGACTTCACCCAGTCGCGGACGCGGGAGTGGTGGGGCACGCTCTACAAGACATTCGTATCCGAAGGTGTTGCAGGATTCTGGAACGACATGAATGAGCCTGCGATCTTCGATACCCCGAGCAAAACCATGCCCGATGATGTGCAGCATCGCATCGACGAGCCTGGTTTCCGCAAGCGTACGGCGACCCACCTGGAAATTCACAATGTCTATGGCATGCAGAATGCGCGGGCTACGAACCAGGGCCTGCTCACGCTGCGTCCGAACGAGCGGCCGTTTGTTATGTCTCGCGCCGAGTACGCAGGTGGCCAGCGCTACAGCACTACCTGGACGGGCGACAACAGCTCCACCTGGAATCATCTGCGCATGACCGTGCCGCAGCTTGTGAACCTGGGGCTGAGCGGCTTCTCGTTGGCAGGCGCCGATGTCGGCGGATTCGCCGGTTCCCCGCCACCTGACTTGCTCACCAAGTGGATTGAAGTGTCCGCTTTTCAGCCCATCGATCGGGATCACTCCGCTAAAGGCACCCGAATGCATGAGGTTTGGGTAGACGGCCCTGCGCAAGAAGCGATCCGCCGCCATTACATTGAGGAGCGCTACCGGCTCATGCCTTACCTCTACACCGTGGCCGAGGAAACTTCCCGCGACGGCCTCCCCATCGACCGCCCGCTGTTTCTCGAATTCCCTCATGCGGTTCCGGATGGCACGCCGTTCGACCTGACTACCGGCGGGGGTGAATTTCTGGTGGGCAGCCGCATTCTTGTGGCTCCCAATCCTTCGCCGGAAGAAATCGCCCCATACGTTGTCCGGCTGCCGCCCGGCACCTGGTACGACTACTGGACCGGCGAGCAGTTTGTGCGCGCCGTTCCCGGCAGCACGCTCGACGCGGAACAGCGGGACAAGGTGCTTGCAGAAAAGCAGCTCAGTGTTACGCCCAGGTTAGATGTGCTGCCGGTGTATGTGCGGGGAGGCACCATTCTCCCCATCGCTCCTCTCACCCAGAGCACGGCCGAAACACCGGTTGGTCCCCTGACCCTGCGGGTCTATCCGTCCGCGCTGAAGAATGCGGAAGACTGCAGCGGAGACGTTTATACCGATGACGGCCACACATTTGCGTTTCGTCGGGGGTCTTATGCGCGCATTCACTTTACCTGTTCGCAAGCCGCCGACGGTTCGCTGACCGTGAACATCGGAAAGCAGGAAGGCGATTGGAAGCCGTGGTGGATGACCTACCGGATCGAAGTCGTAGGCTGGAAACCGAAGCAGCAGCGCGCAACAGTGGATGGGCATGCAGTTCCCCTTGCCGTGGTGGCGGCCCGCTGGGGAGTGACCGTCACGCCAGGTGCGCAACAGATCGAATTGCGTTAGAGGTAAGATCGCAGGGCATCCGCGAATACAAGCAACAAGTCTACCCTTTGTCATCCCGAGCGCAGCCGGGGGATCTGCAGTTTCTCTCCGCGCGCCAATACCTTACGTCTAGCGGCGAGGCTTGGAAAACTCCTTCTCCGCAAACTCGATGAAATAAGGCCAGTTTGGTGCGGGAGTATGCCCGTAGGCATGCTGGCGAAAAGCAACATCGCCTGTATCAATCAGCGTGTTCATCGGTGGAAACGTTGTCGTGCCCAGGCCTTTGGCGCCCAACAGATCCCACACAGGACTAGCAGCGGCAGCAGCCATAAACATCCCTTGCGCATCCTGCCAGGCGTCGCCCGGTGCATAGACAGGATCAGTCAAAAGCGCACCCCCACCAACAAAGACCGGACGCGGCGCTACCAGCGCAATAAATTCGTGGCTGTCCACCGGCATTTCGTTTGCCGTGTGCCCGGCGGCCGCATACTTTAAAAAGTTACCCGCGAACCAGTGGAATTCGCTCACACCGGCCAGATTCCCCATCGTCTCGCCATAGTTACGCCGGTAGAGATCCGCCCCGCCCGCGCCCGAGGACGAGATATAGCCAATCGCGAAACGCGGATCATCCGCCATCGCCACCAGCGCGGCCTTGCCGCCCCGCGAATGGCCCATCACGCCGACCTTGTTTGCGTCCACATCCGGATCGGTCTCGAGATAATCGAGTAACCGGCTGTCTCCCCAGGCCCAGGCGCGCAGCACACCCCAGTCGTCGAGCGCGCGCGGCTCACCCTTGTTGACCAGGCCGATGATCCCCTTGTCCAACCCTGCTCCGTTGTCGGCTTGCACATCATTCGAATTACGTCCTACGAAACCCCAACCATGCTCCAGCAGCAGCTTTGCCGAATCCGGCGCATCGGGTGGCGATTTGAGCATATGCACGGCCTGCCCCGGTGCTCGCGGAAAGATGGGCCGGGGACGAATCGAGCCTCCGCCAATGATCACTGGCACCTTCTTGCCTTTTGTGTTCGCGGGCGTGACTAAATCGGCGTGGATCTCGACCGTAATCGCAGGATAGGCCGAGTTGTCGACCGTGCCGGTTAGGTGCTTGACGATGGCCGGAATACCCTGCACCGTCATGTTCTCGACGCTGTCGACCTTCCACTTGACCGCGGGGATGTGGGCCGGATATTTGCCGTAGACGTCTTCGTCGAACATGGCCTGGATCTCAGCTCGCCGCTTCGGCCATTGCGCTGCGGTCTTCACCTTCGTGCCGTCATTCATGGTCAGCACATCCGGAAGTTTGGGATAAGGGTTCGCCTTGGATTCGTCGTAGTTGGCATTCCCCGGCTTGCCGATATCGTAGGCCGTTGCCGGGGGCTGCATCTCCGTAATGCCGAGGAGCTTAAGCTCGCGGTCACGTTCCCCGCGCGAAGCTTCCAGGATGGCGGCGCGATCGGCAGCAGAAGGCAGCGTGGGCTGGGCTTGGGCCGGCTTTGTCTCCGGTGCCGGCGTCGGGGTTTGCGCAGCGGCCGACAGAGCGAGGCCAATGCAAGCCGGCGCGATCCATTTCAGCATGTTCCAGGCGGTCATATCCCCTCAAAGAGTAACGTGGATTCGCAAGCGTTCCGGTTACAAACCTGCCGTGGCGACCTTCACCAGAGTGATCAAAACCCACCATCCCCACACGGCAATCGCGGCCGTGCTTTTCTTCACCCTGGCTACGATGGCGCACCCCATGGTGAGCAGTATCAAGACCCATATCGTGAGCACGTCAATCGAGGTGCCGAACGCGATGAGCCATTTGGGCGAGTCCTGCGGCAGGAAATATCCGATGTTGGTGCCAACGGGATTCTTCAGGTTGAAGGAATCGGGATCCAGTCCGGCGAAGACTGCGATGATAGCGAGAATCCCCTGGATAATGAAGGGTAGGGTCGCGTAGAACCACAGGGCGAACATCTGCGGGAAGGTAGCTTTCCCGCCCAGGCCGAAATTCAGCGTCAATAGCAAAACGCCGCCCGCAATAGCGGCAAACAGAAGCGCCAGGACTGGCGTGCCCCAGAAAATGTACTCCACGAAGGCTGCTCCGATTGCCTTCTGATGCGCCTGCTGATCGGGTGGAAGCTGCGACATCCGGTCCTGCTGCGCCTGGGAGCTTTGGAGGAGGATATTGTTGTAGGTCTTATCCCATCCAATCTTCTGTTGGATGGCGGCGCCAAAGCCCAGGGTTACAAGCACGCCCAGCAGCCAGGGCAACCACCAGCTCGTGTCTCGCAGAATGTCATGGAAGGCTTTCGAGGGATCAACGAAGACATCGACGACACGCTCTATCTGGCTCAGCGAGTTCGACACTTCGACGTTGGCAACGGGATCGGACATAAAAGTCTCCGCACATTTCCAGCCCGAATTGTGTTCGCTCGGATCTTACTCCCCTTGCCGCCAAGTTCAAATAGGAACCGTTTCGTCTAAGCTGTTGGTAGTCCGCAGGCTCGGGGCGGCACTTGTGCGGTTGTAGGAGACGAGTCAGTCCCGAAGGGACGGCTGAAAGAATCCCAGGACGCCAGTCCAGAACGTCAGTCCTGGGATTGGTTGTAGGAGACGATGCAGTCCCGCCGTTATCCTGCCTGCCCCGGCATGCTGTCGGAGCGGAGCGCCTGCAACCAGCCGCGATAATCCAACGAACCACTAACCCACAATCGCAACTAACGCGAGTACATTCGCCGCAAGCACGCGATCACCGCTGATCGCGACCATCCCTCCCGCGGCCCCGCAGTCAATCCCCTTGGTAAAGATCCGCCACGCGATACTCTCCGGGATGACAATTCGAGCGCTAATCTCCCCAGGCATCTCGCCCGCAAACGCCCAGCCTGCGGGTGAACGAAGGAGGCACCATTGGCCGCCGCACTCTCCCGAAACTTCGACCAGAACCGCTGTGCCAGACGGAGCCGCCACATCGTGGAAGGCATACGGCAGCCCGCGCAGGAAAGTATCGAGCACCGGGTGATACAGAGACCGGATCATAATTCCGGGCCGGTTCGTCGCCAGCCGGATCTGCTCCTGGTGATGCCACCTCTCCGTCAGTTCGCGGGCTGTATCGAACCAGACCGGCGATGTGACTTCCCCTGCCCAGGAGACGCCGAACGCCGCCGGAGCAAACGGATCCAGCGACTCGTGATACTCCGCAGACTGGCGGCAAGCCAGCTGCATCAGTTCGATCAGGACAGCCGGGCTCAGACGCCGATAGACGGCAACGCCTTCCCGGTTAAGCCGGTTCACCAGGTCAATGACATCCTGGTAACAGCGAATATCCGCTTTCTCCACTCGCCATTGATCGCGGGCCAGAGACAGTTTGCGCAATGCAGTATCGAGCAGGTGCGCCGCCACATCGCGCACGCGCCATTGCGGCGCAATCGTCGGCAGCTCCCATTCCGCGAGACTGAGAGACCTCAGCAAATCAATCAGCCGTTGGTCCACCTGGCGAAGCAGGGCCGCACACAGAACGGGCTGCGTTCCACACAGTTCAGAGGGCATGGGCATCAACCTTTGCTGCGCCGTCAATGCAAGAGTTCTTGCAGTCCATTCTTCAGGACAGCATACGACGATTCACTAAACGGTTCCACGTCGCTTCCACGACTCGCCGGGACAGGTCGGTCCGGTCGAGACGGCAATTCATTTGAGGGGCGAAGCATCCAGGAATCGTTTCATCATTGGTCCCGGAGGAGGATTGCGGGATCGATCGCCAGGGCGCGCCGTGCGGGTACGTAGCCCGCGAGCAGCCCGAGCATGATCATGGTTACAATTACACTGGCCAGCACCACAGGATCCTTGGGCGACGCTTCGTAAACAATGTAAGAAAGGACGCGCGTTGAGGCTATGCCCAGTAGCAGGCCTGCGAGAGCTCCGGTTGCCAGCAGGCGGAAGGTCCTCCCTAACGCTGCCTGCAATACTTCCTTGCGCCGGGCTCCGAGCGCTACGCGAATGCCCAATTCCCTCACCCGCTTGCTGACAGAATAAGAAGCCATTCCGAAAAGGCCGGTGACGGCCAGCATCGCCCCCAACATTCCCAGCACTCCCAGACACACTGCCGCCATGCGTGCTGCAAACAATGCGCTGTCCAGTTCTTTGTTCCAGGTGACGATGGTCAAAGGCAGGCCAGGATCGAGCTTGCGCAGTTCGTCTCGTGTTTCTGCCGCCAGTGCTTGCGGGTCGCTCTTCGCGCGGATCACGAACCAGGTGAAACTGGAGGGCGATTGCAAACCGGGAAGAAAAAATGACGGCCGGGGCACCTCGGTGAGGGTCTCATATTTGCCGTCTTCCACCACGCCGACGACTTGCATGCGGCTTCCGTCGCTGGTTTTGAAGTAGCCGCCTATAGCTTGCGCTACCGAGCCGAAAACGCGGCGGGCAAATTCGCGATTCACGACGGCGACTTTCGGGGTCTGCTTGTTATCGTTCCAGGTGGTTGTCCGCCCTGAGAGCAACGTTGTGCCCGCGGCCTGGAAATATCCGGGAGAGATGTTGTAAGACGTGGCCTCAACAAGCCGGTTAGACTCCCGCAAGTCGGTGGCGGTGCCGCCGAAAACCGAGCTCTCGTTAAAACCGAGCCCCAGGGGCAGAAAGTCCACCGATCCCACTGACGAGACTCCAGGAAGATTGGCGATGGCATCGAGCATCCGGCGTTGCATGACCGGAACCTGATCCCCGTGATAGCCGCCCATGGTCAGATCGGTATTGACCAGCAAGGCGTTCCGCGGGTCGAAACCGAAATTGCTGTGCAGGGAGCGAACCAGTCCGCGGACCGCTACCAGGGAGGCGGTGACAAGCACGGCGCAGACGGCAATTTGTATCACCAACAGTATGTCGCGGCCGCCAAACCAACGGCCGGAGGAGGAGGTCGTCGAGCCGGTCTTCACAACCATCCACGGATCGGCTTTGAGGACCTGCCGGACGGGTACCATACCAAAGATAAATCCGCTCGCCAGGGCCAACAGTACCGCAACAACGTAGGTGAAAGTATCTGGACGCACGGGCAATTGGATGGGCATATAGGGTAGCGGCTGCCACGCGCTCAGTCCGCGCAACAGAGCCACACTACCTGCAATGCCAACCGCGCCGCCGATCAGCGCCACCAGGACCGACTCGGTCAGAAGCTGGCGCAGTACGTGGCTGCGGCTTGAGCCGAGGGCCAGGCGCAGAGCGATCTCGCGCGAACGATCGGCCGCGCGCGCCGCAAACAAGCTACCCAGGTTGGCGCAGGCCGCGAGCAGGATGAGGGCCGCCAGCAACATCAACCCGGTAACGAAAGCGCGCACCGGCCTGCCAAGCAGATTACCGAGCAGTCCGGGACGCGAGAGCGAAAACGTCAGCGCGTCGTCTTCCTTGGGATAGGTCCTGCGCAGAAAGGCCGCAATGGAATCCAGGTCAGTGTTGGCCTGGCTAGCCGTAACTCCAGGTTTGAGGCGCCCAATCACCCACAGATCGCGGGACGATCGCTGGTTCAAGTCGGCGACACCTTCAATCTGTGCCTGATCGACGAGCGGAACCCATAGAGCGGGGGCGAAGAATCGCTCCGTGCCACGAAAATCCGGACCCGCTACACCCAGCACCGTGAAGGGATGCTTGTTCAATTGAACCGTGCGTCCCACGACTCCCGGGTCAGCCTGGAAATGACTGCGCCAGTAATCGTAGCTGAGCACTATATAAGGACTGCTATTCAGGCCGTGCTCATCGGAACGGTGGAAGAACCGGCCAAGGTAGGGCTTGAGGCCGAGGGTGTCAAAGTAATTTCCGCTCGTCTCATATAGCCATATCTGTATCGGCTCGCCTCCGGTCTCCAGGCCGGCCGAGGCAAAGTTGTACGTGAGCAAGCTGTCGAAGCTGCGATTCCGGTCGCGGACATCGAGATAATCGGGATAGGAGTTCAGGGACTGATCGCGCTCTTCGATAGAGTAGAACCTTTGCGGATTGGGCACATCGAGGGTGTGAAGTACCAATCCATTCAGAACGCTGAAGACGACAGCGTTGGCGCCGATTCCCAGAGCCAGAGTCAGAACCGCGGTGAGGGTGAAACTCGGCGATTTCAGCAGACGGCGCCATGCGTACTTCATATCACTCAGCATATGGGTCATACCTTGTTCGACAGATGCAGGAGCAAGCGGGCCGCCGTAATCGAAGCCGGCTGAGGACTGAAAAGGCAGGGGTTAGAGCAGCGGGCTTGCGATTGTCTGTCCACAAGTGAAGTTGATTGTCCGGATATGAACGGTGGATGACGGATGGAACAGGGCATCACCTTTGTCAAGGACCGCGTGACGCCGGAAAACAGCGGCATCATCTTGGCTCCAATGTCGCGGCGTCGGTCACTCCGGCGCCATCGATGTTGGAAGGATGCACATTCCGCTTCTGGGCCAGCGCCTGAATCTGCTCCGCGGCGCCGTGCACCACCACCACCCGGATGTTTAAGGAACGCAACAGCGCAATATCAAGGAGGATGTTGACAAAGTTTTCAGCCGTGACAATGCCACCATCCATTGCAATGATGAACGTCTTCTCGCGGAATTCCGGAACATATTGGAGGATGGCGCGTAGGTCTGTGAGCTTCACTGTGGTCCGGTCACAATTTGGCCATAGGCAGATCGAAGCCGCGGATCGAAGCCCGCATTCCGGACCTCCGCATGCGAATCACCTCCTATTTTAACCGCCAACGCTCCGCATGAGCTTTACCCACGGAGCGATAAAAAGCTTCTTCGTCCGCGTAAATCGGCCCAGCAGTGGCTTATCTTTCGATTCCTTTTAGACGGGTGATCAGCGATTGCACAAAGAGAAGGGGCGGCCTGTTCCTCTCTGTTCGCGGATGTAATGTCGAAGGGTCTGTCCATCTTCCTTGGAGAGAGGATGATTGACACTTCCAAGTTCGAAGGCCCCGTGGACCGATCCGGTATGAAACACCGTCGTCACCTTTCCCTGATTGTCAGTTGAGTGGATAACGATGGTCTGCTTTTTCTTCAGGGCTTCTTGAAGGTCGGGGTAATAGAACAATACAGACGGAGGCAGGTTCGGCGGTGTGGGGTGGGCGGCAGATTGATTCAATGTGTCGGTCACAGGTTTTTCCCCTTCAGCCAACAGGTTGAACTACCTGTCTCCAGCCCGCCATCCCACTCGCGAGGGAGACCCGCCCCCTGAGCCTAGGATGCGAATCCTCGAATATAGGGGGTGTTGGGCGGACGCGGGCCCATCTCAAAGAGCGGTCCGTGCGTCGAGTGATAGCTCATGTTCATGTACGGTGTCTCGATGCGGCGACCGGCGGCGGTGAAACGGCCATCCTCCCAATTTGAATCCATGTAGTAGTTCACAATACCGGTGGAGAGAAGCAGCCTCTCGGCGTTAAACGGTTCCTTGCGGGTGAGCATCATCTCGATGAGCCAGTGCTCATGGCCGTTGGCAGCGTGGTACTGCGAAATGGGGCCCGGCCAACCAAGCATGGAGATGATCGTCGGATCTTTCTGCCCATCGATTTCGCCGGCATAGGTCCAGCCCACACCTTTGCCCGAAATCACCGCTGCACGGGTCCCATCGTTATACTCCACGATGCAGATGTTCGACTGCTTTCCCTCCTGAAAATATCCCGGCTTCAGGTCAAAGTTTTTCCGCACCGCTTCGAGCAGGTTGCCGGCCCAGGGGGTGCGTTCCACCCACTGCCATGCTTCAGGCCCGCGAATGGACTGCACGGACCGCACGCCGGTCTCACCGCCCTTGCGCCGATCGACAAAGGCCTGGAGCGTATCCACACAATGAAAGATGGCTCCTTCATCCGCGGCGTCTCCCACCACAATCGAGTTCCTGATGGGCGTTTCGATGGCAAGTTCTATCTCGGGCTTGCGAAAGTAGGCCGGTATGGAGGAACCACCGCTGAGGGGAAAACCAAGTTCACGGGATTTATCGAACATCCACTTGGCGTCGTCCCAATTGTAGGAGAGATGCTTGTCATTAAAGACGGGCACCGACCGTTGGCTCCGCTCAAAGACGCGGATCACCTGCTGGTAAATCCACCAGCGCGGCAAGAGCCAATGTCCCTTGAGGTCCGTCGGATAATTTCCATGTTCACAGACGATGACCACACCATCTACGGCTAGCTCACTTCCCCCAAGTGTCACCGCCTCCTCGACCGTTTTATAGATGGGAATGTTTTTTGCTTTGCATACTTTCTGGCCCAGCAAGCTTGTGTCGAACTGGTTGATGTACACCGAGACCACATCGACCCGCGAAGGAGTGTAGGCGCCGTGCCACCAATAACCGTCCAGCAGCTTGTTGACGATCCAGTCCGCATGGGAAGTGGGGAGACCCCAATAGCTGACGAGACAGGCGATACGCGGGCGCTTTTGCGGAGCCGGCGCTGTCTGCGCAACAGCCTCGGATGCAATGCCGGTCAACGCGGCCATTCCGGCCATTCCGGCGATTCCCAGCATCTCACGCCGGGTGAAGAGAGATTTCGATTCTCTCGTTGCGGTGATTGGGGAGGACTCCGCCGCACTGGCTGCAATGTCGATTTGCTTCTCGCTCATGAAGGCCATTCGATCCCGTTCGGGGTAGATATGGGGAAGCATATACCTATTCCGGGCCTTTCCGGGAAATTCAGATGCCGGCCCGTAATACTCGCGGTGATTGGTGGTGAAGTGGAATTATGCCGTCCCCCGAAGTGGACTCGGATTATGTTAATTCTCTTTCCCGGCACTTCCGTGCTCGGCTCTGGGATCGTCCCGTCCCTTATGAGGATTCGACGGACCCGGAGTCGTTTGGTCGATAGGCGCCCATCAGCCTTGAAATGATCACCGCAAGATAGAACACGGCCAGAATGGATTCGAGCATGGACACCGATCGAATTTCCGGCGAGGCGCCCGCAATCCCAGACGCGCCGGCCGTCGTCATGCTTCCGAAGCTGAAAAAAATAAAATCGAAACCCAGAGGAACTGCGTGCGAATAAATCGCTGGGTCTAGGTAGAAGGCATGTGGCTGGACGATGGCGATGACAGCATAGAGGCGGGCAAAGGAAAATCCGGTGAGGAGATAAATGCAAACCGCGCCGAAAAGCGTTTCCGCGGTAGCCTTTTCGCGCGCAAAGACGCGGCGAAACAAAATGACAATAATGAAAACGTCGAATGCGAAGCTGAGCACGACGCTGACCACGGCGGCAGGCACCATTTTGGGCCGAAAGACGATTGCATGCGCCATCAATGCGGGACCAGCAAGAATGACAGCGACAAAAATGAGACCTCTGCGGAAACTTACGGCGTATACACTCATCAACGTGACGGCGATACTCGCTATCCGGAACACGTGATAACGCGTGCCAGTCTCACCCATGGCTGGGTAGAGAAGCAGATAAACAAGCAGAAAAAGAAATAATAAAAAGAACTTGTGCCCGGTAATGCCGGTCAGTTCCCGCGACATGGGGTTCCCGCCGGTTGCAAAGTAATGCAGCAAGGGCCTCGTCTGCAGACGCCAGTAGAGAAGGATGAGAGGCGTAACATCCTACGCTGTGAGAGAGTGCTGGTCGCGATGCTTTTCACTGTGTTTGTCGAGCCAATCGGCATCTACCGTCCTAGGGATTCTAACGCGCTTCACCAAAGACGTTGCCGGACCGGACCTTGGGGATCCTGCGCAGTTCGTCGTGGTTCAGTTTTCTGCCGGAGTGATCACAATGTTTCTAAAGGAAACGCGCCCCTTCTCGCTACCCTGCAGAATAATCGGCCCGGGCAGCGCTTCGTGGCTGTCGATCGCTCCGCCGGTGATTCCCGGTATTTCCTGGTTGGCGATGATCGTCTGCCCATCCTGGACCACGGTGACGCGCCGCCCGATGAGGGTAACGTCGAAGGTCTGCCACTTCCCCGCCGTTCTCGGTAGTTCCGGTCTGGGAACAATGAAGCCGTAGATCGCGCCGGTATGGTGGCTGGGCGGCTCCGCCGCGGATTCATTCTCAATCTGCAGTTCATAGCGGCCGCGCAGATATACGCCGCTGTTGGAGGCGGACCCACAGTTGAACTCGACATGAAGCTTGAAATCCTGAAATTTTCTGTCGGTGACAAGCTCGGGCCCGTTTCCCGGTGAAACCAGCAGCCCATCGCTCACCGTCCAGTGATGGCCGCTCTCCGGAAACGGATTGGCGGAGTACTCATGCCATCCATCGAGATTCCTGCCGTTGAACAACGAAACCGGCTTGCCCCACCGGGGCGCTTCGGCCCGTTCGAGCAAGGGCGCCCGCTCTCCCACCCAGGTCCACGCTTCCCCACCGGGGCCGGTAGTGGTGCCGGCCAGTTTTCCGGCAACGAGTTTTCCTTTAAAGACCATATCGGTGCTGCGAGCCTCTGCTCTTTTCGGAGAGACGAATATCACGCTGTCATCACGGATCTCGATCTTAGGAAGAGGACGGGCGTTTCCCCAACGCCCCACCATGTTGGCCTTTAATTCTCCTTTTTCCTCGTAGATCTCGAGCCAGGACGGATATTCCCGTACCGGCGTTTTCAAGGTCAAATCCCAGCGCCCGAGAAAGGGCTTGGCGCTGTCGTTGGCAGCGGAAGCGTCCGCCGCCATCGCGGCTGCGGCACCCGCCAGGACCATCCCCAGGCAGGCTGCGAATATGGCCGCGAACCAGCAGACTCTTCTTTGCGCGGAGATTGCGCAACGCCTCGCGTCTCGCCTGCCTGCGGTGTCAACTCTTGAGGCTGTGGGTAGCATCGTCAAAGAAAACCTGTTCCTTGCGGAAATAGGACTGGTTCGCCATGTGGCAGGCGATGGCTGCGTGGTTGCCGAACACCGCGTCCTCGACATTCGGCTTCCGGCTCTTCACTGCTTCGAAAAACGTCCAGATATGCGGCTTCAGATCGTCCCAATTATCACCGGAGTAAATAGTCTGTTCGGTGAGCGGTTCCTTTCCGATCGCAGGATCGTGCTTCTCGTGCCACTCCCGGACGTACTCTTCCCGCATTTTCAGGGGGAAGCTGCTGTCGTAATAACTCGGCTTGGTATCGATGCCCGCCTGCGGGGAATAGTGAATACCAAAAGCCGAGGTCTCCAGGATGCCCTTCGGCCCCATGTAGACGGCTCGTTCCGGTGTCTCTGTGCTCTGGCCCAAACGGATATAGACGGGAATGCCGTGATAGTCGAAAAGAACCATCTGCAGGTCCGGCATGTCGCGGCCGTCCTTCCAGCGGAAGATGCCCCCGAGAGACACAGCCGAACGCGGAGGCTCATTCCAGTTCAGGGTAAAGAGCATGCCGCTGACCAGGTGAACCATCAGGTCTCCGGCTACACCCGTGCCATAGTCTCTCCAGCACCGCCAGCGGGCAAACCTGTCGGGATTGAATGCAATTTTCGGAGTGTCTTTCAGCCACACGTCCCAGGCCAGATTTTCCGGGGAGAGGTCGAGCGGTGGGGGATACTCCCACGCACCCGTGGGGCTGTTGCGGCCCAAAGTCAGCTCGACCGAGGTGACATCCCCAATGGCTCCGCCCAGGTACATCTCCCGCGCCTTGGCGCACAACACCGAGCTCACTCGCTGCGCCCCGATCTGTACGATCCTGTTGTTGCTCTGCGCAGCCTCCACCATGGCAAACCCTTCCGCTATGGTGTGCGACATCGGCTTCTCGCAATAGACGTCTTTGCCCGCCTTGCAGGCATCAACGACAACTTGCTTATGCCAGAAATCGGGAACGGCCGCCAGGATGCAATCAATGTCTTTGCGCTCCAATAGCTCCTGATAATTCCTGGTGGTGAATAGATTGGGATTGCCGGTGATCTCTTTGGCCAGCGTGTGACGGCCGTCATAGAGGTCCGCCGCTGCGACGCATTCGGCGCCCGGAAGCGCCAATGCGCTGGCAAGCACCCCGGATCCTTCCATGCCCACGCCGATAATGCCGAAGCGCATCCGGTCATTGGCGCTCACCGGATTTGCCGTTGCCGGCGCCTCCTGCGGTTCCAGCATGATCGCCTTGGCCTCCGGCGATAACAATCCCCCTGCGGCAATGGCGCTTGTCTGCAGAAATCTGCGGCGAGATAAACCATCCGGCATATGGCCCCTTCTTTGCGCTGTACGAGAAAACAGCGCTTATAGGCTAGAAGAGAATTTTAGCGCCCAATTAATTTTGCCGCTCGCCGCGAATCCAGTCGTCGGAAATTTGTGTGTATTGGCCGATCTCGCGAGCACTGGCGGGCTGGTCACGCGGGTCCGTGAACGCCATCTTGCTATTGCAATATCGCATGCCGATGAGCAACTTCGCAGGCAAGCTCGACCGCAATGGGTTGCGCGAACAGATCCGGAAGCAGGTTCGTTATAGGATTGCGTCTGTCCTGCTAAAGCCAAAGCTCTGAAGCCCTGCGGTGCCCGCTGCCCCTCTTCTTCTCAAAAATTCAGAAGGAATATCGCAGAGCGAATTGCAAGCGACGTTCCTGGGATCGCGTCGCCGGACTTTGGTTCGAGATATTGCCAAACTCGGTATCCGTAATACCGACATCCGGATTTCCGTAGCTGGCGATATTGAACACATTGAAGGCGTCAAATCGAAACCCGATCGACTGGCCCTCTGTGATATGGAAATCCTTAAACATTGAACTGTCGATGTTCAGATATCCTGGTCCGCGGATAACGCCATTTCGCGAGTTACCGAAAGCGTTGCTGGCGGGGGCGCCGAACGCACACGTCCCATTGTCCACTCCTGGTTGCGTGCACGGTATAGCGGAGGGATCGGTACCGAGCCAGTTATTGATCGAACGGTGCACGATCCTCAACTTGCGATACTGGTTAGCGCGAGAAACCCCGTAGCTGTTCGAGTTGTTGCTGGGCCCGGTAATGCTGTCGGGGAATCCGGAATAGGCAACGCCGGAGATGGAAAGCTTCCATCCGCCAATGACTTCATCCGCAAGCCGGCTTACGTGCGGAAGATAGGTCTGCCCGCGGCCCACGGGAAGAGCATACACACCAATACCTGAAACATTGTGGGTTACATCGTAGCCTGCCGCACCATAGTCGGCGGAGCTGTCGTAATAGTTCTGGAAGGCTCCGCTATAGCCATTCACATTGAGGAAGTACATGCCGAGGCTGTTCGTCATGGCCTTGCTGTAGGTGTAGTTCAGCGTAAACTCCAGACCGCGGTTGAGATGCTGGCGCAGCGTTGCCTGTAGAGCGTTGTAATTCATCATGGCTCTGGCTTCGGTGATCATGACAATATTCGATCCCAACCCGAGATTGACGCTGTTGTAGAAAGGGGCTGAAGTGGGATCACCATTGACCCGGTACTGGTTCAGATTTCCGTAGTCCTCGATATGTTGTCCCTGCTCACCGATGTATCCAATCTGCAAGGCCAGTGAGGGGGTGAAAGCATATTCGCCGGTCAGGTTCCACTCCTGAATGTACGCCGGCTGCATGTTCTGCGGCCATATCTGGGTCGCCGGGCCGGACGCGTTGGTGCTGGGCACGGAAAACCCTTGTTGCACCGTGCGGGGAGACCCACCGCTCGCCGGCGTATTTCCCGAAGCCGCCGTAGGCGTAATCGTGGTTAGGCTCACCGCCTGAAGGAAGGGCGGGTTTGCGGACAACCTTTGATTGTAAGAGTTCCCTTCGAAGTAGCTTGTGGCGCCATAGCCGCCCCGGATTACGACCCGCGAGGATCGCTGCCAGGCGAACCCGAGCCGAGGCATGATCTGCCGGTAATTTGGCTGGTAACAGCCGCTGTTTGAGCAAACCCCAGACCCCGCGGGCGCCCCGGCCGGAACCTGGCCGGCGTAAATCAAAGTTTGCGTGGTGAGATCGACGTTTGCATTCTTGTTGTTTTGTTCGATCCACGGCTCGTCATATTCATAACGTAAGCCGAGATTGAGGGTCAGATTGGGGAGAATCTTCCAGTCGTCCTGGATAAATCCTGCTGCTCGCCACTGACGCTGCCCGACACGAATGCTGGTCAAAGAGATACCCAGGCCGTACACGCGATCGAGCACAAAGTCCGCCCCCGGATAACCTCCGGCATTCGCCAGCGTCGGGTTACTGGTAAAGGCTCCGGAATACTGCAGGGCGCCCAACGGTTGATAGTTATTGGTCGGGGAAAAATTATTCTGATAACGGAGCGCCTGAATCCCGATGCTTAACAAATGCAGGCCCCGCTGCCAGGTTACGTTGTCAATGTAACTGTAAGTGTTGTCCACCACCGCGGGACCGAGCCCCTCTGTTCCCACATTCGTCAGGTTGATGGAACTACCGCTGCCGCCAAAACCGGCCGTCGCCCCGAAACCTTGAAGGCTGAAACCCAGGGAGGGCTGCGCACCGAAAGGAATCCCTACTTTGCTGTTTCCCGTTAGTCCAAACTGGCCTGAGGGATCGGTCGGCGTGCTGGGAGGAAGATTGGTGCGGGTAAAGCCGACACGCGCCATGTTGATCAATGCCGGAGAGAAAGTATGCACCCAGCCCAGGCCGAAAACGTTGGTCGGCGAACGGTCGGTCACCGGGAAGGTGACTGGCAGCACCGATGTCTGCCCGTCGTAGCCCGTCGACGCCGAATAAAACCCCGTAATTTTGTCGTTGAGCCGTGCGTCATATTCAATCTTGACGTCCCCTTGATTGTTACCTCTGTAAGTACGAACCGGCCCCTGCAGATTGTTCTGCGTAACGCCATCGGAAGGCGCCGCATTGGGCAGCGGATACAGCGAAGGGTGGGCAAAGAGGAACTGCGCCACCGGGTTCAGAATCGGGACGCCGGTGTTGTTCACATAAGGCGCAAAGCTGTTTTGCGAGTCGTAGAGCTGAATGGGATTGGAGGAAGCCAGAAGAGATGAGAAATCACCGTTCCGCATCGCTCCGGAGAAAACGCTCGCCTGGCCCAGGCCTCCCTGGTGATAGCGCGCGCCCAGGTAGTCGACAAAGAAGAAAAGCTTGTTGCGCCGAATCGGGCCGCCGAAGGTACCGCCGAACTGCGTCTGCGTAAAAGGGTTGATGGGTATGATCGGAGTCTGATGGTTGTTGGTCCAGGTGTTGGCGTTCGTCTTGGCATCCTGAAGATAGCCATAGGCAGAACCATGAAATCTATTCGTTCCGCTCTTCAGTACGGCGACCACGCCTCCTCCACTTACATTGCCGTAGTCGGCCGGCGCGTTCGATGTCAGGACTTTGACTTCTTGCAATGCTTCTGGAGCCGGGTTATACGATGGAAAATTTCCAAAAGTTTCATTGATGTCGATGCCATCGAGGATGAAGTTGTTTGACTGCGAGCGATTCCCGTTTATGTTGGGCGAGTCGAAGACCGCCGAATTGCTCGCACTTCGTTCAATCACGGTGGTACCGGACGTCCCGTAAGTGCTGACGGTCCCGGGAACATACAAGGTGAGAGCGGTGTAATCAAGGCCGTTCAGGGGTTGGTTTTCTATCGCATTCGCCGATAAAGTTGTACCCAGAGTAGGATCGCTGGTGTTCAGGATAGGGGCCGCGCTGGTGACATTGACCGTGGTGGAAGTGCTTCCGACCTCCATGGTTACGTTGAATGTCGGCGTCTGCAATGCTTCCAGTACAAAGGACGGCACGGTTGCCGTTTTGAAACCGGCCATGTTGACGGTCATCTGGTAGTGCCCCGGCGGCAGGAACTCAATTCGGTAAAGGCCAGCCGAATTCGTTGTCGTCGGATACTCAATGCCGGTATCCAGATTGCGCGCCACGACTTGAGCGCCTGGAAGCACGGCATTCCCGCGATCCGAGACAAGACCGGTAATTCCGGCAGTCACCTGTTGCGCATACGAACTCACTGGCGACACTATGGTTGCCAACACCAATAAGGCCAACTTGCCCCGGAAGGTCTTCATTCGTTTCTCCGTCTGTTTTGGCGAGTACGGCAAATCCCGAAAGGGGCCACATCTTGGTACGGTGTGCTATATAGCTATGAGATCTCAGCTATACATCGCCTATTTTTAAAAGTCAACATGATTCGAGACGGCGTGTTAAAGATAAGGACGGCTACGCACAAGGGGAACATCGCTCGTTGTCGACGGCAGGGTCTGAGGTGATGCGTCTGGCTATATGCTATATAGGACTGAACTGTAAGATTGCCCCACGTCCCCGGGAAGGAAGAAATAGTGGTTCGAAGAAAGCACGGTGTTGGAATCCCCGCGTATCGGCGCATCCAGGACTCCATTCGCAAACGCATCGAATCAGGCGAACTGCGGGTTGGTGATCCCGTTCCGCCTGAGCGGGAACTGTCTAGGCTTCATAAGGTTAGCCTGATGACAGCGCGCCACGCGGTGGCTTCGCTCAAGCAGGAAGGATTGGTCGAGCGCAGGCAAGGCGTCGGCACATTTGTAAGCAAGCCCAAGATCCTGATCAACGAGCTATTGAGCACGACGGAACAACTGGCTGCTCGCGGCCAGTCCGCGAAGGCAAAGATTCTTTCCGCGCGTACCGTAGACGACGAGCAGGAGATTGTGGCCAGACTCGCGTTGCCTCTGGATAGTAGCCTATTGAAGCTCGAGCGCTTGCGCCACGCGGATGGCGAACCGTTTTCGCTGGAAATCAGCTACTTGTCGAAAGTGCGATTTCCCGACCTTCTCAAAGCCTCCTTCGCGCGCGAGTCGCTTTTCAAGCTCCTTGAGGTAAAGTACAACGAGACATTAGGCCACGCCGACGAAGAGATCGACGCGACGATGCCGGACACCAGGACCGCTGAGCTTTTAGGAATTCCCAAATCCCAGCCTGTCCTGCGTATTCGTCAGATCATTTATTCGACCTCTGGAATGCCGCTGATCTTTGTACTGGGCTTCTATCGCTCGGATCGTTACAGCGTAGCGGTTCGCCGTCTTCGCCGCAATACGTCAGGCCGCTGAGGGTTCTGGCAAGAGCAAGGAATGGAAATGCCGCACAGGCTTCTGGAAATTTGCGTAGACTCCCTCGATTTGGCGCTCGCGGCAGTCCGTGGCGGAGCCGATCGCCTGGAATTGTGCGGCCCGCTGCTGGATGGTGGCGTCACTCCCAGCGCGGGATTTGTGGCTGCTGCGAGGCGTATGGTCGATGTTCCTCTGGCCATGCTCGTCCGTCCCCGCACGGGATCCTTCACTCCCTCCGACCTGGAGTTTGAAGTGATGCGCCAGGACCTTCTCTATGCGCGTAACGTGGGGATAAACATCATTGTGCTGGGACTACTTCATTCTGACCAGACGATCGATGTCGAACGCACCAGGAAGTTGGTTGAACTTGCGCGGCCTCTGGAGGTCACGTTTCACCGGGCCTTCGATGTTTCTCCTGATCTGAAGGAATCGCTCGCGTCTGTCATACAGACCGGAGCGACACGTGTCTTGACCGCGGGCGGTCAACCGTCGGCCGTGTTGGGTGCGGCCACGGTCAGAGAACTCCGTAAATCGGCGGACAAACGCATCGAGTTTCTTCTCTGCGGAGGTATCACGGCAGCGACCGTACACTCTGCACTGGAGACAGCAAGGGTTGCGGAGGTTCACGCCGGATTGCGCAGTAGTGCGCGGACTGCGCTCGCAACCAGGAGCTTCGAGGAGTTTACTGCCTCTGTCAAAGCATTACGGCAGAACATCCGATCGATGGATGGAAGTGCAGGCAGCGCCTCTTAATGAACAAATTCTTTGGGGATCAACAAACAGCAGGTCCCTCCACTGCGCTTCGCTTACGGTAGGGATGACAATTCCGTTGCACCATTTTCACCGCCTTCGCTGGGCCGAGGGCCCGCGGTCCCTCCGGTCGGGATGACAAAGGAGAGGTTGCGGCTTGCATCCAGAGCAGCGGCTGGATGGGCAAACCGGGCCTTGTTCATTCTCTCTTACTTGCCGCAAGGCGAGTTAGCTGCTCCTAAAGCACAACGGTACCCCAGGCTTCGTCCGCAGCCGTCGCGCGCGGGCTCGTCAGTGCGCGCGTCTGCGCGCGTCCGTTCCCGTTACTTTTTCTTCGCGGTTTCAGACTTTTCCAGGGCCTTCGCACCATCCAGGTGCTTCTCCAGGACAGGCAACGCCTGCTCCGCATAAGATTTCAGAGCCGGGTTTTGCGCGTCGGCTTCTTCTTTCTTGTAGATGGCGATGGCTTTCGTGTGTCCGACGATCATCTCGTGGATATAACGATGGTCGAAGGCCGCTCCCTTCAGCTTCTGGAAAGGATCGATCATCATTTTGTTGTTTTGCGCGTCAATCGCGTCCGGCCTGGTGAGATTGGCCTGGTGAGCAACCTCGTACAGTTGGTTGAAATCTTTCGTGTGGTCCGTCACCAGCATTTGCGCATAGTCTTTCACGCCCTGGGAAGAAGCCGCGTCTTGCGCCAATTTGCCAAGGTTGATTTCGACCATGTCGGTTTGTCCAGCAAAGTCGACAAATTGCTGGTCCGTCATAGCCGGCGCTTCCGAGGCCTTCTTTTGCGCCAACAGAGGATACGAGCCAAGGGCGAGACAGCAAATAGCCAAAAGGATGGGTTTCATCAAAATCTTCCTCCTACGCCAATGTTGGATGCAGCGGATCGCTACGTGATGTTGAGGTTAACCAGGAATGGGCGCCGCACGATCGCTGAGCTTTCGCTTGTACCGCATTGCTACAGCAACCTCAGTGACGGTCTAACCGGCTCGTTCTGCAACGATGCTTGCTCCGGGGATGATGCCATTTTTGGGAGCAACGATTTGACCGCGGGCTGAAGCCCGAACCCCTTCAAAGCAGAAAGCCACAGGCGCTGAACTCCCACCTGTCACTCCGGCTGTATCACTCACTTCCCGGACGGATGACACGCCGCAGATGCTCCCACCACGTCTTTCGATCTCCTCGGGGATAGGCGAACCTGGCGGGAATGGTCAGGTCTACCTCGGTTCCGCTGCTTGGACGGCTCCACAAATGCAGGCTGCCGCCAATCTTCTCTGCCCGCTCCCGCATCCCGGAGAGACCCCAATGACCCGAACGGCCGCCCGCCAATATGTTTTCGGGAATCCCCTGGCCATCGTCGCGCACGCGCAGCCAGAGGCCGGAGGCCTCATAAGTCAGCTCGACTTCCACCTTCGTTCCCTGCGAATGCAGGAAGGCGTTGGACATCGCTTCGCGGCCGATGCGGTAAACCTCGTGATTGACGATGGTGTCGATCGGTTGCGGCGTGCCCACCACGGCAAGACTGAAGCTTGCCGCGTGATCCTGAGCGAGTTCTGACCCATAGCGGGCCAGGCCATCCGCCAGGTCGCTCTCGGCCACGCCTTGCACGCGCAATTCCTGCACCCGCTCCCGGCCTTCGAGTAACACCTCATCCGCGCGATCCAGCGCCTTCTCGATCATCGCCCGCGCCGGACCTTCTTTGGGCAGGACATTGATGATCGCCTGGAAGCGCAGCACGAGGCCCTGAAATCCCTGTAACAGCGTGTCGTGCAGTTCGCGGGCGATGCGTTCCCGCTCCTCCATACGAGCCCCGAGCCGCGCCTGTATTTTTTCCGTGGCCTGCCGCAGACGAAAGAGATACAAGAGCCACACCGCGGCAAGGCCGGCGGTGATATAGAGGAGCCGGAACCACCAGGTTTGATAAAAGGTAGGCAGGACCGTAAAGGTAAGCTCGGCTCCGGTGTCGTTCCAGACACCATCGTTGTTACAGGCAATCACCTTGAAACGGTAGCTCGAGGGTGGAAGATCGCTGTAGAACGCTTGCCTCCGAGCCCCCGGGTCTTGCCAGGTGCGATCATGGCCCTCCAGCATGTAGCGGAAAAACACCTTTCTGGGCGCGACAAAACTCAAAGCCGTATAGTCGATTTCGAGGTCACCGGTGAGCGGGGGAAGACGCAGGCCCGGGGTGGCCGCATAGGTGTGCCGGTCAGCGATCACTTCTTCCACGTGGACTGGAGGCGGCCTCTTGTTTCCACTGGAATCAGCGGGATCAAACATCTGCAGGATGCGGCCGTTCACGAACCACAAGCGGCCGTCGGGGGTTCTGGTGGCTTGCGGCTTCAACCCCGTGAGCCCGGGCTGCACACCCGCTAGCTGATCAATCACAGTTACCTTCACCACGCTGTCGGGAGCTTGCCACCAACGGTCCAGCTCGGGCCGGGTGATGCGCACCAATCCGCAACGCGTGTACAGCCAGATGGCCCGCGAAGCATCCTGCACCAGGGCGAAAATTCCGTCGCAGGGAAGCCCATTGCGCACGGTGAGATTCCGGCGTCGTCCATCTTTCCAATGCGCCAGTTCGTCCACCGTCGTGCCCCAGGCCGATCCATCCGCATCGACGGAAAGATCCCGGATTTGCCGCGTGTTGCCGGTCTCGTGCGAGGCAATGGCCTGGGTAGCGCCGTCGCGGTCGTACACCAGATCGCCATTGACCAATCCCATGATCAGGCCGCCCTGTGGATTCGCCGCCAGCGTATAGGCCGTGGAGATTTCCGGAGAGGTGCGTGGCTCGACCAGCTTGCCATCCTGGACATGGTCGAGACGTGGGCCTTCGCGCACCCAGATAATGTGGTTCGTGTCCTCCGTGATGGCGAAGATCGTGCCGAGTGGGCTGCCGTCGGCGGAGCCTACGCTACGAAACGATCCCCGGTCGTCGACCCACAGTACGTTGTCCGCCCCAACCCAGAGGCGCCCCAGGTGGTCCTCGAACAGCGTGTTCACAAAGCGGCCGCGCAATTGCGAACCGGAACGGACCACAGAGAACTTTCCATCGCGCAACAGGTCGAGCGCGTCCAGGTTCCCGATCCAAAGACTGCCGTCACGCCCTCCCAACACCGATACAGCTCCATCGGCCGAGAGACCTTCACGCATCGAATAGGTCGCTACCTGCAGGTCGCGTAAGCTATCGATTCCCTCTGAAGTTGCGACCCACACATTGCCTTCGGCATCCTCAAACAAGTCTTCCACCGCATCGCCGGACAGGCCATCCGCCGCGCCGATGTGTTCTACCTTGCCTCCCTGAAAACGCAAAACTCCGCGGTGGGCGGTACCGATCCAGAGAGCGCCGTTGCCATCGACAAACAAGCTGGTGACTTCGCCATTGGTGACCGCGGTTCCCGGGACGTCGACGGTGGTTTGATGCGCGCCCTCGAAGTGATCGAGGTGTAATCCAGGCATGCCGCGGTCGACTGCGGCCCACACCGACCCGTCATGTGCCGCAGCGATCGCTCGCAGCGTGGACACTTGCCGCGGATGACCGGTCAACCTTCCGGAATAGAAAGAGAGGGATCCAGGCTTCCATAAGCAGAGGTCGGAGTAGCCTGCCACCCATAAATTGCCCTGCTCGCCTTTCGCCAGATGCAGTGTATAGGCCAGGGGGAAGGCATCGGCTTTACCGTAGCACTGCCACAGTCCGCTTTTGAAACGGCACACTGGGCCCTTGCCGTCAGTGACCTGGGTGCGGGCCAGCCATACTGAACCCTCCGTGTCTTCGCTGATGGACTCGATGCGCCCGCTGATTTCCGGGTAGTTCACCAACTGGCCATGATCCCAGCGCGCGATGCTGTATCCCGTCCCGATCCACAGGCTGCCATCGCTTGCACCGAGGAGAGAAAAGACCCTGGAGTCCAGTAATCGCGTGCTCGGCGGGAAAGCCCAGCGGACGAAGCGTGTTCCATCGAACCGAACCAGTCCCAGGTTGGTTCCTATCCAGATATATCCATCGGTCGTTTGCGTGATGGCCGTCGGGATACCGCTGAAGACACCATCCTGCGGACGCCACGCAGAATGCGCATATTGGGAGAGATCGCGGCTTGGGTTGAGGGCAAACGAGGGGGCCGGCCAAAAAACCAGGAGAACGAGGCAGATGAGAAGCGTTGGTGGCTGCGGCCATCTATTGGGGCCGGCAAGAGACAAGGGCAACAGGCGACTCTCCGATGGGGACAAAAGATCGACGATCATTGATTGCAAGCGGTCGGTTTGGAAGCAGTCTCGTCTTCCTAACAGATTATCGCCCGTCCCCTCGAATCCGTTTCGCCGGCCTTTATGCTGCGCGTGCCGGGCATGATTGCCCGTGCCGAATCCGCGGTCGTCCCTGGTGAATCTAACCACCGTAAATTACGCATGGCGGCTCATGAACGGTTCGGCAGCAGGCCTGGCAGACGACGCACTTCTCGACAATCCGATATGGAACTCTCTGGCCATGGACCATGCCCATCTTGCGATGGGTGAGAAGGTGGGGCGAGGCCTAGCCCGCCGCTATCCTTCGGACATTGGCCCTCTCTCCGGTCTGCGGCAACAGACCTCGGAAGCTTTTACAGACCTCGCTGCGATTGTCCCCCGTGGGGATGTCGCTGTTCTCTTTCTCCAGGAGGGAGCAAGGCTACCCCAGGGTTGGCAGGTTGTGCGTGATGGGGTGCTGGTACAGATGGTCTGCCCAGCTCTTCACGAAGACAGTTCCCGCTTCGGGATTCTTTCTTTGGACGCTGGAGACTTTCCGGAGATGGTCGCCCTGGCTTCTCTCACCGAACCGGGTCCGTTTCGCGCCAACACGGCAACCCTTGGCGGGTTTCTCGGCATTCGCATCGATGGCCGGCTCGCGGCCATGGCCGGACGGCGATTATCGCCGGCGGGCTTCAGCGAAATAAGCGCCGTATGCACGCATCCGGACTTCCGCGGCCGCGGCTACGCGCAGGCTTTGGTAGCAGCGGTTGCGCGCAACATTTTCGCCGAAGGCCGCATGCCGTTCTTAACCTCATTCGAGGCCAATGTAGGAGCCATCCGCATCTACCGGCAGCTCGGCTTTGTCCTTCGTCGGAGATTCCAACTTGCTGTGCTCCAACCCCCGGCGAGTTGAAGTTGTTTGCGATACCTATCGTCGCAGGACAAACGTCCGGGTTCGAATCGCACTTACTTAATCGGTAAATAGAAAAACATCTGATCCCAAAAAGATTGATACCCAATAAGATTTTTCCTCCGCGAGTACTCTGTCCCACAGTTACGCAGGTGACTCACAGGAAGAAGTACTTGCCGCGGAAGATGAGACGGGAAGGGGGGCTTAGTATGCTTAGTATGCACTTTTCTGCAACATTCGCGGGCCCTGGTCTGAGCAACGACGACGGAAGAAGACTCGCTGTGCTCGAAATATTCGCTACGGCCTGAATATCCGATTTTCGTCGACAGACAAAATGTCCCTGCCGTGAGAACGGCTCTGGCTTCGTTTGATTCCGCCGGTCGCCAATCGGGCCAATGGTAGGCAACCGCGATCCCACTGATGGCTCAACACGGCCGCGGCCCGGCCCATGATATGAGAAGGGTCGTTCTCACCTGACTTTGGCATCGTCCTCAGGGCTCCACCTTGTAGAGCGCGACCATGCCGGCGTCCATGTGTTCGTCGATGTGCCAGTGGTACATCCAGGTGCCGGGATCGTCGGGGCGTTAAGGACGCGGAGAACCTCTGTACGCGACACCTCATCACGAGCGCAATATCAAGAGGATCATCGTAGGAATCTCCTATACCTGCAGGATGATGGCGGGTCAGAGTGTTGACTGGGCGCCAAAAGTTTGGCATCCGCAGGGTGTCCCGGAAAGGCGATGGATGGAGATAACGCGGCGCAAATTCACCGCACTTGCAGGGGGCGCCATCGCGTTGCACGCCGTGCGGAGCCTCTCTCTCAATGCGCAAGCCGGTAACGTGGCGGACAGCGGGAACCATGGACTTGCGTCGCTGACACTGGCCGAAGCGGCCGCCAAACTGCGTGCGCGCCAGGTAACTTCCGTCGAGCTGACGCAGGCCTGCCTGGAGCAGATCGAGATCTACAATCCCAAGCTCGACGCTTTCATCACTGTGACCAGGCAGCAGGCGCTGGCTGAGGCTCGACAGGCAGACGTGGAAATCAGGGCAGACAAATATCGCGGTCCGCTGCAGGGGATTCCCTTTGCGCTTAAAGACAACATCGACACGGCAGGCATTCGTACGACTGCGGGCAGCGCATTATTTGAGGATCGCGTTCCCGGCCAGAATGCGACCGTCGTCGGTCTACTGAAAGCCGCCGGTGCGGTGCTCCTGGGCAAGACCAACCTGATGGAGTTTGCCATCGGAGCCTCGAACAGCTCGTATTGGGGACCCGTCCGAAATCCGTGGAATCTGCTGCGCTACAGCGGTGGATCTTCCTCGGGTTCGGGAGCCGCGGTTGCGGCTGATCTTTGCTATGCCGCGCTGGGAACCGATGACGGCGGTTCCGTGCGCATCCCGGCGTCATATTGCGGCATCGTCGGATTCAAGGCGACCTACGGGCTTGTGCCCATTCGCGGGATCATCCCCGGGGTCACCTCGTTGAACCACTGTGGACCACTCGCACGGACAGTGGAAGATGCGGCCATCATGCTCACAGGCATGGCGGGTTACGACCGGCTTGACATCACCAGCGTGGAACATCCCAGGGAAGACTATGTTGCCGGCATGCAGCAGCCGGTCAAGGATCTTCGCCTCGGTATGCCGGTGGGGCATTTCGATAACTTGCAGCCGGACGTGGAGAAGGCGGTGATGACGGCGATCGATTTGTTGCGCGGCATGACCAAGGGAGTGACGGACGTTACGCTGCCTCCGCTCGGAGGAGCTGCCAATCTCGATTCCGAAATGTTGGCTTTTCATGAGCCCTACTTCAAGGCCCATCCGGACAAGTACATGGCTGCGGTGCGGCGCAGCCTGGCGGCTGAAACCGCGGCCAATGTGAGGGCGGTCGACTACATCCGCTCTCTGCAGGCGCTCGAGGAGATACGGCGTACGGTGGACGATTGCTTCCGCGATGTGGACCTGGTGGTGCTGGCGACAACGCGTGTGGTGGCGCCGACGATTGAAGAACTCCTGAAGAGAGAAGTGAACACCACGCCTCAGGATCCGGAATCCGACTTCCCCGATTGCATTTTTTTCGACGTCTATGGCCTGCCCGCCATCTCGGTGCCGTGCGGCTTCAGCAGCACGGGATTACCCATCGGCCTGACGATTGCCGGACCGCATTTTTCAGAAAGCCGCGTGTTGGCGTTAGCGAACGCGTATGAGAAAGCAACCGATTGGCACAAGCGGCGGCCGCCCTTGACTCCGGCAACGCCGGTGCCCCCTATCCCGCCAATTTCGGCATAGGAATTTCCCGCCACATTGGAGTTGAGCCTTCACACGGCATCCTGCTCGAGTTGGATAGGACCAGAGCTGTTTGCGCAGAGCTAGGACACATAGTCCGGCCTGACCCAAGCGGTTGCCCGGGAGCAGGCCGGAGTGGAACATACATCAGTTAGTTACGCGTTGCGAGAACATCGTAGCGGTCCAGATTCATCACTTTGTTCCAGACCCCTGCGAAATCGTGGACGAATTTTTCGTGCGCGTCTTCGCTCGCATAGACCTCCGACAAAGCACGAAGCTGGGCATTGGATCCAAAGACCAGATCGGCACGCGTTCCCGTCCACTTCACGGCTCCCGTCTTGCGGTCTCTCCCTTCAAAAGTGCCCTGGCCGTTTGACCCCGCCTTCCAGACCGTATTCATATCCAGCAGGTTCACGAAGAAGTCATTGGTCAGAGCCTGCGGCCTCTTGGTGAAGACGCCGTAGTTGGTTCCTCCGAAGTTCGTGCCCAGCACGCGCATGCCACCAATCAGCACCGTCAGTTCGGGAGCGGTCAAAGTGAGCAACTGAGCCTTATCCAACAGGAGTGCTTCGATCGGAGCGCTGTCACTGCCATTGTTATAAGCGCGGAAAGCGTCTGCGGCCGGTTCGAGCACCGCAAATGATTCCACGTCCGTCTGTTCCTGTGAAGCATCGGTGCGGCCCGGGGTGAACGGCACCTTTACCTGGATTCCCGCGTTCTTGGCCGCCTGCTCTACACCTGCACAACCGGCAAGGACGATAAGATCGGCAAGCGAGACCTTCTTGCCTCCGGACTGCGACTGGTTGAATTCCTGCTGAATCTGTTCGAGTTTTGCCAGCACCTTCTTGAGCTGGTCAGGCTGGTTAACTGGCCAGTCCTTCTGCGGGGCAAGCCGTACGCGTGCGCCGTTTGCGCCGCCACGCTTGTCTGAACCCCGGAAGGTGGACGCTGAGGCCCACGCGGTCGACACCAACTGCGATACAGTCAGACCCGAAGCCAGGATTTTCTCCTTGAGCTTGGCTGCATCCTGCTCATCGATCAACTTATGGTCGACTGGGGGCACCGGATCCTGCCAGATGAGAACTTCCTTCGGCACTTCAGGTCCCAGATAACGTGAGCGCGGTCCCATGTCGCGATGCGTCAGCTTGAACCATGCGCGCGCGAAGGCGTCGGCAAACTCATCGGGGTGCTCGTAAAAGCGCCTGGAGATTTTTTCGTAGATGGGATCTAGCCGCAGAGCGAGGTCGGTGGTCAGCATGCCCGGTTGGTGATGTTTCGAAGCATCATGCGCGTCGGGCACTGTATTCGCACCTTCGTTTCCCTTGGGCTTCCACTGGTTCGCGCCGCCCGGGCTCTTCGTCAACTCCCAATCGTACTTGAAGAGGTGCTCGAAGAAATCGTTGCTCCACTTTGTTGGTGTGGTGCTCCAGGTCACTTCGATTCCACTGGTGATGGCGTCGCCGGCAATACCCGAACGATAGGCGCTCGTCCAGCCAAGGCCCTGCTCCGAGATTTCAGTGCCTTCGGGTTCTCGCGCAACGTAGCTTGCGGGGCCGGCCCCATGCGTCTTGCCGAAGGTGTGACCGCCTGCGATCAGGGCTACGGTCTCCTCATCATTCATGGCCATGCGGCCAAAAGTCTCGCGGATATCCTTGGCGGCCGCAACCGGGTCGGGCACACCCTCAGGGCCTTCGGGATTCACATAGATCAGGCCCATGGTGGTGGCGCCAAATGGCTTGGCAAGATCGCGTTCCCCGCCCTGCGCATAACGCTTATCCGTACCCATCCATGTTTCTTCAGCGCCCCAGTTCACGTCGTGATCGGGCTCCCACACATCCGGTCTCCCGCCGGCAAACCCGAATGTCTTGAAACCCATCGATTCAAGGGCAACGTTGCCGGCCAGGATCATCAGGTCGGCCCACGAAATCTTTTTGCCGTACTTCTGCTTAATCGGCCACAGCAACCGCCGGGCCTTGTCGAGGTTCACGTTGTCAGGCCAACTGTTGAGCGGCGCGAAACGCTGCTGCCCTCTGCCGCCACCGCCGCGGCCGTCGGAAATGCGGTAGGTGCCAGCACTGTGCCAGGCCATGCGAATAAACAGACCGCCGTAGTGGCCGAAGTCCGCGGGCCACCAGTCTTGGGAGTCGGTCATCAGCGCCGCAAGATCTTTTTTCAGCCCGGCATAGTCGAGCTTCTTGAACTCCTCGGCATAGTTGAAATGCTCGTCCAGGGGATCGGACAACGATGAGTGCTGATGCAGGAGATTCAGGTTTAGCTGGTTCGGCCACCAGTCGCGGTTCGTTCTGGGTGCGCTTGCCTGATGGTTGACAGGGCATTTGGCTTCGGTAGACATGCACTCTCCTTCTGGTTGGTGCTATTGACGAGATGGGCTTCCACAAACCCACCAATCCATCGACCAGTTGAATGTACCACCGCGGGGATGGATAGTTCCAATATGTGCGAACCATCCGTGGTATAGTCACCACCTATGGAATTGCAGCAATTGCGCTACGTGTGTGCCATTGCGGAGACGGGAAGTTTCAGCCGCGCGGCGGAGCGCTGCCAGGTAGCCCAACCATCACTTTCCCAACAGGTGATGAAGCTCGAGGAAGAGCTTGGGGCTAAGCTCTTCGACCGCCTGGGCCGCAGCATTCGCCCGACGGAAGCCGGCCGGCTGTTAATCCCCTACGCGCGCACGATTCTGGACCAACTGGAGGCGGCGCGACTGGGAATCGCCGATAAGAGCACGGATCTCAGCGGGTCGGTGACGATCGGCGTCATCCCGACCATCGCCCCATATTTGATGCCGCGCTGTGCTGCGGTGTTCACCAAAAAATATCCGGAGGCCAAGCTACGGTTCGTAGAAGAAACCACCCCGATCCTGGTGCAAGCGGTGCGTGACTTATCGGTCGATTTTGCGATTTTAGCGTTGCCGCTGCGGCACAAGGATCTGGAGTTGTTCTCCATTCGCACCGAACGGCTCTACGCGGTCTTGCCCAGGAATCACCCCAAGGCCGGCGCAGGATCGCTCGCGCTGAAAGATCTGCGTAAGGAACCATTTGTACTGCTGCGCGATGGACATTGCTTTCGCGACCTCAGCATCGCAACCTGCAACCGCGCACGGATCACCCCGCAAATCGCGTTTGAGAGCGGACAGTTCAGCAGCCTTCTGGGGATGGTTGCCGCAGGGGTTGGGATCTCGCTCGTTCCGGAAATGGCAATCGATCGGAATTCGGAATGCAGCTATGTTCGGCTAAATGACGCGCGCGCCAGCCGGACTATCGTCGCCGCTGTGCTTCGGGGTCGCAACTTAAATCGAATTCAGCAGGCGTTTTTGGCGGAGATGCGGATGAGCGCGCGATGAAAGAGTCACAGCTTTCCTCATCAACAAGTTTTTTGCTGGGGGAAGGTCATCAGCCGGGAGAGAAACTGCAGATTCCTCGGCTTCGACGGGATGACAAGGAGAGGTTTGTGGCTTTCATTCTGAGCGGCTCCTCGAGGGCCTTTGCCATGAATTAGCGGATGGAGCTATCCCTGGCTATGTGGTATACGTTTCCCGGGCGGAATGTTTCAGGAATTTGTGCCGCAAAATCGGCAGAGGGTTCGTCTCTCCGAATCCCCAAGAGAATTCTTCGCTGTAGGCAGGATAAGAATGAAAACGAGAATTGACGTCACGCTTGTGCTCTCCGCCGTTTTTGCGGTGTCTGGCGCCGGCTTCCTGGTGGCGCAGCAGGTTTCCACGACAAGTGGCGTTCCTCCGCACAGGCCTGAAGGCCCGTGTGACATTTACGCTGCTGCCGGTAACCCTTGTGTGGCCGCACACAGCACGACGCGCGCCTTGTACGCAACCTATAGCGGCCCCCTCTACCAGGTTCTGCGGCAGTCGGACGGCAAGACTCTGGACATTGGTGTTGTGGCCCCTTCCGCTTCTCCGGTTGCGGACCCGGGAGGATATGCCGATGCGGCCGCCCAGGATCGGTTTTGCGCCGGCACCTATTGCTGGATCAGCATCATCTACGATCAGTCGCCCAAGCACAACGATCTCACCCAGGCGCCCCGTGGCGGGTTCGGCGGACCGGCCCTGGGTGGGTTTAACAATCTTCCGATTGCCGATATGGCCCCGATTACGGTTGGAGGGCACAAGGTTTACGGCGTGTTCATCGAGCCGGGAATGGGATTGCGGCAAAACGATGTGAAAGGCACCGCTGTCGACGACCAGGCCGAGGGCGAATACTGGGTCGTCAGTGGTAAGCATTACAACTCCGGTTGCTGTTTCGATTACGGCAATGCAGAGATCGACAGCCGCGACGATGACAACGGAACCATGGAAACCCTCTACTTCGGCAATGCCACGCCGTGGTACAGCGGGGCCGGGAACGGTCCCTGGATCATGACCGACCAGGAGAACAACCTGGTTGGCTGCGTCAATCAGGATGGATCGAAAGGCTGCCCGAATCTACCCAGCATTCCGTGGCGCTTTGTGACCGCAATGGCCGGGGGAGAACCGCACCATTGGACCTCGCTGGGCGGTGACGCCCAAAAGGGCACTTTGTCAGTCATGTTCGATGGACCGCGCGTGAATCCTACGTACGATCCGATGCGCAAACAGGGGGCTATCCTGTTGGGCAACGGTGGCGACAACAGTGACGGCTCGCAGGGGACGTTCTACGAGGGCGCGATGACAGCCGCCGGCACATATCCATCGAGTGCTACCGACCAGCTGGTTCAAGCCAACGTTGTGGCCGCCCGGTATGGCGTGGCTCCACTGATCGTGTCGTCCACATCGAAAGGGGTACAGTCGTTTGGGCTGAGGTCTTCTCACGACGTCACCGTAACGTTTACGAATACGACAGAGTCACCCGCAGCGAACGTTTCCCTGAGCCTCGCTGTACCAGGCGGGTGGACCTCTGCCGGTGTCGGGAAGACGATCGCGCAGCGAATTCCTCCCGGTGCGAGCTTTGGCGCCAAGTTCCGTGTCACTTCCGGGCCGGAGGCCTTCAACGGCGAGCTGACGGGCGGTGCGTCGTGGACCGAGCCGGCCAGCGGCAGAAAGCTCACCGAGACAGCAGTGCTGAAGGTACGCAATGCGAGCCCAGTCAAGATCAACGAGTTTCGCGTTACTTCAGGCTCCCCTGACAACCTGACGAACTCGTTTATCGAGCTCTACAATGCAGATCCCCAAGGCATCGATATCTCCAACTGGACGTTGACCGTTCACCCGGCCCGTCAGGCTATCTTCTCGACGATCACAATTCCAGTTGGAACTAAGCTTACGTCCAAAGGCTTTTACCTGCTCGGTCTCTCCAATTCCGGGTTGGCAGCCCCTGTGCGTACTGGCGACAGCACTCTCTACGTGAGGAACACGGATGGAATGTCGGTGGGCGATAGCCTCACCGTCGGTACCGGCTCCGCTGTGGAAACGCGCAAGATCGCAAACCTGGGAACGGCTGCCGGCAACCACACGACACTATGGCAACCCCTGCCCGATGGCCCGGTGATCACGATCCCCGCCGGCTCGACGAATGTGCCGGTGGAGAGTACCTCCGGCTTCGTCACCGGCGAGAAGATCGCGCTCGGGTATGGTTCCGTGTATCCGGTCGCTGCCAATCCTCGAGAGCAGTACGAGATTGCCACAGTAACCACAGTCGGCAAGCCGGGCACGCAAGCCTATCTCGCAGCGGACGCACCTGCCGGAGCCACCAACATCAAGGTGACTTCCCTCTCCGATATCTCTGTTGGGGACAAGATCCGGCTGGATATTGACAGCGTCGGCCATGGAATCGAAACGGTTACTGTGGCGCATGTCGGCACCGCAGCAGGCCGGACGAATCTCTCAGCTCCGGCAACCGCCGGCGCGACCCAGATCCGGGTGCGTGGGGCGAAAGGTTTCGAGGTAGGTGACCGGATCACGGTCGGTACGCCTGCAAGCCAGGAAGCGGTTACTGTCTCGGCCGTAGGCGGCCCGGGGCCGGCCGGCACCGCGATCGACTTTACGCCCGCCCTAACAAAATCTCATGTGATCGACGAATGGGTGGTTTCTCCGGGGACAGGCCTTGATCTGGAAGCTCCGCTGCGGTTCCATCATGCGGCCAATCTTCCATTCAGCGATCGCGGAACCGGAGTTAGCTTCGAACCGGCGACTGCCTTCCCGCATTCGAGCAACGAACCGGTCCAGGCGCTTGGCACTGGTATCGCACTCGATAGACCACTCGCGAACAACCACGAAATCCACGCAGTTGTCTTAGACGCCGCCGTCAAGACGGCGGGGTACCAAGGCGCACCGGCACCCAACCAATGGTTCGGAGGACCTGAATTGATTACCAGGTCGCCTCAATTCGGCCATGAGCTCACCATTGAAGAGGGCGGCATGGTGCTGCGGGACGCCTCCGGAAGTGTCGCAGACAGTCTCAACTACGGCGGCCTTGTCGACCCCTGGGCCGCCGAGGGGGACCAGGCCGTCTCGGGAGCGCGGCTGAGTGGTTGCTATGCTCCGGCGCCAGGCTCAGAATTCGATCCATGGTCCACCGTCGTAACGCCCATTGCCACCAACACGAGCGCGGGACGGTTCCCGGACGGCGCCGATACGGACAGCAACTGTAACGATTTCCTGACACAGGCGGTTGCGACTTTGTCGGCTGCGTCTCCTGTGGGCGCCACGAACATCAAGGTCACGAATACAGAAGGCTTCCGAGCCGGCGAGAAGATTCTTGTCGATTCCGGCGCGGAGCTTGAAACCGCGATCATTTCTACGGTTGGCACAGCAGGCGGCACGACGTTGAGTACTTCCGTCGGCGCCGGAGCAACTGTTTTGCCTACCGCAAACGCGACTGGCTTTCGTAGAGGTCAGACTATCTCCATCGGCGATGGAGCAAACTCCGAAACGGCTGTTGTTTTCGCGGTCAGGGCGCGCGGCGGCGCCAGCATCACACTTACCGCTCCACTTGCCCGTCCCCACGCGATTGGCGAACAGATTTCGGGAAGCGGTATCAGCTTCACCAGCCCACTAACCCGTACACATGCGATTGGCGCCCAGGTTTCTGACAATGTTCCGACTCCGGGCGCGCCGAATCAATATGCGCGTAACAATCATTGATAGTTCGAGCGCTGGGCGACAAGGGCCCCGACGAATATCCAATGTGAGAAACGGCGGCACGGTTTGAGACGCATCCTGCGATTGGCATCCTTTGCTCTTTTTGCGCTCGGTCTACTTATAGAGCCAGTCTCTACTCTTGCTCAAGACGTCTCGCGAGAAGTGGATCAAATCTTCGCTGGCTATCACGAGACGAGCACTCCAGGTTGCTCCGTTGGCGTGATACGCGACGGTAGATTCGTATACCGGAAGTCGTATGGCGCCGCGAGTCTGGAGCTCGGAGTGCCACTTTCGCCGGAATCCGTGTTCTATGTTGGATCCGTCTCGAAGCAATTTACGGCAGCCAGCGTCGTGCTCGCCGCCGAGCAGGGTCTTCTTGGACTGGACGACAACGTACGCAAGTACATTCCGGAGCTTCCCGACTACGGCCACGCCATCACTTTGCGTGAGATGCTGCACCAGACCAGCGGGTTTCGAGATCTCTTCGACCTGGTGTATTTCTCAGGCCACGACGCATCCGATTTCAATTCGCCGAGTGAAATCCTGAGACTCATCGAACGGCAAAAGGGACTGAATAACGTGCCGGGAGCGGAGTGGGTTTACAGTAACACCAACTATTTTCTCCTGGGAGTCGTGCTGCAACGCGCTAGCGGAAAGACACTTGCCGAGTATGCTGCTGAGAACATTTTTCGTCCGCTGGGAATGACCCACACCAGGTTTTACGATAATGCGTCTGCCGTTGTGCCAGGGCGGGTCGCCGCATACGATGCGGGACAGCATGGCCAGTTCCTGGTGGATTGGTCCACCACGTACGCAGTCGTCGGAGGCGGCGGCCTGATGACCACGGTGAGCGATCTGCTGCGGTGGGACGGCAACTTCTACGCCAACCAACTCGGGAAGGGCACGCTCATAAAGGAGCTGGAAACGCCAGGTGTTTTGAACGACGGCAAGGAGGTCACCTATGGCATGGGGATCATCCGAGGAAACTATCGGGGTCTCTCCATCGTGGAACACAACGGTGCACTGTTTGGATATCGCGCGGATCTGCTCAGGTTCCCGGACAAGAAATTCAGTGTGATCTGCCTTTGTAATGTTGCGAATGCCAATCCCGAAGAAAAATCCCGCCGAGTTGCTGACATCTATCTCAGGGGCGAGATGCAGGACGATTCACTAGCGATTTCGGATGTTGACGGAGCTTTGCCCGATCCCTCTCCTTTCGCCGGGGACTATCTCGATCCGCGCACCCACATGATCTACTCGTTTACCGCGTCCGATGGCCATCTGCGCGGGTGGGGCGCCAATCTGAGGCGCAAAAATGCCAACCAGTTTTACGACCTGTTTGGAGATGTCATTACGTTCGATGGATCAAAGGACTCAATGAAGGCCTCCCTCGACATGAAAGGGGAGACCTACTTTTCAGGGACACGGTTGGACGAAATGCATCCGGATGAAGCGGGGTTACAGGCCTTCCCCGGGGATTACACCAGTGCAGAATTGGATGGCGTCATCCAGTTGTCGGTCGAGCACGGTAATTTGATCCTCCGGAGTGGCATCAATCCGCCAGTCACGTTGACTCAGGTCGCCCAAGACGAATTCCATGCAGGTAGCGATTTGCTGGTTGAGTTCCGCCGGGACAAACAGGGACGGGTGCCGGGACTGAGTTTGTTCGCCCCTGCTGCGCGCGGGATTGAATTTGTTCGGAGCCATTGAGCATGCTTCGTCGGAGAGAGGTCTGCAGACCGTTGTTGCTTGGGACCGGGTGATCCAGGCCATTTGACGGAAGGCAAGCACACTTCAAGGCCTAAGGCCGGCACCTTGCCAAGGTGGCTGAGCTAAAGCCCAGACCTAACCGGATGCTTCTTGTGGGCTGGCACGGCGTAACGCCAGGACCGCTCGATCAGGTCGCGGACTTGATCGGCGGAACTGCGGATAACGTCCTGCTGTGCGGTTCTCAGCGGGATGTTACGGTTCAGGTCCTGACGAAGGGGCTCCGGTTCGCTCGTAATGAACAAAACTATGTGCCGTTCATCCCCCTAAACTTGCCGTAGGCGAGTTGGGTGCTTGATGACAAAGGAGAGGGCGGCGATTTCATTGAGGAAAGGGCTACAATGGTGGGCCAGGTAGCGAACCGGGGAGCCATCCAACACAGCCGCTACGCCATGAGGCAGCGCTTCCCCGGAATATGCGCACTCCCGCGCTGGGATCGTGGCGATCGAGTGCCGCTACCGTGGAGAGCCACTATGTGGAATCAGCAGGGACAAACAATTGGAATGACGCCTACCCACCTGGTTGCCGCGTTATTTCTGGACGAGGTGTATGCCCGCGATGCCATCGCGGATCTAAAGCTGGCTGGCGTAAGCGCGAACCGGATCGGTGTTGCGTTATCGAACGAGGCAAAACAAGCGTGTGCGCTCGATCCGGGCGCGAAGCATATGCCGAGTGATATGGAGGGAAGGCACAGCATCCTCTGGAGAGTTCGGCATAGCATTCACCATGATGTTCACCCGCACGAGGGTCTGGGCTTGTCGAGCCGGCATGACGCAGCCCTCGCGAATGAGGAGCAGCCGGCATTCACAGAAGTCGACCTCACGGATACATTGCGGGAGTTGGGGGTCGCAGAGGCGACCATCCAGTTGCTGCACCGGCAGGTGGGAGCGAAGGGATTTCTGGTCATGGTGGACGCGGGAGCAGACGAGAATCAAATCGACTCTATTCTTTTGAAGAATCGCGGTTATCCGCGGACAGCCATGGTTACTGACCACTCGAGGATTGTCAGTTGAGAGGGTGGGGGCCCGTTTAGGAAGGATCGGTGGCGGCGCGCTGGGAGATGTTGCGCCATGCCGCCATCGATTGTTGCAGATAGACTCCAGGATCGCCTTTCAGCCCATAGCACTGGATTCCGAACGGGCCGCGGTAGCCGGCTTTGACGATCGTGCGAACAAGGCCGCCTACGTCGAAGTCGCCGCCTCCGAGAGGCTGAATCAGCGAGGTCCAATCCTGTCCATGGCGGTCGGCTCCGTTGATGGTGACACCGTACAGGCGGGGAATGGCCTTGGCTAGAAGTTGAGGGAACTCGGGATCGAAGCCGGAGCGCAGCTCGTGGCAGAGATTGAAGGTGACGCCCACATTGCTTCTTTCTACTCGCTCTGCCATGCGCAGCACGTCCCGGAAGCGGGCAAGGTAAAAACCATAGTGCGGGTAGAGGGCGACGCGAAGGTTGCACCGAGCCGCAAGATCGGAGACTCGATGGACTGCCTGGATCGCTCGCTCTTCTGCGTCGGGGCCGACGTCGGCTCCCGGGATGGCGACCCAGACGACGGTTCCCCGCCCTCGTAGTGACTCGATCGCGGGCTCCATTCCCGGCTCATATTGGATCTGGCCATGGCTGATATCCGCGGTGAGCCAAAGAAAGAACAACTGAAGATGCGCCTGGTCCAGGGCTTGCAAGCGCTCGGGCATTTGGCGTGCGTGGTCGAAAACGGTTCCGGCAAATCCATATTTGGCTGCGAATTTGGATTGCTCGTCGGGGCTGATGTCGCCAAACTCGTAGGCGAAGACGGGATTTGACAAGCCGGCGCCATCGGCATCGAGGGCTCGCGCATAAAGGTTCCCAAACGCGATACAGGAAGAGGCTGCGCTTTTGAGGAATGTCCGCCGCGTTAGGATGATCATCTCTGCCGTTGCACCTTCATTCGCTCCACGAATGATCTTTCTGCTGGAAGGCCCACTCGAAGCGTACCTTTAGATCACCGGTATGCACCCTGGCAAGCGAACGAGGCATTATTGCTCAGAAAGCAGGCTTCGGATGTTGGCGGCGACGTTATCTTTGTTGATCAACACGCCTACATACGCGGCCGCGATCTTTCCGGATTTGTCGACGAGGTATGTGGCAGGAAACGCATTCAATGCATAGGATTTGGAGACGGCATCATCACCCATGACAATGGGATAATTGATTCCCTTCTTGGCCATAAATGGCCTCACCCTGGCCCAGGCTTCATTGGCATCCTTCAGGCCTTCGTAGGAGATGTCCATCGAGACGCCGAGAGTGGTAAAGTTCTTGTCTTTGTATGCCTTCTCAAGTTCGATAAAGGATGGGATCTCGAGCACGCAGCCGCCACAATCGGTGGCCCAGAAGTTAACCGCAACGACCTTGCCTCGGTAGTCAGCGAGCCGGACTATGCGGCCTTCTGCACCCACGAGTTGAAACGGCGGAGCTGGTTTTCGATTGGGAGGGGACGTAAGCCCGGCATGGACATTCTGTTGACCGAAGAGGGCGGGGACGACACATGTCACGAGAACAACGGCAAGGAAGGCGACCAGCGTACCCACCGATTTTGAAGTATGGGACTCTGGCGTGGCAGGCAGCAGTTTACGCAGCATGTGTCCTCCTGGTTCTTAAGCGAGCGGCAGACGCGATCAACATTGGCCAGTTGCTATTGCGCGGGCTTCTTTGCAGGGAGCGGCTTGCCGTCCTCATCCACTCCGGTGGTGGTCACTGGCCCCATCCCGACCAACTCCAGGACTACCGGCTCACCTCCTGCTTTTGCTCCATCCCAATGCACTGTGTTGGCACGATCGATGGCGAAGCTGCCTGCCGGCAGGGGATAGGCCATCGAGGGATCGAAGTGCGTACTGGAACTCACCCAAAAGGTGCCGGATACGACATAGATCCAGCGTTCATCAGAATGGGAATGAGGATGAGAGAAGTTTCCCGGCATCCATTTCGCCAGGAAGCCATAAGGGCCGGGCTTGCTCGGATCCCCAAAGAGCGTGGCAGTATATTCGCCATTATGCGGACCCTTCCATGGAATGTCCGCGGGCAGAATGAAGGGGATGTGGGTTGCATCAGGCGGAGGCCCTTGCGCAGCGGCAGTACCGCAGACGCCTGCGCCGAGGCCGGCGATCAAAAAGAATCTGCGGTGAAGGTGCATGCCGTTCTGCTCCCATTCCGGGCTGCGGCTGTAGCGCAGCAAGAATACCATTGGCGGCCGAAGCGGGGCTGAAGCCCGAAGCTGAGACGGCCCGGCCGCTGTTTTTGTGGCGTCCCGCGATGGGCCGAGCGTATGATTTCCGAACGAGCACATCCTAAATTCTGATCAACGGACATCTTGCAGGTTCTCAAAAGATGCCGGGATGGGTATTATGTGCTCTGAAACACCCCGCACTCCCAAGGCCTGATACAAGGCCCCGGCCCCTCAAGACTTCCGTAAAGGCTTTGGAATGAATCGCCGTTGAATCCGATACCTGCACCGCGCAAGCTGCGGATCCGGACAAAACCTTCGCTCCTGCGGGCATCCAACGCGAAATGACACGACCTACGATAAAAAAGGGCCCTGCTGACGCAATATCAAAACGCACGTAATTCTGGAGACGATCTAAATGTGGAAAGAGACCTCCCCCGCCCCAATCGATACACCCAGGGCCAATGGCCCGACTCCTATGGCGAAGCCGGTCACAGACGACGAGTGGCGCTCGATCGTAGACCGAATTGAGACAACCCGAGACATTTTCCGGCAGCACCGGGAATTACGGGATGTTTTGGCACGGCGTGAAGCCGAGACGCAGCAGTTGCGGATCCGTAATGCGGAACTGGAAGAGATCCTGCGGAAGTTTGCCCCGACCCTGTTGAACATTGCTACGAGCATGGGATTGGCGGCAAAGAACGAGAAGACCGAGGCAGCGAGTTAAGCGCAAGCAGGAAACCAGCCTGGGCGCTCACGGGAGTTGGCGTTTTCAAGTCGGCGTCAAGGATAGTGCGACCCGTGCGTTTGGTTCCGGCGCGCGGGGATGCTGCATTTCGCAGTTCCCCGCTTCTCGCCGGTTCGGCGTCTTCGCCTCCAGCACCTGCAGAACACGATTGGATTGGCTCCCAGCCACCGGGCGGCAGAGCCGACAGAAAGCTTGCCTTTGAGATTTCTATTGCCCAATGCAGCGTAGAGATTTTCTAAAGAACACTCTCGCGGCTACCGTAGCCGCGAAACTTGGCTCCAGCAAGTCTCAGGCCAAGGTCGTTGCTCACAACTGGAATAACTACGATTTTGGTCCCGGTCCGCGTGTTGCCGACCGCCTGAACCAGGGGCCCTTCCCGCAATACCCGCCAGATGCTCTTATCCCTACCGACGATGTGGTTATGACCACCACGCCTTCAGAGGACGTGGTGCCGAATTATGGCAAGGGGCTTGTCACATACATCACGGCAGATCAAGGGACGGAGGAAATCAAGTCCGATAATGTTTCGCGTGCGATTGAGGAGCTGGTTCAATTTCCGTTGGGCGAGCAACTCTATATCCGTCCGACGTGGCGGGAAGTGCAGCCGCGGCCCGGGCGACTGGAACTGCCGGATTACATCAAGCTGGTTTTCGAGCTAGCGAAGAAGAACAACAAGCGGGTCGGGTTCCGGGTTCAGATGTGCGCTCCGGATTATAGGCACGCGCCGGCGCTCCCGGATTTTGTACTGGACAAAGTGCCAAAGGTCGACCTGGTGCTGACCGATCAGGAAAACAGCGCAGAAGCGAAACGCTATCTGGAGAATCCTTACTCCCGGTATCAGCCACGGTACGATGATCCTTTTTTTCAGCAGGCCTTCAAGGAACTGGTTGGTCTGCTGGCAGCGGAATTCGATGGAAATCCGCAGGTCGAGTTCATGGATACGTTCATGTATGGCTTCTGGGGTGAAGGCCATACCTGGCCATTCAGCAACAATCCGTTTCCGGATTACCAAACAGCCGAACGGACCTGGGTTCATATGCTGGAGGTGCAGCTGGAGTACTTCTCCAAGACTCCCCTGCTCACCAACACGCAGCCGGACTTCAGCCGGGTAGGCAATGCGGAAATGCTGGACCGCACGGTACGCAGCAATAACTGGATTCGCAGCGATACTATTTTCATCGAGAACGAGCAAATTGAAGCGCTCAGCAATCGACCGCCCTGGACGGCCGCACTGCTCGAGCAGGCGCTGCCGGGGAAACCTCCCGATCCTCGCGCGGACTTTGAAGGAGTATCGCCGGCGGAGAACATCATTTCCCATGTGACGGATTTGGGCGTGAATTACTGGTCGCTGTGGAACTTTCACCAGATCAGCGCAAAGAACCTGGAGAGCTACTACCAGGCTTATCCGGCGGCCTTCGACCGTATCAATCGGAAGATTGGCTATCGGGTGCGGCCTTCTTTCATCTGGAGCTATCGGGACGGTGGCAAAGTGGGGCTGATTCTGGGTCTTGCCAATGACGGCATCGCTGGTGTTCCCGGTGTGCTGCGGATTACGGTGGAGAACCAGCAGGGCAAGGTGCTCAAGAGCGGATGCCTCGACGCCGGCTACCCTTTGCCGGGTAAGATCCGACAGGCGCAGTTTGTGCTTGCGAATGTTACGGATTGGAAGGGATTGAAGCTGCGGGCCGAGATTGAGATTAAAGGAATGCGGTATCCGGTACGGTGGGCTTGTCATCAGAAGCTGAATGAAGACGGCACGCTTACGCTGCGGCCCAATCTACGGCAGGGTTAAACCTTAGACAGCCAAGATCGGAAGAAAGGGCAGGCAATGCTTCTTCGCTTTCGCTACCACGGGAACCGTTCGATTCCTTCCACCGCGTCAAAGTGCCGGTCCTGACTTAGAATGTGCAGTTTGTGTCGCCGGCAGAGGGCAGCGATCCAGAGATCATTTGAAGGGATTGGACGGCTCGCTTCTTTGAGCGCGGCTCGAATCTCAGCGTAGTAGCGTTCGTATCCAGGATCACGCCCAGTCCTCGGGTTCAATCTTTTCAAACTCACGCTGGACAATGCGGTTGAGGCGGGTCGTCTCTTTGCGAAGATGTTTGAGGCCGTCTGCGAGTTTCACCCAGGGTTTCTCGCTTTTTTCTGAGCCAGCCTCGAGCTTGTCAGCAACTGCCTCCGTTACAAATGCGCGTAATGGCATGCCGCGCTCGGCCGCGACCGACTTTGCACGGCGAATTGGCGCAGAGTCCCGGAGAGTTAAAACGGTCGAAATCTAGCTTCGGGTGGGCGCGACTTACGATGTGGGCACAAAGTGTCTTGGCTGGTGTCTAAGTAGGTATAAGTCGAGATCAGCCGAGGCGACACAATGTTTGAAGACGCATTGATGGAGTCGGACCACAGGATTCATGGTAAGAGCGGATATTGGTCGCTGATTTCTCTGTTGCTCAATCTTGCAGTCCTGATGGCGTTGATTCTCTGGCCGCTGTTTGTGCCCCTGGCTTTGCCAAGAGATGTTATGGCGCCTCTCATCGTGGCCCCATCGCTCCAGGCTTCATCTCCGGCCACATCCGTGGCTGCCAGGGATCAGGCTCCGCCTGAGACCCTGAACGGACTGCGGGCACCGAATAAGATCTCCCGGGCAACGCAGGTCGCGCGGGAACCGGCCGTCCCACCTGTACTGGGGAATGGCATAGAAGGGACGACGGAGGGTAAGCCGGGTGACCTGGGTACGATTTTCGAGGGCTTTGCCACAGGGCCGCCCACTGTTAGGAGCGCTGAACCCCGAAGGAGTTTCAGTATCTCCTCGGGCGTAATGGCCGGAAATCTGATCGAGAAGGTATTCCCCGTGTATCCTGCGATCGCAAGGGCAGCACGCATCGAGGGGATCGTTGTTTTGCAAGCGACCATCTCCGTCACGGGCGAGATTGAGAATCTTCGGGTGGTGAGTGGTGCACCTATGCTGCAGCAGGCGGCTCTGGATGCGGTTCGATCCTGGCGTTACAAACCTTATCTTCTCAATGGCACTCCCGTCGAAGTGGAGACCACGATCAATGTTGTTTTCAGTTTGGGAGAGTAGGCGGGTTTTGTCACAGTAATCGTTTCTCCAATCCAATAAGTTAAGCTGCTTAGATTATGCGCTCACTGGTTCTCGTGCCCGGCCTGCTGTGCAACCGGCTTCTGTGGGCGGACCAGATTACTGCTTTGGGCCGATATGCGGACATCTGCGTCGGCGATCTGACCACGCAAGAGACGATCCCGCAAATGGCGGCAGCGGTCCTTGACAGCGCTCCGGAACGCTTCTCTCTTGCGGGGTTTTCACTGGGAGGTGCGGTAGCGTTGGAGATCATGGAGGTTGCTTCGCAACGCGTGGAGCGGCTGGCACTGTTGAGCACGACACATGGTGGCCTCCTGCCTCCTACAGAGCGGTCAATTCGGCAGGCGATCGAAACGATTGCGCAGGGCGGCTTCGACAGCTATCTGGAGGCTGTGTATCCCGCTTACTTCGCCGCCCAACGGGGTACGGATCCGATTCTGAAACGGAGCTTTTTGGAAATGGCGCACGCCGTGGGCCCAGCGGCGGGACTGCGCCAAATGAGGGCGCTTCTGGCGGTGCAAGGTCCGTTTCCTAAGCTGGGTGAGCTACGGTGCCCGACGATCATTATTGGAGGCCGAGAAGACAAGCGCACGACGCCGGAAGCTCACGAAACGCTGGCACGGGAGATTCCCGGCTCCGAGCTAATCCTTATCGACGACGCAGCGCACTTCACTCCCCTGGAACGGCCAAAGCAGGTAACCGCAGCCCTGGAGCGCTGGCTCATCGCGTGACCAAGCTTCGATTCCTTAACTCCGCATGTTCCTGCAGATCAGGTTTCCTGCAGACCCCGCCCGAATTTGCCTATTCCGGGCAGCGGCAAACTTTATATTATTAAAATACTGTAAATAAGCCCGATGCTTATTGCCTTTTCCATGCCTCTAATGGGGTGTGGCGTGAATTTCTTCCACAGGGGGAGGGATTACCTTGGCAGACGAATTGCGCCGGAGATTTACCCGGGCCAGATTGGCCGCAATCCTCGAGCACGAGCTCATGGAAAGCGGTAAGCACTCTGCACGTTCCCACGTAGCCATTGTTCCCGAGCAGGGATATTTCGTGGCAATTGGCGACGGGGATTCCGTCACCATCAGGCTGGTAGAAGAATAAGCACCAAAAGCCGATGCGCCCGATTTGGCTCGGGCGCATCGCTGCTGCATTTCAAGGCTTTACTAGGGTTTGGGGTTGGTGGAAGGTACTCGCTCCACTTCGACCTGCTGTCGGCGGACTGTGTCGTGCACGGTTTGAACGCGGTCTGAGCCGGTCTTGCCAACGGCAACTTCTTCGACGACCCGGGCTGACTTGGAGACCACCGCTTCTTCCGCCGTCTCCAAAACTTCTACCGTCTTATCAGACCAGTCGATATCTTGGATGTAGGTGGGGTCGCTGATAGCGCGACGAACCACTTCAGCGTGCTCTTCGTGCAGCGTCACCTCGGCGTCGACGGGCTTCTCCGTGACAAAGCGGCGGATGCGGGTTGTGCCCTGCTCGACCAGGCGCTTGCCGACGTCCAAATGCTCTTCGGCGAGACGAATGACTTCCTGTTTGCCCAGATCGGAGGTGATGGGGCGCGCAGGAATGGCAGCAGCCTCCGCCGCCGGAGCCGCAATGGCAGCCGCGGTCTCTTTGGAGATAACGCCGGTATCGACAGCTCGATCGGCTACATCGACCAGATTGTGCTGGTTCAGAATTCCCATCGCCTTGGGGACGTCCTCTTTTTCTGCGCGTAGAGTCAGCACAACGCCGCCCGATTCTACTGCCTTGGCATAGACGGTGGCTTCATGCTGTTCGATGTCGCTGCCGAAGATGCGATGCCACAGACCGGGCTCGCGGAGGGCAGTTGCACTCTTGGGCAGTTCGGCACCGCTCACGATGCTGATGTCATCAGACGAGAAGCCTGCATGTTGCAGGTTCTGGGCGGCGGCTTGGGCGTGTTCTGCTGTGTCAAATAGGGTGACGACCTTCTCGTAGCTGCTCATGGATTTTCCTCTCCTGGGTTGAGTGCGTTAGGACCAGCCCCGTCTGGAGTGACCGCAGGCTGTTCAACTGGGTGGCGAGAGATCACAGCTTCCTGCCTGCGTAACGTGACCGTCTCCTGATATCTCTCGGTATGTCTGACTCGCCGAATATGTACTTCTTCTTTCAACAGGAGGTGACGTTCTACCTTCACCACCTCTTCCACGACCGGAATAATCGTGAGGTCGCCCTCTTGACGTACCGAGGGCATTGCGTCCACAAGCCGGTCGACCGGAACCCTCTCGACCTCTACGTTTTCATGCTGGAGTAACTCGTCAATCGCCTGCTGGTGGTCGTGGGTGACTCGAGACACACGTACCCGGGCCTTCTCCACTACGCGCTTTGCAACCGAAAGACTCTCTTCGAAAACCGGGATGATGGTCTGCCCGGTTATTTCCGCGGTTGCGGAACTCGCAGCCGCGGATTCCTTTGTCAATTCATCCGCCAAGGGATTCATGAGGGTACCCCTGAGAAACGCTAAGGTTGAAGGAACTAACTACTTACTGGTGACTAGCATAGATATTCGGCGATTCAGTGCGCGCCCTTCCGGGGTGGCGTTGTCGCCCACCGGATGATCTTCGCCGTATCCTTTGGCCACCAGGCGATCGGAAGCGATTCCCATGGTTCCCAGCTGGGCGACGACACTGTCCGCACGTCCCTGGGAGAGCTTCTGGTTATAGTTCGCATCACCGGTATTGTCGGTGTACCCGCCGATGTTCAGGTGGACCGCGGGATAAGCGGTCAGGATGGCAGCAACGGCGGTCAACTGATCTTTGGACTGTGGCTCCAAAGTAGTTGAGTTGGTTGCAAATAGCAGGCGATCGAAGTCAAACCACGAGGTTTTGTCCGGAGCACGATTTGGATCCTGGATAAATGCCAGCAGCTTGCCTTCTACTCCACGCTGTGGAATCTGCACCGTGGTTCCATTGGGTAGCGTCACGTTAATGAGCGAGCCTAGATCGGCGCCGGTGGAAGAAGTGATGGATGCGGTAGGCACAGCAGCAGGTGGCTGAGTTGCAACTGCCGGCTGAACCTGATGCGCGCGATACCACCAGTAACCCAGCAACAGAGCCGCCAGCAGGAGTGGAAGCAGCCAAAGCCAGGGAGAACGGCTCTTTTCTTCCTGGACCGTCTGCGCGACCACAGGATTCACTTCGACCTTGTGGGTATGCATGGCCGGCGCCAGCAGGCCCGCGGGCAGCAATCCTTGCAGCGCGCTGCCTTCTTTTGCCAGTAATGCCGGCAATGTGGCTGCGTTCAGGCTGCCATCACGGACCTTTCCGCCCAGGTAACTAAGGACGGTCTGCGCGCCGACGGCCAATAAAGTGGTCGCTGCCGCAGAACGTAGGCCGCTCTTACTGGCGATTGCTTCCGTCACAGTGTTGAGTCTGTCGCCAAAGACGTTCGACAGCATCTGCGTGGCTGCGGTAAGGAAACTCGAGGCCGGATTGGTTAGAGCGCCGTTGCTGAGCGCGGAAGCCAAGCCCGTTTCCGGTGTTGCGGATGCAGTTTGCAGGATCTGACTGAGAAAAGTTTTATCGCCCGATTTTTGCGAGAGACCCGTGATCACCGCAGCCACCGAGGTTTGGACCCCGCTGAGGATGGTTGTTTCGGACGCCCCGAACTGGCTGGCAATACTATGAATGGCTGAAGCCGGAATGGACTCAGCGAGGCTGGCTAGGTAGGAACTTCGCACGGTAATTGCCTCCTCAGTTTGAAAGAGCAAGCCCGGTGGTTCCAATTTCGAGATAAGCCTAAGTCCGAGTGCGGCAGATTCGCAACCATGTTAGACGTGAATTCACAATTTATTTTTTACGCCATCACAAACGCCAACTGCGCCGCGTATAAAACTGTAGAACCCGGCTGCTACCTCTCGGGTTATCGCACATTTCATGGCGTCTTCATGCTTGAGCAACATTGCTATTATGGGTCCGTGGTGGGCCGGAAGTTATAATTCTCTCCGCTTGGTCGACAAGTGCGAGATCGTTTTAACTTCGGGCTCGTTGATAAGTAGCACAGATTTTGGAGCAAGCTATCTGACGATCTACCGATGAACAAACAAGATATTCGCCAAGGAGAGCGCTGGGAATCCATCGTCGTGAAAGGCCACGATGAACCAATTCACCACTGCAAGATACTTTTCCAGCTCGCGTGCGCAAACCTATTGCGTTTGTTCTACCTTAAATGTGGCGTGCTTAACTTAACTACAATGGAAGTAAGTAACATCAGGGATTGCCCTAGTTAACTTACTGCAACCGGTAAAGAGCGCCCTGGAGGCCATGCAGATATGTGATCAAGAGAATACAGCGGCTGCGGCAGGTTCCCGGATCGCGATCGACAGCCGATTTCAAAGCTTAGTTGTACGCACAGCTCTCGATCTGTCTGAGCCATGGCGAATCTGGCGGGCGGGAAATCATCCAGCGGAATGGCAAGCATGACGCACACGTCGCGAGACGTACCGTCAACATGCCAGGGCCATTCTGAAAAAATATCGCTGGTGAGCGAAACATCGCCAACCGTTGGCGATGCGAATACGAAGAGGCCGATGGAGCGGCCTGGTGGAGAAGGAGGCAGGGCAGGCTTTCCCCGACCAAGACCTTGTTTGTCGTGATCCTTATCGGGGCAACCTTGACGCTGCTCCGCTGGCTGCGCGGGCTTCTCAACGGCTTGGAAAAGCACAACCCGAGACCGCGCTTTCTTTTGCACCAGATTGAACCGCCGCTGCGCATCGCGATCTGGTTTGCTGCACTGCTGATTTCCGCGGAGATTCTGGCCCCGTCGCGAGATGCATTCCTCGCGACCCCGGTTCGGCGGCTCTGGCAAATCGGCCTGGGCTTGCAGGAGCTGATCAAGAATCTGATTGACGGCATGGTTGTGATTGTGGACCGTCCGTATCAGATCGGCGACAAGCGACCATGGAACGCTTGTCTCGATCAAAGCGTATGTGTACGACCATCGCTATGCTTCAGCAACGAAAACCGGCCTTCTACGTAGGGCGCGGCGGGAGTTTGCGGCGATGGACGAGGGCAACGGAAGATCAGGGAAGGCTGAAGCTAAGCGCGGCCGGCAAACTGCCGGGTCTCTGTATCCACCATGACCTTTTCGCCCTCTCTGATAAAGACAGGAACGCGAATCTCGAGTCCGGTTTGCAATCTGGCAGGCTTGGTGACATTTCCACTGGCCGTATCTCCCCGAACCCCAGGTTCGGTGTAGGTCACTGCCAATTCCACTTGCGCCGGCAACTGCACGCCGATGGGATTGCCGTTATATTTGTCGATCTTGATGACGACGCCTTCCAGGAGCAGGTCGAGGGCATCTCCGATCATCTGCTGGTTCAGGGTGAGGGTCTCATAGGTTTCCTGGTCGAGGAAGTACGAACCATCAGCATCGCTATACAGGTAGGACGCCTCTACCGTCTGGAGATCTGGTTCCTTAAACTTATCGCTGGCTTTAAACGTCTTATCGAAGACGGCGCGCGTCAACATGTTGCGCAGCTTGAGTCGGACGAGCGTCTGTCCGCCCCTTGCGGTC
>DATJNV010000146.1:0-29752 GCA_035507705.1 Acidobacteriaceae bacterium
ATTCAATACGCCAACGCTCGGCGTTATTTCTCACTTCTCACATAGTCAGCGGCATCGGAAGCTGCATCCTTCACCTTACCAGCCGCCTGGCGAACGCCGCCCTTAACCTGTTCGGCTCGTCCTTCCGAGGCCAGCCGCTCGTTGTCAGTAGCGTTGCCCGCCGCTTCTTTCACTTTGCCGCTCACTTTCTCTGCACCGCCCTGAATGGTTTGTCGGTTCATTGTTCACCTCTGGCTCGTAAGGTGCGTTGCATGCACCATATGTTGCCTTACAACAGCAGGCATCCACTCGGCATCCTATCGCCTGCTCTCGTTGAGAACCCGCTCGTGAGCCTAGAAAGGATTTCTTAATGATCAGATACAACCAATTTGCGGTCGCGCTCCTCGGCGCCGCTGTTCTTTTATTCCCAGGCTGCAATAAGCAGGCTGATACTAAGGCGGAATTCACCTCAGCGATCAACGACTATTACAAAGCCCATCCAGTCTGTATTTGGCAGGACACAAAGAAAATGCCTGTGCAGGCTGCGACCGCTGATGATTCCAAAACGGCGGGCTACGACGCCCTCACGGACGCCGGCCTTCTTACTCGTACGACCGCGGAAAAGAAGGTCTTCATCATCGCCTCTAAGCAGGTAAATAATTACGACTTGTCAGATCAGGGGCGTTCCGCCTGGACACCGGATTCGACCCAGCCCGGATACGGAAACTTTTGCTACGGACACCGAAACGTTGATTCCATCGATAGCTTCACTACTGGGGTAAACGGATCAGGTGTGAAAAACGCGGAGGTGAATTACCACTACAGCCTTACCGATGTGCCGGGATGGGCAAAGTCCCAGGAGGTGCAAACGGCCTTTCCATCTTTGGCCGCCACACTGGCCCATAGTCAGCAAGGCCAGGACGCTCTGGTGTTGAACGGCAATAACTGGCAGGTGAGCAAGTAGGCTACCCCATCCCCGGAATGCCCTTCCAGGGATGGGAAAAAGCTACTGCTGAGACGACTGCAGCGCAAACAACAGCAAAGAGCGCGCCGTCACTCCGTAAGAATCGCCAACCTTGAAACTACCTTTTTCACTGTTGTCAGTAACGTTGGTGTCGATCAGCAAGGACCAGGTGTCCCCTCCCGGACATTCCGGTAATGTGAATTCGACCAGGTCGTGGTGATCATTCACCACAATGAGCAGCGTAGCCTCTTTCCCCCGTTGCCTGATTCCAGTGAACTGCGCGCGCCCGTCGAGCAGCATCCCGAAGCAACGCATGTTCGTGTCGCCCCACTGCTCCAGCTGCATTTCCGATCCATTGGCGTTGATCCACGTCAAATCCTTCACTCCCAGCTCTTCGTTGTATTGGCCGGTAAGAAAAAGGTTGCGCCGCAGGATTGGGTATTTGTGCCGCATTCCAGTCAATCGGCGCGTGAACGTGAGTAACTGGTCGCCTTTCTCTTTCAGCTCCCAATTGAGCCAGCTGATCTCGTTGTCCTGACAGTAGGCATTGTTATTGCCATCTTGCGTTCGGCCGAATTCATCGCCGGCCAGGATCATAGGTGTGCCCTGCGCCAGTAGCAACGTGCCCAGAGCATTACGTATCATCCGTTTGCGTAGCGCAATCACTTCTGGATCTTCTGTAGGGCCTTCTGCGCCGCAGTTCCAGGAATTATTGTTGTCGCTCCCGTCCTTGTTGTCTTCTCCGTTCGCCTCGTTGTGCTTCTGGTTGTAGCTGAAAACATCATTCAGCGTGAAGCCGTCGTGAGCAGTGACAAAGTTGATCGAAGCCCAGGGTCTGCGCCCCTGGTGATTGAAAATGGAGCCAAAAGCGCAGAGGCTGTCGGTCAAAGCTGTTGCCAAAGCATTGCCCGTCCAGAATTTACGCGTGTTGTCGCGGAACTTATCGTTCCATTCCGCCCACCCGGGAGGGAAGCCGCCGACCTGGTAGCCGCCAGGGCCGCAATCCCAGGGCTCGGCGATCAGCTTCACTCGCGAGAGGCACGGATCCTGGCTGCAAGCCTTTAGAAATCCGCTCTGGTTATCGAACCCATTCGGCTCTCTCGCCAGAATAGTGCCAAGATCGAAACGGAATCCGTCCACCCGGGTCTGCTCCGCCCAGTACCGCAGGCTGTCGGTCACCATCTGGATTACGCGCGCATGACTCAGGTTGAGTGTGTTGCCCGTGCCCGTGTCATTGATGTAATAGCGCGGCTTGTCCGGCAGCAAGCGGTAGTAACTGGCATTGTCGATGCCCTTGAAGGAAAGCGTCGGTCCCAGTTCGTTGCCTTCCGCGGTGTGGTTGTAGACCACGTCCAGGATGACTTCGATCCCTGCATCGTGGAAGCGCGAAACCATTTCCTTGAACTCGCGCAGGGCATACTTTTTGTCCTTCGCGTACCGCTTATCCGGAGCAAAGAACCCAATACTGTTGTATCCCCAGTAGTTGGTGAGACCCTTCTCCAGAAGGTGACTGTCATTGATGAAGAAGTGGATCGGCAGCAACTCGACTGACGTCACACCCAATTCCTTGATGTACTGAATTACCTGTTTCTGGCCAAGGCCCTCGTAGGTCCCACGCAGGTCCGGGTCCATTCCCGGAAACAGCTTGGTGAAACCCTTGACGTGCAACTCGTAAATAATCGTGTCGTCGAAGGGCACGCGCACTTCGCTTAAGACATTCTGGCCATGCCAATCAAACTCAGGATCGACGACCACGCATTTAGGCATAAACGGAGCGCTATCGCGCTCATCGAAGGTGGTGTCATCCCCGGACTCCATTTTGTAACCGAAAACGGCCGGATCCCACTTCAGCTCGCCCCTGTGCGCTACTCCATACGGATCGAGCAGCAATTTGTTGGGATTGAAGCGGTGTCCGTTCTCCGGTTCGTAGGGCCCATGAACTCGATAGCCATAGACCGCTCCCGGACGCACATCGGGCAGGTAGCCATGCCAGATCTGATTGGTGTATTCCGGCAATTCGATCCGTTCCTGCTCCTTCTCGCCAGATTCGTCGAACAGGCAAACCTCGACTTTCGTGGCATGGGCAGAGAAGACTGCGAAGTTCGTGCCCTTCCCATCCCAGCATGCCCCTCGTGGGTGGGGTAGTCCTTCAGTTAAGGGGGTGGTGCGAGGTTCGGTTAGGGTCGTTCCGGCCATGATGAATTACGTCCTGCTTTCGTAGATTTCGCAAACAGCAATACGAAGAAAAAGGTGGAAAGCTGATAGATGCAAATTCAGGGGTTTTAGCTGGATGGCTTTCCTTTGCTGCCGTGGCTTAAAGCGCTTTTCTTCCAAATCATCGAAACGGACTTCACTTGATCGGCGTGAGAAAACCCTGATCCCGCAGCCACGCCTCCAGTAGAACCGGCCATTGGTCGAGCGTAGCCTTGCCTGCTCCTAAGCCGCTCCCGTGCTCCCCATTGCGAAAGATGTGCAGCTCGGCCGGTACACCCGCGGCGACCAGGGCCCGATAGAAGTCGACGCTGGCGCTGATCGGGACCGTTCGATCGTCCGTCGTGCTGTAAATAAATGTAGTCGGCGTCTGGGAAGTCACGTGCAGGCTGGGAGTGTATTTCTGCTCATCCTCTTTGCAGGTTGCCGGCGGGATCGTCTTGATGACCGAGCAGTACGTGATGTACTGCCCGCTGGGCTGCATGGCATTGAGCCACGGATAGCCGAGAACCAGAAAATCCGGCCGGTCGCTGAGCCGCTCCACCGGGTCGCTCGCGTCCGGCTTCCCGGTGTCGAAAAGTGTGCCCGTGGTTGCCGCCAGATGTCCTCCTGCGGAAAAGCCGACGAATCCGATACGGTCGGGACTAAAGCCGTAGCTCGCCGCCAGGGATCGCACCAGCCGTACAGCGCGTTGCGCATCCAGTAAGGGAATGGGATAGAGATACTTTGCCCCGAGCCGGTACTTAAGCACAAAAGCCGTGACTCCGCGGGCCGTAAACCAGTCTGCGACCTGGCGGCCCTCAAGATTGCTGGCAAGTCCAAGATAGGCTCCGCCGGGAGCGACAATCACCGCCGATCCTGTGCCTCTCCCCTTCTGGGGCAGGAACACGGTCAGTGTGGGCAAATCCGCCGGAACGGTGCCCGCCGTTTGGGGTGCGCCACTGGGCCATAGCTGCAATGTGGAGATTTCAAGAGCCGGATCTATGGTTTGCCCAGCCTGTGCGCTGGCCAGGGTAGCGGCCAGAAAGACAGCTCCAGCTATCAGTCGAGATTTTTTCACGCTTCTTCCTCTCTATCGTGCGGATCGTCCAACCATCTTAGCCGTCGTGTCGCCCCTTCCCTCCGGTCGCCATCCCCCTCGAAAGAGTGATCCCGCTCTAACCAGTTCTGCTGAAGACCGCCGGAGTTGGCCGCATATATCTGAATTTCACCGTGAAAACGGCCGCGGATGAGCCTTCCACGTATCCCAAATGGTGTAGGTCGAGAGCGCCTCCAATGAGGGTTTCGTCACGAAGAATAGATCGCTACCTTGGAGTCATTCGCTGAACGCTTCCCTGAAAACTTGTTTTGAAAGGTGGTCCCACAGATGCTGAGTGCTAACGTCGCTGTCGGTTCCGTCCTCCCATTTCCGGGCGCAACTTCTCCCACGATCTATCCCTCCTTCCGCAGACCGGCGCGTCCCTGTTCCGCACCCACCCTGGTGGAATCCGGTACCTGGGGCAACCGGATGGCCAAACATCTGCACCTGGCGGGCGCGCCCGCTATCAGTGTGCGGACACGACGCAAGACGCGACTTGCGGTTACCCGGCTGCGGTCCGAGAACGGCTTGGCTGACCGGACCACACCATTTCAGTGCGAACAAGCTTTTGTCGTCCAGCTGCATCTGCAGTGTGTTGCGCCGGTCAAACTCTGGCAGCACGGCGAACAGATTCCCGGGGATGCAGCACAGCAGGAGGGCAGCGTCAGCATCATGGACCTGCAGCAGGATCCAGCCATGCACGTCGGTGGCGCCTTTGACTTGCTGCAGTTTTATGTGCCCCGCGCAGCCCTCGACGAGTTTGCGGACGAAAATGACGGCTGTCGCTGTGAGACCCTCAGCTGGCCTTTGGGTAAAGTCGATGCCGGTTTAAAAAACCTGGCTTCTTGCCTTTTACCCGTGCTGGAAGATCCTGGTCCCGCGCGCGAGCTATACGTGGATCACCTGGTATTCGCGGCGCACGCATACATAGCGCGCAACTATGGCGGAATCCGAGTCGTTCCCTCGATTGTGCGGGGAGGGTTAGCGCCCTGGCAGCTGCATCGCGCCACGGAAATGTTGAAAGCCAATCTCGATGGACAGATCTCATTATCTCAGGTGGCGCAGGAATGCAAGCTCTCGGTCAGCCATTTCGTTCGCGCGTTCAAGCAGACCGCCGGGCAACCGCCGTATCGTTGGCTTTTGCAGCAGCGTATCGAGGCCGCAAAAGAGCTTTTGCTGCACTCCGGCCTACCTATGGTTGAAATTGCTTTGAAATGTGGGTTTGCAGATCAGGCGTGTTTCATTCGCGCGTTCCGCAAATTGCTGAATATAACGCCCGGAGAGTGGCGGCGGTCACGCATGCAGTAACTTACCCGTACCGCCGTCACTTTGGGCGCTCCTAGCGGGTTCAGTCGAGACTGTCGACGATCTCTCCCAAAAACCAGGCCCTGCGTTCGGTCTCGTCGATCCATACCTCAATCAGGCTGGTGGTCGCCACGTCGTTATGGTGGTCGCACACTTCATGGGTGTCGCGCAGAAACGCAGTCAGCTGGCGGTTATCCGCGTAAAGCTCGCTGAGCATCGCTTTGGGCGGAAGGTGATGGCTGTTGTTGTCCTTAAGACGCTGATGGCTCGAGACTTCGCTGATGGAGTGCAGCGTGGTTCCTCCAAGCTTCCGCGCCCGCTCCGCAACCGGATCCGTCATTGCAAAAATCTGGTCTGACTGCTCATCCAGCAGCAGGTGGTAGTCGCGGAAATTCTTGCCAGTCATATGCCAATGAAAATTCTTTGTCTTCAGGTAAAGAGCGAAGCAGTCGGCCAGCAAATGACGCAGTTCGCCAGATATTTCTTCCACTGCCGCCTGGTCCAGTTGTCCGGCGCTCTTTGCAGAGGACTTTTCGTGTTTCGCTTCGGCTTTTTCGGCTGTTGTTGCCATCGTGTTCTCCTTCTGTACTTCCTGACGATGTCCCGGCCGCAGAGCCAATGTCGTTGTCTCCCGCGGCGGCATCACCCTATCTAGATGCAGCCCAGGCATGAATTGTCGTTGAATTTCCCGCGGGAATTTCAAACCTGGTCATGCTGTCATCCTCACCACAGCAATAAAAGCAAACTCAGAGCAAGCACGAGCAAGAGAAAAACTTTCACCTCCCTTAGGGTCAGGCAAAAGCCTTGTGTCGCGGAATCACTCGCGAGCCCGCACCCGGCGGAGTGAGCCGGAGGAGGATCTATGGTCGATATTGAGCGTTACGACGCTTTGGTGCTCGGCACCGGAGAAGCCGGCAAGTTTATGGCCTGGCATTTGGGAGGAAAGGGAAAGAAGGTAGCTGCCATCGAGCGTAAATACATCGGTGGCGCCTGCCCTAACGTAGCCTGTCTCCCCACCAAGAACATAATTTACGGGGCCAAGGTCGCCTCTTATTTCCAGAGAGGTCCGGAGTTCGGCATGATGACTGACCATTGGAGCGTCTCCATGCCGGCCGTACGGGAGCGCAAACGCAAGATGGTGGAAGGCCTGCACCGAACCCATATGGACAACTTCGCGCGCAGCAAGGCGGAAATCGTTATGGGGGAGGGCCGCTTCGTCGGCGATCGGACCTTGAAGGTGTCGCTCACTGGGGGAGGAGAGCGGATTCTTCAGGGCGAGCAGGTCTTTATCAACACCGGCACCCGCGCCAAAATTCCTAATATCCCCGGGCTCGCCGAATCCTGTCCGCTCACCCACGTCGAAGCGTTGGAACTCGACATCGTTCCGCAGCACTTGATCATTCTCGGCGGCGGATACGTTGCCCTCGAGTTTGCTCAGGCTATGCGTCGTCTGGGCAGCTTTGTAACCATCATGGAGCGAAATGATCGCCTCGTCCATCGTGAGGATCCGGATGTTTGCGAAGCGCTAATGCAATTGTTTCAGGATGAAGGCATTGTCACGGTAGCGAATACCAACCTCGGGCGCGTCGAAGGCAGGTCGGGCCGGGGCGTGCGCCTCCACGGTTCCCGAAGGGGCTCGGAGATCATCGTGGAAGGTTCGCACCTGCTGGTAGCAACCGGCCGCTCGCCGAACACAGAAGGAATCGGGCTCGATATCGCGGGAATCAGGACCACCCCAAAGGGATTTGTCGAAGTGAATGATCGGCTGGAAACGAGTGCTTCCGGCGTTTGGGCTTTGGGCGATTGCGCCGGAAGTCCCATCTTCACGCACATATCCTTTGACGACTTCCGTACTGTGCGTGACAATCTGGCGGGAGCGCAGCGAAGCACAGTAGGCAGGCAGGTACCCTCCTGTCTCTTCACGGATCCGGAACTCGCGCGCGTAGGGTTGGACGAGACCCAGGCGAAACAGCAAGGCATTCCTTTCCGACTGGCGAAGATACCCATGATGGCGGACTTGCGCACTCGGACGATGGCCGAGACGCGAGGATTCCTGAAAGTGCTGATTGCCGCGAAAGACGACAAAATTCTGGGCTTCACGGGCTTTGGCGTGGGAGCCGGCGAAATCATGGCAACTGTTCAGCTGGCCATGCGCGCCGGACTTCCGTACACCATGGTGCGCGACATGATAATCACTCACCCGACGTTTGCCGAAGGGCTCATCCCGCTCTTGTTAGCCGTGCCGCCCATGCAATGACCGGTCCCGGACCGGATAAGAGAGGGAGCGCCGACAGCCGCAGGATCAGTCGTGCAGGATGACTGCGCTTTCTCGGCTTTTGAACGTCAGCGCCTAGGTGAAGGGTACGCTTCAAAGTCTGCGTGAGGACGGTTTTGTGTCAGGGCACGACTTTAAAGTCGTGCCGCAAGTGCTTGGAATAGTTCGGGCTTTAAGCCCCTGCGGGCAAAGACCCCACGCAACATACATCGGTTGGGATCGAGCAGACGGCGCCTCGTCTACATCACAAATCCGCCCAGCAAAAGCACCACCAGCAACCCACCGATCACGATGCCGGCGATGCGACCTCTTGCATCGATGGCCTGCCCGGTGGGAGTCACGCTACTCGCTTTTTGCTCTGGCATGTTCATGGCAATCAGTTTGCCGCGACTGCGGCCCTTTGCGGCTGTGATGACACCATCGACTTGCGCAACGCCACCTTCGCGCGCGCCAAACGCGACTTGGTTGCCGGAATGGAAATCCCCATATTCCTTGCGATCTGTTTCATGGAGTGTCCTTCCAGCTGTCCCCGCTCCACCACCGAACGAAGGGCATTCGGCAAATGACAGATGGCTCGCCGCAGGTGCTGCGATCGCTCGTAACCCACGTAGTGCTTTTCCGGGTCGGCGGAGTGATCGGCTATCTGCCATGTCTGCCATCCTTCTCCCTCAGCCGTCGCATCCATAGAGGTTTCGAGCCGAATGCGCTTCTTGCGCAAAATCATCAGTGCCGAGTTGATTCCGATGCGGGTAAACCAAGTCGCAAAGCTCGATCGCCGATCGAACTGTTGCAGGTGCAGGAACGCCCGCATCATGGAATCCTGAAGAGCATCTTCCGCATCTTCGCGGTTTTTGGTCACACCGTAAATGGTGTTGAATACACGTTTGGAGTAGCGGGAGCAGAGTTCGACGAAAGCCCACTCCTGGCCGGCCTGTGCTGCCTCAACGAGCAGATCATCATCCATGGCGGCGGGCACCGGGCACCGGGCGATGTTGTCACTTACCATGCTGCAGGAACTCATAGAAACACCTCGACGAAATTTGATTTTTTTTGCGCTCGTGCTGAAAATCAGACCCGGGATTACCTTGAGGATTACAGAACCTGTGCGAACAGAGCCTGTGAGCAACGGTTAGCTAACGGTGATTGCCTTGCCACTTCACGCTACAACACAAAAATAGATCGCGGTTTGGGTTCGTTGCTTGATGGAAATTGCTTTTGATTTGCTCATCTTGCGGCGAGAGAAAGTGCGCTTGCGAACAAATGCGGTTGCAGAAGCGTTCCGTCAAGGCAACATCGTCCTCCGCACAGTCATCTACTCCCGTAGGCGAATAAAAAGCGTAGGAGCGAAGTATGACCTCACACCAGACCATGGACGGGAGTCTCTTTTCTCAGGCCGCCGAAACCACGCAACCTGCCGAGCAGGACTTTACACCGGGAAAACAGGGTGGTTCGAGTTCGGGCGACGGACCCTATGCAAGTGAAGGGGAAACCGAGTTGCGCAAAGATTCGATGATGGCTCATCTCCTCGACTCGCTTGCGGCAGGTAAGGACATCGGTCACTTTGGCCGGCTGGTCTTCGCAATGGTGGCGCGTCATTTCCTGTCCCATCAGGACGTCATTGCGTGGCTGACGCGCGATCCGGATCTCCCGGAAACGGAAGCCGTCAATATGCTCCGCCAGGTAGAGGCACGCGACTACAATCCGCCCAAACGCGATCGTCTGCTGGAGTGGCAGGCGCAGCAGGATTTTCCCATCTTGCCGCAACCTGAAGATCCCGACTGCGGCAATCTCTACCGCAATCTCAAGTTTCCCGACTCCATCTATGAACACATCAGCCACTACCAGGAGCAAAAGGCTAATGCTGAACAGGACCTCATGTAAGATCCAACCGTAGACTGCCTTCGACGGAGAAGCAATTTTGGACCAGAAGGATTGGGCGGGAATCTTTCCGGCCATCACCACGCCATTTCGTTCGGACTTGTCTGTGGACTACGAAACCTTTGCGGCCCAGGCGCGGTGGATGGTGGAGTGCGGCTGCAGCGGGATTGTCGCCCTCGGTTCTCTCGGAGAATCACCTGCGCTGACCCGCGAAGAAAAAATCCAGCTTTTGCAGAAGGCCGTGCAGGCGCTCAAGGGCACAGCGTTGGTGATTGCCGGAATCGCCGCGCTCAGCACGGCCGAAGCGGTCTCCCTGGCCAAAGAAGCAAGCCGCGTGGGTATCGATGGTCTCATGGTCTTACCGCCGCAGATTTATCGCAGTGACTGGCGCGAAACCCAGGCCCATCTCTCTGCTGTCTTCGAGGCAACACCGCTCTCCTGCATGCTCTACAACAATCCCATCGCTTACGGAACCGACATTACCCCGGAGCAGATGATCGAGCTGCGCGCGCGTCATCCCAACCTCCATGCCGTTAAGGAATCGAGCGGCGACATTCGTCGCATCACCTCGCTCAGGCACCTGGCCGCTGAATCGTTGGAAATTTTTGTTGGCATGGACGACGTCGTCGTAGAGAGCCTCGCTGCCGGAGCCACGGGCTGGATAGCCGGCCTGGTCAATGCGTTTCCTGAAGAGTCGGTGCGCCTTTTCCGGCTGGCGAAAAACGGTCCGTCGCCGGAGCTTGAGGCCCTCTACGCATGGTTCCTGCCTCTGCTTCGCCTCGACACTGTGCCCAAGTTTGTCCAGCTGATTAAGCTGGTTCAGGAGGAGTCCGGCGGCCCTCCCGCCCGGGTAAGGCCTCCAAGGCTCGAGGTTATCGGCGCAGAAAGGGATGAGGTAGTAGCGCTGACGCGCCGCAGTCTGGCAAACCGCCCGCACTAGCGTTCTCAGATTTTCTGCGGAATGCTCGATTCCAGCTTCATTTCCTGGTTCGTCCTGGATCCGCGGTCGCTTCTTACGTTGCGCGCGCCGATCAGGGCCAGCATCAGCAGCGCCGCCGCTTCCGGCACCAACAATCCGATGCGCAGCGAACCAGTGCCGGTCGAGACCACACCCGTCAGCCATGAGAGCACCGCCCCCCCGAGTCCGGCCACCGCGAACACCCAGCCTGCATTCCGCGACCCGCCGATCTCTCTCAAAAACAGGGCCAGGATCAGTGGAAATACGGGCGCCAGCGCCAGGCCAGTCACCGCAGATCCGGCAAGCAGGCTTCCCCGTGCATGCGCCAGCAGCAGCAATCCAACGCCGCCGGCAGTCGCGGCCACAGCTGTGCGGTAGAGCCGTAGTTCCGGCATCCACGCCAGAATCGCCGGGGTAGTCGCCCGGCCCAACAAGATCGCCGCCCAGAACACGGCAACCGCTACGGTGCTCCCGGCGAAGGTCCAGGCCGTGGTTCGCGTAGCATACGTGCTCATCCAGTTGCCCACGGATGCCTCAATTCCTACGTACAGGAAGGCCAGCGCTGCAAAGTAAATGATGGTCGTGGCCTCCCGCATTCCGGTGGGAGCTGGTTTGGCATCGGCGACGGCCACGAAATCGGTTCGATTGGCCAGCAACGGCAGCAATGCGAACGGCAATGCCAGCATCCCCACCGCGCCGAAGGCGTCGCGCCCTGGAAAATGCCGGAGGAACCAACCCGCCAGCAGGGGACACGCGACCGACCCTGCGCTCCAGGAAAAATTCAGCAAGGCAAGGGCCGCGCCCATCCGTTCCGGATGCCGTCGTCCTGTCAGCATATTGGTCGACGTCATTGCCAGACCCATGCCCAGCCCAAGAACCGCGAAGGCAGGCAGGGACTTCTGTTGCAAAACAAAAATCCCCGCTCCGCCCGCGCTGAACAGCGCATATCCGATGGCCAGGGTCTTCCACAGATTGCGCCGCACCAGCAGCGCACCCGAAGCCGAGGCGGCGAACTGTACCAGGAGAAGCAGTCCCGCGTCTTTGTCACGCAGATGCCATTGCGCCGCGAGCCGGGGCAGAATGCAGCCCAGCAGGACGGTGCCGACACCAGTCAGCGCGAATCCCAGGTGGAGCAATGGCTCAAGCAACCCGGGAAGCAGCGCGGTGGGCGCACTGTGACGAGCGTCAGACATCCGAAAACCGCCAACATGCGGCGAACCTGAGGTTCGCGACGGGCCCTATTCACTCTACGCGCTGGAGCTGAAAATCACGACTCACAAGTGCAAGAAAATGCAGTGCCTGGGTAGGAAGGATGGCACTTCTCAGACGCCTGACTGCGGCCCACTCCGCCGTTTGACCCTGTGCGCCGCGGTTGTTAACATAGAGGTGCGGGGTGGAGCAGTCCGGTAGCTCGTTGGGCTCATAACCCAAAGGTCGCTGGTTCAAATCCAGCCCCCGCAACCAAAAACGGCTATTCTGAGTGGCTTCCACCTCTGGGTGGAAGTATTTCGTTTCTGTCGAGCGGTCAGAATCGTCGGAAATTCCAGCGTAGATCCCGTTCCCACGTCCAGAAGCTCATCACTCGAAGACTTCGTCCATCGAATGCGCTAGGGGCTATTCCGTCCCGTCCTGAATCTCCCTACAGTCAACCTTTTGTATGCCCACTTCGGAAGCCGCGAAGGAATTCTCACCGCGGTTGCAATCGAAGGCTTCCCGGAGATGGGCCTGGCGTATGACAAAGTGCTGATTGAGCGTTCGCTCAGGGTGATCCTTTACGGCTTAGAAGTCGAGCCGCAGCGCCAACTGGATCTCGCGTGGCGTTCCCGAGCCCACGGGAGTGATCGGATTGACGATGGCGGTGTTCAGGTTCACCGTGTTGATGATGGTGCCGAAACCTGAGGCGCAGCCCGTAGGGCTGGAGGTGGAAAGGTCGCACGTCGCCTCCGGTTGGCCGAGCTGCGGGTGATTGAAGATGTTGTAAAACTCTCCGCGGAATTCCACCTGTATGCGCTCTTTTATAGGAAACGTTTTGGCTGCAGCCATGTCGATCTGCCATGTTCCCGGCCCGCGGAAAAGGTTGCGTGGCGCGTCTCCGAACTCTCCAGCCGGCAAAGCAAACGCCGCGGGATTGATCCAGTGATAGATATTTCTGCCGCCAGGCGGAGTGAGGGAGACGCCGGGAACCAGGTCGGGACGCTGCGTGCCCGAGTTTCCGTCGGGAGCGACATAGCTACTGGGCAAAAGCACGTTCACCGGGAAGCCGGTGCGAGCCAGCGCGGTTGTGGTTAGTTGCCAGTTGCCGACGATTGAACTGGCAATGCCGCGCTGGCTAAGCAGTGCCCTGCCCGGGCCGAAGGGGAGTGCGTAGACCGCATTGCCATTGATCACATGGCGGGCGTCCCAGGCGCCGCTGGCCCACTCGCACGCCAGGCAAAATGCATTCTGGGGCGAGATCTCATCCCCGTCCCCGCTCCCATTGGAGCCATTGTCAATCTCGTGCGTGTACGCGTAGTTTGCCGCGACCAGCAGACCGTTGGAGAACGGCCGCCGCATGGAGACGGAGAGTCCGTTGTAGGAACTGGCGCCGATCGAGCCGCGCCAGCCGATCGCAGGAGCAAAGGCCGGATACTGTGCGATTCCCGTTGCCGGGTTGATTAAATTCACCACGTTGGTTTCCAGCAGATGCACACCGTGGCTTCCCAAATAGGAAACGGTGCTGAGAAAGTTCCCCGGCCACTCCCGCTGCACGGAAAGGTTCCATTGCTCGGTATAGGTATCCTTACGATTTCGTTGTTCGGCGTTCGGTGAGATGGTTCCGGTGGTGAAGTATGGGTCGGGCGGATAGGTCACCTTCTTTACCGAGTAGGAGGGTACTTCGTTCTTGGCTGGCAGATTCTGATCGTCGAGCTGGCCATCCTCGTGATACATGCCGAATCCAGCGCGAACGATCGTCTTTCTGCCCTGTACCGGCGACCAGGCAAAGGCCACGCGCGGATCAAAGTCGCCGTAGTTCTGCTGGCCAAAGCTGGCGCCCACGCCGCAGAATCCCTGAGGGCCGCAGGTGTCAAAGTCGAAGGGGTTCGCTTTTCCATGCGCCTCATGGAATAGTTGGAACACGGTGTAACGCGCGCCAAGGTTCAGCGTGAAATTGGGGCGCACCTTGAACTCGTCCTGGACGTAGCCGACGAACCAATTCTTGCGCAAATCGTTGACCGGCAAAGCACCCGTCAGCGTCGCTTTCGCTACCTGATTCGCTGCCAGCTGCTGCAGAGTGGAAAATGTAACTGTTCCGTGTTCCCCATAGTGTTGGTTCAACTGAATATGGCGTACTTCGACTCCGAATTTCAGGGTGTGGCGGCCGCGGAGCCAGGTCAGGTTGTCGATGCCTGCAAACGTGTTGCCCACGTAGATGCTGTCGTAGTTGTAGTTCTGGTTGCCAAAACCGGGTCCCGGACCGGCAGAAATCGCAATCTGGTAGATAGAACCTGTGGGACTGCTGTTGTAGGTATTGTCGGTGGACCGGTTGAACCCGAACTCCGCTTCATTTGTCAGATAGGCTCCGAAGATGTGGAGCAATTCGAGCGCGCCATTGACCGGCGCGGATACCCGGTCCTCCAGATTCGTTGCTGCACTTGACACCGGCTGCGTATCTACCGATCGGTCGTAATTGAAGCGCATAAAAGCGGTAGTCCTGGCCGTAAAATGCTGGTCCAGCCGTAGCATGGCCGAGTTCTCATTCACCACCTGCGTACAGGAGCAGGTCAGCAGATCATAGTCTGCGTAGTGCGGGTCGCCCGGGTCGCTGGCCGGCGTGTACGGCGTCAGGAACGTACGTGGACCTGCTCCCGGATAGGCGTTGATGATGCTCGAGACGGGCGATGAGGCCGGAACGGTTGCTTTGAATGCCGCACTCGGCACGTCAGTGCTCACCGGATAGCCCCAGACTTGGCGATAAGCCTCGGAAGCTACGAAGAAGAATGTCTTGTCGCGCACAATCGGTCCGCCCAACGCGCCGCCAAACTGATTCAAGCGGAGCGGTTGCTGCGCTTCACCATTCGAGGCCCAGGTGGGTTCGGATGCGTCGAAGTAGTTATTGCGCAGAAACTCAAAGAGGCGACCGTGAAACTGGTTGGTTCCGGAAGGAGAGGTGACCGCAAGCTGAGCGCCGCCTGTTGCGGCTCCCTCGGCGGTTGCCATAAGCGTGTCGACGCGGAACTGTGCGATGGCATCCAGCGGAATGGAGAGGCGCGCCCAGGGGCGCTGCGTCTGATTGATGACGCTGGTCTCGTCCACACCATCGTAGGTGAAGTTGCTATCATCGAGCCCTCGTCCGGCAAAGCGGACCGACCGCTGATTACTTCCGCCGGTGTCGATAGCGCCTGGGACGTACGCTGTCAGCCCGGCCCAGTTGCGGCCGTTGAGCGGCAACTCATCGGCTTGTTTTTTTTCGATCAGGCCCGTGACCGCGGCATTGTCGCGATCTACCAATTCCGAAGCAACGGAAACCTGCACCCGCTCCTCGCCGCCTGACACCCGCAACGACGCATCCAGGCTGCGCGTTCTCCCAACGACGAGTTCTACATCAAGGAATGTCAGAGCCTTAAAGCCGGGATGATCGACGGTGATGGTGTATTTCCCCACCGGCAGATCCGCAATCTCGTACCTCCCCTCGCTATCGGAAACGACCTCACGCTTCAACTGGGTCGCATTCTCCACAGCGGTGACGCTTGCCTGGCCCAGCAACCTACCCGCGGGATCGGTAACTGTGCCCGTCAAACCTGCACGATCCACTTGCGCGCTTCCTGGAATCGCACAAAAGAGAGACAGAACCGCGGAGACAATCATCGCTAACGGAGAGAAGAAGGAGCAGAATTTCATATTGGCCTCGAAATTTAATTGCTGTCGATGACTGAAATGCGGATCTACTTCGATCCCCAAGAAGCCCTCAACGAATCCTCCAGTCCCGCTTAATTTCTGAATGGGTCAGCAATGAGAGCGGTAACCGGTGAAGGCTCTGTGACATAGCAACCTCATAGCTTCATTACAAAACGGTAATGTTCCGTGCAAACTTTCGCTCCTGAGATTAATTCTCCTCATTTTTCTGTGGGGCAAAAAATGCGCTTTTCGCTCCATGAGCCACACGGCCGGTGGTAAAGGACTTCGCCGCTTCGGGCATATTCCAGACTGCGTCGCTCGAGTATGATTTTCACCGCCGTATCAAGAAGTCATGCAAAGTCGCTTGACGCGATCAAAGCGTGTCCAATATTCATCTCCCGTCAATGCAATCCAATCAGCCTTTAACAGTAGAGCTCTATAAACGAGGATCGGTTCGTCTCCTACCGAACCGGGAGGACACCGATCCGATCGCTGCCATCGAGCCATGCCGGGGCGTCCTATATGAGAATCCTCGTCGTAGACGATGAAGCGAAAACTGCCAGATTCTTGAAGAAGGGCCTGGGCGAAGCAGGATTTGTAGTTGACGTCAAATGGGCTCGACGGGTTGCAGCTGGCGCAGGATGTAGAGTTTGACCTGCTCATTCTGGACGTAATGCTGCCCAGCCTCGATGGATGGCAAGTTCTCGCCCGCTTGCGTCAGGCGGGTAAGCTCGCGCCTGTCCCAATGCTCACCGCCCGCGATGCAGTCCGTGAGCGTGTCAGAGGATTCGATCTGGGCGCGGACGACTACCTGGTGAAACCGTTCGCATTCTCGGAATTGTTGGCGCGGGTGTGTTCGCTGTTACGCCGTACTCCCCTCGCCCCCAGGATACGATTCGCATGGCAGACCTGGAAATTGATCTGCTGCGGCAGCGCGCTTCGCGGGCAGGTCAGCGGCTTGATTTGATCCTCCAAAGAGTTCCTCTAGCTTCTGCGCGAAGAAGTTGAGCTGGAAACGGCGGCGAGACGGTATGAACAGTTTTACATTCGGCTGCTTGATGACAAAAACACGCCGTTAATGACCACACCTGAAATGGCGGATGAATTAGATCTGTCACAACTCGCCCGGCGCACGCGAGGCCATCCCGAAGTAGCGATGCCAATGAACGGGCACCACGGGCGAGCCTTTCGCGTGACCACCGCGGTCGCGCAGGTCGGCCCGTCTGCCGCATATACGATGACAATTCAGATTGCTATTGATGTCTCGCAGAAAGTGGCCCGGGAAGGGCACCCGTGTCATTCTCAGCATGCCCAGCTCCTCCCCCGCAATCATTGCTACTCGCACATAGGTAGGCCTCAACCCACTCACCCTAGCTTGTCCAGCGCATTCTGCATGGCCGCCATCCCATGAGTCATCATTGCGTCTATGCTTTCTCTGGCTGAGTCAGGCAATAGGTCGGCGATCCAGATAATGCGGGTGCGGCCATCAGGTTCTTCGAAAGCCTGAGCAGAACCGTTGTAGTGTTTTAATGCCCCTCCGTTCACTGTCCACGCAACCCTGCGAGTAGAATCGTCCACTGACAGAATCTCCTCGCGTGCCACCATTCCGTTGGCGAAAGTGACCACCCGGGCGCCCGGTTCCAGCTTGGTATCGACAACAAACCCGGGAACCAATCGCGTGTGCAGCGCTCCCACGTCTCTCAGCGCATCCCATACATCATCAACCTTCGCCTTCACCGTAATTTGCTTTTGAATCGATGCCATGTTCAGTCATTCATCCTGTTCGCAGGTCAAACATTCGTGATGCCGGCCGATGTTTCGCGGCGGCAGTACTCTTGCTACACTCAATCGTCGACTCGGATGGGGTAAATTTTCTTGGTAAAAATTGCGGTCAAAAGTCCGATTGCAGAAGACCAACCGCTCTACGCCGCCGTCCACCGGCCGCCGCAAGCACGATTATTGGCATCGGGAGATGGCTGGAAGATCTGCGATGTCGTCTGCGGCGCGAGCCCGCGAGATTCTGCCTTTGAGGAAATACACACCCAGACCTCGATTGCAATTGTTGCCTCTGGCACATTCCAATATCGCACGGCGACGGGCTGCGAACTGATGACTCCGGGATCGCTTTTGCTGGGGAACTCACGCGACGCTTTCGCGTGCGGCCACGACCATAGTGCCGGCGATCGCTGCATCTCATTCCATTACTCGAACGAGTTTTGTGACCTGTCCGGAGTGGATCCGGATCGCCGCCACTTCCAAATCCCTCGCATCCCGCCGATTCGAGCATTGTCTTCACTCGTCGCTAGCGTCGTCACACTTCTTCACCATCCTCGGGATCACGAAGCGTTTCGAGAAGCCGCGTTCCGGGTCTTCGATCGGACGGCTCGCTTGCAAAACGGTTTCGCGTCCAGCTTTCGCCCATACCAACGGAGTTCGGTGGCGGGCGTCGCCCGCGCGCTCCGTGCCATCGAGGAAGACCCCGCCGCTCCGCACCTCCTGTCAAACCTGGCCGAGGAAGCAAGGCTCAGTCCGTATCACTTCCTGAGAACATTTGAGAATATTGCCGGCTGCACGCCGCGGCAGTTTCTCTTGAGAACACGGCTTCGGCGCGCGGCCCTCCGGCTCAAGCACGGGTCTGCCAGGATCATCGACATCGCCCTGGACTCCGGATTCGGCGATGTGTCCAATTTCAATCACGCATTTCGAGCAGAATTCGGCATGAGCCCTCGAATCTACCGTTCCCGGCAAGGATAGGAAAAGAACCTGTCCGGATAAAAACATCATTTCGCGTGGTAAGCGTCCATGATATTCCTGCAAACCAGTCCCGAAGGGGACGGGACAATCCAGAGCCCGGCACGGAAGTGCCGGAAAAGAAAAACCAACAGAGCCCGAGTCCCGTTAGGGACGGCACAACCCTCTTTCCGCGATGTCGGGGTCAGACACGAAACCCAAAATCTGCAGTCTCTCTCGACAAAATCGGGCGAGCGCGATTTCCCGCCCCGGCCTAAACTAGGCCAAGAGAATAACCTGTTTTGGTCTCATTCACCTTTAGTCGCGAAAGCGCAGGGAAATCAGAGGTAAATCGTCGGCGCTTGAGAACAGCCGCGGCCTTTTGGCTTCTTACCGCCCTATCAGTCTGCACCGCCTCGGCGCAATCTACGCCATCCTCGCCGGAAAGTCCCGCGACAACGATTCACGTCGATACCCAGTTCGTCCTGCTCGATGCAATCGTGCAGGAGAAAAAGACCGGGCGCACTCTGGACACGCTTTCAGCCAAAGACTTCCAGCTCTCCGAAGACGGCAGACCACAGACCATCACCTATTTCAGCCGCGATCAATTGCCCCTCTCTGTGGTGCTGCTCTTCGATATGACCGAGACGGTCCACGCTGCCATGAAGCCCCTGGCGCAAGCTGCTTTGCAAATCCTCAGCCGTCTGAAACCGGAGGATGAGGTGGCGGTGATGACGTTCTCCTCCCGGGTTGATTTGATGGGAGGCTTCACCAGGAATCGCCAGCTCGCTGCCGACGCGATCAAGACCGCCTCCTGGATGGCTGATGTGGAAGGCACCTTTCTCGATGAGGATATGTATGAGGCAGTGGAACAGGTGAGGAATGCAAGACCGGGAAATCGGCGTGTCCTGATCTGGCTGACGGATGGCACGGCCAATCAGGAGAATGACTTCACCCGCGCTGCGATCGGCCAGCACGCGCCCGCTCATCTTCATTCGCAGGCGGAAGCGATGCGAAGCCTGTTGCAATCGGGAGCGATGGTTTCCATCCTCATCGATAGAACCGCGGAAACCGTTCGCGCCATCGCGTCCATGGGCATGCAGGGTGCCCGCATCGGTGACATCGAGCAGTATGCTCGCGCGACCGGAGGTCCGGTCCTTAACACCACATCAAACGACGTTCCCGATACCCTCGCGAAGCTCATCGATCTCATTCGGGCTCGTTACACGCTCGGATATAAGCCTGACAGCGCAGAGCCCCAAAACAAGTTTCGCAAGCTCACCCTCCAGCTCGATCCCGATGCGCTGCGGGAACATCCCGAGCTGCGCAAACGTGGTCTCCTCGTGCTTACCAGGTCCGGCTATTATCGTTAGCACTGCACGCGGAAGCGCCCGGCAGGGAAGGGAGCTTGTCGGCCGGCCTAAGCGGCGCTCATTACCCGCGCACCCACGGAAGCCATGCTACTCGCCTGCCGTCTGAGTACGCCTTGTGCTCGATAGAGCCGCGCTTTGACTGTGGAGAGGGGTGCGTTCGTAGCTTCTGCAATTTCACTCAGTGACATATCACATTGAAATCGAAGTTCCAGTACCGTCCGCTGCTCGGATCGCATCCGAGTCCAGATTCGCGCAATCATGCCGGCGCGCTCTTTTTCTGAGCACGCCTCGAAGGGATTTTTTTCTTTACCCTCCAGTTCGAAGGACCCGCTATCTCGCCGCTCCGCAAAATCGTCGAGGTTCCATGTTCTCGCCCGGCGGCGGCGCAGATCCACAACCAGGTTCCGGGCAATTGCGAAAAGCCATGTAATGAATTGCGAATCTCCTTTGAACTGCGATCCTTTGGTCAGAACACGGATCCATGTCTCCTGAAGAATATCCTCTGTCAAATCTCCGTCTTTGGTGAGGTGGACAAGGTAACGTCGTAAACGCACCTGGTAGCGTTTCATCAGTTCCTCGACAATCTGCGGATCGTTGCCTTGCAGCTTCGCTGCAATCTTCGTGTTTTCATCATTTGGCTTATAGCCAATCTCGTCGGCCCTTGCCGCCCCGCTCTCTTCACCATGTTCTAACAGCACCATCGCTCGTAATCTCCCTTTGCATCCAGCTCTGGAGCGAGAGTTTCGCCCCAGCTCATTCTCACTGAGACTAGTCATCGCCAATGTAGGGATATGTCGCCGATGTACTGATCAGTGCGTGCCGCGAAAGCCTATTTGCACGCGTCCATGAGCGCTTTTCCCTGCGGCTACAAAACTCTACAAAACTAATGGGTCGGCGCATTCTGTGTGGTCGTCTTCTCCTATGTAGCTCAATCACTCACGGAGGTAGTTGTGAAGTCAATCGCACCAATTCCCCTAACCATGCTCGTGCTGTTCTCCGCTGCTGTCTTCAGCGCTTACGCGACTCCTGCAGGCGCCATTCCATCTGGCAATCCTGGTACATCTTCGATCGCACAGGATGGGTCTCAGAGCAGCAATGCCTCCTCCATTGCAGGAAATTGGCAGGTCTCCTGGACAGGCCGCGATGGAAATGCGAAGCAGGGTACGATGCGGATTCAGCAAAAGGGATCAAGTCTCACCGGCACCTTCCAGGCTCCCCGTGGTTCCGCGAAATTGAGCGGGAACCTTCAGGGAAACCAGGTCTCCATCGCCGTAAAAGCGGGTAAGCGGGATTTCTCATTTTCCGGAACCGTCGATGGGGACAATATGTCCGGCACCACCAACATGGGAAGCTCCTGGTCCGCGAGCCGCCAGTGAGCAAATCTACAACCGGATCGCGAGTCAGCTGATTTCCATCAACCTGGCTCGCGCAGCAGGCACCCCTGATGATCATGCATGGAGAGAAACGATCCTGGCTCACTTTGGAGAGGAATTCTTGTATCTGCTCTCGCTATTCCATGGAACGGGCTACATGGGTTTCTTTGTGCTGCTTCTGATCTGGGTTCGTTTTCTTATCCGGGTTTTGCAAGAAGCGCTGTTTCCTCCTGCAAGAACGGCTCACGAATTCGTTCACTCGCTTTCACGAATGTCGGCCCTGGACAAAATCAGAGATCAGGATTCTGTATCGCTTGCACCCAATGAGAAAGGAGTGTCTATCGAACGTACAGAATCTTCTGCTCGGGCGGGACCCGCACGCAAGAGAACAAATCATGCGCTGCACAAGACTACGAATGTATGCCGGGCGATTGACGGCGCCTGCGGCAAGAAGCATTCTGGGGTAGGAACCCCGCTATGATCTCAAAGACTGAGGGCTCCCGCGCTCCGTCGATGCGAACAACAGAGCCTCCAAAACGTCACATCCTTCTCATCGATGACGATCAGGACATGGCAGAGATGTTGGCCGAGTATCTGCAACCCGAAGGCTTCGTCGTCCACATCGCGCATAATGCCAACGCTGGTCTCGAACGTGCTGGTGAGGGTGGCCTGGTCCTGATCATTCTCGATGTCATGCTGCCGGACAAAACCGGCTTCGCTGTTCTTCAGGAGATACGGGAGAAGAGCCGCATTCCTGTCGTCATGCTGACCACGAGATCCTCCGTTGCCGACAAAGTGAGCGGATTGGAAGCCGGTGCGGATGATTACATTCCAAAACCGTTTACGCCCATCGAGCTTCTGGCAAGGATTCGAACCGTCCTGCGCAGAGGACAACCTTCGCGTTTTGGCAGTCCCTTTCTGGCTCTCGATGATTTGATCCTCGACGCCGGCGCCCGCACGGTCGAGCGTGCCGGCCGCCAGATTGACTGCACACCAGCTGAGTTCGACACCCTCCATGCTCTGCTGTCTTCTGCTGGAGAGGTCGTTACCAAGGAACATCTCACCCGTGTCGCTCTGGGGCGCGCGCTCTCTGCTGGAGACCGCGGCGTCGACAACCTGGTGAGCGCCCTTCGCAAGAAGCTTGGCCCGAGCGCTCGTGGTAAGGAACGATTTCAAGCTATCCGCAATACCGGCTACGTCTATCTGCACGAGCCGCAGCGACCCGCACAGAAAGAGAAATCATGAAGCTCTTTCCGAGAATTTTTCTCAGCTTCTGGGTTGCCATGATTCTCATGGTGGCATTCATCCTCACGGTAAATGAGTTCCTGCCTCCATCATTTGGCGGAGTGCGCGAAAGGCGCTTCGAGCCGCAAATTGCGGTTCCTGCTCTCACCGCGGTCGTCAATGCCTTCGAGCGGGAAGGGTCCGACAGTTTTCAGGCGCAGGCGAGGAACAGTCCCGTCCTTCGGCGCACATCGCTCGCGCTATTCGATGCTCAGGCAAGACTCCTGGTAAATACTCATCCCGGTGGCGCGCTATTCACTCCCCTTGCCCGGGATGTTGTCAGGACAGGCCGGATTCAAGTAGTCCACTCTGGGCTTCGTCTTGTCTACGCTTGTCCTTTGGAGAGTTCAACTGGAACGCACTACGTTGCCGTAGTGACCGTTCTCGGGCCGGCGGGCCGCATGATGAATCCGCGCTTCTGGTTCAACCTCACCATTGCCATGTTACCCGCTGCCCTGGTCTGCATGATGCTCACGTTGTACATCACTCGACCAATTACCAGATTGCGGGGCGCCGCCAATCGCCTGGCCGAGGGACAATTGACCGCTCGCGCAGGCCCTTTGCGATCTCGGAGCGACGACGAATTGGCAGACCTGGCCCGCGACTTCGACACCATGGCCGCGCAGATCCAGGTGCTGATGACCGCTCAGCGCCGTTTTGTCGCGGATGTCTCCCATGAGCTTGGTGGCCCCCTCACGCGGATGCATCTCGCGCTCGCGCTGCTTCGGCGCGAATTCTCAGCCGCCGGGAGTGCGGCCGTAGCGAGAATCGAACGAGAAACCGACAAACTCAGTAACCTCGTGCAGCAGTTGCTCCTTCTTGCCGGTCTCGAAGCGGGCCGCATCCCAGCGGAATCCTTCGCTCCCGTCTCCATTCGGTCCTTGTGCGAGAGCATTGTCGAAGACGCCAACTTCGAGGCAGCGCACGCCAACTGCCGTGTCGCGGGACGTCGCGAAGACATCACGATCCTTGCCTATCCAAATCTGCTGCGGCGCGCCATCGATAACGTGCTGCGGAACGCGATTCGGTATGCGCCCCAGGGGACAGACGTTGAGCTCAACTGCGGCGTAGATCCCACCGGTAGGGAAATCGTCTTTGAGACCCTCGACTGTGGCCCAGGTGTTCCCGAGGCCGTGCTGCGCGATATCTTTCAGCCGTTCTTTCGCACCGCCCCAGGACGCGAGGCAGCCAGCGGGGGGACTGGTCTGGGCCTTGCCATCGCGAGGGAAGCGGTACGCCTCCATGACGGCGCGATCGAAGCACGCAATCGCCAGGATGGCGGTTTGCACGTCATCATTCGATTGCCGCTCAGAACAGCGATGCAGAAGGATGCTTGCGGGTGCAGCGCAGAAGTGGAACCCGACGGGCAGCATCCGACAGGAACGCAAATTACTGAACGGCCTTTGAGAAGCTAGCGTTCACGGTCGTCACCGCGATCTTTTTCGAAGCGGCAGTCACCGCAGCCATACTCGGATAGGCCGTTCCATCCGACAGGGTAGAGAAGTCCACTTCTACGGTCAGCGGGTCCTCAGGTTTATCGAAACAGGTCTTGATGGAGACGTGCCGGCTCAGCATCGTCGATTCGTTGAGGACAAGCCGTACTTCGTCTCCGGGCTTTGCATAGTCATGAATGATGATTGTGTCATCCGATCCGTTTCTTTCAAACGTGACCTTGCCGCTGGCATAGGCATTCCTTCAGTTAGGCGCTCCTGGGCTGGAGTGTGGCGAGTTGAAGCAAATGTGCCCGTCCTCACATTCGAGCAGTGACCATTCCTCGTCTGACGAACCGACCAGCGCTCCGCATCTCGTGCAAGACGAATCGATTCCGCGTGTTGGATTAAGGAATGCCTGAATTGCCGGAACAAAGAGATTGGCGCCGGCCGTGCCTTCTTCCGCTGTTGAAGCCTGGAGTCCATCGCAGAGAATTCATTACCGGGTAAATAGCGTTTCATCCCGAGCCTCCCGATTTTTTCCGCGTCATCCGCGTACCGTGCAAAGGTTTGGCCTGCAAAACGCCCTCTCCACCAATCCGGCTAATGAGCACTGATTTCCCTGATGTAGTTACGAAGGAACTGAAATCCGTATCCGAACACCGCCTGGCGCGCCACCTGTGCCGCGTCCTTGTCGCCATGCGGATACCATGTGTTCACCGCAACCGCGCCCCCCGACCATGGGCCAATGAGGCGTGCCACAGAGAGACTCTGGTGGCCGTCCTCGCCTTTCCTGGCAAAGAATGTGTCTTTGAACGCCGCCGATAATTTGTCACAGTCCTCGCCGCACCCGCGAAATCGCAGATCTTCTCTGAACAAATCGGCGACGACATACTCGGTTGTTCCGCGAATCGCGATCTGCCCCATGGAAGAACCAAACCGGTCTGCGTATCCCTGTGCGCCCTGTGGCCACTGGTTTGGTTCATCGCTGGCCTGCTCAATGCCTCCACGGACACCGGCTTCCAGAACGGAGCTGATTCCAAACGTATGCTTGATATATCCGCGAAATCGTTCTGCCTGAGTCGGTGGCCTGTAGCCCGGAGAAACAGGGGCGGTTGAACCGGGTTGCGGAGCCGGTGAATCAGGCAACGCCTGCTGTGCCCCAGATACCAGAGGGGTTAGGAACGATAAGGCGAGCAAAAAAATCCTTGCCCTCTTCATTCAGCTCTCCATAAAGAAGAAATTCAAAACGGCAGCCCGCTCAGCGCCGTACAGAGAAAGACAGAACCGCATCTGCTATGCAGAACAGGCATGTAAGGGTAGAAGTAGATTTCTCCGAAAAGTCACGGCTGCCATGCACCAGCGCGACAATTTCCGACAATGGCTGTGGTGGCCAAAATTTAGATGGGGCGCTCGCGATTCTCCGCTGGAACACGCCGCAGCGTGCGCCTGGGGCAGCATCGTCAAAGAACATCGAGGGTCCTACACGCCGGGCCGTGTGGCATCACATGGGGGTGTTTGAGACAGCTGTGCGCGAAGAATGGTCGGGATCTGGCGCCGGACAGATTTGTGGCAATTTGCAGGATGCAGCAGCTTAGCGCCAGCCCAGAGCCGGCGCAACATGCTTCAAAATCGCTTCAATCACATGCGCATTGTAGGCAACACCCAGCTGGTTCGGTACCGTCAGCAACAGCGTATCGGCTTCGGCTATCGCCTCGTCTCCTCGAAGCTGCTCCACCAGCTTGTCTGGTTCAGCGGTGTATCCGCGGCCAAAAACCGCTCGCACATTTTCCTCGATGAACCCGATCTGATCCTGTTCCTGTCCGCCCCGGCCAAAATAGGCGCGATCGCGGCCGTCGACCAGCGCAAAGATGCTTCGGCTCACTGACACCCGCGGCGTCCGCGCGTGACCGGCCTCTTTCCAGGCCGCGCGAAAGGCACGAATCTGGGCTGCTTGCTGTACGTGAAATGGCTCCCCGGTTTCGTCGAACTTCAGGGTTGAGCTCTGCAGATTCATTCCCAGCTTTGCCGCCCAAACCGCGGTCGCGTTGGTTGCGGCGCCCCACCAGATCCGATCGCGTAGACCCTCGGAGTACGGTTCCACTCTTAATAAGCCAGGTGGATTGGAAAACATCGGCCTCGGATTCGGCTGCGCAAACCCTTTCCCGCGCAGCACGTCCAGGAACTTCTCCGCATGGCGCCGGCCCATGTCGGCATCGCTCTCGCCATCTTCAGTGTTGAACCCGAAATAGCGCCAACCGTCGATCACCTGTTCGGGCGAGCCGCGGCTGATGCCGAGTTGCAGCCGACCGCCGGCAATCAGGTCTGCCGCGCCCGCGTCCTCCGCCATGTAGAGCGGATTCTCGTACCGCATGTCGATCACGGCAGTCCCAATCTCAATCCGGCTAGTCTTGGCGCCCACGGCCGCAAGGAGTGGAAACGGAGCCGCCAGTTGACGGGCAAAGTGATGTACCCGGAAGTAAGCGCCGTCCGCGCCCAACTTTTCTGCCTCCACAGCCAGGTCGATAGATTGCAGCAGGGCATCGCTCGCTGATTGCGTTAGCGAACCCGTGGAAGGCCCCCAATGCCCAAACGAAAGGAATCCAATCTTTTTCATACGCAGCAATCAAATAGATTGACACTCACGTCCGGAGATGCAATTTGTCATCTCGAAGTAACCGAGCTGAGGCTGACGTTTGGCGCCGGCCCTACGGGCCTGCTTCAATGCGACAACGTACAATCGAAATCACTCCCGCTTGCCAACGAGCCCTCGCAGCCAACGCGGCCACCAGGACGCAGGTATCGTAGATACCACGAACCCAACCAGAAACCCCGCGCACCCATTTTCAAAAGCAACCCGTACATCCATCCGCCCGTACCATCCTTAAAGTGCCAGTCTGCTGACTCTCAGATGTGCCGCAGCTGGAAGAAGTCTTGTGAGGTATATCGGAGTTTGCCCCTGAATCCGCAATGCGCTATGCTCCCGCACATGAAAATCTACGCATTGTTCCTGCTTGGAGCCGTTTCGACCTCGATCCCCAGCGCTCCTTCGATGGTGCTGTTTGATAACAGTGAGGTGCGCGTCCTCCGCGCCTTTGAGAAGGGGCCCGACCTCGGGAAGTTCCACCAGCACAACCTGAACCGGGTCATGGTCTACCTGCAATCGTCACGCCAGCGCTTCGAGTACCAGGACGGCCGCAAACCCGAGACATTTGATTGGACAGCCGGGGAAGTGAAGTGGAGCCTTGCGGATGGAATGCACGCTGGCCAGGTCCTCGGCAAGGACTTCAACATCATTGAGACCGAATTGAAAGTGCCCGGGACTTCCAGGCCGCTTGCCGGCAAGCTTGATCCGCTCAAGGTTGATCCTGCGCAATTCAAACTGGAGTTCGAGAACCCACAGGTCCGAGTCCTCAGGATTCGGATCAAGCCTCACGCCGCGGTTCCTGCGCACGCATACAGCACGGATCGTGTAACCGTCTTCCTTACAGATCAGCAATTCCGCAGCAAGGATGGATCCGGCAAAACCGAGACCGTAGAGCACAAAGCCGGTGATGTGGCCTGGGACATGCCCGCCACTCTGACGGAAGAGAACCTGAGCGACAAGCCGTTTGAGGCGCTCACCATCGAAGTTAAGAAGTGAGGCGTTTGCGCCTGGTTACGCTCCGGCAGAGACGCCGGGGCGAAAATCTGCCGCCGTCACAGCCCGGGGAGCAATCTTGCCATTGGGCTTACTTTTGGCTTTGACCGAAGCCTTGCCGCTGATGGGGGCCGGCGCGTTGGCGTGTCGTAGCAGTTTCTGTCGAATTGCGGCGACGCCTTCCTCGTTCATCCATGCTTTGTAGGAATGGGCGAAGGTATGCCAGCACACACCAACTAGCCCGAGCTTCTGGGCAGCGGGCCGAAAATAATCCTGCTGAATGGGTCCCGGATGATAGCATCGCCCGGTGATGTGTGATGGAAACACAAGCCCGCTGCCGGAACTCTTGCTCCGCCATTCTGTCAGCGCTTCCCGCAGAACAGCATCGATGGCAATCGCCTCATCGTGACCCTCGGGCCTGCCCATTTCCCCATGCGCAACGCCGGGTTGTGAATAGATCAGCCAGTTTTGCAGGTCGACTTGCTCCCACCGCAACCCAAGCACTTCCGGCACACGCATACCGCTGCACATGGCGGTAATCGCCATAGTGCGGTGCAGGTCAGATAGCTGTCCCACCAGTGCCTGATATTGCCGGACCGTCAATGTGAGCGGCTTTCGCTTGCCGTGCGTAAAGCCTTTCACCCTGGCCAGTTCAGTTTCCAGTTGCTCATTCTTTTCGATCAGGCTCATCCGGTGCCGCTCCACCTTCGCAGCTTCCGTCACCGCCTGTTGACTCTTGTTGATCCACAAATGAAGCAGCATGGTAAGCCCGAGCAGGCTATCGATCACCAGGCCCCGATTAGTTGCCGCGGCCCACGGGTTGTCGACCGCAGCTCGATGGAAACCCCAAATGCCCGCCGAGAGGCTCTCTAACATCGCCAGACCCGCGGTACACCACAACAGTTTTTTGGACCTTCTGCTGAGGCACAGCGCGAGTGGAAACATGAACAGCACCGGCGTCACCAGCTGCGCTGCAGTGCAGTAATCGAAGAAGGCCGTGACCACAACCACTCCGGCGATCATCGATATCAGTGATTTCCGAGTCATTCGTCACCGCCGTTGTAGCGTCATACCTCCAGCATTCTGGCTGGAGCCTCATTAGGTTCCCGGTTATCCCTGTATCGGCTCAAATGACCAAAATCGTGAGCGGATCCCGGCATTCTCGTCTCCGGAGCAGCGGTCGTCATTTTGGTTACCTGTTGAGCATCTGATTAACCGTGTCTCCACCCGGAACAGAGCATAAACCACTTCTCCTGCCAGTGAGCAGCGCCTTTATCGCATACCATGAGGTCAGGTGCGGCGACTCCCTGGGGAGCCGCTTGCTGCCAACCAATGATCCTTCCCCGGCTTCGCACCGACATCGACGTCATGGTCTCGCCTGTGGCCGACCGGCCCGGCCTCCTGATGCGCGATTGTTTTCGTTTCTCAGACGCGATCCTGATCATTCCTCCCCTTCTCATCCAGGGGCTCCGGCTGTTTGATGGAAAGCGAACCGATCTGGACCTGCAGGCAGAGCTCACGCGCGCTGCCGGCCCGGATCTTGCAGCCGTGGCTGAGCAACTGATCGAAACCCTCAGTGGATCCGGATTCCTCGAAGACGACAACTACGACCGGCTTAAGCGACAGCGTCTCTCAGACTTTGCCCAAAGCCCGGTTCGCGTAGCGGCTCATGCGGGCGCCGGCTATCCAGGCCAGATCGAGCCCCTGCGTGGTGTCATGCAAGGGTATCTCGACGGAGCCGCCCCTACACGTACGGCACGCGTAGGCATCGCCGCGCCTCATGTGAGCCCTCCTGGGGGTTGGCAGAGTTATCGTGCCGCCTACCAGGAGCTGACTCCCGATCTGTGCGACCGCACTTTTGTTGTGTTGGGAACGTCGCATTATGGGGCACCCGGCAAGTTCGGTTTGACGCGTAAGCGTTTTCAGACTCCCTTCGGCGAAACATCGATAGACGAGCCGCTCGTGGATGAGTTGGCGCTTCAGCCGGCGGCGCTCATGGAGGACTACTGCCACGCTGTCGAGCATTCCATTGAATTCCAGGTCGTTTTCCTCCAGGCCATTTACGGTCCAGCCGTGCGCATCCTTCCCATCCTTTGTGGCTCCTTCGGTCTCAGCATCTACCAGGGCGGCTTACCGGAAGACGACGAGCACGTGAAGCAGTTCTTCGATGCCCTCGGAGAAATCGCCGCCCGGGAGAAGCAGCGCCTGTTTTGGGTTCTTGGCGTCGATATGGCCCATATCGGACTGCGGTTTGGAGACAGGTCTGCCGCATTTGCAGAGCACGAGCAGATGATCCGGGTGCGGGAGCGGGATCAACTCCGCATTCACCACATCAACGCAGGTGATCCATCAGGTTTCTGGGAACTGATCAGGCAGAATCAGGACGATCTGCGTTGGTG
>DATJNV010000147.1:0-20066 GCA_035507705.1 Acidobacteriaceae bacterium
CAAGGTTATGCGCATCTCTCCGGGATGTCTGTGGGTGATGGGCACGTGTTTTTTGTTACGCATGACAACACGCTCTACTCGTTTGGGATTCCGCTGGAGCATTGAGGTCATGCGTGTGAGCAGGCCGTAGAAGCCCCCAGGATTGCATCCTGGGTAATTTTCAGCCGTCCCTTCGGGACTGTTTGAACTTATATCAGTGAAAGGTAGGCATGCGCAGTTCCCAGGTTAAAGAAGTCATCGATGCAGGCAACGGCATTCTTAGATTGGAACCGTGTTGGGTCCCGCGGTCGTTCATGATTCCCGGACGGCGGCTGAAGCTGCACCCCGACGATCTGTACGCGTTCGGCGGTCACCGCGGCGGTATCAATGAGCGCTGGTTTTCTTCGACGACCAAGGCGTCGAACGGCCCCCATACGCTGCCGGATGAGGGGCTCAGCTACGTCCGTCCCGTAGCCGGAGACAGATTCCTCCTCAAGGAGGCAGTGGAGACCGCCGGCGATTTATTGCTGGGGGCCGAGGTGATGCAGCGCGAGGGCGGCTGGAGCCTGTTGTGCAAGTTTTTTGACAACATGGGCCCGATTCCTCACCACATGCACCAGAGCGATGCATTCGCCAAACTGGTGGGGCAGAAGGGAAAACCGGAAGCCTACTATTTTCCGCCGCAATATAACCAGATACAGAACAATTTTCCCCATACGTACATGGGTCTGGAGCCGGGAACGACCAGGGAAGACATCCGCCGCTGCCTGGAAAAATGGAACCAGGGCGACAATGGAATTCTCTTTCATGCGCGGGCCTATCGGCTTGAGCCGGGCGCTGGATGGCAGGTGAATCCCGGCATTCTGCATGCGCCAGGGTCGCTGGTCACCTATGAGCCGCAGGTGAACAGCGATGTGTTCGCCATGTTCCAATCCGAAGTTGAGGGCCGCATTGTCGGCTGGGAACTGCTGACCAAGGATGTTCCTTCTGAACACACCAAGGATCTGGATTTCCTGATCAGCATGCTGGATTGGGAAGCGAATGTGAATCCGCGGTTTGCCGAGAGCAACAAGACTTTTCCCCGGCCGGTGAGGCCGGTGGAAGAGACCAAGAGCGACGGGTACATCGAGAAGTGGATTACCTACGGGACGCCCTACTACTCGGCCAAGGAGCTCACTGTTTTGCCCAAGCGTAGCGTGACCATCAAGGACAGCGCGGCGTACGGCGTGATCCTCACCCAGGGCTATGGCACGCTGGCCAGGCAGGCTATCTCGACTCCCTCGATGATCCGCTTCGGGGAGATGACCGAGGACGAGATATTCGTGACCGCAAACGTTGCCAAAGAAGGGGTGCGCGTTGAGAATCTGAGCGCATCCGATCCTTTGGTTATGCTGAAGCACTTCGGACCCGGTAATCCGGATGCACAGCCGCTGTTACGGAAGTGAAGCTATGAACGCCGCCACGCAGCATAAGCATCCCGCGGTCCACAACGCCATGTGGCCGGGCCTTGTCGGCAAGGGACCGGACTCCGAACCGTTTATCCCGCTCGAGACCATGCTTGATCTGACAGCGCAGGCGGAGGTGAAAGGAGTCCGCTTTGACGGCGTGGACCTGTTTTTGTCCTTGCCGCACACGAGCATCGACGCTGGCGATGACGATCTCAAAGAGCTTGCGGAGGGTATTGCCCGGCGTGGGCTGGTGGTCGGATCGCTGGTCGCGCCGGTTTGGCCACCGACGGGCGGAGGTTCCGCCATCGGTTCCGAGAGCGAGCGGGCGAGCTTTCTGACGCAGGTAAGGAAGGCTTGTGCCATTGGGAAAAAGCTGCGCGGATTGGGGATTCGCCGATACGGGGTCATCCGGATTGATTCGGCAACCTCCCCTGCAGAATGGGCTAAAGATCCGGTGGGAAATACCAAACTGCTTGCGCAGACATTCCGCGAAGCCAGCCTTATTGCTGAGGACTATGGCGAGCGGCTCGCGGCGGAAGGCGAGATTTGCTGGGGCGGTATGCACGGCTGGAAGCATATGGTCGAGTTGCTGGAGATGGTGAACCGGCCCAAGACACTGGGTTTTCAGGCCGACATGGCTCACTCGCTGCTCTATACGCTGGGCTACAACGCTCCTGAAGACCGGTTGCTGCCGGAGAATTTTGACTGGTCGCAGAAAGCGGTTCTGATGGAAGCATTGAAGAAGCTGACCCACGCGCTGCGTCCCTGGACGATCGACTTTCATGTGGCCCAGAACGATGGCACGGTCAGTGGTTCGGGTTCTCATGACAAAACGGGCCGCCATTGCACGGCTTTGGATCCCAACGGAAAGATGGATATCGTCGCGGTCGCAGGCCTTTGGATGCGTAATGAAAATGGGGAGCCGACGAACGCGTATGAGCATATTTGCTGGGATGGGTGCATGTTTCCCAATGCGGTGATGCTGGCGCCGAAAACGTGGAATGAGGTGTTGAACACGCTGTTGGCTGTGCGCAATGCGCATGGGTGGGATTGAATCCTGGGCTACCGGTCAAAAAAGATGTGAAGTCCTCAAGGGACGACTGAAAATCACCCAGGATGAAATCCTGGGCTGCGTCGGTCGGTTCACCCTTGTATATAAAGCGAGATCAGGAGGCAGCTGAGATTCCTACCAAACTCAATGTCGGTTTAGTTGGATATGGATTCATGGGGCGCACGCATTCGAATGCTTTCCTGCAGGCGCCCCGGTTTTTCGATTTGCCGTATCAGCCGGTGCTCAAGGCGGTGTGTGCCCGCAATGCAGAGCGTGCGAAGGGATTTGCTCAGAATTGGGGTTATGAATCCATCGAAACGGACTGGCGCACTCTCTTGCAGCGGAAGGATATTGACCTGATCGATATTGCCAGCCCCAATGATACGCACGCGGAAATCGCGATTGCCGCGGCCAGGGCGGGCAAGATGGTGCTCTGCGAGAAGCCGCTGGGGCGCACGGGAGTGGAAGCGAAGACCATGGTGGAGGCGGTGGAGTCGGCCAAGGTACCCAACATGGTCTGGTACAACTACCGCCGCGTTCCTGCTGTCGTGCTGCTCAAGCAACTCCTGGAGGAAGGGCGCTTCGGTCGCATTTTTCACTACCGCTCGCTGTTCCTGCAGGATTGGACCATCTCCAAAGACTTGCCCCAAGGAGGCGAGGGCCTTTGGCGTTTGGATGTGTCCGTCGCTGGTAGCGGCGTTACGGGCGACTTGCTAGCCCACAACATCGATATGGCACTGTGGCTGAACGGTCCCATTGTCGAAGTGACGGCCATGACCGAAACCTTTGTGAAAGAACGCAAGCACAATCTGACAGGTAAGGTTGAGCCGGTGGGCATTGATGATGCCAGCGCCTTCCTCTGCCGCTTCGCCAACGGGTCGATGGCCACGTTTGAAGCTACGCGGTACGCGCGCGGTCACAAGGCGTTGTTTACCCTCGAGGTGAATGGGGAGACGGCTTCGGCGGGCTGGAATCTGCACGACCTGCATCGTCTCGAGTATTTCGATCATCGCGACGAAGGCCGGTTGCGCGGCTGGAAGAGCGTTCACATCACCGACGGCGATCATCCTTACATGAAGAACTGGTGGGTGCCCGGCCTGCAAATCGGGTATGAACATACGTTCATCCACCAGGTCGCAGATTTTCTTCAAGGTCTCCGCAGTAAGCAAGCTGCGGCGCCCACGTTTGCCGATGGCGCGGCCGCGGATTATGTAACCGATGCAGTATTGAAATCCGCCAAAACCAGGCAATGGGAGAAGGTCGAATGAAAATCAATCTCTTCCGGCATTCGTTTGTCGCAGTCATCTGTTTCGCGGTAATCGGTGCCTCGCACGCTCAGGCGCCTCCGCATCGTGCCTTTCCCGGCTTTTCCCATCCGGAGCCGATCGACTTCAACGACCACACCGGCTGGACGCAGATTTTCAACGGTAAGAATCTGCAGGGCTGGGACGGTTCCACGGAGGTTTGGCACGTGGAAGACGGCGCCCTGGTGGCCGAGTCGAGCCCCGAGCATCCGTCTGGCACGACGAACATCATTTGGCGCGGCGGCCAACCAGCCAATTTCGAACTGAAATTGGAGATGAAGCTGGAGGGAACGGGCGCAAACGGCGGGGTTCAATACCGCAGCTCCAATGTGCCGCCAAATCCTGGGCAGAAGGTCAAGTATCCCAAGTGGAATATGAAGGGCTATCAGGCCGATTTCGATTATGCCAATAAGTACACCGGCCAGCTCTACGAGCAGAGCAGCCCTCGCGGCATTGTCGCCTGGCGAGGCGACGTGGTGCAGACCGAGAAGGGCCAGAAGCCGCGCCTGATTGCTATGCTCGGGAGTTCAGATGAGCTCAAGTCCTATATCAAGGTGGGGGACTGGAATCAGTTCGAGATCATTGCCGATGGCAATACCCTGATCCACATTGTCAATGGGCACGTGATGGCGATCCTGGTCGACAACGATCCGACGTACAGTCAGTCGAAAGGGTTGATCGGTTTTGAGATCGAAGGGCCAGGGGTGGTCAAGATCTCGCACCGGAATATTTGGTTGAAGGAGTTGCCGTAGGGCTTCGACTGTTTCGTGTTTCTGCCGATCGAGCGAGATGTTTTAACCCCTCTGCAGCGCCGTCATCCTCGTAGCGCCTCCCAGATCTATCGCACAACAAGAGGTTTATAGAGCGAAGTCGCAGAGCCTGCCCCGGGTAGTCATCGGCTTCCAGCCAACCTATGAGGATGAGAACCTGCTTTTCAGTTGTCCTCTTTCCGTCGCTAAGGATGTGTCATCCCAATGACGGCTTTTCGCGTAACGATGCTCATGCGCCGAGTGGGAGTGATGTCCTCTCCCTTGAGTCCAGCGGAGAGAGCTAAAACTGGAGCCGGTCCTTTTTGGCGTCCAGTTTTTTTGCGTCCACGTTGGGGACTTTCTTTAGATCGTCGAGATTCTTGAAGTCTCCATTTTGCTTGCGGTAGGCGACGACTGCGTCTGCTTCGGCGGCCGTCAATCCCAATCCACTCACAAGCTGGGCGGAGGTCGCTTTGTTGACGTTGACCGGCGTCGCGGCGGGGAAGTTCTTCACCAGGTAATCGAGGATTTCGGTGAATTCCTCATCCGAGCCCTGGGCTCCGAAGCTGGCCATTTTTTGGATGGTGGCTTCCCAACCGGCGCGGTCCTGGCCGTTGGCAATCACATTGTCAGGCGAGTGGCAGTTGCTGCAGACCCGAATCAGAGTATCCTTACCAGGCCCTGCGGGCAGCTCAGGATGCGATTGCGATTGTTGTTGCTGTGACGCTTGTTGCGCATTAGAAGGCCCCGCGGAAAAGAGACACAGGCCCATCACACAGACTGCGGCCAGTTTGCTTGCTTCCAGTTTCACGGCGAATCCTCACTTTTTAGTATAGGGCGGCTCCAGTGCCTGTCTTCGTTCCCGCCATTCTTCAGCGGTAATTTGCCATATTTCGCTCAGGCACCTACCGGAGACGTAGTCGCGCTCTTCCATGGCTATGATGCGCATTCCGGTCTTCTCCGAAATTCGCCTTGAGGCTGTATTTCCCACTGCCTTCGGAGCGCGGAGTACGCGAAAGCCCAGGTCGTCGAAACAATAGTCATTGACGGCCACGACGGCTTCCGTCATCAATCCGCGGCGCTGCCATGGTAGTCCCAACCAGAATCCGCGAACCGCATATCCCTCTTTGGAGACCAACCCGATGGTTCCGATGAGATTTTCCGGCGATTCTTTCAGCCGCAGCGTCCAATGCCACGCTTCTCCCCGTTCCATCGCAGGCAGCGCGACCTCGCGATAGAAGGTCGAGGCTCCGTCTGCCGGATAGGGCCACGGAACCAGCGCAGTCATGAACCGAACAATTTCCCAGTGGGGGAAGAACCGCTGTGTCTGCTCGGCGTCGTCAAGCTGGAGCGGCCGGAGCAAGAGTCGCCTGGTTTGGAGTGGGGCGATCACAGTTCGCTAAGCTAAAGTGTATAAGCTGGCTGACGAGGTCTTACCCGAGGGAGATATGAGACGCCGACACTTTCTGCTGGGTGCCGCGGCAAGCGCTTTGGCTGCTGGACCGACCCGGTCTATGGCTGCCGTACCTGCGCCTGCTGCGCGAGGTCCGCTGAAGATCGATGCGGTGGAGTTGATCGAACTGCACGGAACCTACACGGCGGAAGGCGGTGTGGACCACCAGCCGCAGGTGAATCCCCTGGACGTGTACGACGACCTGCGTCCCGCGCCGTACGCTGACGAGCCATCTGGTCCGCGGGAGGTACATACCAGCGCGATCTACTTGCGCATACGTACCGATGCGGGTATCGATGGCCTCTATGGGCCGATCGAAAAGAGCGCAGCCATTGTCGTGCAGCAGGATCTGCGGCCCTTTCTCCTGGGCAAGGATCCGCTCGCCGGAGAAGCGCTGTGGGACCAGATGTACCGCTCCAATCGACATTCGCGCGACGGCTTTTTCATGATGGCGATCAGCGCGGTCGACAACACTTTGTGGGATATACGCGGCCGTTACTATGACGTGCCGGTGTACCGTTTGCTCGGCGGTCCGACACGCTCTTCGGTTGAGATGTACGCCAGCTGCCTTGGCTTTTCGCTGGAGCCGGAGGCCGTGCGTAAGCGGGCGCTCGCGATTCAACAGGAAGGTTTTCGGTACCAGAAGTGGTTTATCGGATATGGCCCTGGTTCGGGGCCCGAGGGGATGCACAAGAATGTCGAACTGGTGCGCATTCTCCGCGAAACGCTGGGCGATGACACCGAGCTCATGTTCGACGCTTACAGCGGATGGGACCAGGACTACGCTCTCGAGTGGGCCCACCAGGTGGAGAAGTATCGCCCGCACTGGATGGAGGAAGCGACGCATCCGGAGAAGATTGATAGCTTTGCCGCCATGCGCCGGAGCACCACTGTCCCCATCGCTGCCGGCGAGCACTTCTACGGGAGGTGGGAAGTCGAGCGCTATCTGCAGGCCGGCGCACTCTCGGTAGTCCAGGCGGACCCGGAGTGGTGTGGCGGCGTCTCGGAACTGGTGCGCATAGGCACGGTCGCATCATTACATGACGTGCCGGTGATCCCACACGGGCACAGCTTGCGTGCAGCCATCCATGTCATTTGCAGCCAGTCGCCGATGACGTTCCCTCTCGGTGAATACCTGGTGATCAAGATGCGGCACTACTACCACTTCGAAACGAACCCACTGGTTCCAGTGAAGGCGCACATCGTTTTGCCTACGGGCCCCGGCTTCAACGTGCAGCTCGATCCTGCGAAGATTGAGTTGCAGACGATTCTCAAATCTGAATAGGACGCGGGTAGATTGAGAAGGGAACGCGGGCCTCCCTTCAGTCATAATGACGATAGTGAGTCTTCGCCGCTGGTTCCGTGATCCGCTCTTTCTTCTTGCTTTGGCAGCTGGTCTGATCGCATTTGTTGTGCAATCAGGGGAACTAGGGTCTGCCGATACCACCCATCGCCTGCAGACCGCCCACTCCTGGTGGACCGGCGAGCCCGAGGTTTTCCCCAACGAATTCCCGGAATTTGGCGTGCATGGCCGCGGTGGGAAGTTGCAGAGCTGGTACAGCATGGGCCAGTCCCTGCTTCTGCTGCCCCCGGATATTGTCGGCACCTATGTCGCGCGGCTACCCATCTTTGCCGAGTACGGCGACACCGACCCCAGTGTGCGCGACATCATCGTCAGCTACAGCGTCAACATTGCAGTGACCGTACTCACGGCGCTCATCTGCTTTCGCTTTCTGCGGCAGTTACAGTTCACGGTGAAGCAGTCCGTCCTCGGCGTCCTGGCCCTACTGGTAGGGACTACACATCTCCATTACACGCAGAACATGATGGAGAACAACTACATTTTCCTTCTCACTTTGACCGGGTTCTCATATCAGTATGAGTGGCTGCGCAGCGGCAGGCGGCGCGCGCTCCTGATTGGCTCGGCTGCGTTCGGGCTCAATTTGCTGACCCGCCTTCCGACCGGTCTGGATCTTCTGGCTGGAGCGTTCTTTCTTCTGCTCGTGTCGTGGTTCGAAGGTATCCGCAGCCGTGCTCTTTGGGCTCGATGCAAAGCGTTCATGGCAACTGCTTTGCCGGTTTACCTGTTTTTTGGACTGATCGACCGGCTCTATCAAGTCTATCGATTTGGCTGGCGGTCAGTGTTCGTTACCTATATCAGCATCATCGGGCGGGAAACCCGGATGCGGGATCCTTCTTTGCCTGCAAGCTATCCGTTTGAGACTCCCTGGCATGTGGGCTTCTTTGGCGCTTTATTTACGCCGGAAAAGTCGATCTTTTTGTTTGATCCTTTGATTGTGTTGATGATCCTCTTGTGCGTTGTCGCCTGGAAGCGGTTCAGCGCGGATGCCAAGGCTTATCTCATCATGGCTTGTCCTTTGGTGCTGGCGTACATGAGCTTTTATGGCCGCTATACGGTCTGGAGCGGCGATTTCGCCTGGGGCGACCGGTATGTTTCCACCGCTGTCGAGTTGGCCTCGTTGCTCGCGGTTCCTTTGCTTATGCGTCATCGACAACAATTGTCAAAGGGAATCTGGATCGCTGGCTTGGCACTGTTTGGCATCGCCGTTTTTGTTCAACTTGTGTCCCTGGCGTTCTGGTTGCCGCTCGAGATCTACCAGATGGAAACCCTTGGTCATCCCACGTTCGTGATCGGGTTGCGGGTGAAGAATATCATCGCATTCGCATTGGGGAAGATGAATGCCTGGGGCCTCAACAACCATGCCATGACCGAAGACGCATGGGACTATCTGCACATCACCACGTGGAATTTTCTCCCCTATGTGTTGTGGCGAGTGGGGGTTGCGCCTGCGTGGGTGGTGAATTTGGCATTCGCGGTGTGGGGAGCTGGATTGGCCGCGCTGACGATGACGCTCTTGCGCATCCGCAACGTCCTGTTGCGGGAGAAGCCCACTCTGTAGCCCTGTGCGTTCGTGGATAGGGAACTAGGTTCCCCTCAGATACGGGCAAACAGAAAGAGTCCCCGAAGGGACGGCTGGAAATAGCCAGGACGCCAGTCCTAGGTAAAGTTGATACGCACGACGTAGTCCCGAAGGGACGGCTGGAAATAGCCAGGACGCCAGTCCCAGGTAAAGTTGATACGCACGACGTAGTCCCGCGAGGGACGGCTGAGAATAGCCCAGGACGCCAGTCCTGGGTAAAGTTGATACGCACGATGCAGTCCCGCGAGGGACGGCTGAAAATTACCCAGGACGTGAGTCCTGGGAGACCAGTCATCTGCGGAAGGGAAATGAAAGGCATGGCGCACAGTCATGTATCTTGCCTGGTCCATGTGATTTTTTCGACTGGACAGCGTCGGCCGATGATTCGTGAAGATGTTGAACAAGATCTTCACCGATACTTGGGAGGTATAGCTCGTCAGAATGGAATCTCGGCTCTGGCCATTGGTGGGGCCAAGGACCACGTCCATTTATTGCTTTCGTTGCCGGCTACCGTCTCTGTGGCAAAAGCCGTTCAGTTGCTCAAATCCGGATCTTCGAAGTGGGTCCATGAGACGTTTCCGCAAATGAGCTCATTTGCGTGGCAGGAGGGATATGGGGCCTTCTCTATAGGGGTATCTCAGCGGGAAACGACGCTGAGATACATCAAGACGCAGGCTGACCATCACAGGCGGATTAGCTTTGCGGATGAATTGAAGAAATTCCTGGCAGTTCACGGCATCGAGGATGGACCTTCAGCTATGGCGGAGCATTCTGGTTAACGGTTCATCCCGGGACTAATCGTCCTGGGAAATTTTCAGTCGTCCCTTCGGGACTGTTTTGTGGAGATCACCGATGTGAAGAATGTTCCTTCAGGGCCGTATTCTGCCCTGCTCGGTCACACCATTGTGGGTTTGACAGGTTCCTGTGGGTTTTCTTAGCTTCTTTTAGTCATGGAGACACTTAAGGGACGGACGGCACTGGTTACTGGCGCCTCGCGGGGGTTGGGCGCGGCGATTGCGCTCGAATTGGCTGCGAGAGGCGCCAATGTGGCGGTGAACTACTTCGCCAGGCGTGAGCGGGCGGAGCAGCTGTGCGCCAGGATCAGGAATGAGGGCGGGGAAGCGACGCCCTACTACGCCGATGTACGGCTGGAGGCGGATATCACCGGCATGATCCAGGCCATCAACGATACCTATCGCCATATCGACATTGCGGTGATCAATGCGACAGGGCCGCAGCCTTTTCTGACCATCGAAGAACAGACCTGGGAACGATACCTGGACCAGCTGGACTTCTTTGTGAAGTCACCGCTGCTCGTCTTGAAGCACGTGGTCGCCGGCATGAAGAGCCGGGGATTCGGCAGGATCATCCAGATCGGCAGCGAAGTTTTCGAACTGGGAAACCCCATGTTCGCCCACTACGTGGCAGCGAAAGGCGCCCAGCTAGGGCAAACACGGTCCTGGGCACGCGAGCTGGCCACGACCGGGATCACGGTAAACCTGGTTGCTCCGGGCTGGATTCCAACCGAGCGCCATCTGCACTCCACGCAGGCCGAGATGGACGCTTACACGGAGAGGGTGCCCATGAGACACATGGGTACTCCACAGGATGTCGCCGATACGGTTGCCTTTTTGGCCAGTGATGAGGGCAGATTTATCACCGGGCAACGTATCTCGGTGAATGGGGGCAATACCCTTGCGTGATCAGCTCATCGTTCGCAGCGTGGGACTGACCTTCAAAGGCGCTTCGGTAGCAGACTGGACTTGCTCGACGGAAACGCCGGGCGCGATCTCCTGAAGCAGCAGCCCTTCGGGCGTTACGTCGATCCAGGCCAGCTCGGTCGCGATGGAATCGACTACGCCGACCCCAGTCAAGGGTAGCCTGCAGGCATTCAGGATTTTTGGACGCCCGTCTCGGGTGGTGTGTTCCATGGCGACGATGACGCGCCGCGCACTCGCCACCAGATCCATGGCGCCGCCCATACCCTTGACCATCTTGCCGGGGATGATCCAGTTGGCCAGGCTTCCCCTGGCGTCGACTTCCATGGCGCCCAGGATGCTCAGGTCGATGTGGCCGCCGCGGATCATGGCAAACGCCTCGGCACTGGAAAAGAACGACGTGCCGGGGAGCACAGAAACCGTCTCTTTGCCTGCGTTGATCAGGTCGGGGTCCACTTCCTCTTCGAGCGGGTAGGGCCCGATGCCGAGCATGCCGTTTTCCGACTGCAGCACTACTTCCACTCCCGCGGGTACGTAGTTGGCCACCAGCGTCGGCATTCCGATGCCCAGGTTGACGTAATAGCCGTCGCGCAGTTCCTGCGCCACCCGGCGGACAATACGATTGCGCTTGTCAGCTTCCTGCAGCAGCTCGCGCCTTGGTTCCCGCATCGGCTCAGGCATTGGGCTTCCTCACTGTTCGGCGTTCTATGCGCTTCTCGCAGGAGGTGCATTGGAAAATGCGTTGCACGTAAATTCCCGGGGTTGCGATCACGTCGGGATCCAGCTGTCCAGGCTCGACCAGTTCTTCGACCTCGGCGATGGTGATGCGCGCGGCAGTCGCCATCATGGGGTTGAAATTGCGTGCGGTCCGGCGGTAGATCAGGTTACCTTGCCGGTCTCCCTTCCACGCTTTGACCAAGGCGAAGTCCGCTTTGAGCGCGGTCTCGAGCACGTAATCGCGGCCGTCGAAGGTGCGCTGTTCTTTGCCTTCGGCAGCCAGCGTTCCGACGCCGGTAGGCGTGTAAAAGGCAGGGATACCCGCGCCGCCGGCGCGAATGCGCTCGGCGAGCGTGCCCTGTGGAATGAGAGAGACCTTGAGTGTACCGGCGATGGCCAGCTTCTCCAGCAGCGCGTTTTCCCCCACATAGCTGCCGGTGTGGGATGCGATCATGCCCGCTTCCAGCATCAGGCCCATGCCGAATCCATCTACTCCCATGTTGTTGGAGATGGTGTTCAGGCCCTTGATTCCGCGGTGCACTAACGCGGCGATCGAATTTTCAGGAATGCCGCAGAGCCCGAAACCACCCAGCATGATGGTTGCGCCCGATGGGATATCGGCGACGGCCGCGTCGGGACCGGAAAAGACTTTGTTCATAGCAAGCCGAGTCTACCGATTTAGGATTTAATTGAGAAGGGAACAACGTGGCCAAGGAAAGCTTTCGCTCCGCCGTCGAGCAGGAGCGCCCATTGCAGGTCATTGGCGCCATCAACGCCTACACGGCGCTCATGGCGCAAGCCACAGGCTTTCGCGCGCTTTATCTCTCGGGAGGCGGCGTGGCCGCCAACTCACTCGGCCTGCCCGATCTGGGCATCAGCACCATGGATGATGTGCTGGTCGACGTTCAGCGCATTACCGAGGCGACCCATCTGCCCTTGCTGGTGGATATCGACACGGGCTGGGGCAGCGCCTTCAATATCGCGCGAACGGTTCGATCGATGGAGCGGGCTGGAGCGGCTGCAGTCCACATAGAAGACCAGGTGGGCGCCAAGCGTTGCGGCCATCGCCCAGGCAAAGAGCTAGTCCCGGCCGAGGAGATGGTGGATCGCATCAAGGCCGCGGTGGACGCGCGCACTGACAAAGAATTTGTCATTATGGCTCGTACCGATGCCCTGGCTGGCGAAGGCTTGTCTGCGGCGCTGGAGCGCAGCCTGGCTTATGTGGAAGCCGGCGCGGATATGATCTTTGCCGAGGCGGTTACGGAGCTCACCATGTACACCCGGTTCAAAGAGGTTGTGAGCGTACCGATCCTGGCGAACATTACCGAGTTTGGGAAAACGCCTCTCTACACGACAAAAGAATTAGGCGATGCCGGGGTCGATATTGTCTTGTTTTGCTGCGCCGCATATCGCGCCATGAACGCTGCCGCCCTGAAGGTGTACCATGCCATCCGGAACGAGGGAACGCAGAAGGATGTGCTCAACCTGATGCAGACCCGCGCCGAGCTTTACGAATTCCTCGGCTACCAGGCCTACGAGCAGAAGCTCGACCAGCTCTTCGCGGCCGCCAAACGCAGTTGAACCCTGGAGGAGATGATGGCCACCACGACGGAACAGCCAGCAACCGCTTTTAAGCCCAAAAAATCCGTTGCTCTTTCGGGGACTCCTGCAGGCAATACCGCCTTATGCACTGTGGGCCGCACCGGGAACGATCTGCACTATCGCGGCTACGACATCGCCGATCTTGCAGCTCACTGTGAATTTGAAGAGGTGGCGTATCTGCTGCTTCGCGGCAAGCTGCCTAACGCCACGGAGCTTGCTGCTTACAAACAGAAACTTGCCCGCCTGCGCGGGCTGCCGGCCAATGTGTACGAAGTGCTGGAGCAATTGCCCGCAGCTACGCATCCGATGGATGTGCTGCGCACCGGCGTTTCCGCGCTGGGCTGCTCGTTGCCGGAGAAGGACGACCACAATCCTGCGGGCGCTATTGAGTGCGCCGATACGCTGCTGGCCACCATCGGGTCGATGCTGTTGTATTGGCACCACTACAGCCGTAATGGGCAGAGCATTGACGTTGATTCGGGCGAGGACACGCTTGCCGGCCACTTTCTTTTCCTGCTGCACGGGCAGCCTCCCAGCAAGGAATGGATTCGCGCCATGCAGGTGTCACTCGTCCTGTATGCGGAGCACGAGTTCAACGCTTCCACTTTTACTGCACGCGTGATTGCCGGGACTGGATCCGACATCTATTCCTGCATCACGGGAGCGATCGGCGCACTGCGTGGGCCTAAGCACGGCGGCGCCAATGAAGTTGCGCTCGAGATCCAGCAGCGATATGCTTCCGCAGATGAGGCGGAGCGGGACATTCGCGCCCGTCTGGAGAAAAAAGAAGTCGTGATCGGCTTCGGCCATCCGGTTTACACGGTCAGCGATCCGCGGAACGCCATCATCAAGAAAGTCGCGCACGACCTGGCGAAATCAACAGGGGATTTCGCGATGTACCGCATCGCCGAGCGCCTGGAAACGGTGATGTGGGAAGCCAAGCGCATGTTCCCTAATCTCGATTGGTTCAGTGCCGTTTCTTATCATCTGATGGGCGTACCGACAGCCATGTTTACCCCGCTGTTTGTGCTGGCGCGCACTTCCGGATGGAGCGCGCACATCCTCGAGCAGCGCGCCGATGGCAAGATCATTCGGCCGGCAGCGAATTACACGGGGCCCGACGATCTTCCGTTTGTTCCTTTGGCGGAAAGACCATAGTGGATCCAGGGCTAGTGTCCTGGGCTATTTTCAGCCGTCCCTGCGGGACTTCGCAACGACGCGGATGAAAATTGTGGCAACAGAATTGTCATCCCGACCGTAGCGAAGCGAAGTGGAGGGATCTGCAGTTTGTCTTTTCGAAAATGACTTTCGACAGAGTGCAGTGCGTCATGCAGAATGACGATTATCCTTTAGGTCGAGACGGTGGATTCGCGCAGTTGTCGAAAATCCAACCCATCTGGAGAAGAGTCGAAGTCCCGTCAGGGACGGCTGAACGTAGCCCAGGATGGAGTGCGCAGCACCGAATCCTGGGGTGTTGTAGCAAGTCGGTCCAGCCCCGCAGGGGGCGGCTGATCCTTCTTGATAAATAACACTCTTGGTCGGCTGTAGCCAATCGCCGAACATAACCGTCACGATCACTGACGCGCTACAAGGGCAACGCAGGCTGCGGTCTTTTAACATCCCCTTGGAGAATCCTAACGAATGTCATCTTCCCTCAGTGTGGAACGCCCTCCTTACGACCAGGTTATGATCGACATCGCCGACTATGTATGCGGCTACAAAATCGAGAGTGACCTGGCCTACTCGACGGCACGCAATTGCCTGATCGATACCCTGGGCTGCGGCCTGGAGGCGCTTGAATATCCGGCGTGTACCAAACTGCTTGGCCCGATTGTTCCGGGAACCGTCGTGCCCAACGGCGCGCGGGTGCCGGGGACCGCGTATCAGTTAGATCCTGTCCAGGCGGCCTTCAACATTGGCGCGATGATTCGCTGGCTGGACTTTAATGACACGTGGCTGGCTGCGGAGTGGGGGCATCCTTCAGACAACCTGGGCGGCATTCTCGCTGTTGCCGACTGGCTCTCACGCACTGCTGTCGCGGTGGGTCAATCTCCGCTGACCATGCGTGCGGTTTTGACGGCGATGATCAAGGCCCATGAAATCCAGGGCTGCCTGGCGCTGGAGAATTCCTTCAACAAGGTTGGCCTCGATCACGTGGTGCTGGTCAAGGTAGCTTCCACGGCTGTGGTTGCCCAGATGCTGGGGTTGAGCCGCGACCAGATCCTCGATGCGCTGTCGCTGGCTTGGGTCGATGGCCAGAGCTTGCGGACGTATCGTCATGCTCCCAACACGGGCTCGCGCAAGAGTTGGGCCGCCGGCGATGCGACCAGCCGCGCCGTTCGCCTGGCGCTCATGGTCAAAGCCGGAGAGATGGGCTACCCGTCCGTGCTTACGGCAAAAACCTGGGGTTTTTACGATGTCCTCTTTCGCGGACGGTCTTTTAGCTTCCAGCGGCCTTACGGTTCCTATGTCATGGAGAATGTTCTGTTCAAGATCAGCTATCCCGCGGAATTTCATGCGCAGACGGCGGTGGAGGCAGCCATGACCCTGCGCTCGCGCCTGCTGGCCGCCGGCAAATCTGCGGAAGACATTCGCGATATCCAGATTCGTACCCATGAGGCCTGCCTGCGCATCATCGATAAGAAGGGACCGCTGAATAATCCTGCCGACCGCGATCACTGCGTCCAGTACATGGTGGCCGTTCCTCTTCTCTTCGGGCACTTGACGGCTTCCGACTATGAGGATGCTTTTGCCGCGGATCCGCGCATCGATGCGCTGCGAGAGAAGATTCAGTGCAGCGAAGACCCTGCGTTCACTGCGGACTATCATGATCCGGAGAAGCGCTCCATTGCCAACTCGCTCACCATCACGCTGCGCGACGGCAGCACGTTCACCGAGACGGTGGAGTATCCTCTCGGCCACCGCCGGCGCAGGAGCGAAGGGATCCCTCTGCTCGAGGCAAAGTTCCGCACGAACCTGGCGCGACGGCTTTCGCCTAAACAGCAGCAGACCATCCTGGATGCATCGCTGAACCAAAAAAGACTCGAGGCGATGCCGGTTCAGGATTATGTTGATCTCTACATCCTTTGAAGGAACTTGTTGATGCTGAGCCGAAGAGAATTTGTCGCGGGGATGCTGGCCACCCCGCTCGCTGCTGCCTATTCCTCCTATGCCGCCACCCTGGCCCCGATGAAGATCACACGCATCGAAACCGTCTATTGGAAGACGCGCGATGACGCCCCCTTCTGGCCGCATTGGACCTGGCTGAAAATCGATACCGATGCTGGCGTCTCCGGGATTGGCGAGACTTATCCGCGGAATCCAGTGGAGGCGGCGATGGTGCACAATGTGGCTCCCTCGCTGATCGGCCGTGATCCGCGGGACATCGAACGCATCTGGGCGGACCTCTATCGCACCTTCGATTTTCAGATTGCCGGCGGCACGGAAATGCGTGTGCTGAGCGCATTGGACCTTGCCCTGTGGGACCTGCTGGGGAAGTCCCTCAATGCGCCGGTTTACCGTCTGATCGGTGGTAAGGCGAATCCACGGGTTCGGCTCTATAACACGTGCTTTCCTTACAAGTACGATTTCAACCGCGAGCCGGAAAAGATCATGCGCGAGCTGATCGACACCCGCGGCATCAAGGGTATCAAGATATGGCCCTTCGACGGCGCAGCCCAACGTAACAAAAACGAGTACATTACCTGGCAGGATATCGACCAGGCGCTCATTCCGGTCAGGAAACTTCGCGATGGCTTCGGTGATGAGATCGAGATTGCGATCGAGTTTCACGCGCAGTGGAATCTGACGTCTGCGATCCGAATCGCCCATGCTCTGGAGCTCTACAAGCCGATGTGGCTCGAAGACATGCTGATGCCGGGCAACTTCGATCAGTACCATCAGCTGGCTATGGCGACTTCTTTGCCGCTGATCGCCGGGGAGCGCATGGCGGGAAAGATGCAGTTTGAGCGGATGCTGGAGTCGAGGACGCCGAAGTACGTGATGTTCGATGTGACCTGGTGTGGCGGGCTGACTGAGGCGCGCAAGATCGCCGCACTCGCCGATGCACAGGAGTTGCCGATTGCTCCGCACACGGCGGGTGGTCCTCTGCTGTTCTATGCTTCGACGCATCTGACTACGGCTTCGCCGAACGTCTGGATTCAGGAGAGCTGCCAGCGGTTCTATGAACATGACTGGCCGCTGATGCTGGAGGATCCGATCGCGCCCAAGGACGGATGCATTGAAGTGCCGGAGGAAAGTGGGTTTGGGATGAGGATTAAACCGGAGGCGTGGAATCATCCGGCTTCGATTCATGCGGTAACGGACCATGGGTAGGTAGCGGGTCGAGCGGTTACGATGTTTTTCTGGAGGAGAAAGATGGGCCGAGCGGTCAGTGCACTACTCATTTTCAGCCTCACTACGGCGGTTACGGCCCAGCAGGGCGCGCTGGACGAAGCTGGTTGGGAACAGCGTTTCAAGGCGATGCCTGATCCGCAGCGGATGCGAGCCAACATGGAACGGCTCAGCGCGCACCCTCATCACGTCGGATCTCCCTACGACAAAGAGAACGCGGAATGGATCCTGGCGCAGTATAAGCAGTGGGGTTGGGATGCTCACATTGAAGAGTTCCAGGTTTTGTTTCCCACTCCCAAATTGCGCGTGCTGGAGATGGTCTCGCCCACGACGTTCACCGCGAAGCTTGAGGAGCCGGCGGTTGCTGTCGATCCCACGTCAAAGCAAAAAGACGAGCAGCTGCCTACCTATAATGCCTACTCACCCGACGGCGATGTGACCGCCCCACTGGTCTACGTGAATTATGGTGTGCTGGCCGACTATGACGAGCTTGCCCGTCATGGCGTCTCGGTTAAGGGGGCCATTGTGATTGCGCGCTACGGCCAATCGTGGCGGGGCATCAAGCCGAAGCTTGCGGCGGAGCATGGCGCGATCGGATGCATCATCTATTCCGATCCTGCAGAAGACGGATACAGTGTGCAGGAGCCTTTTCCGAAGGGCCCGATGCGTCCACCCGAGGGAGTCCAGCGAGGCAGCGTGCTCGACGGGCCGCTGTATCCGGGCGACCCACTCACTCCCGGGGTCGGCGCCACGCAGAACGCGAAGCGGCTCGCGTTGAAAGATGCTCCCTCGCTGGCAAAAATTCCGGTGCTTCCCATTTCGTACGCGGATGCCCAGCCGCTCCTCGCCGCCCTCGAAGGTCCCGTGGCTCCCGCAAATTGGCGCGGAGCTCTGCCGATCACCTACCGCATGGGGCCGGGACCGGCGAAGGTTCATCTGAAACTCGCGTTCAACTGGGATCTCAAACCCGTTTACGACGTGATTGCCACGATGCGCGGCTCCGAAGAACCAGACCTTTGGGTGTTGCGCGGCAATCACCACGACGCATGGGTGAATGGCGCCGACGATCCGGTTTCCGGCCAGGTGGTTTTGCTCGAAGAAGCGCGCGCACTCGGTGAGCTGGCCAGGCAGGGATGGAAGCCAAAACGTACCATCATCTATGCTTCCTGGGATGGCGAGGAGCCCATGCTGCTCGGGTCCACGGAATGGGTGGAGCAGCACGCGGACGAGCTGAAGAAGCATGCCGCCATATATATCAACACGGATGCGAATTCGCGCGGCTACCTGGGAGTGGAAGGTTCGCATTCGCTGCAGTCTTTGATGAATGCCGTGGCGAAGGATGTCGAGGATCCCGAGTCCAAAGTCTCCGTCTTCAAACGACAGCAGGCTAACCTGCTGTTGCATGGAACACCCAAACAACAAGCGGAAGCGCGGAGCGGCGACGACCTCAGTATCGGTCCTCTCGGTTCGGGTTCCGACTACAGCGGCTTTATCGACCACTTGGGTGTCGCCTCCGTCAATCTCGACTTCGATGGAGAAGACCCATCCGGCAATTACCACTCGATCTATGACGACTTTTATTGGTACACGCATTTCTCCGATTACGACTTCGTGTTTGGCCGGGCGTTGGCGCAAACTGCGGGATTGACCGTCCTGCGCATGGCCGATGCGGAGATCATGCCCTACGATTTTGAAGGCCTCTCACGTACGGTGGCGCAATATATCGAAGAAGTAAAAGCTCTGCTCGAGACGCGGCGCAAAGAAGCCGAAGCCATCCAGCAGAATTTACGGGACGGAGTGTATGCAGCGGCTAATGATCCACGAAACCCGACATTTGCGCCGGCGCCGCAAGAGATTCCCCCTTACCTGAATTTTGCGCCGCTCGACAATGCCGCCGCTGCTTTGGATCGGGCTGCCAAAGACTACAGCAACGCGCTTGCAGGCGTGAAAGGTAAGCCGCTACCTGCCGATCGACTGGAGACGATGAATCAGGAGCTGGCGCAGGCGGAGAGGAAACTGACGATCGCACAAGGCTTGCCCAGGCGCCCATGGATGCAGCACGTCCTCTATGCCCCGGGTTGGTATACCGGCTACGGAGCGAAGACTTTGCCTGGGGTGAGAGAAGGCATCGAACAGGGCCGCTATCGGGAGGCGGAGGAGCAGGCGGTTTTGGCTGCTGGCGCGCTGCAGGACGAGGCTGCGTGGATTGAACAGATCGCGAAGCAGCTGGAGCAGTAGGACCGGAGCGACCCTGTCCCGCCTGTCCCGGCAAGCCGTGGAGCGTGCCGTGGAAGCGCAGTGGAGGGACCTTCTGTTGAACTTCTTCGAACGGGCTCAGTTGCTTTTCGCGCCTTTCCGGCCACGATCTAAAAAGTTACAACCTCGGAGCGAAGTCGAATGGGTCCCTCGGCCGCGCTCCTAATGAACAAATTTGGGGCCGGGAGAAACCCAAGGTCTCTCCACTGCGCTGCGTGGTCGGCCTGCGGTTTCCATCGGTCAGCCTTGTTACGAAAGAAAGTCTATCGGTCACCACCCGAAATCACCTCCGCCGGGATCTAAATAGACAGGCAGAAATGCGCAATTGCGCTCCGGGTGAGCGGCGTTCTGCAACCAGGGGCAGCAAGCGAGGTCGCGCTCAGGCGCGCTCCTTATAGAGCAGTATTTGACAACTGAATCCTGCCCCTGCGTTAGGTGCTTCGGGCGCATTTTTCTGCGCCCATGCGCCCGCCCAAATGCCGGATTGCCAGCCA
>DATJNV010000148.1:0-4701 GCA_035507705.1 Acidobacteriaceae bacterium
TGTTCAACTCTCCGCAACTCCGAATACAAGCAACCATCCCTAAACACAAACAGCAGGTCTTCTCTTACGAGAAGGCCTGCTGTTCTCCATCTATCGACGTGCGAAACCGCCCGGCTATCTGAAACTGGAACGATATATGCAATAGTCCGAATTTGACTCTACGGTGTTAAACGCCGGACTCCGATCGAATTTCCGGAACTCCCACGGATATCCATAGACCACCCAAAAATCCCGCGGTTTATTCCGCAGTGACCTTTCAATATTTTCAATCACCCGATCCATTACCTTCCCCTGAAAGGGGTTGTACAAATACAGAATCGTTGGCGCTTCCGGCAGTTCAAAATCTGTGGCATCGCCCCAGATGGATTGAACTGTCCTGTCCGACCCGGTCTCCCCAAGATAGTCGTGAATGTTCCGCGTGGCAGCCTCCGCCAGTGTCTTCGAATATTCGACTCCGGTAATGCTCTTGAACGGATACTTGCACGCCAGCAACAACGCCATTCCCTTCCCTGCACCAAGGTCGATAAAGTGATAATCCTCTGCCGTGATGGGTAGGCTCTGCAGCGCCTTGTGAAATATTTCCTCCTTGGTCGGCACGTAAGGCAAGCCCCACCTTCCATTTGGACTTTGGATCGCAAGCTCGGCAAAGCTCGCGTCCAGGTCCACCGCGGCAAAACGCTGATCACAAACCTCCGCCTCGCACACCGCCTCCTGTTGGCCTGTTCTGGTCAAAATATTGAGCGCCCGGCTGGAGTAGTGGGAAATGGCGGTCTTCGTCCCTTGGAGATGGAACGTGCGAAAAATCGCATAGATGCGGTTGCGCAACGTAGGTTGGTGATTCACTCTACCCGCGAGAGCGTGCGGGTTATCGGCTAATTGCGGCATATTGAAATCGCTCCAATAAGAAAAATGGGTGACCGGGGCTGCTCAGTGAGCGTATTCGGCAGAGTCAACGAGATCTACGAGAGCGTGATCGAGCGCCAGTTGGATTCGCTTTGCCGCCAGTTTGGCATGTGGCTCCCGGAAGATATTCGTGTGATCTCCCGGGCTCTCGAACACATCCAGCTCCTCGATAAAATGACTCCAGCTTGCCGCTTCATCCCAACGGCTGCGTTTGGGACGACCTCCGGACTGAAGAAAAAGTACGCGTCCACTATAAGGAGCCGGCACATAGTTCAGCTGGGCGATCGTCAGTGCCTGGTACAGTTCGCGAACAGACTGCGGATATTTGCGCCCCGAACGGTAGATGCGTTGCCATTTGCGCTGCTCCTGCAGGTCCCTGAGTGCACCCAGCCGCAACTTGAGCAACCTTTTCCATTCGGCTGGAGAAGAGTTACGGATCACCGAGAGGTAGAAGGTCTCCCGCTCCAAACGGCGTCTCGAACGTTCCGTAAAGGACAGCTTCTCGAGGTAGCCAGGCGGAAGAGCGTCCCCCATTAGGAGCAAAGGAATCTCGCAGCCCAGGGCTCGTAGCTGTTGCGCGGCTTCGTACGCCAACAGCGAAGTCTGGCAAAAGCCGGCAAGCACATATGCCGATCTGGGATAGAGGTTCCGGATCTTCTTGACGACGGAAGCCGCCAGATCCTCCAGCTTGTGGTGTGGCATCGTTGCCGCCAGTTCCTGCTCGCTCAGCACAAAACTCAATACTGGCTGATCGGCAGAGAGATAGGAAGTGAGGCGAGGTTGCCACGACTCCGGGGCCACCCAAACCAGCGGAATCTTCTTCGCCAGCCCCTTATTTAACACCACCATGGGAGCAACCGGCTTGCCGGATACCAATTGAGCCAGCGAGGCGATGGTTGGCGTTTGCACAAACGCGAGTAGTCCCAATGGTTTTTTAAAATGTGCGCCGACTCTGGCGATCATGCGTACCGCGACCAAGGAGTGACCGCCCAATTCAAAGAAATTGTCATGACGGCCGATGTCCTCGACCATGAGCAAATCCGACCAGATTCGTGCCAGTGCAATTTCCGTCTCCCCTATCGGCGGTTCGTAGTCACGCGAGCGATACGCTGTGCTGTCCGGAACAGGAAGCGCCTTACGATCCATCTTTCCGTTCACCGTCAGCGGCATCGAATCCATGCGGACATACGCCGCAGGAGCCATGAACTCCGGTAGCCGGGCGCAGATATGCGCGCGCAGTTCCTCCGCGCTCGGTCCATCGGCCGCATCCTCGCGGCCTGCAGGAACATAGTAGGCAACCAGCCGTTTATCGCCCGGAGTATCCTCCCTAGCGATCACGAAAGCCTCGCGAACGCCGGGATGCTGTACAAGCCGCGCTTCGATCTCTCCCAGCTCGACACGAAAACCACGGATCTTCACCTGGAAGTCGTTACGTCCCATGTACTCTATGTTGCCGTCAGGCAGCCACCGGCCTAGATCGCCTGTTCGGTACATACGGGCTCCAGGCTCCGAAAGAAACGGGTTGGCAACAAATCTTTCCCCGGTCAGTTGCTCCCGATTGAGATAACCTCTCGCCACGCCGGCCCCGCCAATGTAGATCTCACCGGCTACCCCGATCGGCACTGGCTCTCCGTTGCTATCCAGGATGTAGATCAGGGTGTTCGCAATCGGGCGGCCTATTGGGGGTGTGGCCGCTTCGCTCACGCTGTAATCCCAGGTGGTGGCACACACGGTTGTTTCCGTGGGACCGTAGGCATTGATCAGCTTCCTGCCTTGAGACCAGCGTCTGGCGATCGCGGCAGTCAACGCCTCTCCGGCAAGAACCATCGTGCCGATGGAATCAAGCCGGGATTCCTCGGGAAGGCCCGCCAGCACGGCCGGTGGCAATGTGGCATGGGTGATGCCATACTGCGCTACGACACGCTCCAAAAACTCGCCCGCCAGCAAATCGGTTTTCGGGGCAAAGTAAAGCGCAGCGCCCCGGCAAAGCGTCATCATGATCTCGGAAACACACGCGTCGAAACTGAACGATGCAAACTGCAGAACCCGGCTATCCGGTTGAACGCCGAAGACCTCAATCTGGGCAACGGCAAGATTGCATAGACCGCGATGTTCTACCAGTACGCCTTTCGGCTTTCCCGTGGAACCGGAGGTATAGATCATGTAAGCAAGATGATCGGGAGACAGCCCGATCGACTTGCAGTCGACATTTACGTCAGAGAAATGCTGCCACGCGGACGGACTGTCGAGTTCCACCACAGGCATCTTGATCCGGAGAGCTGAGTACAGTTCCTTGAGATGGCTTTGCGTGAGCAGCGCCAACGGCCCGCAGTCCTCCAGCATGAATTGCAACCGCTCCACCGGATACTTGGGATCGAGGGGTACATAGGCGCCGCCGGCCTTCAGCACCGCGAACACCGCGACGATCATTTCGAAGCTTCGTTCCACACAGATTGCCACAAGGGTATCCGGCCCAACCCCCAGCTCTCTTAAGCCGTGAGCCAACTGATTGGCCCTTCGATTCAGTTCCGCATAGGTCAGCTTCCTGTCTTCAAAGACAACGGCTATGGAGTCCGGGGTCTTGCGCACCTGCTCTTCAAACAGCTCGTGGATACAACTGTCCGCGGGAAACGCCGCGTGTGTTGTATTCCATTCGTAAAGCACTTGGTGGCGCTCCGCCTCTGGCAACACAGCGAGCGTCCGGACAGGTGCGGAGGGCGTGGATTCCAGACCGTGGATGAGAGAAGCAATAGCGGTGTGCATGAAGCGGCACATCCGCATCGGATGAACAGCTGACGGCGCATATGCCCTCAGCCCAAACCCTTCGCCATGATCCTGAATGACCAGGTGGAACAGATACCCGCTGCGCGCTTCTGTCTCGCCGGGATGAGAGCTCTCCCTTGCTTGCGCCGCGTTGTCGTAGGTTTCCGAGTAGTCCAGAACGGCGCTGAAGAGTGGTGTCGGCGGGACAATTGCGCTACAACTCTGGATCAATGCCGGGGAAGCATACTCGTAAAATGAGAGCTCGGTGAGCAAATTGTGCATCCGCCTCACGCTGGCTTCTACGCTCTCCTGATTGATCGGAATGCGCACTGGAAGCGTATGGACAGCTTGTTCCCTTTGGTTTTGCTCACGGCCCATCCGGACCGTCCCAAAAACAACATCCTCACGTCCGGAGACTTTAGATATCACTTGCGCCCAGGCGAGGTGGAAGAGGGTAGCTGGATCCACACCGGCCCTTCGTGCACTCGCACGGATCTGGGAGCCGAGCACTGCGTCCACATCCAGCCGCGCCTCTTCGATGCTGTCGTCCCCCTCGCGCATGTCCAACAGTCCGAACGGCGCGGTGGGTTCGCTCAGGTCACCCAATAGCCGCCGGAAGAATGCCTCTTGTTCCTCCAGTGTGACCCCCTCGGCATAGCTGGCCAGAACACTTTGTGACGACATGGTGGTTAACCTTTCCAGCCTTTGAAGTTCGTGTGTGATTTGTTCCTTCAAATCGTCCGTCCCTGGTAGGCCGTTCCCGCACGCTTCCACTTTGTTGGCACCTTCAATAGGCGCCTTCCGCCATGAAGACGGCCTGGAAGGTGCGCGCCAGAATATACATATCCATCCAGATCGACCAATTCCGGACGTAGTACTCGTCGAACGCGACGCGCTCCCCGTAGGTCGTGTTATTGCGTCCGGAAACCTGCCATAGCCCGGTCAGTCCTGGCGGAACACGGGTGTACAGGTCGTAGCTGGTTGCATAGCGCGCAATCTCAGACTTGACGATGGGGCGCGGTCCCACCAGGCTCA
>DATJNV010000149.1:0-7399 GCA_035507705.1 Acidobacteriaceae bacterium
CACCGATTGCTGGCAATCCGGCATTTGGACGGGCGCATGGGCGCAGAAAAATGCGCCCGAAGCACCTAACGCCGGGGCAGGATTCAGTTGTCAAAGACTGCTCTATAAGGAGCGCGCCTGAGCGCGACCTCGCTTGCCGCCCCTGGTTGCAGAAGGCCGCTCACCCGGAGCGCAATTACGCATTTTGTCTGTCTATTTAGATCCCGACGGAGGTGATTTCGGGTAGTGACCGATAGACTTCTTTTGGTAACAGGGCTGGCCGATGGAAACCGCAAGCCGACCGGAGCGCAGCGCAGTGGAGAGACCATTGGTTTACCCGGGGCTTCTAGAGAGTCTGCGCGAGAACTACCATATGCAGGGTTTAGTCCCGAAGGGACGGCTGAAAGTAGCCCCTTCGGGACTGCATCGCGTTCTGATCCTTTTCCCAGGATTGACGTCCTGGGCTACTCTCAGCCGTCCCTTCGGGACTGACCCTGCATATGGTAGTTCTCACGCAGACTCGAAAGGCGGGTTGTTGCGGGTTATTGAGTGTGGATTTGTGATCGGTGGAGAGAACCGCAGGTCTCTTCCCTTCGCTTCGGTCCCACGGCAGCCACGACAGGTGGTGCACCGTAGCAGTGTTGCCGCTTATCTTGGCGGGGCTGCGATTGCCGGGATGGGCGCGTTTGCGGGATGGCTGACGGCGTTGGCGTTGCCGGGACCTCCTACTTGCTGTACGACGGGGAGCCTTTGGTCAACTGGAGGCAGGGGCGGAAAAGGGGCGTGGGGCTCTGTTTGGTACCAGTAGGCAACGGAATAGTAGTTGTCGGAGCGGTGGTTGGCGTTTCCGTGCTCGATGGTGGCCTTGAAGGATCTTCTGAAGGTGATGGGTGCGTCGAGATGGAAACGGTAGACGCTGGAACGGCTGCCGGCCAGCTCTGGTCCTACGACCGGCGCTCCGTAGAGCTGGTAAGAGAACGGCTTTCCGCCAAAGTCCCAGGCGCCAAGGAAGTAATCTTCTGAGCCGGTGCCATTGATGGCAGGGTTGGCGTCGTCATCGATGAAGAACATGTCATCGCCCTCGCCCCACCAACCATCCTGATTTTGTAGAACGGACATGGTCACTCCGACAAATTGGCCGCTTCCCTTCGCCTCCATCCAGACATAGTTGCCCTGACCATTCAGATTTCGCTTGTCATCGACCAGAGGATCACCGTTGCTGGTCCAATTATTGGTCCAGCCGTGATTTGGCTGGGCCTGGCGATACTGAGCGTGGAAATAGAGGGTGCCAGCCGGGAGGGGGTGAGAGTCGGTTTGGTAATCGATGTTGTAGTAAAAACTCCCGATGGGCTGCTTGCCTTCGTTGGTGATGGTGATCTTGGCGTGGCGCTGGAAGGGCATGGGGAAAAAGCAGTTGAGACTGTTTTCGCTTCCGACGGAGAGCAGCTCAGACTGCCAGGAGTAGTAGTCGCCCAAACCCAGGCCGAAGAAATCGCCAATGGGGGCTTCGACGCTGGGCGTCGCTTCATTGTCCCAATACATACGAAGGACGATGCGCTTGAGATGGTAGGGCTCGTCGCTGGCGATGGTGAACCACATGTGCGAAACCTTGCCGGGGCCGTCGGTGTCGAGCACGGTGAGGGAGGCGCCCGGCTCGACACGGCGAGCATCGGCATTGGCGCCGGTGGGGTCTGAGCTGGAGGCACGGTGCGAGGTGTAAGTCTGCAGGCGAGTCAGGTCCGGTTGCCAACCACCATTTTGATCTTGTGCCAGGAGCGGAATGCTCGCAGCCAGGAATATGAACCCGACAAGTCGCCTCACAATAAGTGCCTCATGTTGAAAGAGAGATTATACCGGCGGGCGCGGTTCAGCTTCCCAGGGCGATGATGTGTTGCAAAATGACTTCACCGGTTCGGGAATCGGCGGTGTTAGAGCGACAGGCGCGGGCGTTTTTCTCAAAACGCAAATTCCTTACTTCCTCAATTTTTCTTAGGATGGTCAGCTTGCCTTCACGCTCTAGAGCTGCGTCCACGGCACCTGGTTGGCCTGCAAAAAGGCTGTAAGCAGGCGTCCCCAGGATGGCAGCTTCACGGGCCATGGTGCCGCCTCCACTCAATACCGCATCGGAGTGCGCCATCAGGCTGAGCGCATCGACGGCCTGGTCGGGGACATGAAACGGGGCCGACTTCATACCGTAGGCACTGCGCATTTCCTCACCCTGTTTTCGGGTTCGGGGTAAAACAACAACCTGCGCATCGCGATCATCGCGCAGACGCTCCACCAGCGCCCGAAACAGAACTTCCGAGAACGGATTCTGATAGTGGGCCCAGGTGGCCGGTGGGCGCACCGTGATAATCAGTTTCCCCGGATCCAATTTCAACTCATCCACGATGCCGGGCGAGTTGTGCCAGCCGCTCAAATAGACGTTTTCTTTGAAGCCCGGGTACCGGATCACCCGGTTGAGATCGATGTGCCGGCGCACGAGTGTTTCTGAGGGAATGGTTTCCGGCAGGAGCAGCTTGGTAGCCAGCCTGGAGAATACGCTGGAATCTACGAACTCGTAGTCGTAGATGGTCATTACGGGAATGCCCAGCAGCCACGCCGCAAGTACCTGGGCACGCGAACCGTGATTTACCGCAATGGCCGGGCGCAGTTTGTAGCCATACCACAACAGCCGGGCGGCGCGGATGACTGTGGCGGTGGCGCGTGTGAGAAGGAAGTGGGGCGTGCGATGTTGACCGATGACCACGTACCGCAAGCCGTGGGAACGGGCGATCTCTTCCACCTGGCCAAAGCGCCTGGCAGTGATTTCCACCTGGTAGCCAGCTTCTTCGAGTTTCCTGATGATGGGCGGGAAGAACTGCACGTGGGGCGAGTTATCGAGGTCAATCCAGATACGCATTTTTTCTTCCCGCGAGCATGATAATCGAAGGAAACGTACCTCAGGGCTAGAGTTCAGCGAACCGCTTAAAGGGAACCTGGGATTTCATCCTGGTAGATTCTCACTCGTCCTTGCGACAAGCGCCCGAAAATCCGAATCCAGAGCCAGGGGTTCAGTGAAGCAGGTTTGTGCCGTCCCCTAAGGGGACTCGGTTGTCTTGTCCCTTCCTTTCCAGGCACTGGCGTGCCGGGCTCTGGATTCTGCCGTTCCTTCGGAACTGGTTTGCGGCTTTCTATGCTGCTTACTTACAAGCAGCAGCCTGGTCAGGGCGCGGAACATCCAGGCCTGCCCCCAGCGCATGTAAGGGGTACGGTTCGTCCACAGACGATGACGCTGGTAGTAGAAGGAACCGTCAGTTGCGCTCATGTTTCTCATTGCCCAGTGGAAGGTTTGCCAGGCGCGGTCCAGGGCGCTGGAGTCGAGGGCAGAGAACGCGGCAAAGTGCAGGATCGCCTGCGCGCAGGCGTGAACGTCAATGGGAAATGTCCGGTCGTGGAAGTACCTCGGGGCTCCGTCGCTGGTAAAGAAGGCGGTCTGGTAATAGCGATGCCCACGGAGCATGGTTTCGCGGAAAGAGCAATCCCCGGTGGCCTGCTGATAGTCGAGGAGAGCGCAAAGATTGTAGGAGGTGTGAAAGCTGTCGATCCAACTCTGGCGGCGGAGCCGTCCATAGTGCCAGCCGCCGGTGGGCAGTTGCGCCCTTTCCAGAAAGGCCAAGGCTTTGCGCGCCAGGACGAGATAGTCGTCGTTGGCGAACAACCCGCCTGCCCGGGCCAGGAACGCGCCGACCAGCGCGCTGCTGTTGTAAATCAATGTCCTGTCGTTTGGGGTGTAGCTAAAGCAAATTTCATGTTCGGTTTCGACGGAGCGATTCAGACGCGAAGCCATGAAGTGCGCGGCCGACCTGACCATGTCGAGCGCCTCAGCGTCTTTGAAAACCTCGCCCATCTCGAGAAGAGCGATCGCGCAAAAACAAGTCGCGATGCAGTTGGGAGAGAAGGCGGGCAGCCTCGAGCCGCGCAAAGACAGATAGTCCCAGTCGTATCCCCAGCAGTAGTCGGATTCCTGCGGGGAGCGAATGCGTTGCAATTCGCTCTTAAGCCACGCTGCGTCATCGGAGACGTCGTCGTACCCGGCTCGCGCCAGATCGCAGTAGGCGGATAGACAAAGGCCCAGTGCTTTGGGGTTGCGACTGGAGGGAACCTTCAGCAGACGGCGCAGGCGCAGGCCGCCCATGCGCTTGCCCAGCTGGATGAGCAGGATGCCCGGCAAGGGCTTGCGCGCCCATGATGCGTTCAGGTACGGAGAATTCAGCAGGTCAAACGGGTCGTACCCTGCGAATTGCCTACTTTCGATCCATGTGCGCAAGGAGCCTATCGCCTGAATCAGGCTGTCTGGCTCGCCTAGAATCACAAGGGCACACGTTCCGCGGCACAAGCACGATCGGGCTGGAGGACTTCTTTGAGTATGCGCACTATCCTCTCGGCGGACCGCCCATCCCAAAGCGGCGGCCGTGACCTTATCGCGCGAGCACGGTTGCGCCACGGATCTTCCAAAACTTCGGTGGCGGCAAAGAGCAATTGCTGAGGATCGCGTCCCACCACCCGGTTGGTTCCGATGGAGACGGTGACCGGCCGCTCGGTGTTGTCACGACAGGTCAGGCAAGGAACGCCAAGGAACGTTGTCTCTTCCTGGACGCCTCCAGAATCGGTGATGACCATGACAGCGTGCGCGATCAGGTCAAGGAAATCGAGGTAGGATGCGGGGGGCATCATCCAGAGGCCCGGGCCGGGAAGGGCTCCGCCCGGCCAGGTACGGGCTGTCTTGATGCCGGCGACCTCAATATTGCGCGCGGTTCTTGGATGAGCAGGGAAAACCACGGCGATTCGCCGCGCCAGCTCGGCGACGGCTTCGAGCATGCTTTGTAGTTGGTCGGGATTATCGACGTTGGCAGGCCGATGGAGCGTCAGGACCGCATAGGGAGCGCCTTTCAAGCCCAGCTCGGCGCGTAATGGAGATTCCCAGCGTATTTTGAGGGCCCGCACCAGGGAATCGATCATGAGATTGCCTACAAAAAAGACCTTGGTGGGGGGCGCTCCTTCATGGGCGAGATTCTGATTTGCGCTTTCCTCGGTGGTGAAGAGGAAATCTGCCAGCGTATCGGTGAGGATGCGATTGATTTCTTCCGGCATGGTGCGGTCAAAACTGCGCAGGCCTGCTTCGACGTGAGCAACGGGAATGCCCTCTTTTGCGGCTACCAATGCGCAGGAGATGGTGGAGTTGACATCTCCGGCTACGACCACCAGGTCCGGGCGGTCCTGCTGCACGAGGTCCCCAAATTGGCGCATGATTTCGGCGGTTTGGGCGTAATGGGGGCCGGAACCGACGCCCAGGTTGTAGTCTGGCGGTGGAATGCGCAGTTGTTCGAAAAAGACCTGAGACATGGAGTAGTCGTAATGCTGGCCAGTGTGGACCAGCAGTGGCTCCATATCGTCGTGCCGGCGCAACTCCGCGATGAGCGGGGCGATCTTCATGAGGTTCGGCCGAGCCCCGACGACATTCATAATTCTCAAGCGGTTGGTGCCCATCTGTTCTAATAATCCCACCTGGTTTCGGAAGATGTGCGGAATTTCCGGCGTAGTCGCGTTCCAAAGCAGTAACTTCGAGGTGACCGCACCCTACCTTTCCGGGATGCGGGACACGATGGTCCATCGCGGACCCGATGGCGCCGGATTATGGATTTCGCCCGACCGCAAAGTGGGCCTCGGGCACCGGCGGCTTTCCATCATCGACCTGTCCTCTGCCGCATCGCAGCCCATGACCCACGGGGACGGCTCACTGACGATTGTTTTCAACGGCGAGATCTATAACCACGCGGAAATCCGGCGTGAGTTGGAGGCCCTGGGACACAAACGCTGGAAGACGGACCACTCTGATACCGAAGTCATTCTTCACGCTTTTGCAGAATGGGGCATTGACTGCCTGCAGAAATTTCGTGGCATGTTTGCCATGGCTCTGTGGGACGCGAAGGCACGCCGTTTATGGCTGATTCGCGACCGCATCGGCATCAAGCCGCTCTATTACAGCATTCATCATGGGCGTATTACGTTCGCTTCGGAGATCAAGGCGCTTCTCCAGGATCCGGACCAGGCTCGCGCGGTCAACGAGGAGGCGCTGTTTCACTATCTCTCCTTTGTCACCACGCCGGCGCCAGACACGATGTTTGCCGGGATTCAGAAGCTGCCGCCCGGCTCTTTCCTAACCGTTGACTCTGAGGGAGGTTGCCGCGAACAGAAGTATTGGGACGTCCTGGACCACACCACGCCTCTGATCAATGTGTCAGAAGAGGAGATGGCCGGGCGGCTGCTTGCGGAATTGCGGACCAGCGTCGCTTTGCGCACGGTGAGCGATGTTCCGGTGGGAGTGTTTCTTTCCGGGGGGATCGACTCCAGCACCAACGCGGCCCTTTTTTCGGAATGCGCGGGGGAGAAGGTCTCGACGTTTTCCGTCGGATACGATCGCGATTATCGCGGGTGCGAGAGTGAGTTGCCGCTTGCCAGAAGCATGGCGGCCCGCATTGGGGCGATCCATCACGAACGGGTTCTGACGCAGCAGGATTTCCTAGATTTTTTGCCGCATTTGATCCATTTGCAGGATGAGCCGATTGCCGACCCCGTGTGCATGCCGATCTACTTCCTTTCCCGGCTGGCACGCGATCATGGTGTGATCGTCGCGCAGGCGGGGGAAGGGTCGGACGAGCTGTTTTGGGGCTATGCGCACTGGAAACAGATGTTGCAGTTGATTCGCTGGAATGAATGTCCTGTTCCCAATGCGACGCGGAAGCTCGGCCTGTTTGTGCTGGAGATGGCGGGCAAATCGGGCGGGCCGGCCTACGAATTCCTGTGGCGGGCTAGCGAGGGGTATCCGGTGTTTTGGGGCGGAGCGTATGCGTTTACGCAGCGCGCAAGACTGGAGTTGCTTTCGCCTCGATTGCGGCGCAAATTTCAGAAGGAAACCGGTTGGCAGGTGATTCGGCCCATCCATGAGCGATTTCTGCAGAATGCCTGGGAAAAGACGCCGGTCAAGTGGATGAGCTACCTCGACCTGAGTTTCCGCCTGCCGGAATTGCTGCTGATGCGGCTGGACAAAATGGGGATGGGTGCGAGCCTCGAGAATCGGGTTCCCTTTCTCGATCACAAATTTGTGGAGCTTGCCATGAGCATCCCGGAGCGGGTGATCACGCGGGGGAATGAATCCAAGCACATTTTGAAGAAGGCGGTTCGCGGGCTGATTCCGGACGAGATTATCGATCGCCGTAAGCAGGGGTTTGGCGTTCCTATCTATGAATGGTTCGATGGGAGGCTTGGTGAGTTTGCCCGGCGGGAGCTGTCGGCTTTCTGTGAGCAAACGGATTTTTTGGATTCAGGTGCGGTGATGAAACTTCTGCAGCCGGGGCGGGGACGGGATGCGTGGTTCCTG
>DATJNV010000150.1:0-3718 GCA_035507705.1 Acidobacteriaceae bacterium
CTGAGCCCGGGTCTGCTCAAGGGCGTACATGGTCATCGCTCGCGGCGCCACGGTTTGCAGAATGCTGAAGCGACGCAAATTGTCGGGCAGTTCGCTCAAGTAATAGCCCGAAATCTTGTACCCAGTGATCTCGTCCGGAAGGTCGACGCGGGTGTAAGCGCCATAGTTAAAACCGGCGACCGCGACCGGTTTGGGCGTGACCCAATGGCTGACGGCGAGATCCTGCTCCACCGACTCTTGCTCGAGCTTGCCCACGCTGACGACCTTATATTTTCGCGGAACCTTAAAGGTCAGATCGTAGAGCGAGTGTTCGCCAAATCCATTGAGGTTGGGATACCAGGAGGTGCGAGCGGCCACGTAATAGCTTCCGCCTCCTGCCTCTTCTAGAACCTTATCCCCGGCATACTCGACTTGAAGGGAAAGTTCCTGCCCCAGCGGCGCAGCCTGGGGAAGAATCGCGTAAAACGAGCCATCTTCCTTGCGGCTCTCCTGGATGAAATAGATATCATGCCCTTCCGAATCGGTAACTCGGGTGACCCTCAGGTTCGGCAAAAGGCTGAACTTGAGGACTCGTTCGCCCGCGATCAGGGGCTCGAAACTGATACTGGCGGTGCTGAACAAATGGCCGTTTTTCGCGATAACGGTTTCGATCTTGTAACGATGGGTCGCAAACAACCGCCGGTCTTCCCTGGAACTGGCGGTATGGTTCGCATATTCGGATTTCAAATGAGCGAGGTACCAGATGCCGTCGTCCATTCCTTCGGGATCAAAGTTGATCAGCGCAACTTCCTCCGGCGAGTCGAGTTGGGGCAACGCGCCCACCCGTGTTCGCAAGAAAAACCTAAGATCCTTGTGTTTCTTGCCGCGTATATAGGCATTGAAAAATTCGGGATGGTTGGGATTGTAGGAGGCGGCCAGCAGGTCGGCGTCGACGTTGTCCATGGTCTCGCCTTCTAACAGCGCCTGAGTGAATCCGAGGGGGTGTTCCCGGCGTTCCCGCACCCTTTCTCTCCAGTGGGTGAAAGCGGAAACCGCATCGGGCGGGGTGTCCGTGCGCCCTGCCAATCCGGGGAGAAACTTCATCCGTCCTTCCCCGGTGAACCGGCAAATCGCCTCGGTGAAATCTTCGTTCACCTCGGCTGCCCCCGTGCGCCGGTTGAGCTCAGCGGTATCGAGGTAGGTGGCCGGTTTCAGGTTGAAGTGCCCTTCTCCAATGAAAATTGCACCGGTGACCTGTCCGTTCACCGGACTTAAGAAAGTCAGCGTGCCCTTGTGAAACTCGAATGTGGCGGCATCCAGCTGCATGGTGAAGTTGTCGAAGCGGAAAGTCTGACCGAGTCCCACCTCGCGCAGTTGCCGATAAACAGGATCGGAATTGGCGAACGCCAGGTTCTTCCCGGGGACGGAGATGCTGACCTTTTGCTCGGCAATGGCAAGCGTGAGATCGAGCCGGACGGTTCCTCGCAGATCCACCGAACGGGTAAGCGGCTCGAAGCCGTCCCGGGTTATCTTCACGGAATAGGTTCCCGGCTTGAGGTCCGGCAAGGCGAAGTCGCCAACCGCATCGGATGTAACCACGATTGTTTGGGCCAGATCCCCACCGCTGATCTCGACCCGCGCCCCAGAGATGACGGCGCCGGAGGGATCCTTGATGGTTCCGGAGATGGTCTCAGACCACAGAAGGGTCGGGCCGATCAGGCAGAGGGAGATTAAGAGCAGAGTCAGCCAGACGGACGCGCGCAATCTGGATTTGAGGGTGAAGGTGCTGAGACGCAACAGAAGGCCCCCCCTGGCAGGCCATTGGCTCCTCCTAAGCAGTTCAGTTTCCCCCTCAGAAAACTGTCGAGCACATAGTGGGTTAGCAGAAGGAGGGAAGTCAAGGACATGCCGGACAAACTAGGGTTTCGGCGATGCTTCGGACGTTTCACGCTTTTCCAGCTTGCTCAGCGCTTTCTTCGCATCTTTGGCAAAAGGCCCCTGGGGCAGGATTTTCAAGTACTCCTTGTAATGCGTCACCGCTTCCTCCGGCTGGCCGAGCTTCTCGTAGCAACGCGCCATCTGATAATTGGCGACGGCATCTTTGTCCTTGTACTGGAGCGCATCCTGATAACGGGCGAGGGCAGCACGATAGTTCCCGCGCTTGAAGTAGAAATCTCCCACCTCATCGTCTTTGACTGCCCGATAAGGGTTCCAGGGATGCATCTCCTGCACGTCGCTCGGCTCCTCTTCCGGGGGCGCATCCGGAACCGGTTTAAGCGAGCTGTTGGGATGATCCTTGGCGTCGTCCTTGGGCGGGCTGATATCGATCCGGGTATCCCGGCTCGAACTCTCGTTGGCTTCGGCATCCCGGTCACGAGCTTTTTGGGTGTCGGAGCGGGGTGGGGCCTGATCCGGCTCGGGGGGCGGCGCTTGCTGCTGGGCCAGCACCGAAACGCTGAGAATCAAGCTCGCAAAGAACGATACGACAAGCCGCATGTCTCTATTTTAGCGCGGTTCCGGAGGAGATCCTTTGGGCAAATCGATTGGAGCAGCATAAAAAACGGGCCGTTCCAGGGGGAGTGGACGGCCCGCATTGGCGAAATCCTCCGGGGAGGAGGAAAAGCTGGCTATTGTCCGGGCGGTGTCGCGGTCTGGGCCGCAGGCGCCTGCGCCGGAGTGGTCGTGCCGGCAGTGTTGGTCATGAGACGAACATCCACACGACGGTTCTTAGCGCGTCCTTCGCGGGTCTTGTTCGATTCCACCGGCTTGTCCTTGCCGAGCCCGATCAGATAAATCTTGTAAGCCGGGACGTTGTGTTCCGAGGCTAGGTATTGAATGACCGCATCCGCACGACGCTGGCTGAGCGCGTAGTTATATTCTGCGTCGCCGGTGGAGTCAGTCGAGCCCTCCACGGTGATGATGTAGCCCTTGGTGCCCGCAACGTTGGTAGCGAGCTGATCGAGCGACGCTTTCGCATCCTTGGTCAGGTTGTCTTTATTGAAGCCAAACAGGACGGCGGCCTCGGTGACCACGTGGTAGTTGTCAAGATTGGCTACAGTGGTCTGCAGCGTATCTACGCGCTGGACCGCATTATTGGCCAGGGTCTGCGCCTGATTGGCCTGCTGACCGGCAGCCTGGGCTTTCTGATCGACTTCCGCGGCTTTCGCCTGCACCTGCTGGATGCCCGCCTGGGCTCTCGCATCGACATCCTTGATGTCTTTCGAGTTTTTCGCAGTCATGTCATCCAGTTCATTGGTTTTGTTGATCAGCGGCGTGGTTTGTTGGCGGACATAATTCTTGCTGGCGCACCCAATCGTCGCCGCCATGCTTACTGCCAGCAATACTGTTAACGAAGAGCGATTCATCTTAGGAGGGCTCCTTTTTCCTCTGTATCGAAAAAATCCCTTGGATTCGAAACCTGGAACTCGGCCGCGGCCGGCTGCACACCGTTCGCGCACGGGGATGAATGAAGCACGAGCACTGCCAACTCGCGAATGCCCGGCTGCATCCGCTAACTAATTGATGCCAATGATCATAGCCGGAGTTGGCTGACCGACTTACAGCATCTAGAGTAGATCAAAGCGCTACGAATTAGGGAAAATTTATACGGTGAACCTCGATAGTCCATGGGTGGCAGGGCCCGCTGCAGCACGCGGTGGAAGGGTGTCAAATCTTGCGCATGACTTCGCGACCGCCTGGCTGCGGACTCCATTGGTCTGCTGCTGTATCTAATAAAATA
>DATJNV010000151.1:0-2477 GCA_035507705.1 Acidobacteriaceae bacterium
GGCATATCGGCGTGGTCCAAGAGGAATACGCCGTCAGCAAAGACGGCATGAAGATGTTCGGCGTGCTCGACCTTGACACCGGCATTCCCGGCTGCCGGTTCTCGATCGGCGTCCGTAACAGCCACGACCGAAGCATGCGTCTCGCCGCCGTAGTGGGAGTCAGGGTGCTGGTCTGCGAAAATATGGCCTTCTCCGGCGACTTTCAGCCGGTCTTGGCTAAGCATTCCAAGCACTTCTCCCTGCAAAACGCGCTGTCTATCGGCGTTGACCAGATGCAGCGGAACTTTTCCGGCATGCAGCAGCAGGTCGAGGCCTGGAGACAGTCCCAGCTCTCGGATGTTTCCGCCAAGATGATCATCTACCGTGCCTTCATCGAGGGAGGCCTTGAGGTGCCCAAGCACTTGGCTAAGCCGGTCCATGATCTATATTTCTCACCGCCGCACCAGGAATTCCAGCCTCGGACGATGTGGAGCTTGTCGAATGCCTTCACGTCGGCCTTCAAGCAACTGGAACCCATACCCCAGTTCCGGGCAACGGCCAAACTGGCCGGCTTCCTGGAACGGCCATGAAGCTGGCGCGGTTTCCGCTCGGGCGAGTCGTGGCAACACCCGGAGCCCTCCAGGCGTTGGAGGAATCCGGCGAAAGCCCCGGCGTTTTTCTTAAGCGGCATCTCACAGGCGACTGGGGCGAGGTTGATGATCACGATCGCCGTGAAAACGAGTTGTCGGTTATTCAGGGCTTCCGGCTGCTCTCGGCGTACACTCTCTCAAACGGGACCAAACTCTGGATCATCACAGAGGCGGACCGCAGCGCTACGACGCTACTCCTGCCATCGGAATATTGATGGCTACCAAACAGGCACAATCTTTGTGCCTGTTTTCTCTTGGGCCGTTGGTGTCAAACTTTCCGGTAACGCCGTCTCGCCGCCAACCCCCAATCGTCGCTTCGGCAAGGGTGTTACGATTATGCCGCATGCGCTTTGGTGTAGTTCTGCTGTGTTGTCTCGCTGTCGCCTCCGCACAACCGTTGCCGAAATTTGGGAGCTATCCCGCCAGCGTGCGGCGGCCTGCGAACTTCGCAGGCCATTATGAAGTGTCGACGAGGCCGTGCCTGTCTCCGTCGGGGTACATAGAAATTGCGATCGAGGACACCCTTTCCGGAAAGGCTTACCCCGCCGGTTGCTATTGGTGGGGTTATGGGGCATACGGGCGCAAGGACCTCCCGCATGGTGCCAAGTACCGGGCCAACAGCAGGCTGCTCATCGTTAGCGGCTGCCGGGAGGTTCCTGAGCGAGCGTGCGGGACGTTCTATTACGAGTTTAAGAATGATCAATTGGTTCTTTTGCGCCTGGGGCCTTTTAGACCGCCAATCGAAATTGAGTGAGGGTTCAGTGGGGATTCTCGACTTCATTCCGCAAAGTGGTTTCCGGGCACAACGCGGACCAGTTCAGTCCGTTAACGGCGTCTGCCGCGCGGAGCGCTTTGATCCCGCCGGAACATCGATCTGGCAACCGGTTTCAATATAGGCATGTCCCCATTCAGAGCGACAACCTTGGCTGCGGTGTCGTTCGTGGTCATTTCCTCGGTCGGATGCCATTCACCAGCCAGCGTGATTCGTCCGGTCATCTACGCTCAGAATGACGAAGCTGCTTCAGCGATGCGGTCTGCTCCGCTGATTGTGCTGGTGAGGATTTCAACCCTGAGCATGACAGGGGATGGAAAGTGCGTCAAAAAGCCACCCGAAGTCGGTGGGCCGATGTGTCCACCCATTCCCCTGTACCTAGCGCGAATTAGGGCCGACGTCCTACTGGCACTGCGAGGGACCGTTCAAGATCAGGTCGAGTTTTATAGCTGGATCTGGGCGTCAGGCTCCCACGGTGGTCCCCGCCTTTTTCGTCCAGCTCCGGGCAAGATTCGCGTACTCTTCTTGCGTAAGGAAGCCGGGTACTGGCACACGGTCGGCGACTATCCCTCGTATGATCTGGAACTCCCATCGAGTTGGGTGCCTGCCCTACTGTCAGATTGGAAATCCGGATACGAGAATCGTTTGGAACCACTGAAGCGCTTAGTCGCCCTTCGGTTTCGCGCTGAATTTGAGGCCCTCTCCGTGGGCCAGTTGAGAGAGGACTTCGACTCCAACGGACCGCGAGTGAATCACCACTGGGCAACCGATCTACCGGACTTGGACCGGGTCGTAGGCCCATTGTTCGTCGCCACTCAGCTCGACACCATCTGCCATCATTCTGTAAATCCTTCGGCGCGATTGGCTGCGTGTTTCGTGTCCGGAGAGTACTTCCCCGGGCGTTGCGAAGCTTTCCGCTTGGCTCAAGATGCTAACAGTGGAGGAGTCGGCGGTGATTTCCTGATGCGGAAATACAGAGGTTGCCAGGTGGCTGATCGCGATATGGCCACGGACCTCCTCTCGGGCAAGCTATCGCGGTTCTGGTTCGGGGGGTGGGGTCTTGATTCTCCGCACCG
>DATJNV010000152.1:0-42099 GCA_035507705.1 Acidobacteriaceae bacterium
GCGCTGTCCCAATGGAGCGGGCAAGAAGTGCTTCTATCAGAAACATCTCGGCCCGGGCATGCCTCCGGGAATCGAAGGCGTGGAAATTCCCAACAAGAACGGAAAAGGATCCGAAACCTATGTGACCGTCGAAGGCGAAGAATCGCTCGCCGGACTGGCGCAAATGAACGTGATCGAAATACATCCCTGGGGATCTACCAACGATGACCTGGAGCACCCCAACCGCATCATTTTCGATCTCGACCCGGACGAGGCGGTTTCATGGTCCACGCTTGGTGACAGCGCTCTGGAAGTACGGGAGCGTCTCAAGAAACTTGGGCTGGAGAGTTTTGTGAAGACCACCGGCGGCAAGGGATTGCACGTGGTCGCTCCGATCCGCCCCAAATTTGGCTGGGAACAAGTCAAGGCTTTTACTCATGCATTCACGCTGCAAATGGAGCACGACAACGGCAAGCTCTACATCAGCAAAATGACCAAGGCCGCGCGGACGAACAAGATATTCGTGGACTACCTGCGCAATGAGCGCGACGCCACGGCTGTAGGTCCGTACTCTGCCCGTGCCCGGCTGGGGATGGCCGCCGCGCTACCGTTGGAGTGGAGTGAGCTGAAGTCGTCCCAGCGGCCTAAGTACCTGATTGCGGAATTCCAGGAGTGGAGCGACCGGCTGCGGAAAGATCCCTGGAAAGCGATGCTCTCGAGCAAGCAGGAAATCCCGGCGAAGCTTTTTGAGGCGGAGTGAGACCTAATTCCTCCCTCTCAAAATCTTGAGACGAGCCGTGGGCTGCGCCTTCCGTGGATGACAGCGGCAACCGACAGACGACACGTAAGCAATCAAGTATTCACAGATACGGATCCGGGGAAAGGTTTCTCCTCCGACCGGTCGCTAGTAGATGCGGAAGTTGACCTCGATGTTCACTTCCACTGGAACGGGTTTCCCCTGCAGGGTCGCGGGCTTGAACTTATACTGCCTCACCGCCTCGACTGCCTTCTCGTCCAGCCCCATGCCCAGGTGGCGCACAACCTGAACGCGTTGCGGATTGCCCTGTGTGTCTACGATCAGGGAAACGACGCAAACGCCCTGATATTTAGCCCGGCGGGCTTCATCAGAGAATTCGGGGTCCGGGGCAAAGATCAATTGCGGCGCGGAGACGCCGCCACCGACGTGATAAAGGCCGCCGCCATAACCGCCGCCTTCTCCTGGACCGTATCCATTGCCCTTTCCTGAGCCGATACCACCACCCGAACCGGTGCCCATTCCGGCGCCGCTGCCGGTTCCATTGGAGGCCGGGCCAACCACATTGGTACGAGGGTCGCCCAGGTTTGGCAGGTTGTTATTGGGTAACTGGATATCCTTCGGCATCATGATTGCGGGCTCGGCCGTCAGCTTAGGATGATCGTTCTTGATCACCATCGGCGGAACGATCGGCTTCTCTTCAAACTTCGGCAACTTGCCCTTTGGGGCCTGTAGGATGTCGTGCGAGCCGCCACCGCCACCACCACCCATCTGGGGTCCCTTGGGAGCAATAGGCATGTACTGCGGTACATCGATGTTGGTTACTTGCTCGTTCTTCTTGGTCACAGCCTTCTTGACAGCAAGGAAAGTCCAAAGAATCAGGCCGATGATGAGTACGTGCAGACCGACAGAGATGATGGAGGAAGCCTTGGTGCGCTTCTCCTTCATCGGGTCGACGACCGGAATCGGCTTCGAGGTGAGAACTAGCGGGGGGAGCTTGCGGGGGTAGAGGAGATCGTAGATGTTGCCGGCGATTGTCTTCCACGCCGGTTCATCGATGATTTCGGCAAGCAGCTTTGGCTCTTTGGCCTCGTCGCGCTGGTCCAGATCCGGAGGTAATAACGCCTGATTCGCCATAGAAACCCATCAGAAAGAGGATGCGTCAGCCTCTCTCCGCCTACCTCCTGATTATGGACGACGGCTGCCCTGATTGTCTCTCCAAGATTGTGGAGGCTCGACCCGCCGGGGATCCATTAAAGAGTATTAGACACCTTTTTTAGTCTCGAAGTAAGCAAATGGTCAACTTTTACGGGGAAGATAGAATAGAGTTTTCGTCCTTATGCAACTGGAGAGACAATGCCTGCTGCGCCCGAATTGAAGGCGACCCTGAACCTGCCCCATACCGATTTCCCCATGAAGGCAAATCTGCCGCAAAGTGAGCCGCGACGCCTCGCGGCCTGGAAAGATGCAGCAATCTATCAGACGATCCGCGAGGCGCGCCGGGATGCTCCGAGCTACGTGTTGCATGATGGACCTCCCTACGCTAACGGGGAACTGCACCTCGGCCACGCCCTCAACAAATGCCTGAAGGACTTCGTCGTGAAGTCAAAAACCATGGCTGGGTTCGACGCCCCCTACGTACCCGGCTGGGACTGCCATGGACTCCCCATCGAAATCAAGGTCGACGAGAAGCTGGGCCGCAAGAAGCTGGAAATGCCGCCCATCGCGGTTCGCCGTGCCTGCCGCGAGTACGCGCAGAAGTATCTAGACCTGCAGCGTAGCCAGTTCCAGCGGCTGGGAGTTTTCGGCCGTTGGGAACAGCCCTACTCGACCATGACGCCGGAGTACGAGGCCAAGATCATCGAGACCCTGTACGCCTTCCTGGAAAAGGGTTTTGTTTACAAGGGCCTGAAACCGGTTCTGTGGTGCATGCATGACCGCACGGCGTTGGCTGAGGCGGAAATCGACTACGACATGCACACGAGTCCTTCAGTCTATGTACGCTACCGGCTGACCAGTTCTCCGGAAGCGATCGATTCCCGGCTGCGTGGCAAGCAGGTTTCGACCATTATCTGGACGACCACACCCTGGACGCTGCCTGCATCACTGGCGGTGGCGTTTCATCCGGAATTTGAATACGCCGCCCTGGAGCAGGACGGAGAGGTATACATTGTCGCCGAGGCGCTCGCGGCAGCCACGCGAGCCGCGTGCGGTCTGGAGCGCGCCGTGGAGATTGCCCGTTTCCCTGGCGCACGCATGGAGGGCGTTACTTTTGCCCATCCTTTCCTCGACCGGTCCGTCCTGGGGGTTACCGCGAACTATGTCACGACGGATCAGGGCACAGGCGCGGTGCACACCGCCCCGGCGCATGGGGTCGACGACTTCAATACTGGTTCGCGCTACGGATTGCGGCAAATCTCCGATGTGGACGACGGCGGCCATCTGCGCGGCGGTCTGCCGGAATACGACGGATTGTTCGTTTTCAAAGCCAACGAGCCGATCATTGAGTTGCTGTCTGCCCGGGGCGCCCTGATGGGCCGGCAGAACGTCCATCACTCCTACCCGCACTGTTGGCGCTGCCACCGGCCAGTCATCTTTCGGGCCACGGAACAGTGGTTCATCAAGATGGAAACGCCAATGACGCACGCGAATGGATCCGTCACCACGTTCCGCCAGCGGGCGCTGGAGGAGATCGCGCGCGTGAAGTGGGATCCGTCGTGGGGCCAGGAGCGGATCACCAACATGGTGGCCTCCCGTCCCGACTGGTGTATCTCTCGGCAGCGTCTCTGGGGCGTACCGATCGCGGTATTTCTCTGCGCAGGGTGCCGGAATCCGCTGAACGATCCTGCGGTCCATCGTCGAGTGATCGCGCTATTTGCCGCCGAGGGAGCCGATGCCTGGTACATCCGCGAGGCAAAGGAGATTCTTCCTCCGGGCATGACGTGTGCTTCCTGCGGGGGCCATGAATTTCAGAAGGAGATGGATATCCTTGACGTCTGGTTCGAGAGCGGCGCCAGCCAGGCTGCGGTGCTGGGAATCGAAGAGGATCTCCCTTGGCCTGCCGATCTCTACATCGAAGGCGGCGACCAGCATAGAGGATGGTTCCAGTCTTCCCTGCTCTGCGCCGTCGGAACGCGCGACGGAGCGCCTTACCGCATGGCTGCCACCTGCGGGTGGACACTGGATGAGCAAGGCCGCGCCATGTCCAAGAGCCTTGGCAACGGTGTTGATCCGGTGGATATTTCTCAGCGTATGGGAGCGGAGATTGTCCGGCTGTGGGTGGCTTCGGTCGACTTCCGCGAAGATGTCGTTGCCAGCGAAAACCTGATGCAGCGTGTTGCGGATACCTACCGCAACCTGCGCAACCGGTTCCGCTTCATATTGAGTAACCTGAACGGCTTTGAGCCGGAGAAGCATGCCGTTCCCTGGGGGGAGATGCGGCCGCTCGATCAGTACATGCTCACCCGCACCCGGCTGCTCACGGAGAAGATCCTGGGCTGGTATGACGACTTTGCCTTTCACCGTATTTACCATGCGCTGAACGAGTTTGCGGAATCGGAGCTAAGCGCGCTTTATCTCGATGCCGTAAAGGACCGCATTTATACGTTCGCGCCGCACAATCGAGACCGCCGTTCCGCGCAAACGGTCCTGTGGATGATTGCCGAGGCTCTTGTACGGCTGGTAGCGCCGCTGCTCAGCTTTACCGCCGACGAAATTTGGCAATACATGCCGGAGACGTTTAACCGCTTGTCCAGCGTGCACCTGGAACGCTTCCCGACGCCCGAGAGCCTGGCGGCTAGCGTAGACGCCGGTTTGATGAGCGATTGGGCGACACTGCTCCAGGTTCGCGACGAGGCGCTCAAGAGCCTGGAGGAAGCGCGCAAGGCCAAGCAGATCGGTAAGGCCCTCGACGCTAAGCTCGTTCTGGAAGTGCCCGACGCCATCAATGGTGTGCTGGATCGGTACCAGAGCAGTTTGAAGGAACTGCTGAACGTTTCGCAGGTAGAGGTAGTCCGAAGTGCTTCTTCGCAAGTGGTCGCGATCACGCTTCCGGCTGAAGGAACGAAGTGTGAGCGATGCTGGAACTATTCCGTGCACGTAGGCGAAGACTGGCGCTGGCCCAGAGTTTGCGAGCGCTGCTCGGCAGCGCTTGAGGAAATGGGTATTCCACCGGAAGAGAGCGCATGAGGGGCAGGGATTTCAGACCCTGGCTGCTGCTGCTTTCCGTACTCATCATTGTTGCGGACCGGGTTACAAAGTGGCTGGCTTCCACGAAGATTGAGCTGGGGAACCATGTAGTGTTGATTCCCCATGTCTTCGCCATCAGTCACGTGGAGAACCCTGGCGCGGCGTTCAGCTTGTTCAACGACACCAGCTCGCCCGGGCGGGTGCGCTGGATGCTGTTGATTTTTTCTTTGGTGGCGGGCGCCGCTGTGCTGTTCGCGCTTTTCAAGCTTGGGCGCAAATTGACTGCGACCTCGATTGCGCTGGCGCTCATTCTGGGCGGCGCTCTGGGAAACGCGTGGGATCGCATCCGCTTCGGCTACGTGATCGATTTTCTCGAAGTACACATCATCCACTACCACTGGCCGGACTTTAACGTGGCTGACTCGGCGATTGTGGTGGGCGGGATTTTGCTGCTCTGGGATGCCATGTTCAGCGGGAAAGAATCCGGGGCGGGAGATTCGTAACCGTAACGGTTGGTTGGTGCGGTGTCAGATGGTCCTCAGAAATTCCTTGGCCTTCTGCCATTCGGGAAACAGCCGCTCTTCGGCCTGGAATTCGCGGGAGTGCACGCAACGACGGCCACCTCGCACTTTCACCGGATACTTCAAATGCAGCATTTCGTGGTAGAGCAGATACTCGACTGCATAGCGGGGAGTGTTCCTGCGATCGAAGACCCGGCTGACCACAATGGTGTTGTGTGCCGGGTCGTAATGCCCAAGGCTCCGCTTGGCAACATGCCCACTCCAGGTTAGGAGCGGTCGGCCCAGAAGGCCATGGAAAAACCTCTGATTCAGGGCTTCGAAGACCTCGTCGAGATTGTAGTGATGCCCTTGCGGCCCGAGCATCTTCTTCCGGCCGCGTGACTGCCGGATCAGCTCAGTCTGACGCATGACAGCTTCACTGGAAGCGAACCTGCGATAGCGATTGGTTTGCGTTGAGTCCAGCGGCTTGCGGTAAAGCTTGGCCAACAGGATATGGGCGATGGCGCGCAGGACACTTTCCGGCGCTCCCTCGAGGAGGTCTGAGAGGTGCACCAGCATGCGCCCCTCTCGCAGCCGGATGGTCGTGTTCAGACCAGTGAAGCGGCGGAAACGAATTTCCAGGGAAGGCATGGGAGCACGGGGCCGGAGGGAACGGTACTCTTCGGCAAAGAGCAAGTGTAGTTCGGGACTCACCAGGTTCAGCCTAACAAAACCCGGCTCAAGGGAAAGTCACCTTGTTTGTTCTTCCTTTTCCCGCTCCTTCTCTTGCGCCTTCTGCTCTTTCTTCTGCTCCTCAATATATTTCGTCTCGTCTCCAATCATCTGTGTTGCTCCCTCATGGGCACTCTGGTTGGAGTCGATGGCGGTTTTGCGGACAAAGTCATATTCGGTGTTGGGCTTGGGCTCATTCAGGATGGCGCCCCACTCGGTGGTCTTGTCGACAACCTCCTTGAGCGCCTTCCGCAGGTCCGCGTGCTGCTGGTCGAACGCATCCATGTTGTCCTGAAGCTGATCGCAGAGCTGCGTGAACTCCTGGAACAGGTTGTGCAGACGCAGCGCCTTGTTTTGGGCGATGGGATCGGAGTCGATTTTATGGATTTCCTTGGCCCTGTCGTCGATGTAGCCGATGAACAGCCTGAGCCGCACCACCGGCTGGTCCCCGGCTTCCCGGACGTCTTCTATTTGCTTATCGGTGAGGGGGTCTTTGCCGGATTGGGCAAACGCCGGAATAACCGCCAGCAGCAGGCAAACGGCCGTGATGACCTGCGTTCGTTTCAAGACTCTACTTTTTGAACACCTGCATCATGAGTTCAGTCTGAACCTGTTCCAGCTGTTTCAAAGTCACCTGCAGCAGTTGCCGGTCCTCGTAAGATGCAGAGTTGAGAATGCCGCTCAGGCGAAACGACGTATGACGCATGAGTTCCTCAGCATTCTTGATTTTCTTGCCGTCGTTCGCGACACCCATCTGGATTTTCTGAGTGTACTTCTGGATCAGGTGAACGGTGGCGGAGGCGCGGTCGTCTTCTCCCGCGCTGTACTCCTGGCCGGCCAACTCCGTCATCTGATGAACAAGTTCGGCATAAAGGAAGCATTGTTCCTTGGGTTGGGCGGAATCTGCCTTGGCCATGAGCGCAGCCATAGCCTGAGGATCGGCGATTTTTTCATCGACCGCGAAGGCACGAGGAAGGGTCAGGAGAAAGGTGGAGAGGACGAGCGTCGTGGCCGCGAACCGCATTGGGCACCTCTCGGAGGGCTTACGGAACGTCTTACGTTAATGACTTCCACCAAGAGCAACGAGTCTGTGCTTGGCTTGCCATTCCTGGTCGGGGAACTTGCCGTCGGCTGAAGCGAGGAACTTACGATAATAATCCTGCGCTTGCTTAGACAGATGAAGATTATCGTAGGTTGTCGCCCAAAGGAAGTAGGTAGCTGGAGTCTCAGGCAAATATTTTGCTCTCATGGAAAGCGCTTTCAGGGCTGCCTGGTATTGTTTGTTCTGAAAAGCGGCAAAAGCCAGACCACTCCAGGCGTCCCCATCGTCCGGTTTCAGCCCCACGGCGCGCTGGAAAGTCTCCTGTGCCTGCGGGTAAAGTCTCTCCCGGAGTTGGTTCTCTCCCTGCGCTGCCAGCAAATCCTCGCTTTTCGGGTTGGCGGCCACCATCCTGGCATAGATGGGGTCGGCCTTATCCGGATAACCGGCCTGGGTGTAGGCGTCAGCGAGCATCTGGTTAACGGAGGCGTTGTTCGGCTCAAGCTGAGTCAGCGTCTCAAGGACTGGTAGCGCTTCTTCCTTCTTACCCTCGCCAATCAGGGTGGTTGCTAATTGCGCATTGAGGGCCGGATCGTGCGGATCCCGCTCCAGTGCGCTCCTCAGCAGCGGTTCGGCATCGCCATACTTCTTCTGCTTGAGCAGGAGTTGAGCCAAGCCACTATTGGCAGCCGCTAACTGGGCGGCGGAAGGGGGCGGTTTGGATGCCAGAAGCTTCTGGTAGGCGGTTTGGGCCAGATCGTTGTCGTCATTGGCCTCGGCAATTTGGGCAGTCAGGAGCAAATCGGCAGGAGTTTCCGGACTGAGATTCAGGGCTGAGATCAGGGCATCCCGGGCAGCGGGGGGGTCGCTCGAGCGGTCCAGCCTGGCCAGAGCCCGAAAAGCTTCTGCCTGGGCGGCCCGGTTAGGCGGCTGAGGTGTGAGCTGCGTTGCCTGCTGGATTTGTTCCCGAGCCTGGTCGAACTTAGCCTGGTGCGCTAACAGGAGCCCAAAGGCGAGTCGCGCCTCGAAGTCTTTGGGATCGGCGGCAATGGCTTTGCGGTAGTCGGCTGCAGCCGCATCTTCGTGACCACCTGCATCCTCAACATAGCCGAGATCGAAGAGCGCGCGGGCGTCGTTAGGATGCTGAGCCAGGAATTTTGCCAGCAGTGGGCGTGCCCCGTCGAAGTCCTTCTGGTCTATTTTGTCTTCAGCCGCTTGCCGGTCTCCGCCCGCTAGCTTCTGCTGGGGGGCGTCATCCGGTAATTGCGTCCCTGGTGGGAGTTGGTTCTGCGCCAGAAGGGGCGCCGCGGCCAACGCTATGGCCAGCAAGAACGGTGAGACCCTCATGACACAACCTTTGCTTCTTGCGCCGCCAGGACCTGCGCTAACCAAAAGCCGGTGTGCGAGCCGGGGGTCTGTGCGACCTGCTCGGGAGTTCCGGCAGCCACCACCTGGCCTCCGCCCGTCCCCCCTTCGGGGCCGAGGTCGATGACCCAATCCGCGGACTTGATCACGTCCAGATTGTGCTCAATCACTACCAGGGATCCCCCGGCGTCGATCAGGCGCTTGAACGCGGTCAGAAGTTTGCTGACGTCATCAAAATGCAGCCCGGTTGTGGGCTCATCCAGGATGTAGAGAATGCGGCTTCCCGCCTTGGTTGGGGACCCGTTCGAGTTCCTGCCGATTGCGCTCCGTCCCTGAGAAAGGTGGGCGGCCAGCTTGACCCTCTGCGCTTCCCCGCCGGAAAGCGTCGTCGCCGACTGCCCGAGGCGAACGTAGCCCAGGCCGACCTCATCCAACACGGCCAGCTTCTCCTGGATCCGGGTCTGCCCGGTAAAGAAGCGGAGAGCCTCCTTCACGGTCAGGTTCAGCACGTCATGAATGTTCTTCCCCTTATACCTGATCTCGAGCACCGTGGACTTATAACGGGTTCCATTGCACTCTTCGCAGGGGAGCTCCACGTCGGCCAGGAACTGCATCTCCACGGTAACGGTACCGTCGCCTTCGCAAACGTCGCAGCGGCCGCCGGGCACGTTGAAGGAAAAGTGACCGGCTGAGTATCCCCGCCTCTGAGCCTCGGGCTGGGCTGCAAAAAGCTCACGAATGGCGTCGAAGGCCTTGATGTAGGTGACCGGGTTGGACCGCGGCGTGCGCCCGATGGGCGCCTGATCGACGAGCACAATGTCGTTCAGCCGCTCGGCCCCTTTGAGCTCACGGTAAAGGTTCGTGGGGTCGCCGCCCTCGTTCTTCCCCAGCGCGTGGGAAACGGCGGGATAGAGGACATCGTGCACCAGGGTGGACTTTCCCGAGCCGGATACCCCGGTGATACAGACCAGCATTCCCATCGGGATGTCGACATCGAGACCGTTCAAGTTGTGAATTCGCGCCCCGCGGAGCGCCAGCTTCTCCCGCGCCGGCTCACGCCGTCGAGTGGGTATGGGAATCGTAAGCTGCCCGCTAAGATAGCGGCCGGTCAGGGAATCGGGATTTTTCTCCACTTCATCCACGGTGCCGGCAGCGAGAATGCGGCCGCCCAGCTCGCCGGCTCCAGGCCCGAGGTCGAGCAGCCAGTCGGCAGCGCGAATCACATCCGGGTCGTGCTCGACCACCAGGATGGTGTTGCCCAGGTCACGCAATTCCTCGAGGATGCGGATCAGCTTAGCAGTATCTCGCGTGTGCAACCCGATAGAAGGCTCATCCAGCACATAGAGTGCTCCCACCAGGCGTGAACCGAGCGAAGTCGCGAGCTGGATGCGTTGGGCCTCGCCGCCAGAAAGCGTGGAGGCGAGCCGGTCGAGGGTGATGTACTCAAGCCCGACCGCATCCAGAAAATGTAACCTCTGCTGTATCTCGACCAGGATGCCCCCGGCAATTTCTTCCTGCTGCGGAGTCAGAGTCAGAGCGCTGAAGAAATGATTTGCTTCGCGGATGGTAAGCGCCGAAACCTGGCAGATATTCTGCCCATTGATACGCACCGCGCGGGCTTCGGCGCGCAGACGGGTTCCCTTGCATTCAGGGCAAGTGGCATAGCCCCGGTATTTGCTAAGCATCACGCGCACGTGCAGCTTGTATTTCTTACGCTCGAGGTAGGCAAAGAAGCCGTGAACACCCAGGAAAGAGCCGTGGCCATCGAGCACGAACGCCTGCTGCTCGGGAGTCAGCTCTCTCCAGGGCGTATCCAGCGGAATACCATGTTGCATCGCCGCCTTGCGGAGCTCTGACTGATACGGCCGGTACTTGGGACGGGTCCAGGGATCGATCGCGCCTTCATTCAACGTTTTTTGTTTGTCGGGAATGATCAGGTTGATATCGAAATCGATGGTGTTGCCGAACCCCTGGCAGCGCTCGCAAGCGCCGTACGGGTTGTTGAACGAGAATAGCCGCGGTTCCGGTTCACGGTAAATACGATGGCAGCTCTTGCATTCGAAGGACTGGGAAAAACGTAACCGTCTTGGTTCGGTTTCGTCGCGGGGAACGGTCTCGAAGATAATTTCGCCAGACTCGCGAAAGCCGATTTCCGCGGCGTCCACAATACGGGCACGATTCTCGGCAGAGACCACGAGTCGATCGACGAGCGCGTATACGGCTTGCCCGAAATCAAGATCCAGCAACGACTCCGGGGTGGAGAATTCGACGATTTTGCCATTTTGATATAGACGATTGAATCCGCGCGTCCGCAGTTCGCCCAGCCGCTCCTTGAACGCCTCATTCGGCAGAGCCGGATTGACCGGTTTCGCCGAAGTCTTTTTGCGCCGCTTCGGCTGTGTCTCCGCTTCCGCAGTGGCGCGCGGTTTGACCGGGAACAACGCATACAGCCGAGTATCGTCACCCAATCCCAGGATGGAGGCGGCAATCTCGTCGACGGTATCGCGCCGCACCACTCCACCGCACACAATGCAATGGGCTGTCCCACAACGCGCGAAGAGCAGGCGGAGGTAATCGTAGATCTCGGTAGCCGTGGCCACGGTAGACCGCGGATTGCGAGTCGAGTTTTTCTGCTTGATGGCTATGGCGGGCGCCAGGCCGTCAATCAGGTCGACATCGGGCTTCTCAATGCGTTCCAGAAACTGGCGGGCGTAAGCGGAAAGGGATTCGACGTAGCGACGTTGCCCCTCGGCATAAATCGTGTCGAAAGCGAGCGAGGATTTCCCGGAACCTGAGACGCCGGACACCACCGTGAGCCGGCCGTGGGTCAGGTCACAATCGATGTTCTTCAGGTTGTGCGTTCGTGCACCACGGATGGTGATCTGATCGTGCAGCAGTTCAACCGGCAAGTTCGCCGCGGACCTCCTCCGTCGGTGATTCTATTTCCGTCTCGAAGCCCGCTTTGATGCGCGCCAGCATGTCCATCGGGTCGCGCTTCTCGGCCAGCTCGTAGGCTGCGGCGATGTGGCGCGCCAGATCGGCGAGCATCATTCCCCAGGCTTCCGGTTCTTTCCACACGCCCACCCGCAAGCTGATGTGCTGGTCCTGGTGGGCAATCCAAACCCGCAACAGTTCAAACGATTTGGCGTCCGTGCGAGCAGGTTCGGGAACGCGAAGTTGATCTGATTGAGCCATGATTTCCTCTGGGGCGAAAAATCCAACAGATGTCTTGGTATTTTCCTTGTTCGCTTGCTCCACGAAAAAGGAAATACACCGATATTGAATTTGCGGATCCCCCCTTAGGCGAAGTGCGCCAAGCGGAGTCACCAAATTTTGGGGCTATTGGCGGGACGTAGCCGCCATTACCTCGGCAGCCGGAGCCAGGGCCGTCGCGCTGTGCCGCCGGGCCCAGACAATCAGCAATATGCCGGCGACGATCGAGCCAAGACTGGCCACCTGGGCGTTGGTCAGGCCCCAATAAATACGAGGGTTGATACGAATGAATTCCACCAGGAAGCGGGCCAGGCCGCTCAGCACCAGGTATTCCCCTGTGAGCCGTCCCAGGGAGAGATTAGCGCCAGGTCTTCCCCGACGCCAAAGATAAGCGGCGAGAATCAGTGCGAATATCAGTTCGTAGATTGGAGTTGGATGGACACGTTGCGTCGTGGGGACGAGTCCATTGGGAAAACTCATACCCCACGGCAAATGTGTGGGTATCCCGTAATCTCCATCGCCAGAAACGAGACAACCCAACCTGCCCACACCATAACCCACACAAACAGCCGGGGTCGCCAAATCGAGCATTGCCAGGCCGCCAATTTTCGCTTGCCGTCCCTGCCACCATAAGACCGCGATCCCAGCCAGAAGGCCGCCAAACCAGGCGAAACCCGCCCGGTCAAAAAGCACCGTAAACGGCTGATGCATCAGGGTGACCGGATCCTCGAATACATGCCATAGCTTGGCCCCGATCACACCGCCCACCGTGGTGTAGGCGGCGACACCGACGGCATCTGCATCGATGCCGAAGCGATGGAAATTGCGATAGAGCATCCAGCAGGCACAAACGGACGCCAACCACAGGCAAAGCCCGAAAGTACCAATGGAAAAATGACCGAAGTGAATGAAGGGGTACATGCGGTACGTCTGTCTTTACAGTATATCCGGGTGCTTTCTCTTAATTGGTGATCCGTGGAAGAATGACAAAGCCAATGACAGAGCACGAGTATGAGCTGTTGTTCCGGCGCGAGGAGATCGCCGCCCGCGTGGCGGACATCGGCGCGCAAATTAGCCACGACTTCGCGGGAGAGAGCATTTTGCTGGTGGGGGTGCTGAAAGGTGCAGCCATCTTCCTCGCCGACCTGGCCAGGAGCATTTCCGTCGAAACGACCTTCGACTTCGTCGCCATTTCCAGCTACAAGGGAGTGAAGACCAGCGGCGCAGTAAGATTAATCAAGGACTTGGATACTCCGATCGGGGGGCGGAATGTGATCCTGGTCGAAGACATCCTGGACACCGGGCTGACGCTGGTTTTCCTGCGCAAGTTGTTGGAACAGCACAAGCCTAAGACGCTCAAGATCGCAACCTGCCTGGACAAACCCGCGCGGCGGCTGGAAAAAATCGACGCCGACTATGTGGCGTTTACCATACCCAACCATTTTGTTGTCGGCTACGGGATGGATTACCAGGAGCGCTTTCGTAACCTGCCCGACATCCGAATTTTCGATCCGGGCGAGGCACCAAATTCACATTGATCTTTGTCCACAGAAGAGCATAGAGTCCCCACCGGAGCTACACATGACCAGCAAACTGATGCAGCCGGAGACTGACCTCGCCTCCGGATATTTCGATGTCACCGGATTCGCCAACGCCGCCCTCGCCAGCGCGTCTGCACTGGCCTCGGTTTTTGATCACACTTTGCTGAAACCGGAAGCGACTCGGGACCAGGTGGTAAAGCTTTGCGAAGAAGCAGTGTCCCAACGCTTCGCATGCGCCATGGTCAATCCCGCCTGGGTTTCGCTCGCACACTCAGTAATGGCGGGCAGCGGAGTTCCGGTTGGGGTGGTCGTCGGCTTTCCGCTTGGGGCGAACCTGGCTACCACGAAGCGCGACGAAGCCCTGGCGCTGATCAAGCTGGGCGCGCACGAACTGGACATGGTCATGAACCTCGGCTTGCTGAAGTCGGGCATGAATGCGCTGGTGGAGCAGGATATCCGCGGCGTCGTAGAAGTCGCCCATGAGGCAGGCGCGGTGGTCAAAGTCATCCTGGAAACCTGCCTTTTGAGTGTGGAAGAGAAGCTTCGCGCCTCGGAGCTGGCGCTTGCCGCGGGGACGGACTTTCTTAAGACCAGCACGGGATTTTCCACCGGGGGTGCGACTGCAGCCGACGTCGCTATCCTGAGGGGAGTGGCTGGGAATCGTTGCGGAGTGAAAGCTTCTGGAGGCATTCGCACCCTGAGCGATGCCCGCGCGATGTTAGAGGCCGGGGCCACGCGGATCGGCGCCAGCGCCAGTGTGGCGATCCTGCGCGAGTATCAAAATTCACATTGAAGCAGGCATGAAGACTTCGGTCTACGAACAGCCATCTCAGGGGGCTAAAGCCCAAACCTATTTTCAAGCACTTACGGCCCGACCAGGGCCGTGCCCTGATACAAACCCGCTTCAGCAGCCTGTCAGGTGGCAGGGAGAATCATGGGTCGTCACTCCAATACGCTCGGACAATGACCACAATGCGGTCCGGGTGTTCCATTCCTGAGTACAGCCCGGATTGCTGAGCCGCAGCCAGCCGGTTTGCGAAATACTCTATGATGACTCGATATTTGTATGACACCTCCTCGCGACCAGGATCCCGCCGACATCCAGAAGAGAACGTCGCAAACTGCTCATGGGCAATCGTTTGAAGGCGATTATCGACCCAGCTCGGAGGCCGCGCCAAGGTCTGCTTCGGTAAGGATCGATCCGCTGCAGACCGAGTTTCTGATGCGGTTGGCGAATACTCTGAACACCACCCTGGACCTGCAGACCCTGCTGCATCGCACGGCCGACCTGGTGCGGGCGGTGATCGACTACAAAATCTTCGCCATTCTTCTGCTGAACGAGCGCACCAACGATTTGCGAATGCGGTTTCAAATCGGGCACACCCCAGAAGTGGAACGTCTGAAAATCCGGATGGGCCAGGGGGTGGTGGGTCGAGCGGCAGAAAACCGGGAGGCGATCCTGCTCCAGGACGTACGCAGCGAACCCAACTACATCAGCGCCAATCCGGAAGTCCGTTCAGAGCTGGCCGTACCGCTGATCATCAAAAATCGGGTCATCGGCGTGCTTGACCTGCAGTCGGAACAGGTGGGCTACTTCCAGCAAGAGCACATGCGTTTGCTGGAGCTGACGGCCTCCCGCGTCGCACAGGCCATTGAGAACGCAAGGCTCTACACCCGGGTCGCGCGGCAGGCACAAACGCTCGCCGTACTTAACGAAATTGCCCGGGAGGTCACTTCGATTCTGGACCTCGATCCCCTGCTGGAGAGAATTGGGGAACTGCTCCGCCGCCTGATCGATTATCAGATGTTCAGCATTCTGCTGCTGAACGAGCGCGAGCAGGTTTTGGAGATTCAATATGCGGTGCGCTTCGGCCATACGGTGATTCCGTCAGAGAAGGTGCCGCTGGATCGCGGCCTGGTGGGTACCGCGGTGCGTGAGCGGCGGTTGATCTATACCGGAGATGTGCGCAAGGACGCCCGCTACTACATGGTGAATCCGGAAACGCGCTCCGAGATGGCGGTGCCGCTGCTTTACAAGGGCAAAGTGATCGGGGTGCTGGATCTGGAACATGTGAAGGTAAATTACTTTCACGAAGACCACCAGCGCACACTGGTCACGCTTGCCTCGCAGATTGCGGTGGCCATTGAGAACGCGCGGCTATATCAGCGGGTGACGCAACAGGAGCAGAAGCTCGAACATGACCTGGATATGGCGCGCGAGGTGCAGTTGCGCCTGCTGCCTCCCAAACCATCGCGCAAGCCGCACGCCGAATTTGCTACCCGGTTTCTGCCCGCGCGCACCATTGGGGGCGACCTCTACGACTTTCTTCCTTACGACGAAGAGCGCATCGGCATCGCCATGGGCGATGTGAGCGGCAAGGCGGCGCCGGCAGCTCTCTATGCGGCGTTGATCAGCGGCATCATGCGCGCCGCCACCAGCCAGGCGCTTTCTCCTTCCGCGATGCTCCAACAGCTCAACGACTCGCTGCAGGAAAGAAAGATGGATTCGCAATACGTAACCATGGTGTTTGCAGTTTGGAATGATGAGAAGCAGACGCTGCAGATCGCCAATGCGGGCGCGGTGCAGCCGCTGTTCTGCCGCGCCGACCAGGTGGAAACGGTGCAGGCGGAGGGATTTCCCCTGGGCATGTTCAAAGACGTGAGCTATGAGGAATTCACCCTATCCACGCGCCCCGGCGACGCGATCATCTTTTTCAGCGACGGAATCGTAGATGCCGTCAACGACAAGGAAGAGATGTTTGGTAACGAACGGCTTATGGCTTTGATCGCCAGCCAGCTTAAAAACACGGCCGAGGGGATGGTGGACGCGATCTACAAAGAGCTGGGCGCTTTTCAAGGCGGAGTGGAACGCTTCGATGACGAAACCGTCATCGTGCTGAAGGTCCTGGCCGGCCCGGCTTAAAGTAAGGGTGAGTTTGCCTTAGGATAAGGGTTGGAGTCTTCTCATTGACGAACACCCTGACCAGCGAACGTACGATTCATCCCGCGCGCAACCTTTTCGGCACCCTGCGGCTGCCTGGAGACAAGAGTATTTCCCACCGCTACGCCCTGCTGGGAGCCTTTGCGGACGGCACAAGCCGTTTCGATAATTTTTCTACCGGCGCGGATTGCGCCAGCAGTCTGAGCTGCATGCGGCAGCTAGGTGCGGGCGTGACCCGCACCGGCGACACCATCGTGATGGAAGGCTGCTCCGGCACGTTGACCGCACCCGCGGAAACGCTGGATTGCGGTAACTCCGGTTCCACCATGCGCATGTTGTCAGGACTTTTGGCCGCACAGGCGGGAACATTCACGCTCGAGGGTGACGCGTCGCTGAACCGCAGACCCATGGAGCGCGTGCGCAAGCCGCTGATGGAGATGGGGGCGAAGGTTCATCTGACCGACGGACATGCGCCCATCGAAATTCACGGCGGGAAGCTGCAGGGGATCGACTATCGAACGCCGGTGCCGAGCGCGCAGGTGAAGACTGCCCTGCTCTTTGCCGGCCTGCAGGCCGAAGGGGCCACAACGGTTCGCGAGGCAGTCCGCACGCGCGATCATGGCGAGCTTGCTTTGCGCGCGTTCGGGGCCGAAGTGCAACGAACCATCGATACAGTAACAATTGCCGGCGGCCAGAAGCTGCACGGCATCGAGGCCACGATACCGGGGGACATGTCTTCGGCCGCATTTTTCCTGTGCGCGGCCGCGCTTTTCCCTGAATCCAGCCTGGTATTCGATCAACTGGGAATGAACCCCACCCGAGCTACGCTGCTCGATGTGTTGACCGCCCTGGGAGCGAAGATCCAGGTCCTTAATCTGGAAGAAAAGCAGGGGGAGTTGATCGGCAGCGTGCAACTAACCGCGCCCGCCCAAGGCTTAGGCAGCACAGAGGTGCGAGGACCCCTGGCTGCGCAGTTGATCGATGAGCTGCCGGTGCTGGCGGCGATTGCCCCGTATACCCGGGGAGGCATCCGCATCCGGGATGCGCGTGAGCTGCGGGTGAAGGAGAGCGACCGGATTGCACTGGTGGCAAGGAATCTGCGCGCCATGGGCGCGGAGGTCGAAGAATTCGAGGATGGACTCGATGTTCCCGGCGGCCAGAGGCTGCATGGCGCCGTGCTGGACTCCGACGGGGATCATCGCATCGCTATGGCCTTTGCCGTAGCTGCCTTGCGTGCCGATGGCGATACGCTGATTGCCGGCGCGGATGCGGCCGGCATTTCCTTTCCGGAATTTTTTAGTTTGCTGGAGCAGGTCACGGAACGTTAGTCATGTTACGAAGGCGCACGTCGCGACGGGAGTTCCTGGCTACAGCCGGCGTTCTGGCCGCGGGCTCGCTCGTCCCTCGGGTGAGCGGGGAGGCAAAGGCGATGCGGCTGGGGGGTCCGATTTTCGTGAAGTCGGACGATCCAGCCGTACTGGCAAAGGCACATCGGGATCTCGGCTACCGGGCAGCCTATGCCCCGGCGGATCTCTCCGTAACCGACAAAGACCGCATTGCAGCCACGGTGCGGGAGTTTGCTCGCCAGGACGTCGTGATTGCCGAGGTGGGTGCGTGGAAGAACATGCTCGACCCGGACCCGGAAAAACGCAAGAGTAACGTGACCTATGTCACCGAGAGGCTCGCTCTCGCGGAGGCTCTCGGCGCACGCAACTGTGTCGACATCGCCGGATCCTACGATCCAAAGGTCTGGTACGGAGAAAATCCGAAGAACCTGAGCCAGGAGTTTTTCGACGCCACGGTCGAAAATTGCCGCAAACTGATCGATACCGTCAACCCGCAACGTACCTTCTTCAGCATTGAAATGATGCCCTGGAGTCTGCCCAGCACTCCGGAGGAATACGTACGCCTGGTGAAGGCGGTGAACCGAAAGGCATTCGGCGTCCACCTCGACGTGTGCAACACCATGAACAGCCCGGCTCGCTTCTACAACAACAGCGAAGTCATCCGTGACTGTTTTCGTAAGCTCGGCCCTTGGATCAAATCATGCCACGCCAAGGATCTGCAATGGGGTCCCGGTGTCCAGGTGTGTATCCAGGAGGTGGTTCCCGGTACCGGCCTGATCGATTACAAGACCTATCTGCGGGAATTGTCGCAATTACCGCAGGATGCGCCATTGATGCTGGAACATTTGCATAGCGAAGCAGAGTACACCAGGGGACGCGAAAACATTCAGAGCGTAGCCAAGTCTCTCGGGTTGTCGTTTGGGGCTTAAATCAAGGCGCAAAGCCTTCGGGTCAAAGGGATGGATGCCCCGGAGTTGATGAAGCAGTTTGTGCCGTCTCCGAAACGGCGAGTCGGGTTGTCTTATTGTTCTCTTCCCGGCACTCCCGTGCCGAGCTCTGGATTATTCCGTCCTTTCGGGACTTATCCCTTTCCAAATCCCTCATGATCTGACACCGCTAAGGTATCAGATCAGGCTTGCAGGGAACCGCTACTGTGGCTGTTGTGGCGGGTTGCCTTGTGGCGGTTGCGGCGGACTGTTGTCCGGTGGATTCTGGGGCAGGTTCTTTTCTTCCTCGGGAGTCAGTTTGGGTTGGGACGGCATGACAGGCAGCGGTGGCATCTGCTCGGTTCGCTGCAGTTGTTCTTGCTGACCCGGCAGGGACGCCTCCGGCGCCGCCTTGGCGGGTTCTAGCCCGGGAATGACCGGCTCTTTCGAAACCGTCCCGCTGACTGCATCCGAGAGCTGGATTCCGTATCGATCCAGAGTCTCCGCCAGAAGCTGTTCCAGGGAGGCGCGATCCTTGGCATACGTTGCTTCTGTAGAGATCACATTGTTCTCCGCCGTGGCCAGGTTCCGTTCCTGTTGCAAAACGTTGGCCGTCGTCGACGCACCCAGGTGTAGCTTTTTCACTTCGGACTGGTAGGACTGATAATTGTATTCGCGCGCGGCCAATGCTGCCTGGACTGCAGCCCGATCGTTGGTCAGCGCGTATTGCCCGTTGATGACCTGAATGCGCACCTGTACGTAGAGCTGCTGCAAGCGCATCTCGGCCTGCCGATATTCGAGGGTGGCGCGAGCCTGCAGGGATTGGGCGGTGCGATTCCTCAACGGAATATTCACGTTGATTCCGGCGCCCTTGTCCGGCCCGGAGCTGTTGAACAGATTGGTGAAGACCGTGCCATAGCCTACGGTGGGAACGTTACAAGCGACGGGACCGAAGAATTCCGTAGAGCAGTAGGGACTCTTTGAACCGCCCAAGGCCGCTGCGGCATAGAATCCGTATAGGTCTACGGTCGGCAAAAGACCATTTTTCACCGCTTTCAACGTGATCTCATCGTTGCGCAGACTGAGGATCTGCTGCTCAATTTCCGGACGATTCGCGTAGGCCTTCCGCACCAGATCCTCCACCGGTGTCCGTTCCTCGGGCATCTCGAGCAGTGACACGCGATCGGTGGGGATCACCGGCGCGGCGGAAAGGACCGGATCGCTCAGATTGCGGCTGATGGCCTGCTTCATGAGTAACTGGTAATACTCGAGGGTGGTCTGGGAAGTGATGAGCGCTTGGGTGTCACTGGACACCTGGTTATCCGCATTCAGCACATCCAAAGGAGCCAGAGTTCCGATCTGCAGCTGTTTGCGATTATCTGCGGCGAGCCGGGTGGATTGCTGCAAAGCTCGCTGCTTCGCCTGGACGTCTTCGTAGTCGCTGACCAACGTCCAGTAAATGTTCTCAATCTGATTAATGGTGAAGAGAATCTGCAGACGGAAGGCCGAATCCGTAATGCGGCGGTTGTTCTTGGCTTCGAGGATGAATCGGCCGTTGATTCCGGGACCAAAACCGTTCAGCAGATGCTGGGTCAGCGTCGCTTTGAAATTGGATTGCAGTTCAGGGCTGTAGGCGTTGAAGATGCTGTCGGTCGTTATGCGGCTGTTGTTGAAGCCAACCTGCAAAGCCGTTCCGGTCACGAAACCCTGGTTATAGGCGAAATTGTAGGTGTCAGTATTCTGATTGAGTGTTGGAGTTCCGCTGGCAAAGGGAGTCGGTTCCGGCGTCGTCGTGCGCTCCAATTGCATCGTTCCAGTGAGCACCGGGTCCATGGCCTCGGGTGTGGGACCCTGTCCATTGGTGGACACTGTGAGTCCCCCGGAACCAGTGCCAGCGCCGCCGACGGCAGTGGATGTTCCGCCGGGACCGCCGCCAGAAACTAGCGAGTTGGAACTGCTCCCACTACCGCCGAGTGTGCCTTCGACCAAACCTGCGCTCACGCCCAGCAAGCTTGAACCCGCCCGAGCACGCAGCAGTTCCGTGTCGGCGATGTCGAGGTTGTAGCGCTGGATGGCGATGTCGTAGTTGTTCTCCAGGCCCAAGACAATTGCGTCGGCCAGGCTGAGATAGATCTTGCCGTTGTGTACCAGGGCATCCAGACGTTGGGAATTGCTGGTCACAGGCAAATCCACCGTAGTTGGTTCCCAGGTCTTCAGAAAATTGGGAAAGGCCCAGTTGGGCTTGGTGAAATCGCGACTCCCGGACCGGACAAGGGGGTGAGTGTAGTTGGGCTGGGGGGTGGGCGGAAGACCTGGTGCCGGCGAAACGTTACCTGAGACCGCCTGCGCAGCGCCCTGCTGCTGGGCGGCAGCGGGCAGCGGCAGGTATGTCGCCAAGATCGACGTTATCGCCACGACCGCTTGCGTCTTTTGAAATACCCGCCTTCCATGCCGGCGTACAAGGAGCTTGGTAAGGCCATAAAAACTACGACAGGATTCTGAATTTTTCATCGTGAGGTCAAAATCTCGGGGTTTGGGCTTTCGGCCCTCGCCGTTCTGTCTGGATATTTTTGAGCTAGCATGGCAGATGCGGCATGATCGCCCGATGACTCTAGTTTTCACTCGCCGCTCGAACCCACCGCCTGAGCGGCCCCACATCGGTTACGCTCCGGGTTGACGATTCGTTCCGGGGGAATTGCGTTGCCTCTGTCTTGGGCCGAGTATATCCCAGCGCCGGTTGCGATATTCTCTGCCCAAGCATCATGCCGGCAGAAACCACAATGTGGAAGGTGTTGCTAGCCTACGACGGTAGCGAGTACTACGGATGGCAGGTGCAACCGGATCGGCAGACGGTGCAGGGCGAATTGCGAGACGCCTTAGCTCGGATTACTGGTGAAGATGTGCTGCCTCAGGGGTCGGGACGAACGGACGCCGGCGTCCATGCGCTCGGCCAGGTGGCATCCTTTCCCTTGGCGGCCCCTGTGCCGGAGGCAAACCTAGCCCGGGCGCTCAATCGTACGCTGCCGGCTTCGATCCGGGTGCTCAGCGCAACCCGGGTGGCGAGTGATTTCCACGCCCGCCATAGTGCGCAATCCAAAACGTATGAATACCGGATTTTTCGGGGAGAGCTCTGTCCGCCCTGGCAAGCCCGCTACGTCTATGCCTACAATGCGCCCCTCGATATAGCAGCAATGCAGCGGGCGGCCACTCAAGTCGTCGGCGAACATAATTTCACATCCTTTGCAGCCAGCGACGGCGATCCCGATCCCCCGGGGAATCAGCGCTGTCTCTACGCATCCGATTGGACACAGGAAGGGAACCTGCTGATCTATCGCGTGCGAGGCAATGGTTTCCTCCATCACATGGTGCGTAACCTGGTTGGCACTTTTCTCGAAGTAGGACGCGAAAATATCGATGCGTCCGAAATCAGGTCAATACTCGAGTCCCGTTCTCGTGCACGCGCGGGCCCCACCGCGCCTGCACGAGGGCTGTTTCTCGTTAGTGTGGAATATCCCGCGGAATTGACGAAGAAATAGGATGCTACTCTGAGAATCTGAATGCCGGCCTCCCCCACCCAATCAGCTTTTTCACGCATCGGCCAACTGGCTTCGATGCCCCGCATTCACGCGGCCTTCCAGTGGTTCCACTTGCAGGAACGCAAGGTGATGCAGTGGCAGCAGGAGCTGGTTTCTATCGCGGCGCCCCCGTTCGGCGAGAGCCGGCGGGCCGAGTGGCTGGCGGGGCGGTTCCGCGAACTCAAACTGGAACAGGTGGAGATTGACCCCGAAGGAAATGTGCTCGGCTGTTATCCAGGGGAGCGCCCGGGAAGCGGGCAACCGTGCGTGATGCTTTCCGCGCACATCGACACCGTATTCCCGCTGCACACGCCGATCGCACCGTTGGTAGAACACAATCGGCTGGAGGCACCGGGGGCTTGCGACAACGGCGCGGGCGTTGCCGGAATTCTGGCCGTAGCGGCAGCGCTCAAGAATTCTGGAGTTTCGCTGCCCTGCGATCTGCTGTTTGCCGGTAACGTAGGCGAGGAAGGGGAGGGCGACCTTCGTGGCATGCGGTACCTCTACGGAACGTCTCCCTGGAAACATAGGATCGGCGCGAATGTAGTTCTGGATGGCGCTGGTTGCGAAGTAGCGGTGACCCAGGCGCTCGGCAGCCGACGGTATCTGGTCACGGTGAAGGGACCCGGGGGCCATTCGTGGACCGATGCCGGAACTCCAAATCCGATCGTGGTGTTGAGCCAGGCGATCGCGGCCATGAGCGAAAAACCTCTGCCCGCTTCGCCTCGGACCACCTTCAACGTCGGGACGATAGAGGGTGGCAGCTCGGTCAACTCGATACCGGAGTTCGCGACTGCCCGATTTGATCTACGAAGCCTGGAAGCGGAGCAACTGAGCAAGCTGGAATTGGAGTTGCGTCGCGCAGTCGAAGATGCGGTGTCGGCCATCAAGAAGGCCGCCGGTCCAAAGGGGCCATCGAGCGGAGGATTGGAATTTGTGATGGAGCGGATCGGCGACCGTCCCGCAGGCCGGCTCGATGAAAGCTCCCCTCTTCTCGAGGCCTTGCACGCCGTGGACCGGCATCTGGGTATTCGAACCGAACTGCGTGTGGCCTCGACCGACGCCAACATCCCACTGTCCCTCGGAATACCAGCGCTGAGTATTGGGGCCGGGGGAGATGGCGGGGGAATCCATACTCGAAGTGAATGGTATGACGCCAGCGGACGAGAGTTGGCGCTCAAGCGCATTCTTCTCCTGCTCCTGCTTGCGTCAGAACATGCCAGCAATGCGGCTGCGGCTGCCGCGGGTAGACTGTGACTCCAACCAGCCGCTTTGGCCTCGGCCTTTGCTGCCTGACGGCAATGGCAGTTCTTCCCGCGGCTCCTCGCTCCCCGGTGATTGCGATCTACTACAACGGAAATGTTCTTACCGGCGCAGGCCTGCCGGATGACGTAGAGCAGCGATCGTCCGCCATCGCAATTGGGGAACATCAGATTCTGGCCGTCGGAAATGATGCGACCATTCTGCGTCAGAAGGGGCCCGCAACGAAATTGGTTGATCTCAAGGGCGCGTTCGTCATGCCGGGAATTAATGATGCGCATGTACATATCGCCGCCGCAGGCCAGACCAAGCTCAGTGTCGACTTGACTGGCTGCACTTCCCTGGCGGAGATGTTGAGCCGCATCAATGCCGCCGCAGTCCATGCTTCCCCCCGGCAATGGCTTTTGGGAGGGGGCTGGGACCATACGTTATGGGGCAACCAGCGATTGCCCACACGACAGGATCTGGATACCGTCTCTCATGACCATCCGGCGTTTTTTGTACGCGTGGACGGTCACATCGCTGTGGCTAATTCGATGGCTTTTGCCCTGTCGGGGTTAACGAAGAGCACACCAAGCCCGCCCGGCGGGCAATTCGATCACGATGGGCACGGCGAGCTGACCGGGATAGTTCGCGAAGCTCCAGCACTGCGTCTGATCGAGAGAAATATCCCGCCGCCCACTCCGGAGCTGCGAAGACGGGCAATCCTGCTGGCCTTGAACGATGCCGCAGCGCACGGCGTGACTTCAGTCCAGGACAACTCCGATTGGGAGGACTTCCTGGTGTACGAGCAATTGGAGCGGGAAGATCGTTTACCGGTGCGGATTACAGAATGGCTGCGATTCGATGATCCGATCGACGTGCTGGTGGCGCACCGGGCCGCGCATGCGAAAGACGACCGCTGGCTGCATACGGGAATGTTGAAGGGGTTTATGGACGGTTCCCTGGGCTCGCGAACTGCGGCGTTGCTGCTTCCTTATTCCGATGATCCCGGAAACAGCGGCCTGCCGCGCTACGACCAGAAGAAGCTCGATGCTATGGCCAGAGAGCGCGCCGGTGCCGGCTTTCAAATCGGCTTCCACGCCATCGGCGACCGCGCGGTTGAAATGGCACTCGAAGCATTCGCCGGTACGTCGACATCAGCCCGCAATCGCATTGAGCACTCGCAGGTGGTGAACCCGCGAGATATTCCACGCTATAAAACCCTGGGCGTTATTGCGTCGATGCAACCGAGCCATCTGCTCACCGATATGAACTGGGCGGAGGCGCGGCTTGGCCCGCAACGCGCACATTCCGCTTATGCCTGGAAGGCATTCCTCGACTGCGGGGTGCCTCTGGCCTTCGGAACAGACTATCCGGTCGAACCGATCACGCCGTTTCGCGGGATCTATGCCGGCGTGACGCGTAAGAATGAAGCTGGAACCAAGAGCTACTTCCCGGAAGACAAGCTGACCATCGGCCAGGTCCTTTACGCGTATACGCATGGTTCTGCCTATGCGGAATTTTCCGAAGCCTACAAAGGCAAGCTTCTTCCTGGATACGTCGCCGACTTCATCGTGCTGGACCGTGACCTGACACGGACTCCGGCGGCGGAAATTCTCAAGACTCAAGTGCTGCAGACCGTGGTCGATGGGCGGCCTACCTATCAAGTAAGCCATTAACGCTGGACGGAGAGATACAGAACAACCAAATGGACGGGAACGTTCATCCGTATGTGTTGGAGCGGCAGGAGCGGCCTTTTTCGGCTGAGTAGCGGCGTGGTCTTTGAGCACGGTACCGGAGTGCGCACGTCCGTAACGTTACAAAGATAACTTCAATTGACTCTATCCTTTATATATACGCACGCGGACTGAGCCGCGGACCTGTGCCCGCCGGGTGAACTCATCGCAGCCCATTCACGTCTAATAGTTGACACTGCAGGACCAATGACTACAAACACGCTGCCGTCCGGTAGACCGGCTTTTGGCTATACTAGTGCAAGCACACAGTGGTGCCACCCTGTTCAAGCCGCCAGCCCTTGTATGCTTCCCAACCGACGAGGTTAGACCCAGATGAAATCCCTATTCGAACGGCTCCAAACAAGCCGTCTCGCTTCCACTTTTACAATTCTTGGCACGCTCTCGGCCGGTATATTGATCGGGTCTATTGCGGTGCATGGGGTTCGCGGTAACGAAGCTCAAACCGATAGTTCAGACGCGACTCCGCTGAAGATTCCGAATCCAGTGTCGTTGTCCACGACCTTCACTCAGATCGCCAAGGACGTGGGGCCGGCCGTCGTTAACATCAACACCGAAACCATCCCCCCGGAGGAGTCGCGGCGCCGGCGCAGCCCGCACGCGACGCCCGTGCCTCCGGGCGGCGGCGGCGGGGGCGGTGACGATGACGACCAGGATCAAGGTCCCGACCAGAATTTCCAGGACTTCTTCAATCGCTTCTTTGGCGGCCAGGGTGGCGGCATGCCCGATCAGGGGGAACAGATGCGGGAGTCTCTGGGCTCCGGTTTCATTGTGGACCCGAAGGGATACATCATCACCAACAACCACGTGGTCGAAAAGGCCGACAAGATCTTCGTCAAACTGTCTACAGATCCCGAGGGTTTTCAGGGTCGTCCCGGGAAGGTGGTGGGGGTGGATAAGGACACCGATCTCGCGGTGGTGAAGATTACCACCAACGAGCCCCTGCCGACGGTGAAGATGGGCAACTCCGATTCCAATCAAGTAGGCGACTGGGTAATCGCTATCGGCAGCCCGTTCGCCCTGACGCAGACGGTGACGGCGGGGATCGTTTCCGCCAAGAACCGCACCATCGAAAAGGGCGCTGCGGGACAATTCCAGCACTTCATCCAGACAGATGCTGCGATCAACCCGGGTAATTCAGGTGGTCCGCTGGTGAACATGGCTGACCAGGTCATCGGCGTCAATACCGCCATCCTGACCCAATCCGCGGGCTACGAGGGGATCGGATTCGCGATGCCCTCGAACACCGTGATCAGCGTTTATAACGACCTGATTGGACCGGAGCACAAAGTTATCCGGGGGTCGATTGGTGTTCAATTCCAGGCAACGTTGAATCCGGCTGTGCAGAGGGTCTATGGATTCAAGAGCGGTGTTTTAGTCAACCTCGTCGTGCCCAAAGGTCCTGCCGACCAGGCGGGCATGAAGGCAGGCGACATCATTACGACCGTCGATGGCAAGCCGATTAAGGATGGCGATGCCCTGGTGAATGACATTGCGGCGCGCAAGCCAGGCACCACCGTCAAACTGGGCTACCTCCGTGGTGGCCAGACTATGAGCGCAACCCTGACCATCGCTGACCGGGCCAAACTTTATGCGAACGCTCCCGGCTCGCAAACCGGTGAGAACGGACCGGAGAGCGCGCCCAACGCCTCGGAAGGCAAGCTCGGCATCACCGTCGAAGCTGTGCCGAGCGCGTTGGCCAGCAAGGGAATCCATGGCGTCCTGGTGACTCAGGTTAAGCCAGGATCTTTTGCTGACGAAGCTGGCTTGGCTCCTGGATTGGTCATCACAGAAATGAACCGTCAGCCGGTCACCAGCCTGGATCAGTTCCAGTCGCTGGTATCTGCGCTGAAGTCAGGCCAGGATGTAGGTTTCCGGGTGGTGGATTCACGCAATCCAACCGCTGGAGGAACCTACCTTGGAGGTACGCTGCCCTAGCACCTTTGGCCGGGTGGGTGAGAAGCTTTTCATACTTTGGTAATGGGAAGTGCTTGCTCACCCGGTAAAAGTGGGACTTTTTACCGGGTAATGGTTACCGGCGGACGGAAAAATAGATTCGCCGTACCTGTTTTATTTGCAATCTGCGGGTTCTTCTTTTAGTGTGTCGAGAAGCAAGAATTCCCCTACTCGAGGTATGCATGCCCTCTTTCCGAGCAAGCCAGGCCTTGCTGTTGCTCTGTACACTGGCTATCACTCCAGCTTTCGGAAGCCGAACTCACCGCGCACCGACATCCGGCCACGCCCGGGTGGCGACCTCCTCTAAAAAGGGCAAGAGGAAACAGGTGAGCCGAGTTCGTGGTCAACGGACCATCGACTCTGATCGAGCGACCGAAATCCAAACTGCGTTGATCCGCCAAAAGTACCTGACAGGCACACCTTCTGGGCAATGGGACCAGTCAACCCAGGTGGCGATGCGGCAATATCAATCCGACCACGGCTGGCAAACGAAGCTCACGCCAGATAGTCGAGCCCTGATTAGCCTGGGACTCGGTCCCAAGCACCAGGAAACAGCCACCAGCCACACGGCCTCAGGCAGCTCTTCACAGCAGGAGGAGTTCACCACCCAGGCCCAGTCCGAGCCAGCAGAAAATACGTTGGCCTCTGTCCACTCCCTTTCGCAGTAGCTTTCCGCTGCAATACAGACTCAAAAGCCCGGGCAGGCCCGGGCTTTCGGTTTTTGCAGATTTCGCGTCCTCGAGCTAGCCTAGCTAAATCCTCTCCGGCCCAATGAGATCCCGAATCGTTTCCCGGCGCCGGACCAGTCGAGCTCTTTTGCCTTCCACCAAAACTTCTGCCGGACGCGGCCGCGAATTGTAGTTCGAGCTAAGCGCCATGCCATAGGCCCCGGCGTCCAGAATTGCCACGAGGTCTCCTTCTCCGACCTGGGGCATTTCCCGATCTCGCGCGAAGAAGTCGCCGCTTTCGCAAACCGGACCAACAATGTCCACCACGCCGGATTTGGCCTGCGCGTTCCGAACAACCGGCAGGATCTCGTGATATGCCTGGTAAAGCGCCGGCCGGATGAGGTCGTTCATAGCGGCATCGGTGATGACGAAGGTCTTTGTCCCATTGCATTTGACGAAAAGGATCTTGGCGAGCAATGCCCCGGCTTGCGCTACCAGGAAGCGGCCAGGTTCGAGCAGCAACCGAATGTTGAGCCCCTTGAGAGCGGTCTTCAGGGCGGAAGCATACTTCTCGACTTCCCCAGCCGGATCAAAGGCGGATCCGTAGTAGTCGATCCCCAGGCCGCCCCCGGCATCGACCAGCCGGATTGCGACTCCGTCACCCTGAAGTTCGCGGATGAGTGCCGCGACTGCCTCGACAGCAGAGCCGAAGGGGGCGGCGGTTTGAATTTGGGAGCCGATGTGGACGCTGATCCCGGCCGGGTCCAGGAACCGGGACTTCTTGACCTGCTGGTAGACGGACCGCGCAGCTTTGATGTCGATCCCGAACTTGTGCTCGCGCAGGCCGGTGGATATATAAGGATGCGTCTCGGCAAAGACGTCCGGGTTAACCCGCAGGGCGACCCGGGCCCGCACCCGGCGATCCCGGGCCTGTCGATCCAGCAGATCCAGTTCGGATTCGCTTTCGACATTGAAGATCAAGATGCCGGCCTTGAGCGCCAGATCGATCTCCTCCGCAGTTTTCCCCACCCCCGAGAAGACGACTCGCCCGGCAGCTTTCTTGTCCACCTGAAGGATTCGCGAAAGTTCGCCACCCGAGACAATGTCGAATCCTGATCTCTGATTGGCCAAAAGCTTGAGGATCGCCAGATTGGAATTGGCCTTTACGGAGTAGCAAATCAGGTGATCGAAATCGCTAAATGCCTTTGAGAAAAGCCGATACCGATCCAGGATCTGGCTGGCGGAATAGATGTAGAGTGGTGTCCCATATTTTTTTGCCAAGGAAGGCAAAGAAACACTTTCGCAGTGCAACGCCGACTTACCCCTGGGGAAATGAAATGGACGGTGGGAGAGTCCTGGCTGATATTTCAAAAGGGGAAGGCCTCGCACAAATGAAGTCACGGTTCGAACTTCAGCCTATCCGGGAACTATGGATTTTCCAAATGGTCGAAGAATTCCCCCAGGAGGCGCCCGACCGTTTCCGGCTGCTCGTAGGGGGCATAATGTCCGGCATCCGGCAAGACATGCCAAGTACTCGCCGGAAGTAGGTCGTGGATGACCTTCATCTCCGCAGGGGTACTTCCGGAATCTTCTCCGCCGGCCAAAGCCAGCACTGGAACCTTGATAGTAGGGATGGTCGGCGTGGAGTCCGGACGCTGACCCAATCCCTGTTGGACAGCAATCACCGCCTCGGGTGTCATCGTGTTCATCATGGCGCGGAGCTCTCGGGACCGCTCTGGATGCCGTGCCTGGGATGTTGGCCCCACCAGGGTCTGGACCATGCTGTCGAAGAATGAAGCAGTGCCTTCGAGCTTAATCTTTTCAATGTTTTCCGCTCGCTTCGCCCGGTTTGCGTCCGTATCCGGCTGAGGCTTGCCGCAGCAGAAGGCGAGCCCCCGGACTCGCTTTGGCATTCGCCTCCAAACCTCAAATAAGGTGTAGCTTCCAATCGAGCATCCGGCAAAGAATGCTGATCCGATCCCGGCTGCGTCCAGCAGCCGTTGGATGTCTTCGCCCAATTTGGACACGTTGATTGCGCCTTGGCCGGAATCGGACTGGCCGTGACCCCGCAGGTCAGGAAGCGTTACCCGGTAGCGAGTGGCTAATGATGTTGCGACCGGTAGCCAGAATCCATGATGGACCGGCGTGGGGTGGAGCAAGACGAGGTCCGGGCCAGTTCCAAGGGCCTGGTAGAACAGACGGATATTTCCGGAAGCATAGAACACGTAAGCCTACTCCCTGGCGCAGAGAACTTCTCCTTAGTGGGTCCGGCTAAGAACGGTGCCCGGATTCCAACAACGCCTCGTTCCTGTTCAACGCGCTGAAAGACTAAACCGGGCGGTCCTAAGTTACTGTATTCAGGTTGGTTGTTGCGGGAATAGGGAGCGGCTCCTCGGGCATAAGCAGCCAGAACAGTGCGTAGACAAGCAAGCCGACTGGAAAGCCGAACACGCCGAGCAAAACGGCTATGACGCGGGTCCAGGTGACATCCCAACCATATTGGTTTGCCAATCCCTGGCAGACCCCGGCAATTTTTCTTCCGGCGCGGGGACGGGTCAATGGCCCGCGCACAGATCCGGAAAAAGCAATGGCACCCGGATAAACCACGGCTTTACCACAGGAGGAGCAAAAGCGGGCATCATCCGGCAGGGATGCCCCGCAGGCGACACAATAGGAAGCCATCTCACACCTCTCAACCTCCACGCTAGCGCACCGTGAAGGGTGTTTTCAAGTACTTCCGGGCTGATTCCGCCTGGGCTGAGTCGCCATCCTGGAGAAGCACGACGTGGTATTGCTTCATGGCCATATCCCGCTGATTGAGAAGGTCATACATCTTGCCGGCATTGAGTTCGCAGCGGCTTTTGAGATCGGTGCTAATGGTTGGCTGAATGGCTGCCTGGTTATAGGCGGCTGCGGCATCGGCGTAGTTCTTCTGCCCCTGCAAGGTGTCGGCGAGACCAAACCAGGCCAGTTCCAGGTGGGCCGACGGGAAATACCCAGGCTTGGTCGCCAACTCGAGCAACTGCTGATACTCCGCGATCGCCTCTTTCCCCCGGCCGGCATCCTTGGTGAGATTCGCCAGTTCCAGGCGAAAGAGAAAATCGCGAGGATACTCGCCGGTCAGACTGCGAGTGACGGCAATCGCATCCTCATACTTTGCCTCCCGGCGCAGGAACAACCCCAGCGCCGTTCGGGCCTCGACCGAAGTAATGACGCCATGTGCCCCGGCTTCCCGCAAATCGTCCAATCCCTTGGATTTAGATCCGGTGATGCCGGCCGCTCCGGCAAGCAGTTTGAATCCAAAGGGCAAGCTGCCGGTTACGAACTGGTGGACGCCCACAATGAGCTTGGCATCGATATATTTAGGATCCAGCTTCAGGACCTTTTCGTCATCGCCGCGGGCCTGCAAAGCCAAGTGAAGCGCCGAAACGAAACTACGGTCGACCAAGCCGATATAGACCGCCCGCAGGCTGCGTGCCCAAGCCCGGGCGAAGAGCGCGTCGACATCATCCGAATTCCTACTAAGTTGCTGGCCAGACAGGTCGATCGCTTTGGAATACAAGGCGTCGACCCGCTCGGCCACTGCGGGATCCTTGGCGACGGGATGCTTGCCGGTAAGGAAGCCATCGTGGGCATAGAAGGTGGTGTCCAGCAGGTCCAGGCGATAAAGCTCCCGGAAAATGACCGCGTCCAGAACGTAATCAACCGCCAAAGGGTTAGCCGGGTTCTGCGCCTGCACTTTTTCGAAGCGCGAGAGCGCTCCATCATAGTCCAGAATGTAAAAGCGGTCGAAGGCCTGGCGCACCAAAGGATTGAGGTTCAGCGGATTGGTACTCACTCCGGAAGCGGTCGTCAGAGCGCTATGTCCCTCAACCGGGGAACACAAGCTCACCGCTAAGATCATCGCTATCAACAGCTTCGGTTTGCCGCTTATCCGCCGCCGCAGGGCAGGTGGATTACCATCGGATACCCGGACGGCTGCGGACGACATAAGACGGTGATTGAGATGGCGACTTTTTTGATTAAACTTCATTCCGCAGTAGTAATCAGGAAGACTGTTGACGCATAAATATGTAACCAGCACGAGCGGTTCAGGGTAACAACGGCGTAGGAACCTCCCTTAAAGTACCGGGGGAAAACAGGAGACGCTATGACCAGGCAGGAACTGCTGCGCATCTTGATTCGCCAGGCGCGTGCTAACGGTTTCCCTTTTCGCAAGTGGTTCCAAACAGCGATAGACCCTTCCTGGGACAGTTTCGAAAATGCCGTGGAACTGCTTTCCCAGGGGCGACGTTATTATGCTCTCCTCTTCGCTCACGAATTTGCCCGGGCTTTCTGGAAGCAGGGTTCGCAGATCAGCTTTGTAGTCCCTGCTGCAACCTACACACGCAGGGATAAGGAAGGCCGGATTGTCACCGTGACCCGCAAACCCTTTACCCGCCGGACGCTCAAGGCCGACGTCTGGAAATATCATCTCCGTGAGATGGCCGCCCAGGATGAGCCGCTTCGGTACATACGGCGTTTCCTGGTCATAGACGGAGACGTGCCAAAATCAAAAAGTGTCGCCTCTTAGTTACCTTCCGGTGATTTTTTCTGAGACATTTTTGCGACTAACGAGTGATATACTCTCGCCTCCGGACAGCCTACTCTCGGTTTGTAGAAATCGGTAAAGAGTGGACGTCCGGTAGCTAAGTTCGCGTTTTCCCCCACGCAGCCCTGTTCCCGCCCGCCCATTCTGACACAAGCCGCATTTCGCCCTCCCCCAAGTCACGGGTAATAGCAACACATGGCTTTCGGTGTCGTTAAGCGAAATGCGCAGCGTAGCCGTTCCGCTCGTCAGCCGGAAGGGACTTGGTTATGAAAATAGCTCTGACAGCATTATTTGCCGCGACAGTAGCCACCTCTTCGGGGGCGGCTTTCGCACAGGATCTGACCCCGCAGCCTGCGGAGTTGGTTCCCGCGGGGGTTCCTCTTCGGGTGGAACTTGATAAGAGCTATCACATGAAGGTGGGTACGCAGATTCAGGGTCATTTGACTGAGCCTGTCTACTTGATCGACCACGTTGCTATTCCTGCAGACTCGAAAGTGTACGGCACTATCATCGGGAAACACTCAGTCAGCCGCCAGGTAAGAACTGCGGCTATGTTCAACGGAGATTTAACCCCACTCAAGAACGCAGATATAACCTTCAACAGCCTCGAAACTCCAGATGGACGCCACTTCGACATCCAGACGGACGCAACGGAACGCACGGCCAAGGTTGTGCGTATGTCAGCTCCCGAGCAAGCGCCCAAACGCTCTCTCGGGCAACGCATTGCCGCAGCTTTCCGCTGGACCAAGCGGGAGACGGTGGCGACGTTCAGCGCGCCGCACAAGATGGATACAGCGAAGCAGGCTCTTTACGAACAGATTCCCCTTCACCCGCAGGAAATTTGGGCAGGAACACAATATGATGCGGAACTGAAACAGCCCCTGGAGCTCACTGGCCAGGCTGCGCCGGCGCCAGTTCCAGCCGCCGATCTGAGCGATCTGAAGCTGACCGGTGATTTGGAAGCACGTCTCGTGGATCCGGTAGATTCAGCCACTGCGACTCCCGGTATGCCGGTGGAAGCCGTGCTGACCAAACCGATGTTTGAGGATGATGCCACGACAGAAACCGACAGCGCCTCGGAGGCGTCCAGCCCGGAAGCAAATCATGGGAAGCTTCTGTTGCCGGAAGGCACCCACCTTATCGGTAGCGTGGTTCAGGCCACCCCGGCAGGGATGTTCGGACACAATGGCAGCCTGCGGTTAACTTTCCGCAAGGCCGAACTGCCCGCCGGTGATGAGCGCGTGGTACACGGCCGGGTCATCGCCGCCGAGACCGTTCGCAGCGACCGGGTGCAGATCGACGAGGAAGGCCAGATCAAGGCCAACGGTTCGAACCGCTTCCTGGCGCCGATCACGCTGGGTTCGCTGGCCACGGTTTCGGATAGCACCGGCGCGGGACTGGTCAAAGAAGCGATGACCGGCAACGGACTGGACCTGTTGACTCGCGTGATTGGCACCGCTTCTTCCAATGCCGGACTGATCACTGGTTTCGCTTACTATGAGGTTGGCAAGGTGGTCTACGACACCTGGATCGCCCGCGGCCACGAGGTAGTCTTCGCCAAAAATACCAGGCTGGAAATAGAACTGGCGCAACGTTAGCAAGCCCCCCCGAATGAAAACCCCGCCACCTGGCGGGGTTTTCATTTTCCGCCGCTAACCACTCCTCAGGTCAGTAGTGGTTTCAGTGGGCCTTCTGCCGAGAGAGAAACTGCATATCCCTCCGCGTCGGTGTGGAAAAGGGTAGGCTTGCGGCTTGCATTCACGGCAGTCGCCGGATGAGCAAACACTGGTCAGACCGGGGCGTTGACAGGAAACATCCGTTCCGATCGAGCTCTGGGTTGGCCATTCAGAAATGAACAATTACAAGAACCATTCTGATGAGGAATCGTTTTCGCGATTGAAGCACCGGAATCCATTGTTCCGAAAAGCAGTTCATTCAACCTGAAAGTGCATTCGCTTGGCTGAACGGCGTATGTCCGACCAGATGGCTTATGGTTTTAGAAGAATGCGGTGACCAGGGTGGCAAGGACAAAACAGCGACGGAACTGCCTCGGCCGGATTGGCGAACTTCATTCCGTAAACAGACACCGTCACTTCTCAGACCGAAACAGATGATTGATTGGGCCTTTTCCTTTGCCCACGGGGTATGCGGTCCGAAGACCTTCGGTCACATATGCCTTGGCTGAGTGAACCGCTTGTTGTGGGCTCTCGCCGAGAATCAGCGCACAAAGCAGCGCACTCGAGAAGGCACAGCCGGTACCGTGAGTTGAGCTGGTAACCACCTTCTCTCCCTGGAACCAGCTCTCCTCTCCGGACGAACCAAGCAGGAAATCATTCGGCTGATCGAGATCGCCTCCCGTCACGACCACATTCAATTCCGCGTTGCCCTGGGTTGCAGCCATATCCACGAGGCGAGATGCGGCAACCGGAACCGGTAGGCCTTCCCCCGCAAGAACAGCCAATTCCTGAACGTTGGGTGTGATCCAGCCAACGCTTGCCAGGAGCTTGTCTCTCAAGATCCGAATGCCATTTGCATCGATCAATTGGGCGCCCGAACTTGATTTCACGATCGGATCGAGCACAATCCGGCGGCGGTCGATCTTTCCCGATTGCCGGGCGAGAAAAGCTGCGATTTCCCCGGCAACAGCTCCATCCCCGAGCATCCCGATTTTTATTCCGGAAATGGTAATGTCCTCGGTCAGGCAGTCGAGCGTTTCCCGAACCAGATTCGGAGAAAGCGGTTCGATGGTGCGAACTCCGAGAGTTGACTGTACGGTAAGGGCCGAGATACAAGCCACGCCATAAATACGGTGGGCGGCAAAAGTCTTCAGGTCAGCCGTGATTCCGGCCCCGGAGCTCGGATCGAAGCCAGCAATCGAGAGTGCAACAGGCCTGGTGCACATTAGTGCGAAATCCCTCGTTTTCCACAACTTTTGCCCTCATTTCGAGGCAAAAAACGACTAGACCAGTGTATTCTCCGCCGCATGGGTCTTTCGGCTTTCGCCATGACTTTGGTGAGTTTGATCCCCGCTTTTTGACAACACGAGCTCCGCCGATATCGTCTAATAGAGGCAGTAAACCAGCCTAAAACAGGGAGGAAAATCGCGAATAAGTAATTGATAAATTTTGACTTAGGTACAAAGGGCTCCATACAATACAGATAGGAGAACAATGTCCACTATCGCAACCCTCACACAATCGCCGATCGGCCCCGCACTCCTTGCCGGCGCTGTGCTCTCAGCAATTTGCATCAGCCCCGGTTCGACTCTTGCCCAACCCGACGCAAGCCAGACAAACACACCAACAACTGTTACGACTCCTGCTCATGGCCACTGGCACCAATTAGGACGAGCTTCCTGGTATGGAAGCGCATTTCAGGGCCAGGCGACGGCAAGCGGCGAACCCTTCAACATGAACTCCATGACCTGTGCCCATCGCAGCCTGCCTCTGGGAGCTACCGTTTTGGTTACAAATCTCCGTAACCATCGGTCAGTTCTGGTCCGGGTCAATGATCGTGGTCCTGTTCCCGAAAGCCGCGTGGTCGATCTGTCGTATGCGGCGGCCAAACTTCTGGGCTTCCGGGGAGTGGTACCTGTCCGCCTGGACCTCGTAGATCCGGCCCTTAGTCCCAAGCAAATCGCAGAACTCAGCTGGCCAGCGCAGTTTCAAAGATGATCGAAGGTGTTTCCGATCGTTTGATCGTAGCGCTGGACTTCCCCGACGCCAGGGCGGCACTCGCCCTGGTCGATCGGTTGGAAGGAGCGGTTTCCTGGTTCAAGGTAGGCCTGGAACTTTATATTGCGGAAGGCAATGCGCTGATTTCGGAACTGCAACGGCGCGGGTTTTCTGTCTTTCTTGATTTGAAACTGCACGATATTCCGAACACGGTGGCTTCGGCAGTCCGAGCCGCGAGCCGGCTGGGCGTGAAGATGCTGACCGTCCATGCTTCGGGAGGGCCCGCCATGCTGGCGGCAGCCGCCGAAGCGGCCGGAACTGGATTGGACCTTCTGGCCGTGACCGTACTAACCAGCATGGATACGATACAGCTCGAGGCGACTGGAGTGCCCGCGAATCCAGCAGAGCAGGTAGAGAAGTTAGCGACGCTGGCCTTTGCCAATGGCATTCGTGGGTTCGTGTGCTCCCCGATGGAAGTGGCCAATTTGCGGAGCCGGTTTGGGCCGAAGCCGCTGCTCGTGACCCCTGGTATCCGACCTGACGGATCCGAACCCGGCGACCAGCGCCGGATGGCAACGCCGGCCGCAGCCATGACGGCCGGGGCCAGTTATCTCGTCGTAGGCCGGCCCATTTCCCGCGCGGCAGATCCCGCCGCAGCCGCGAAGTCTATCGTCGTCGAAATGCAAACTGCAGTTGTGGTGGGATAAACAGGACTGTTGCCACCCGTTCATACCCGATCAGCGATCTCCGCGCCGGGGGACTTGTGATGAAGACTGCTAATTGGCTCGTTCTGGGTTATCCGTTATCTCCATCATCTGAACATTTGCGGGCGCTCCGCACTGGCCACACTTCCCTTCCCATTGCATGTTCGAAGTCTTGAACGTAGCCTGAACTGCCCCTGTATGACCGCAAATGGGCGGCTCCACTTTGAGTTGCCCTTTGATTGTCGGCATCCCGCCGAGTATATGCCTGCAGCATTGCCGGCATTCGTGCTTGACCGAAAGATATGCCCACCCAGGAAAGACGATGGCCAGTCCTGCCGACCCGGCGGCATTTGCCGAGTCATCTTAATTAGCCGCAAGTCAACGGAGAGAGGAAAGCCAGTGAAACAGAGTCTCGATTAGCTTCCAGGTTGGGGAATCGTTATAGCTTCTCGTAGAAGCTTAGGCGGAGGTGAGACAAAAAAGGCCCCGATCGGGCGACCAGGGCCTCATGACCGAAAAAGTGGCTTGCACAAATGTAGGTGCTGAATCTGGGTCGGCATACGGCCATCAAGGCATATCTTTTGATCAAAAAGAAGCCCCGGCGCATAGCCAAGGCTTTTTGGAGAAGTGTGTCTTTCTAAGACAGATAGACGAGCCTCGGTCGGATAACGCTTCTGGCATTCCATCAATCTGTTGCATTTTGCCAACGATCGGGGCAAAAAAGACACACATGTCGCATCCATGACGCAACATTTCATTGGTCAAGCAGCTAGAGCTTTTCGTAGAAGTCGCAGGCTGAGCAGGAGATGTAAACGCCTCCAGGGATTCCGCGCTCGCGATCTTTTACTCGTTTCACAATGCGCGTTGCCTTCTTGCATTTGGGACAATCCGTTCCCTTGGAAGTGTCCATCATCTTGGTGCGGTCAGCGGTTTTGGCTATCTTGGCCATGGTCTCATCTTCTCCTCTTACAGGCTTCGTGCCACACATCCGCCTGAAGTTTTTTCCACGCGGCCTTTATTCATTGGGGCGAAACGGAAGGCGCTGCAGTCTTTTATTTTACACAATACCGCTGGTTGACCTGTTCTATGGAGGCTGACATTTCCCCTTGCGGCTGGTGGCTGGGAGGTTCTGAGGAGCATTTGTCGGCAGGCGTCAACAAGTTCGTTCGACGCATGTGTGACAGAACCTCCCGTTGTGCCATGAGTCCACACTTGGAGGTCGTAACCGGGACACCTCAAAGAGCATCTGCCAATCGAAATCGCTAGTTGGGTCGGCAAAACACTCCGCGAACGCTAGTTCGCTGCGTTGGCCTCCGAGACGTTCACCAATTGAGACGCCGGAGCGGAACCGGGCGGTGGAGGGATGGGCTTTGGCTTTTCGTCGTCGGGATACTGCACGGGTTTCAACTGGTGGTCCTTGTCGACGGCATTCGGAAGATCCTCCCCGGGTTGGCGCAGACTCGGCGCAGCGGTAGGACCATGTTCCTGGTTCGGCGCTGCCGGTGGCGCATCGCCCAGCCGAACCTGGTGAACAAATTGTCCTGCGAAGTAACCGTCCGTTTCATCCTTGTCGCGGATGATCGGGGGTTGGCCGACATCGGCAATTTCCAACCGGATCACTCGATTGCCGTTGAAGCGCACGAATTGAACTTCGTGGGGCGGAGTTCCGTAGATCCATTCCTCAAATGGCATTTGCCCGTCCATTTCACGCACTTTCTGGTCGGGCTGTCCCATGGCTTTTAACACCATCTCGCGGTTCATGCCAACCAGAACCTCGTGACCGAGCACAGCGTTCTTCAGTTTCGGGGGCAAAGTATCGGCAAAAGCTTGTGCCGGCGTTTTGAGCGAGAAGTCGATCATCGGAGCGATCAACTTGCGCACCTGGAAAGCGTTCATCTCGGGCACGAACTTGTCGAAAACCAGAAACATCCGCGATCCGACCGGAACCTGTCCATCATCTTGCGCGATGGGCGCCATACCCCCCATGCCGCCAACTTCAATGTGTTGCAGGATGTGATGGTGCTTCTCAGGCCCGTTATTGAACTCGAAGATTATCCGGTCGGGCCTCACCTCAAACTTGGTAATGACGACCCGATCTCCAGGCTTGGAAGAAATGCCGTATTTTTCCAACTCGTCCGCGTAGCCGTTACCCGAAGGCGTGAGTTGGCCATTGGCGTGGAGGGTCACCCCTTTCGTTCCCAGCGGAAGCGGGCGAACAGCAAAGGCCTCGTCGGCTTGAAACGTACGGATCAACTGCTGTTTGGTGCGCTCGGTGATTGGCTTCTTATCAAGGACAACGCTGGTGGGCTGTACGGTCGTCAGATTGGCGTCCTTAGGACCGAGGTGTTCCCGCTGCACGACGAACACCTGTGCACTGGCAGCGCAACCGAAGAACGTGGTAACTATCAGGAAGGAAGAGGCGCGGCGCAGTGTGCTTCCGACGCCGGCGAGAGACAAGTTTTTGCCCGTGAGCCCAGCCATGGCATTTCCCTCATGACGCCAATAATCGTCCTATTGAGGGCTAATTTGCAAGTAACGTTTCGTGCGCAATGCAACTTAGGTTTTGGGCGAACAAATCGGTTGCTGAAGACTTACAACCAGCCTCATTCCGGTGGCTCGAGGGGCTCACTTCGAACCTCAGGATTTGCCTCTGTGACTCGCGGCTGAGGCATCGGCGCGCCCTCAATTTGCACCAGATTGGTGCCCGGCGGCTGGGGTGAAGGAAGGACCGGATGGTGCGGAGCCAAGGTATTGCTCATTGCGTCAAGATCTACCGGGATCCCCGCGGGTACGATGACCGGCTGCGCATACTGATAGGCGAGACCGCGAGTGGTCCGGTATACCACGATGATCCCGATAAGCAGTACCACCGCGGCCACCGTGCTGCCTTCCGGACCGTAATCGCCGCCGGTCATCCAGAGTGGTCCCACCGTGTCGCTTTGCACAACCGGCGAGAATTGCGTGATACCGCTCACCGGAAGCCCAAACAGCACGCTCATGCTTGCGTTCCAGGCGAAGTGCCAACCCCATGCGACCCAAAGCGCGCGAGTGCGGAGATACGCCACTGATAACAGCCAGCTACTAAAGGCGGTGATCCAAAAACTCATGCGGTCGGCGTACGGGTTGAACATATGTGCTGCCGCAAAGACCAAGGACGCGAGGATGGTCGCCAGGCTGGGACCGACCGCATCGATCAGGCGCTGAAAAGGATAGCCGCGAAAAGCCACTTCTTCCGCGAGCGCAGCGATCGCGAGCACAAGCAAATCAATGAAGAGAATCCAGAACTGCCGCGGAGTTGTCCACAGGGTAACGAGCAATCCTCCGCTGAGGACCAGGGGAAGGATGCTAACCAGCAGCATTCCCCAACCCAGCGCAGCTCCCAGGCTGAACTCACGCTTCCACCCGGGGCGAAAGACCAGACCCATTTGACGGACGGGCTCCCGTTGGCGGTTGAATACGCGCCCCATGGCCGCATAGCCAAGGATCAGCAGGAAAAGGAAGATGCTGCGCTGAACAAAGAGGAACCACTCACCGGAAACCAGTCCACTGGCGGCATGAAGGGAAACACTCTGTGCGATGTAGAAGTAGATGCCGGCGATGATGACGTAGCCGAAAGCCCGGACGCGATCGGCGGCGGTGAATTGGGTCAAGCGTATGCCCCTACCGGCATAGGATGATTCAGGCTTTCTGGTAGAACCGGGCGATCTCGCGGAACTTGGCGAGGCGACGCGCGATCCGCTCTTCGACAGCCATGGACTTCAATTGGTTCAGATGCCAGGAGAGCTTTTCGTCGAGCATGGCTGCGCTGGCTACGGGGTCATTCTGGGCTCCGTCGGCAGGCTCAGGGACAACGTCGTCGACACAGCCCAAATAGCGAACATCCTCGGAAGTGATTTTCAGGGCGGCAGCAGCCTGGGCCCGTTTACCGGCATCCCGCCACATGATCGAACCACATGCTTCCGGAGCAATTACCGAATAGACTGCGTTTTCCAACATCAGGACGCGATCGGCGACCGCCAGGGCCAGAGCTCCTCCGGAACCGCCTTCGCCGGTGATCGTCGCGATCGTTGGGACACGTAGCCGGGACATCTCGCGCAGATTGCGCGCGATTGCCTCTGCCTGGCCGCGCTCTTCGGCAGCGATACCGGGGTTGGCTCCCGTGAGATCAATGAAGGTAAAGATCGGCCGGTTGAATTTCTCGGCAATCTTCATCGCCCGCAGGGCCTTTCGGTAACCTTCCGGATTCGGCATGCCGAAATTTCGCCGAACTCTCTCCTTCACTTCCCGGCCTTTAAGGTTTCCGATGGCCATGACTTCTTCGCCATGGAATCGCGCCATACCGCAAGCCATGGCGAGGTCATCGCCAAAGGCCCGGTCTCCGTGGATCTCGGAGAAGTCAGTGAAAATACGCTGGATAAAATCCATCGGGTAGGGCCGTTGCGGATGACGCGCGAGTTCAGTCTTGATCCACGCCGGATTCGTAGGTTCAGCGACTACGTGTGCCTGCTCAAGATTTGAAGCCTGTTCAGTCATGAGACTTTCGCTCGCCTTTGCCAGCGCGGAAAGCCTGCCGCTTTGGCCATTGAATCTGACGGTTCTCTGGATTATAGCGTTTTCAGAAATTCCACGTCCCCGGGGGCTGCGCTCACTGGCCGGGGAGCAGATTTCAGTGTTCGTCTGAAAACTCGCGGGGTGGGATTGTGCCGTTCTTACGGAACTGGTTGTCCGAAGGTCCAGTACCTCCTATGACCCATATTCCTGCGGGACTGTCAGAAAGTCAGACGAAGAGCGGCCTGATTTTGACGCTGGGGGTAGTGGGTATTAATAGAGGTGATGGAGCCGTAGACTCCCGCGCCGGCATTCACATTGGGATTGGGAAAACCAAACTCCGGATGATTCAGCGCATTGAATGATTCAAAGCGGAATTGGATTCCGAGGCGCTCGAACTGAATGTTCTTGAAGAGTGAGAGATCGAGGTTGGCCACTCCCGGAGAGCGCAACACATTGCGCGGTGAGTCTCCGAAGTAACCATCGGGTGGTTGGGTGAAGGCAGCGGTGTTGAACCATTGCCCGATGCTCTGGTGAAACCCGGAAGGCGAAACACCTGGAACGAGATTCGCCCGCAATGCATAGGCTTCGTTTACATATCCGTGATCATTAGCGGTAATGGTGAAAGGAAATCCGCCTTGCACGGTGGCAATTCCGTTGAATTGCCATCCGCCGATGAACGCATTCACTGCGCCGCTGGAATTGCCACCGAGCCATTGCCCGTTCCCGAATGGCAGGTTGTAAAGAAAGCTGGCAACAAAACGCTGGCCCACATCGTAACTGGACCGCGCGTAGTCGCAGGGGATGCAATGGCTGTTCTGCGGGCCGTAAGCGCCAAACGCATCTCCGCTGACGGCGGCCGC
>DATJNV010000153.1:0-46564 GCA_035507705.1 Acidobacteriaceae bacterium
ACGCCTTTTCTTTATCCTTTCCGTAAATGCGGCCGAAGCCGGTTCCCGGCGCATCGATGAAAACCAGATCGCTTGCATCGAGCAGGCTATATGCGTTGTCCACCAGTTGGTACGGGGCGGGGCTTGTGTGCTGATCGTCAGCCGTGATTACCCGCCGCGGTCCGAAGGCGCCCATGTGCAGCCACATGGTAGAACTGCCGGGGCCACCGTTGTAGAGGAATGTCACCGGCCTTGATTCCGGAGAAACATCCTTCTTGAAATAAGCCACATAGAACATGCGCGCGGTAGCCGGAGCGTCGGCGGTTTCCTTCGCCGGCTGCCCGGTGGTGCCCAAAGCCGCATCCGCATCGTTGGTCGCCGCCACCTGGATGGTTCCGGCAACGGCTTGGTAGTTGATGACGTGGCCGTCCACCGTGACTGTGCCCTGAGTGGTCGAATCCTTGGGAACGATGGGCGCAGGTGCGGATTTGTTTTCGTCTTTTGCGTTGGCTGGGGCATCTTTGGCGGGCTCTTGCGCAGAGGCAGACCACAAAGATGCAACCAATAGGACGGCGCTGATACGGAGTAAGGTCGAGTGGGTTTTCAGCAAGGCAGCAATTCCCTCAGGGCGGACTTTCTGACAATTTGAGTGTACCGAAGGTCTCTTTCCCTATGGAACACACCTCCTGATCGGCCTGTTTGAAAAAGTTGCGCGGGTTTTGACACACATCGGGTTACCAAAGACGCGGCAACTCCTCTCGAAGCATCGGGTCTACCTACAGCGAGCGGCAAGTGAAATAGAACCCGCCGCCAAAAAGGAGAGTTCCATGAAAGTCTTCACGGCAGTTCTGGTATCCGCTCTATCCATTGCTCCCGCGGCCATGCTGGCCCAGACCCCCACGCCGGGCGCCAACGACTACAACATCAACCAGCGCAAGGTTGCGCAACAGGATCGCATCGCGCAAGGTGTTAGGAGCGGTCAGCTGAGCGCGGGCGAGACTTCGCACCTCGAACACCAGGAAGCTGCGATTAACCATGAAGAGCGCTCTATGCGCGCGCAAGACAATGGACACCTGACAAAACAGGATCGTAGCGTCATCCACGCGCAGCAGAATCAGGAATCGCGCCGCATCTATCGCGACAAGCACAACGCCCCGGTTCGCTAAGACTGAGCCGGGTGGGCCTTCCGCCAGGGAGGAACACCCGGCTGGGAACATGGGACGGCCCCGACTCCAAGGGGCCAAAATGCGCATCTCAATCCTGGGATGACAAGGCGCAGGGTTTCACGTAGACTCAACCCCACTATCCGACACTCACTCATTGCCGAGGACTCTTCGACGAGTTGTACACCGTTGCTGACGACCCCGGGGTTAGTTCTCCCTCAAGCTGTGCCTTGGGCCCTCATCGAATGGAAAGGGGCGCAATGCCCGCTATGGTAGACTCGCCAAGCAATGTAATATCCGGCGCATCAACGCCGGTTTCTCTTCCGGTCCTCATTGCAACGCCGGAATCGGCGATCAACGAACAACCTCACCTTTCCTTCCCGGCCCTTGGCACGAATATCAAAGTCCTGATGGTATGGCCGAGTTTTCCGCCTTCCTTCTGGGGCTTTGAAGGTGTTCTGGAGATGATTCCGGAACGGGCCATGACGCCGCCCCTGGGCCTGGTCACCGTGGCAGCACTTTGCCCCGCGACCTGGCAGATCCGATTGATGGATCACGCTTTCGAAGAAGTACGAGACGAAGACCTCAACTGGGCCGACCTGGTAATGGTAAGCGCCATGCATGCTCAGCGTGCGGATGCCGTGGAAATTCTCGGCCGCGCCCGTGCACTTGGCCGGCGAACCTTCGTCGGCGGACCTTGGGCCAGCACTGACCCGGAGGCCGCTCTCGCCGTGGCCGATCATGTAATGGTAGGTGAGGCGGAAGAGGCCTTTCCTGCCGTGGCCGCCGCACTCGAAAACGGCACCGCCCGCGCGCTCTACCGGGTCGTGGATAAGCCCGACATGACACGCAGTCCCGTCCCTCGCTTCGATCTCCTGCGGCGGGACAAATATACTTCGATGCCCATCCAGTTTTCCCGTGGATGTCCCTATCAGTGCGAATTCTGCGACATCATCACTATCTACGGCCGCCGCCCGCGGGCAAAAACGCCTCGGCAAGTAATCCGGGAGCTTGATGTTCTGTATAGGCTCGGCTGGCGCAACGAAGTCTTCATTGTGGATGACAACTTCATAGGCAATCACCATCGGGCATTAGAGCTTTTGCATGAGCTGATCGAATGGCAGAATCGCCACCAACGCCCGTTTTCGTTCTATACCGAAGCTTCGATTGACCTCGCGTCCCGGACTGAGCTCATGGACGCCATGGTGCAGGCGAACTTCATGTATGTGTTCATCGGTATCGAGACGCCCTCCGCCGAAGCGCTGAAGGAGTCCCACAAGTTTCAGAACCTGCGCGCGAACAACTTCGACCAGGTGCGTAAAATTCAGCAGAATGGCCTCTGGGTACTGGCCGGGTTTATCGTCGGATTCGACTCGGATGACGAGAACATCTTTGCCCGCCAGTTGGAGTTCATCAACCAGACCGCGATCGCATGGGCAATGGCAGGAATCCTGATGGCGCCTCCCACCACCGCTTTATTCGATCGAATGAAGCGTGAAGGAAGGTTGATTGAAGACAGCCGCTCGACGACAAACTTCGGCCTGCCTAACTTCCGCACTGTTTTGCCCCTGCCGGTATTATTGCGTGGGCTATGTACCTTACTCGCAGGCTTGTATGAGCCGGAGGCGTTTTTTAAGCGCGCAGATAAGTCCTTGGACGTGTGGGAACCGAGAGCAACGCAGAAACCGCCGGATCTGGGGATGTCTTACAACCTGCGCGTGCTGGCGCGTTCCATGTGGCGGCAGGGCATCCGGTCCGATTACAGGCGCAGCTATTGGCGATTTCTGTATCGCTTGTTTTCTAAGCACCGCGGCTCGCCGGCCAAGATGTGGCTCGGTTTTACGATTCTGCTCTCGGCCCAGCATTTCGTTCTTTACTCCAGGACAGTAATCCGGCAATTGCAGGAGGAGGCTGCGATTGCCGAGCTGCCACTCCGCAAAAAGCCAGCGAGTACAGGGGAAACGTCGGTCGAGGAACGCTGTCCATCGCTCGCCGGCTGACACCTTATCTCGATCAGTATTTGTTCTACACCCCTCCCACGAACCAGTCCTGGAGGGACGAAACAATCTGAGAGCCCGGCACGGAAGTGCCGGAAGAGAAAACATCAAGACAATCGAGTCCCTTTAGGGGACGGCACAAACCTGCTTCACACACCGGAAACGATTTTTCCGCGTACCAACCCCACAGAATCCGCTCTGCGGCCGACGCAGACGCTTGACCGAGCGAACTCTCTAACCCGGGATCTCCGAGCCGATCGCATTTGCCGTTAACCCGCAAAATCCAGAGCGACGACCTCGTGCACTCCGATGGAAGGCACCTCGAGCCGAATGGAGTTCCCCTCCGCCTGATAGCGCAGCTCTCCGCCGCCTACTAGCAAACGTGCTCGCGTAATCCTCCGGCCATCAGGGATGCGAATGCGCAATTGTTGGCTTGGGGCTGGAATAACCTCGCGTACGGGTCCCTTCATCATCATGGGATTAGTCAGATTGACCAGGTGCACCGTCATGGAGCCCTTCTGCTCCCATACAGCAACATCCAGAACACCCTTGCCTTCGACGGAGACGGGAGCCGGTTCATTGGTGGCCCAAAGCACGGCATTCCGCAGCAGCTTCGCATGGTCCACATCCAATACCTCCCAGAAGGTCCGGTCAATATCCGCCGGGAAGTAGACCACGCGGCCTTTGCCAATCTCACGCACTAGCACGCCTGGCTGGCGCGTTTTCTCCGGCCGGACAAACACCTCCTCCATGGGAAGGTCAGGGTAACTGGGAACCAACTCGAGCGGGGCATAAGAATTGGCATCCAGCGGCGTAACGGTCACACTATGCACGCCATTGATGATTCGGGTCGCATCTTCGAAACCGGCGAGGAGTGGATGTTTACCCTTCAGCAACAGATACGAATTCAGCAGAGGCCCCTCTTCCTTTCCCGTGAACGAGGTGCCGAAAAGTGAAGCGAGGCCGAAGTCACTCCTGCGCACACCCCATTCGTCATAAAGCGACGTTTCATAGGTAGCGACCAGGCTCCCTCCCTGCGCGACAAAGGCCTGCAGCTGATCGCACTGTTGCGTGGAGAGCGCGGCAATGTTAGGCAGGATCAGGGTCTTGAAATGATTGATGTGCTCCGGGTCGAGAAGATGATCGTGCACCATCTCAAACGGGATTCTGGCTTCGACCATCGCCTCGTAGAAGCCCAGAGCGTGATCCTCCACCTTGGCCCGCGCTTCGGGACCTCCGTAAAACGCTGCCGTCTGCTGGGAATAGACCATAGCGACACGGGCGAATGATCTTTCGTTGCGCAGATAATCCTGGTTGGCGTAGTGCCACTGGTAAATCTCCTGAACCACAGGCAGCCAACGCCGATCGATAGGCTTGGCGTTGAACTTGACGAACCACGGCCGAAGATCCTGGGCCATGCCATCGGCCACCCAGAGACGGATTTCATCGCCATTCTGTACCGAATCTTTCCAGCGATATTTATCTTCCAGGCCGACGCTGAAGATTCCGGCAATCGCCTTGTGTCCCAGCGTGGCGCGATACTCCTTGCCGTTTTTTCCGTTGGCCCAGGGAGCCATGAGCCCGCTTCTTGCCTGGCGATCGGCAAACAGCGTGGGCGCCAGCCCTCCGATGGTTTTCATGTCCAGATCGCTCAGCGCCCCGCCGCCGGCATTCGCCAGATAGCTGGCATTCGGATTGATGGCGCGAATCTTCTCATTCCACAATCGCCACAATTCGAAAAGGCGTTGTTGATGCCACACGATGTATTGGCGGCGAGCTGGATCCTGAGGATTCAGGGTGCGCGGCAAACTTAATCCTGAAAAGTCACGAAAATTCTGCTGGCAGTGCTCGCAGTAGCACATACCGGAACCAGCCCACCGGTTAGTGAAGATTCCATCCGGGCTGTAGCGGGTCATGATCTCCACGTGTACGCGGGTCATGAAGTCAAAGTTGTAGGGCCCCAAAGCGCAGGTGATCCAGAAATCCGGATCAGAGGGATGGCGTCTCTTGTGTCCCTTGTCGTCGACAGCGATCCAGTCAGGATGGGCGTCATAAACATCCTGATGCGCCGCGTGAGCGTCGGTGCGGGCGACAACGTTCATTCCCAGCTGGCGGCAGCCGTGCATGATGTCGCCAAAAGCATCCATGTTGCCCAGCCATTTGCTGCGGTAATGCAAGGGAACTTCTGTGGGGTAAAACGCAACAACCCCACCCGCGCTTAGGCAGGCGGCGTCGGCATGGATTTTCTGGAAGTATTCGAGCCAGAAGGAGAGATCGTAATTCCCTGGATCGTCTTCAACGAATGCGAGCTGCGCCCAACGCATGGGACGGTCGTACCATCCTGGATTGCTTCGGCCAGTAGGCGTCGCTGACACAGGTAGAGCGCCCTTAAAAAATTGGGCGGCGGTGACTCCCGCCGCCTGCTTGAGAAAAGTTCTCCGATCGCTCGCCATCGCCGCTCCTGGAGGAAAACGGTGGAAGCCACCGCGCTGAATCAGGCCTTGACTTCACAGCCCGCAAGTTCTTCCAGCACACGGATGGAGCCGCAAATGTCTTCTTCCCCGTAGCCCTTGGCCATTGCGGTTAGGAAGAGCTGCTGCGTCAACCCGGTCAGCGCGAGCGGGACACCTATCTCGGACCCGAGGTCCAGCGCGAGGCCAATATCCTTCTCCAGCCATTTGACGGAGAAGTTGGTGGAGAAGTCGCGTTTGAAGACTTGCGGAGCCTTGACCGAAATGAGCCCGGAGCGGGCCGCGCTGTTGTTAAGGATATCCAGCATGAGCTCAGGGGGCACTCCTGCCTTCGTGCTCAACACCAGGCCTTCGTTGAACGCCTGCAGCAAATTTCCCAGAATCAGATTCTGCGTGAGCTTCGCGCGCAGCCCCGTCCCTGCCTTGCCGCAGTAATAGAGAAGCTTTCCCATATTTTCAAAGTAGGGCTTAATCTGCTCGAAAACTTCCTTCTTACCGCCGATCATGAAGGTCAACGTTCCGCCCTCTGCGCCCGCCTTGGAGCCCGTACAGGGCGCATCCAGGAACTCCATACCCAGCTTCTCGAGCTCCTCCCCGATTTTGGTGCTCTCGAGCGGCGAGACGGTGCTGCAGTCCACAACAACGAAGCCTTTTTTCGCGCCTTTTACCAGGCCCTTTTCTCCCAGAATCACCTCTCTGGACATTGCCGTGTCGCCCACGCAAAGAAAAGCGCAGTCGCTGTTCTGGGCAACTTCGGTGGGAGTGGCACAGAACGTTGCTCCGGCAGAATCGGCGAGCTCTTTCGCCTTCTTTTGGTTGTGAGACCACACGGCTACCTTGTGGCCGCCCATAACGAGGTGACGAGCCATTGGGCCACCCATGATGCCGAGTCCTAAAAATCCAAGCTTTGCCACGAAATATCGCTCCTGGTTGGGATTTTGCTATCGAACGTGGACGAGGTAGGCATACAGCATGACTTCGATGCCGATGGCTGTCGCCATCACGATGCTGTGCCGCAGGGTAAAGCGGAAAAGTCTCGCCTGGTCGGCGACCGTCATCGCGGTAGCAGCCGCAGCCACCGCGATGTTCTGCACACTGATCATCTTACCGACTACACCGCCGGCAGAGTTAGCCGCCGCCATGAGTGTAGGCTCGAAGCCCAAACGGCCTGCGGTGACCACCTGCAGGTTACCGAACAGCGCATTGGCTGAGGTGTCAGAACCCGTAAGAAAAACCCCGAGCCAGCCAAGTAACGGGCTGAAGAAAGGAAACATACGTCCCGAAGCGGCAAACGCCAGCCCCAGGGTGGCCGTAGCGCCGCAGTAATTCATGATGAACGCCATCGCCAGAACGGAAGCAACCGTCAAAACCGGCAAAAAAAGCTGGCGGGACACCGACAAGAGAAGGCGGCCAAAGGCCATCGGGGACATGCGCAGAAACAATGCGGCCAGCAAAGTCGAAAACATGCAGGCCGTGCCGGCTGCCGACAGAAAATTGAGCTGATAAACCGCCTTATAAAGAGTCGGCTTGGCGACCACCGGCGGCATCATCAGAACGTGATTGTGCAGGAGTGGCCATCCCACACTCATGGTGACCGTGTTCAGCAGAGCCTGAAAGGGTTTGAATCCCCACAACAGTACCAGGATCACCAGCAAGCCGTAAGGAACCCACGCTGCAAACATCTTGCCTGCGGAATGTTGCTCGTCGGAACCCGGTGCGATTGCCGTAAATTTTCTCTCTTTTCCCGAAGGGACCACCGGCTCCATTTCCCTATCCCAGATCTTTGCGGGACGCCAGAACCGCAGAAGCAACAACATTGCAGCCATCGCAGCGAGAGAGGCACTGATATCGGTCAGCTGGGGGCCGACAAAGTTCGACATGGAAAATTGCACTGAAGCAAATACGCCGCCCACCACCACCACGGCAGGCCACACCTCCAACATGCCGCGCCAGCCAACCATGATGCAGACCAGGTAACAGGGAACAAACAGCGACAGCGGAGCGCACAGGCGCCCCACCGCTCCGCTAAGCTTGTCCAGCGGCAAGCCTGTAATGCCCGCCAGCGTGATCACGGGAATTCCGATCGAACCGAAGGCAACCGGGGCGGTATTCGCAACCAGGCAGAGCGCCGAGGCGTAAAACGGAGAAAATCCCAAGCCGACCAGCATGGCTGCCGCAACAGCGACCGGCGTACCAAAACCTGCTGCGCCTTCCACAAATGCGCCAAAGGCAAAGGCAATCAGCAGGGCCTGGAGCCGCGCATCACTGGTCAGCGTGCCCATCGATGCTTTGATGATTTCGAATTTTCCGGTATCGACGGTGACCTGGTAGAGGGCGATCGCCCAGAACACGATCCAGCAGATGGGGAACAGACCGAACGCGGCGCCATAAGCGCCGGAGCTAAGGGTGAGGGCGGGTGGTAGCTGGTAGGCGAAAAGCGCAACTACCAGAGCTACGAACAGTGCGAACAAAGAGGCGATCCACGCCGGCTTGCGTAGAACACCCAGAAGAAACAGGAGAGTCAGAATAGGTAAAGAAGCGATTACCGCGGAAAAGGCGAGGCCACGCCCGAAGAGGGTGTAGCTTTGGGACCAAATTTGGCTCATTTGGGGTGGCTCTCTCTCGGATTTAGCAGTACGAATTCTACGACGGCAAGACTGGATTAGGATAATAACAATGCTCACTGCCGCCATCGTTGCGGAGTTACGGGAAGCCGTCGGCACCGGCGGCCTGATCGTCGAGCGCAACCAGCTGCAAACCTATGAATGCGATGCCTTGGCTATGCTGCGGACGCTGCCTGCCGCGGTGGTTCTGCCGCGGACTACGGCACAGGTTGCCGCCGTCATAGGCATTTGCGCCCGGCACAAAATTCCTTTCGTTGGCCGCGGCGCGGGCACCGGGCTGTCCGGCGGAGCCCTGCCGGACGATCGGGGTATCGTCATCAGTTTTGCCCGCATGAATCGGATGCTGGATATCGATATTCCCAACCAGCGAGTCAGGGTAGAGGCCGGGGTTACTAATTCTTACGTTACCCAGCGGGTGTCTTCCTCCGGCCACTTCTATGCTCCCGACCCCTCGTCACAGACCGTCTGCACGATCGGCGGGAATATTGCAGAGAACTCCGGCGGCGCGCACTGCCTCAAGTACGGCTTCACCACCAATCATGTGCTGGAGTTGGAAGTGGTACTCCCAACCGGCGACCTGGTCCACCTGGGCTCGCCCACTCTCGATGCGCCCGGCTACGACCTTGCAGGCGTGTTTGTTGGTTCTGAGGGCACACTAGGTGTCGCCACCTCCATGATGCTCCGCATCGTGCGCCGGCCAGAAACCGTGCAGGTTTTGCTTGCCGCGTTCGACTCCATTTCGGCGGCCGGGCAGACGGTCTCGGACATCATTGCCGCGTCCATTCTTCCCTCTGCCATGGAGATCATGGATCGCCTTGCCATCCAAGCCGCGGAAGCAGCGGTGCACGCGCATTATCCCGAATGCCAGGCGCTGCTGCTGGTCGAAGTGGATGGTCCTGCCGCAGAGGTGGAGTTGCACATGCAGGAAGTGCGCAAGCTTTGCCGGGCGAATGGGGCATGGGAAGACCGGCTAGCGCTGAGCGAACAGGAACGCACGCTGGTGTGGAAAGGACGCAAAGCCGCATTTGCTGCGACCGGGCGGCTCTCGCCCGATTACATCGTGCAGGACGGAGTGATCCCACGAACCAAGCTGCCTGTCGTGCTGGAAAAGGTCGCGGAAATGGCAGCCGAGGTGGGGCTGCGGGTCTCGAATGTATTCCATGCGGGAGATGGAAATCTTCACCCGCTGGTGCTGTATAACCGCTCCATCCCCGGCCAGGAAGAGATCGCCGTCGATCTCTCCATGCGCATTCTCTATTTGTGTGTCGATCAGGGTGGATCCATCACCGGCGAACACGGAGTAGGCCGGGAAAAGCAACAGGCGCTGGGCTATATGTATTCCGAGCCGGACCTCGACACCATGCAGCGGGTGCGCTGTGGTTTTGACCCGGAAAACATCGCCAACCCTGATAAGCTTTTTCCGCGGCCCCGCCTATGTGGAGAGAAGACCGGAAAGTACACACCTCATCCGCTGGAGACAGCAGGAGTAGCAGAATTCTTCTGATCTGTCTCTGAGACGGTTCCTTATGAACGACATCAGCGCTGTGGTGACAGCCATTACGGGTGCAGAACATGTGCGCGCGGCAGATCACGCCGTCGCCGTGGCTGCGGGTAGCAGCGAAGAAGTGGCTGGGATTCTCCGGGTTGCCAACGAGAATCGCTGGGCAGTGGCAGGCTTCGGCGGCGGCACGAAGCAGAACTGGGGCTACGCCGTAAAACCCACGCTCATACTCGAGATGCATCGCCTCAATCAGCTGCGCGAGCATACCTGGCAGGACATGACGTGCACCGTGGAAGCCGGCTGCACCTGGTCGGTAATGCAGTCCGGCCTGGCGCAGCATCGCCAGCACGTCGCCCTGGATCCACTTTGGCCTGAGCGGGCGACGGTAGGAGGCATCGTAGCTACGAACGACTCCGGTGTTCTGCGGCTGCGTTATGGAGGTTTGCGGGACCTAATCATCGGAATGACCATCGTGCTTGCCGATGGGACCATTGCCCATACAGGCGGCAAGGTGGTGAAAAATGTCGCCGGCTATGACCTTCACAAGTTGATGATCGGAGCCTTCGGCACGCTGGGACTCGTTACGTCCGTTAACTTCCGCCTGCATGCGTTGCCGCAGTGCGTGTCCAGCTTCAGCGTGCCTGCGAATGCAGCGGAACCATTGGGCAAGATGATGCTGAAGCTGCTCCATGCGCAACTTTGCACGGTGGCGATTCAACTCCGAGGCACGAGACAGGGTTTCTCTCTGGATGTTCAGCTTTCTTCGCTCCAAGAGGTGGTGGAGACACAAGCCGTTGCACTCCGCAAACTAGCGGAGTGCGAAGGTCTTTCCACAGAGGCTGCGGCCGAGGAAGTGTGGAAAGCGCGACAGGGGTTGATGGAAAATGATTTCGTCTGCAAGGGCACCATGCTTCCATCGCAGGTTGCGCGATTTGCGGAACGAGTTCGGGCCGCGGGCGGAGAATCGGTTACGCAAGCTACCGGCATCATGTATGCGGGCTTCCCTGCAGCCGGAGTTGGTTCTCTGCCCCAGTTGCGCAGCGAAGTAGAGATAGCGCGCGGATCGCTGATGGTGCTGCAACAACCGCCGGAAGCGAAGATCGACACCTGGGGTACGCCGCCTGACAGCCTCCCTCTGATGCGGGAGATCAAGCGCCGCTTCGATCCCGAAGGAATTCTGAACCCTGGACGGTTTCTGGGGAGGATTTGAGCCGGTGTGAGCGGAGCCGCCGTTGAAGGGCGCCATCAGCGGCACTACCAGTCTCGCAGGGACGGCTGAGACCAGCCCTGGACCTCACCCTACGCAGGGACGGCCAGAGCCGGGACCTGCTCTCACTCCTCCCCACGATGTAATCTACTGGAGCGCGCTATGGCTGAACTTACGCAGCTTGCCCCGGCAAAGCCATCGAATTTCGACACCCATAAGCCCCCTGAAATGGAGCTGATCGAGGACTGCGTTCACTGTGGGTTCTGCCTGCCGGCCTGCCCCACCTACCTGCTCTGGGGTGAGGAGATGGACTCTCCCCGGGGCCGCATCTACATGATGAAGAAGTCGGCCCACGGAGAGGCTCCGCTCGATCAGCGTTTTCAGCTGCACATGGACAACTGCCTGGGTTGCATGGCCTGCATGACGGCCTGCCCCTCAGGCGTGCAATACAACAAGCTGATCGAAGATACGCGTGCCCAGGTGGAGCGCAACATCCCGCGGAGTACCGGCGACAGTTTCTTCCGCAGGCTTCTTTTTGCCACGTTCCCTTTTGTGAACCGTCTGCGCTTGCTGGCGCTGCCGATGATGATCTACCAACGCACGGGACTGCAGAAACTGTTGCGAGCCGCTGGCCTGCTGCGTCTCCTTCCCAAACGGCTGGCGCAGATGGAGTCGCTCTTACCGCGTGTGCCCGCCGGCTTTTGGCGCGGATTGCCCGGTCGGGTAACGCCAGCCTCTCAACCGCGCCGGCGTGTCGGTATGCTCTCAGGCTGCGTACAACAGGTCTTCTTTCAACATGTGAATGAAGCTACGACCCGAGTGTTAGCCGCTGAAGGCTGCGAGGTAGTGATTCCGCAATCGCAGCCCTGTTGCGGCGCCCTGATGCTGCACTCCGGACTTGACGAGCAAGCCTCTGCATTGGCGCGGCAGATGATCGCAACCTTTGAAGCAGCGAATGTGGACACCATCGTCATCAATGCAGCAGGCTGCGGATCAACCATGAAGGAGTACGGCCATCTCCTGCGCGACGATCCGGCATGGGCCACCCGCGCAGCAGCTTTCAGCGCAAAATGCAAGGACATCTCGGAGATTCTGTGCGAGCTGACGCCGCGCGCGCCGCGCCACGCTCTTCGGCTAAGAGTGGCCTACCACGATGCCTGCCATTTGCGGCACGCACAAGGTATTCATGCAGAGCCACGGCGCCTGCTGGCGTCGATTCCCGGACTCGAAGTAGCGGAAATCGACGAGGCTACGCTGTGCTGCGGCTCTGCCGGTGTTTACAACCTGCTGCACCCCGAGCCCGCGAATCAACTCGGCGATCGCAAGGTGGAGAATCTGCTTGCGACCAAGGCGGAAGCGGTGATCTCAGCAAACCCCGGTTGCCTGCTGCAATTGATGAGTGGCCTGCGCCGGCGCGGCCTGGCTACGATGCCCACGTTCCACATGGTGGAATTGCTGGATGCATCGATCCGCAACGCCCCGCTCGCGGGCATGGAGAACAAACAGTAGAATACGATTTTGCGGAGGGATCATGCCCAACTCGACGGTAACGGCGCCCACGGTAAAGATCGAAGCCAAACAGGGAGCTGCGGAAGCTAAAATCCTGACTCCACAAGCGGTGGAGTTTCTCGCGTCACTCTCTGCTCAATTTGAAGCCGAACGGCAGCAGTTGTTGGCCGCGCGAATTGCGCGCGGTCAAGCACTACGCCAGGGGAGGCTCTACGATTTTCTGCCCGAAACGGCTTCGGTCCGCCAGGGTGATTGGCGAGTCGCCCCGATTCCGTCCGATATTCAGGACCGCCGGACCGAAATCACCGGCCCCGTCGACCGCAAGATGGTGATCAACGCGCTGAACTCCGGCGCAAACGTTTACATGGCGGATTTCGAGGATTCGACGGCGCCTACCTGGCGCAATCTAATCGATGGCCAGGTAAATTTGCGCGATGCGGTACGACGCGAGATCAGCTTCGCCAGTCCGGAAGGCAAGCAGTACAGGCTGAACGACAAGACCGCCGTTCTTTTTGTGCGTCCGCGCGGGTGGCATCTGCCGGAGAAACATTTCCTGGTGCAAGGCCAGCCGATTTCTGGTTCGTTGTTTGATTTTGGCTTGTATTTCTTTCACAACGTGGAGGCGCTCAGGTCGCGTGGCACGGGCCCATACTTTTATCTGCCCAAAATGGAGAGCCATCGCGAAGCCCGCCTGTGGAACAGTGTCTTCAACTTCGCCCAGGATGCGCTGGGAGTTCCTCGCGGCACGATTCGGGCTACGGTGCTCATCGAGACTCTGCCCGCGGCCTTCGAGATGGACGAAATTCTGTTTGAATTGAAGGATCACTCCGCCGGGTTGAACTGCGGCCGCTGGGACTACATTTTCAGTTTCATCAAGAAGTTCAGCTATCGCGAAGACCTAGCGCTTCCCGACCGCTCCACCATCACCATGGACCGGCACTTCCTCAAATCCTACGTCGAGCTGCTGATCGAGACGTGTCATCGGCGCGGCATCCACGCCATGGGCGGCATGGCAGCACAGATTCCGATCAAACAGGATCCTGTCGCCAACGACGCGGCCATGGAGCGTGTGCGCCAGGACAAGCTGCGCGAAGTAAAAGCCGGGCACGATGGGACCTGGGTTGCCCATCCCGGGCTCGTCCCCGTGGCAAAAAGCGTATTCGACGAATATATGCCCGGCCCCAACCAGATTGCGCGCCGCAATCCCGGAATACAAATCAAGGCCGCCGATTTGCTGGCCGTGCCCGACGGAGATATCACCCGCAAAGGTCTGGAAATGAACATCGACATCGGACTGCGTTATCTGGCCGCCTGGCTGGATGGGCTGGGGTGCGTTCCCATTTATAACCTGATGGAGGATGCGGCAACAGCAGAGATCTCTCGTGCCCAGCTATGGCAGTGGGCCCACCATGCGGGAAAAATGACCGATGGGATCACGATCGATGTTCCCGTCGTCCAGGCGACGATTCCGGTCATCCTGGACCGAATCAAGCAGGAACTGGGAGAGCAGCGTTTCGCTGCAAGCAAGTTCACAGAAGCAGGAAAACTTTTCGAGCAGATGACTGCCGCGAAAGAGATGCCGGATTTTCTCACCTCGATTGCGTATCAGTCGATCGATTGACCGGGCTGCTCGATTTGGGAACCAGCAAACTACCCCACTCAAGCCAAAATCGGGCTTGAATCCACGGCATGCCGGGACAGGTGGGGCACCGCGCTTCGCGCGTTTTTCAGGGAACTCGTATGCTTGACGCCTTTAGAATTTTTGCCCGTTACAACCGGATCGCGAATGAACTTCTCTATGAGCAGTGCGCCCAATTGAACCTCGACGAGTATCGCCGCGAACGCAGAGGCTCGTTTGGCAGCATCCACAACCTGCTGAACCACATTCTGCTCGGAGACCGGATCTGGATGTCGCGATTTGCCGGCGGTGGCAAAACGACACCGCCATTGAACACGATTTTGTTTGACACTTTCCCTGATCTGCAAACAGCACGAAAAGAAGAGGATGCTGCAATCGAAGCCTTCTTCGAGCAAGCAAATGACAGTTTTCTAAGCCGCGCGCTCCACTACACCAACAGCCGCGGTGTCGAGAAAACCGAACCAGCGCCGCAAGCCGTGCTGCATTTCTTCAATCACCAGACCCATCATCGTGGCCAAGTGCATGTAATGCTCAGCCAAACAGATGTGAAGCCTCCGTCACTCGATATGCACCGGATTCTGAATCCGTAGACGCCAGAGGATTATTGGTGCGCCGACAGCGAATTATCGGCGCGATTATCGTCCGGCAAAACGTGATCGGGATCGACCTTCACCGACGCGATTGCCTTATCACCCTGCCAGACAAATTCTCCTTTAGCTTCCCAGGTTTCGACCGCCAGGCGGAAGCGGGTCGTCGACCCATCTGCGTACTGTACTTCCACCGTCGCCGGAAGAACCAACTGTCCCTTGTTTACCAGCGTCATCTGATCGCCATCGATTTTCGTGACGGCGAGATCGAAGCGCCAGTTATGCATGTACCAACCGCGCCAGAACCAATCCAGGTCTTCGCCGCCTTCACTACTCATCTCGCGAAAGAAATCCGACGGGGCGGGATGCTTGAACGCCCAATCGCGAATGTATTTGCGGAACGCCCAATCGAAGCGCTCCTTCCCCAGAATCTGCTCCCGGAGCAACACCATTCCATACGCGCCCTTGAAGTAGCTCACAGGGTGAGTCAGAGGCCAGGTGTAGGCATCCGCCGGCATCAACAGTACAGGCGCTAAGGGATCGTCAAGCACTTTCAGAATAGTCTCCGCCGGCTCGCCGCCGGCTGAGTATTCCGAATCCCGCTTGGGTCCGTAGATACCTCCCTGGAACTGGGCCGATTCATCGATATCAATAAAGGTGTTAAATCCTTCATCCATGAAGGCATTACGCCTCTCGTTTGATCCGACGATCATGGGAAACCAACTGTGGCCGATCTCGTGGGCGGAAATCCAGAACAACGTCTTGCCCTTGTCGTTGATGCCGTCGAAGACGATCCCGGGATATTCCATGCCCTCGGAGAACCCCGCAACATTAATCGCCGCAGGATAGGGGTAGGGATACCATTCGCGGGAAAACCGCTCTACCGTATCTTTGACATATTCCGTTGACCTACCCCAGGCGCCGTCGCCTCCGCTTTCCGCCGGGTAGAAGCTTTCGGCGAGGCTTCTTTTGCCATCGGGAAGATTGATCCGGGCCGCATCCCAGACAAATGCGGGGCTTGCGCTCCAGACAACATCCCGGGTTTGGTCCATGCGAAAGTGCCAGGTCAGCGTTCCTCCGGCCTTGGGCCTGCTCGCAGGATCGTTGACCTCGTCTGCGGTGCGGATCATCACCGTCTTGTCGCTGTTGCGCGCCTGCTCCAGCCGCTCGATCTGCGCCCTGGTGAGAACATCTTTCTCGTTGACCAATTCGCCGGATCCAGCCACAAGCATTTCGCTGGGCACAGTAACGTAATAATCAAAGTGACCATACTCGAGGTAGAACTCACTTCCGAGGTACGGAAGAGTATCCCACCCGCGAAGATCGTCATACACACACATGCGCGGATACCACTGGGCGATATCGTAGATGTCGCCCGTCTTCGACTTCCCCCAGGAAGTACGGTCGCCCCAAACACCAGGAACCTGGTAGTGATACTTGATGTGAATCTTGAGCTTGCTGCCCTTGGGCGCCATTGACTCCGGTAGCCGGATCTGCATCCGGGTATCGTTTACCAGGTAATCGGCCTTCTGCGTCTCTTTGCCGTGTTCGAGCTCGACGGACTCGAGCACGAACCCGTCGGTCGAGTTGCTATTGGGGTTATCGTCCGCGTTCGGAGTCTTTTGCCGCAGCGCCTCGTGCACCACGCGGGCTCGAGAATCAGAGCGATAGATATTTTGGTCGAGCTGAATCCACAGGCTGGTCAGCGCGTCAGGACTATTGTTGGTGTAGGTGATGACTTCGTCGTTGTGCACCACCTTCGCCGTCGTATCCAACGCCGCGTGCATCTCGTAATCCGCCTCATTCTGCCAATAGGCGGGTCCCGGAGCGCCATTGCTGGAGCGATAGGCGTTCACCGGATCTGGCAGCGTGAGAGGCGCGAAGGTAAGCCGCGGATCGTAGGTTGCCGCATCAGGCGCTCTCGTTGGAGGAGCCGTCTGTGACAGTGCAACCAGGGTTAAAAAGAAAACGGGGACGGCCATCAGCAGACGGTCGCAGCGCATCAATCCGAAGCTCCTGGCAAGGCAGAGTATCTAAGTCTCTTTCAGAATACCGGCAGATGCATCGGGCGTGAATCTTTTCCGACGACGCAGGTTACCAGCTGAAGCCGCCCGACACCGGCGGCCATGAGCGGAGAAGTTGCCGAAGAAGGACAATGCGCCCGAAGTGATAAGCGTTGTGAGCCACCAGGCTCTCCAGTTGCTCGCGGACGGTCATCATGCGAACAGGATGACCAGGCCGTGAGGGACACCGAATCTTTTGTGAAAGTCTCCCTTCGTCATTCGCGAATTCCGCGGACTGCTCAAGCCCGTGGTAAAAGCGCCGGCATAATTGCTCCCAGGGCTCATGATCATTTTTATCCGGGAAGCCGGCTGAGGCGTGCATCGGGAAGGGTGTCTCGATGCTATTCACCCAATCCAATGTGACCTGCTGCCAAAACGTGATATGCCACAGCTCGTCATAGATTGTGTGCGGAGCAGATGGTACTGGCCGGCGAGCGAGATCCTCCGACACGCCTTCGAGAATGTGAGAAGGCGGCGTTGCGGCGCTATCACCAATAAGTGCCCGGACTAGTTCGCTCATCAACACCTATCCGCGGTTCAAGGTGCAAATTTCTAAACTTGACACTATGCAAACGAATCAATTTTGCAACTGCAGCGCGGTTCTGTGCTCCATGTATACTCCCTCCACTTAGTCAGGGCCAGATTTCGGGTTCCCAGGTTCACTCACAAACCTCAAAGGAGTCGTTGTCTATGGCTTTCCCCCGTCTTTCTCTACCCGCGCCCCTCCTCGGTCTTATGATTCTGGCCGTGAGTAGTTACTCCGGGTCCGCCCTTGCTGCCAACCAGGCCGGATCGGCCAACGCCGCGCCCCGCATAGTCGATGCGATCGATGAAAGCAAGCTGGTCACCCTGTCCGGCCATACGCACGCGCTCGCTGCGCCGAAATTCGATCGCGGCCCGGTAGCAGACAGTCTGCCCATGGAGCACATGTACCTCCAACTCCGGCGCGGCCCCGAGCAGGCGGCAGCTTTAGAACAGAAGATTCAGGAACTTCAGGATCCACAGTCGAGCAACTATCATCATTGGCTTACGGCGGACGAGTTGGGAAAGACTTACGGGCCCTCCCAGCAGGATATCGATACAGTCGTTTCCTGGCTAGGCCAGCATGGGCTGCAGGTGAATACCGTACACAAGGCGGGAACAATCATCGACATATCCGCCACAGCGGGCCAGATCAACGACACGTTTCATACCCAGATTCACTCCTATGTCGTGAACGGCAAGCAGCACTTCGCCAATGCCACGGATCCTCAAATTCCCGCCGCGTTGTCGCCAGTGGTTTCCGGGATTGTCAGCATGAATAACTTCATGCCCAGAGCGGCCGTGAGCAAGCCGATCAAGCCGTTCTCTTTTCCCTGCAATGGTTGCCCAGACGGATTCGACGGCATACCGCAATACGATGAAGCACCAGCCGACCTGGCGGTGATTTATAACGTAGCGCCTCTCTACAAAGCGAAGACGCCAATTACAGGTAAAGGGCAGACGGTGGTTGTTCTGGAAGATACCGACATCAACCCGGCAGATGTGGCCACGTTTCGCAAGGCATTTATCCCATCTACCTATACCGGCACGTTTACGCAGATACATCCTGGCACGGGCTGCGCCGATCCGGGGGTGAATGCTGCCGAAGGGGAAGCAGCGCTGGACGCGGAATGGGCAGGGGCGGTCGCGCCAGATGCCGCGGTACAGTTGGCTTCCTGCGCTGACACATTAGTGAACTTTGGGGCATTCATCGCGGCCCAGAATCTTCTGGACCTTGCGACGCCACCGCCTATCATGAGCCTCAGTTACATAAACTGCGAAGCCGACAATGGGCCGGGAACAGCCCCGGATGGCAATGGGTACATCAACAATCTCTGGCAACAGGCAGCCACGGAGGGCGTTTCTGTATTTGTTGCTGCTGGAGATGGCGGCGCAGCAGGCTGCGACGACTTCGACACGGTGACGTTTGCCGCTGGCGGAGTTGCCGCCAACGGGCTGGCCTCTACACCCTACAATGTTGCGACCGGTGGTACGGACTTTCTGGATACCTTCCTGGGCGTAAACAGCACCTATTGGTCATCGTCCAACAACCCTGTAGGCCTTTCCGCTAAGTCGTACGTGCCTGAGATGACGTGGAACGATTCCTGCGCCAGTGACCTGCTGTTTACCTACTACGGATACACAGATGGTTTGACTTTTTGCAATAGTGAGACCGGCTCCAATTTTCTCAACATTATCGCGGGAAGCGGCGCTTCAAGCTTCGTTTACTCCAAACCTTACTGGCAGACTGGGGTTGTGGGGATGCCGAACGATGGTAAGCGTGATTTGCCCGACGTTTCCTTGTTTGCTTCGAATGCATTCTGGAACCATGCCATCCTCTTCTGCATGTCGGATGTAGCCCAGGGAGGCGCTCCCTGCGACTACACCAACGGCACAGACACCCTTTTCAACAGCGCCGGAGGCACATCCTTCACAGCTCCTCAGTTTGCAAGTATTCAAGCCCTGATCAATCAAAAGGCTGGTGCGCCGCAAGGCAATCCCGATCCCATCTTCTACAATCTGGCGCGCAGCCAATTCGGAACCGCGTCGAATCCCAACACCACCACTCTGAGCCAGTGCAATAGCACTGCCGGAAATAAAGTGGGATCGAGCTGTGTCTTCCAGGACGTCACTGTTGGTGTCAATACCGTTCCCTGCTATGGCCAGGTTGGCTGCTACGATCCTTCGCTGCCCAACGGCTATGGGCTGCTCTCTACTTCCACCGTAATGCTGAACCAGGCATATCCCACGGCAACCGGCTGGGATTTCGCCACCGGATTGGGTACAGTTAATGTGACCAACTTGGTGAATGCATGGCCGTAGTGCGGCAAAACTAAACAACGAGCATCGAAGCGATTGCGGCGCCGGAAACTCCTTCCGGCGCCAAATTTTTGTTTCCTGAAGATCACTCAGAACGCCAGTGAGGGCACCTCGATGGCAGGCACTGAGTGCGTCTGGGATTTTGTTTCTGACGACTCACAGCTGCTGCCATTCCTCAAGCAAATCAGGCGCACGGATCATACGATTCGGCACTTCGAGTTGGTCTTAGGCACGAACAACAGGAACAGCAGTGCCGTGAAGAATACGATTCTTGCCTGGCGGACCAGCAATCAGAGCGAGCACCTACTCGTACCGCAGCGCTCGCTGCGGATCGATTCTGGCTGCGCGGAACGCTGGAATCCAGCAGGCGACAAACGCAACAACCGCCAGGAACAGTGGCACCATCGTGAACGTGACCGTGTCGTGGGGACGGATTCCGTAAAGAAAGCTGCTCAATAATCCCGCTAAGGCAAACGCTGCCGGAAGACCCAGCGCCATTGCAATCACAGTAAGAGCCATGCCCTGGCGAAGAATGAGCCCGCGGACCGCACTCAGCTGAGCGCCCACGGCAATCCGAATCCCGATTTCCCGCGTGCGGCGGCTGACCGAATAGCTCATCACGCCATAGAGGCCGATCGCCGCTAGTGCTAACCCGATGAATCCAAAAACTCCGAAAAGCGTGCCTGCAAGGCGTGGCAGAAACAGTGCTTGCCGGAGATGCTCCTGCATGGTCTGCACGTTGTACACGGCCATAGCCGGGTCGAGGTCCCTGATCTGCCTGCGCACCGCGCTCGCCACCGGCGCGGGACCACCGTGGAAGTGTACGAGCAATTGATACCCAAGCAACGAAGGATCGCTCCCTGTGCTTTGTGCGAGAGAACGAAACAGGACGTATCGCGTGTCTTCGCCGAGCGTGCGCGATTTGATGTTTTCCACTACGCCGATGATTTCGTAGGGCACTCCTGCTCCAACAACCCGGCGGCCGATCGGGTTTTGCCGGGGAAAGAAGTGTTCTGCGAATGCACGATTGACAACGGCTACCTTAGTTCCATTCGCTGCTTCCTGGGAGAAATCGCGGCCCGCCAGACGGGGAATGCCCATAGTTTCGAAGTAACCTGGCGTAGCCATATAGAGCTCGACCGATGGATCCTGGCTGGAGGTGTTCGCATCTCCTTCCACATGGAAACCGTCACTGCGGTGTCCCCCGTTGAGCGGGGCGCTGTCGGTTGCCGCGACGGAAAGAACGCCAGGGAGAGCGGAGACGCGCGCCCGCAATTGCTCGAGGAACTGGGTCGTACGCTCGGGACTGTAACCGTGCACTCTCGGATCGACAGACAACATCAGAACATCGCGCGCACGAAAACCAACGTCCATGTTGACCGCATTCTCGAGACTACGCAGGAAAAGCCCGGTGGCGCAAAGCAGAACCAGCGACATGAGGATCTGCGTCACCACAAGAACATTGCGCAGGCTAAGGCGGCCCGGGCGGGCGAATCCATCCTCACCCTTGAGAGCATTCGCCAGGATGGGACGAGCCGCGATCCAGGCGGGGCCAAAACCAAAAACCAACCCGGCGCCGGCGCTCAGCAGAAACGTGTACAGCAAGACGCGCCAGTCGACACTGATGGCCGTATCCAGTGGCACCGGAGCAGGGATGCGAAATGCAGAAAGCGCAGAGGTCGCCCACAGCGTGAGCAGCGTACCAAAGAGGCCGCCGGCCAGGGCGAGCAGCAGGCTTTCTACCAGCATCTGCTGCAACAGCTGACCGCGCGTCGCTCCCAAAGCAATGCGGACCGCCATTTCGCGCTGGCGATCGGCTGATTGGGCGAGGAGCAGATTCGCGACGTTCGCACAGGCAATCCCAAGCACCAGAAGCACAACCACGGAGAGTGCCCCGAGGAAAAGCAGAACTGTTGCGCGGTCTCTGGGTGGCAGCGAGCCCGCCTGATCGATAAGAAAGCCTGTGCCCTTATCATTGGCCGGATAGGTCCGGGCAAAGCGCTGCGCCAAGGTGGCAAGCTCGGCAGCGGCCTGTGTCCTGCTAACGGACGGCGCGAGCCGTGCGACTGCAGCAAGCCAGTGCGCATCGCGAGCATTACGGCTGGGAACGCTCGGGACGAGTTGTTCCACATCCCCCAGAGGGACCCAGAACTCCGGATCGAGAATCAGGTCGAGACCACGAAACCCTCTCGGGGCCACCCCAACGACGGTGAAGCTGCGGCCAGACAGGGCAACGGCTTTGCCGAGAATGCCAGGATCCGATGCGAAGCGACGCTGCCAAAGACGATAGCTGAGCACGATCACAGGCAGGTGTTCTTCGCTGAGCAAAAAGCCCCGCCCCATATGCATGCGAATCTGCGAGACATCGAAGAAGTTGGAAGTTGCGGCTTGCCCCCAGACTCTCTCCGGCTCTCCGGCTCCGCCAATCGAAGCCGGCAACAACTCGTAGTAGGCTGCTACTCCGGAAAAAGACCGCGCCTGGTAGCGGACATCCACATAGAGTGGCCAGGAAAAGCTGTTGCAGCACCGATCGCCGTCGTGTGTCGTATGGAGAGCCACCAGAGTGCCCGGATCGCCAACCGGAGCAGGCCGCAAAACGAACCGGCTCACCATCGAGAAGATGGTGGAGTTGACCGCAATCCCCAGTCCGATGGAAAAAACGACAGCAAAAACAAAACCCGGCGATCTTGAAAGGCGCCGCAAACTGTAGGCCAGATTTTGACGCAACATGGGCATGGGAGCTGCCTCCACCTCCGTGTACGCCACTGGGAGCTTTGCAGTTCCGTGCGGCGGCTGATTTTCTTTCGCTAAGAGGCCTTGCCACCGAGTTCAGCGATGCGGCGGCCAAGGTAGCGAATTTCCACCTGATTCGTGGTAAGGGTGAGTGCTTTCCCATAGCTCGCGAGAGCTTCGCCCGTGCGTCCCATTCGCCGAAGCAAGTCGGCTCGAGCGGCGTGAAAGAGGTGATAGGACTCGAGTTCACTGCAAGCGCCCAGCTTGTCCATTAGGGCTAAGCCTCTTTCCAGGCCTTCACTCATGGCCAGCGCGACTGCATGGTTGAGGGCAATCACGGGCGACCCCTGGCCTGCTTCGAGAAGAGCGTAGAGGGCAGCGATTTGCTTCCAATCTGTTTCTGCTGGAGTACTGGCTTCCGCATGAATCGCAGCGATCGCAGCTTGCAATTGGTATGGCCCCACGTTACGCCGGCCCAAAGCCCGCTCCACAAGCCGGATGCCCTCTGCAATCTGATCCTGATGCCAGAGGCTTCGATCCTGCTCTTCGAGCGTCACCAATTCACCATTCTCGGTAGAGCGGGCATCGCGGCGTGAATCATGCAGCAGCATGAGCGCCAGCAGCGCCATGTTCTCCGGATTGGCAGGCATTAATTCGAGCAGGGTTCGCGCCAGGCGAATGGCCTCGGCACAAAGATCACTGCGCACCAGGCTCTCGCCCGAACTGGCGGCATAACCCTCGTTAAAGATGAGGTAAAGGACCGCCTGCACGGCGACGAGGCGCTCGGGCAGCGCGCGCGCATCGGGAACCTGGTAAGGAATACGCGCCTGCTGTATCTTTCGCTGGGCGCGCACCAGACGCTGCGCAAGCGTCGCCTCGGGAATCAGGAAAGCACGTGCAATCTCGCTCGTCCGAAGCCCACCCAGGGTCCGCAAGGTGAGCGCAATTTGCGCCTGCATATTGATGGCAGGATGACAACAGGTGAAAATGAGACTCAGGCGGTCGTCTTCAAAAGGACGGTTCATTTCCTCTTCAATGACGCAGCTGCGCGATTCGTATTCATAGAGCAACTGGTCCTCATTGTTGCGGCGCGTGCGTTCGCGCCGAGCATAGTCAATCAGCTTGCGGCGCGCGGTGGCCGTGATCCAGGCAGCCGGGTTCTCCGGAATACCTTCCTGCCAACTCACGATCGCGGCGGCAAACGCATCCTGCATCGCCTCTTCGGCCAGATCGAAGGAGCGCGATACACGAATGAGTCCGGCGATGATACGCCCCGACTCGCTGCGGAAAACCGATTCGATGGTGGCGCGCCGGTCATCCATTCCGGGGGATTTCACGGAGAGGCCGAACCTCGACACATCCAGCCGCGCCCGCGCAGCCGGTGGGAATTTTGGCGGCCCAGGCAAGAGCTTCATCTAAATCGCGGCAGTCCAGAATGTAGTATCCGGCAAGCTGCTCCTTGGTTTCGGCATACGGGCCGTCGGTAACGAGCGTCTTACTTTGCTCTACGCGAACCACGGTAGCGGTGGCACTGGTCTGGAGGGGGTCGCCGGCAACCAGGATCCCGAGACGCCTGGCCTCCTCCATAAAAGACCGGTGCGCCTCCGCCACGGCTCGCATGTCATCCGGAGCGGCTGCATCATCCTCACCCGAGTAAATCAACATCATGTAGCGCATGACGATTACCCAAACAGTCTGTTGAAACCGGTCTTTGTATCAGTTCACCTCTGCTAACAGGGAAAATTCGGGTTCGCTTTCACTTCCCGAATCTGCTCCGTGTGTCTTACCGTGTGCGACCCAACCGCTAACAACCACTGATAGCCGTCCCAGGCGCCAAAAATGGGATGGGGTCTCACTCGGCCGCGGAGCAAGGGTGCGGCCAGCAATTGCATCGTCCGGTCGCGGTTTTCAAGGAACAACTGCAGCGCTTCAACGCCGCCCCAGCGATTCGAAGGGCAAACCGCAGCAGGAGCCTTCACCTTGATCGATCGTCTTGGCACGTCGTTCACGATGATGTTGTCCATTTCGCTTTGGCCTTCGCTCGATGTGGCTTCAGGAGCATTGCTCATATCCGCAATGATGTCATGGACCCGGCGTTCGATCAGGACCAGATGTTCCAGGTTCTCGGCGATCGTCCAGGTTTCATCATCGGGTTTAAAATCCCATTGCGCTTGCGTGAGTCCGCAGACGGTCTCGAACAGATAGCCACGGGTGACAGAGAGGTGGCGCGCCGCCCTGATGATCTCTTCTGTCGAAAGTCCCGCGTCTGCAATCAACGTGGATACAGTAGTGTTCACGATGCCCTCCTTAGAGCCATGGCTGGATTCAGGACAGCGCCGGAGAAGATCCGGCGCCGCTCCGGTGCTAGGAAAAAACCATGATGGGCCGAACTTCGACGGAGCCGTTACGGGCAGCGGGTATGCCGGCAGCCATCGAGACCGCATCATCGATGTTTGCCGCTTCGACCAGGTAGTATCCGCCAAGCTGTTCCTTGGTCTCCGCGAAAGGGCCATCGCTGGTGACCGTCTTGGCACCGCGCACACGCACGGTTTTGGCGGTTGCAGTTGGCTGAAGCGCATTTCCTCCCTTGATAGCGGCGGCATACTTCTTGCCGAATGCCCCGTACTCAGCAAACTCGTCTTCGAGATACCCGTTGGCGTAACGGGACTCGTTTTCGTAGATCAGGACCAAATATTGCATGCTTCTCTTCCCTCCTGCGAATACGACGTTCAAGCTTCTCTGGAATCGACAATTCGCCCCAAAAAAATTCAGAAGGAACCGTCCTCGGCTCCTTGAAACCCAGGATTTCATCCTGGGCTACTCTCAGTCGTCCCTGCGGGACTGATCTACTCTCCAGCAAGATCTTGTTCATTAAGGACTTGCGCGCTTGCGCGGCGAGTTAAGGGAGCTATGAACGAGTTGCAACAAAATTGTCATCCCGTCGGAGCGCGGCGAAGTGGAGCGACCTGCTGCTTCTTTCCCTGCTGACGTGCTTCCCCATCCTTTTTTTGTTCATCAAGAGCGCCCGGCTAAGCTGCAGCATGGGATGCGCCGGAGGGACGGCACTTCAGGTTCCTTGAAACCCAGGATTTCATCCTGGGCTACTCTCAGTCGTCCCTGCGGGACTGGTGGCCTGCAGCCTGTTCATGAGGGCCTGAAAATCCATGTGGTTCCAACCCTCGACAATCTGGTTGCCGCTGACAATGACGAAGCTCGATCCGTGCATAACCTCTTTCTTACCCGTGGCGGGAAAACCAAGCTGATCACCCGTGTGGGTCATGGAAGCGCGCCAGCGAGCAGCGACGTGGTCTTCTTCGGCGAGAATGTCCTCGAGGTCGACGTGTATATCGGGAAAGGCCCCACAGAAGGTGCGATGGACGGCCTTGAACGCCTCCGGGCCTTCCAGCACGGAGTTCCCATCAGGAAATCCATGGGACTTCCCTTGCTTGCTGAACATTTGGTCGATCGCGGCTTCGCTCTTCTGGTTCCATACCTGCTCGAACCAGCGCCTTACGAGAAGTTTGTTCGCCTCTGACATGCACCCCTCCAGCGTGGCGAGAAGCTTAGAGCATTTCGCCCGCTGGTGTATAGGGCAACCTGTTGCAAACACACGCCAGGGTTTTATAAGGAAACGTCACCTCGGTCTTTCCTGCAAGCTCGGGATAAGCAGAGATGACGTCTCTTAACCGGGAGGTAACAACCTCTTGTTCGGCGGGCGGGAGCGCCGCCATGAAGCTTACCGACAGAATGCGGTCGATGATGACCTTCTCTGGCGGCCCGGTATGCCGGTGGGTGAATTGCTTTTCGCGAAGAGGGCTAAAGCCGTCAGCAGGAAAAACGTTTCGCCATTTCTGGGAACTGAACCGGGGAGCGTCCCCTTCGAAGGGTTTCATGAGGCGGCCCAATGCTGCTACCCAGGGCACGGTTTCGTCGCGAACGTTCCAGATCAGACCGAAAGCACCGCCGGGTTTTAATACACGATGAATTTCCCGAACCGCCTCAGCCGTCGCGAACCAATGAAAAGCCTGCGCGCAAACGACTGCGTCCACCGAAGCCCCGTCGAGCGGAATATTTTGAGCCCTACCGCTCCTGGCATCGATCTCAGGGAATTGCCGGACCAGTTGTTCCCGCATCGCCGAGACCGGCTCGACTGCGATTACGGATGCTCCCGCACCCAGCAGCCGCGCCGAAAATTTACCCGTGCCCGCGGCAAGGTCCAGAGCCGTCTTTCCAGGACCTAAACCGAGGTCGTTGATCAGCCAGGCTTCGATTTCCGGCGGATAATCCGGGCGCCCTGCCACATAAGTGGCCGCACCTGCTGAGAAGCCTTCGGCTGCGGCGTGATGAATATTGCTCATTTGCCAGTATAAAAGCTGTACGTTGCCGTGTACGGAACCCGTTCTTCACCTTTGCTGCACGGCTTGTTGTCCGCCGAACCGCCATGCGTGTCGGTGCGGCTGATGTAGGTCACATTGGCCAACTTTCCAGTTCCGCTCGCTGGAACGGCTTCCAGCAACAGCGTTGCCACAGAAGAACCGTCCGACGCGGGGCGGCTCGCAATCACTTTGCCCTTAACCTCGCTGCCGTCTTTCAGGCGCCACGTCGGCCCGGCGAAGTGAGTACCAATCGTCTCGCCGTGTTCATCGAGCAAACGTGCATCGGGAGCCTTGAGTGTCCATTTGTTACTTTCGCACGTGTAGATCTGCACCCCGTCTCCTTTAGCGCTGAGAAGCAACGTCGCGCCCGCAGGCGGCTCGACGGAAACAGTCGCAGGTTGGCTCATATAAAAGGCCAGGTCTTTCGCCGCCTTTGTCTCTACGCCGGAAGGTTCGAGAAAGCCGAGGTCGCGAAACCAGTCGATGAAACGAAACTGCCATGTGCCAAACGGAATCCCCTTGCGATCTGTCAGACCGCCGCTCATATGGCTGCCATCGCGTAGCACATCACCGGGATGCCGCCCATTGGCGTAGATGTGCATTTCAAGATTCGGCGCGCGCACCGCGAGCATCGCCGCAAAATACTCGTCGGCCCAAATGGCATGAATCTGATCGTCGGACCCGGCGGAAGCTATGAACGACGGCGGCACGTCGCGAGGAATCGGCGGAGCAATACGGCTGTGCGCAAACGGAGTAGGGCCCGGGTAGATGACGCCGACGAAATCGGGGCGCGAAGAAATGCCGGCAAGAGGATCTCCCGGTCCGCTGTTCTTCTTGTCGAACTCGTTGTAGAGGACCGCAGCCGCGGTAGCCAATTCGGCTCCCGCGGAGAAGCCCATGATCCCGATCTTGTTGGGGTCAATGTTGAACTCCTTGGCGTGCGCCCGCACCAGCCGGATTGCTTGCTGCGCGTCATAGACCTCATCGGTGCGCGGGTTGTATCCGTCACGCCGCAGGCGGCTGCGGAGAATGATGGCGTTGACGCCGTAGTTATAGAAAAACGGGACGAAATCCGCGCCTTCAGAACCAACGTTCAACGTGTTATGTCCGCCGCCAGGCACAAGGATCACGGCCGTGCCGGTATTCAATCCGCGCTCGACCGTGTGCACCTCGATCGAAGGATTGTGGATATTGACAATGCTGTTGATGCGCCCAGGCACAGCCTGGCTCATGTTGTATTGCTCAGCCTGCCGCACCTTCTCCATGTTGAGGAACGGCGATCCCGGCGGATACAGCGGAATGACTACACCGCCGGGCAGGATCGGCTGCGGAGCATACGGCGCGTCCGTCGATGGCCCGGGTGCGGGCACGCCCATTGGAGGAGGAGCAGCAGGAAGCTTGTCTTGCGCGGCACACACAGCGACCATCAACAGCGGCAAAATGAAAAGTCTCATCATGATCCTTATGCGCTCACTCAGCGTTCGGCAGAATATGGATGGTGTGCAGCCAAACCTCGACCAGCTGTGGCCATCCAGTTATGGGTAGAGTAGTCCGCCGCAATCCATATCCGTGCCCTCCCTGGGCGTAGATGTGCAATTCAGCAGGCACTTTGGCATTCTTCAGCGCCATGAAATAGACCACCGCATTCTCAACATGGACTGGATCATCCTCTGCCTGCAGCAGGAACGTAGGTGGAGTCTGGGCTGTGGGATGAATATCGGGGTTGGGGGCGAAATTCTGGTCAGCGATTGCAAGATAGCCGGGGTAAATGATGACAGCAAAATCCGGACGGCAACTCAGCTTGTCTGCCGCGTCGATTGGATCGTAGAGCCGTTGATCGAAGTGGGTGCTGAGCGCAGCAGCAAGGTGCGCGCCGGCGGAGAAGCCGAGAACTCCAACACGATTGGGATCAATGTGCCATTCCGCAGCGTGCTCGCGTACCAGGCCCAAAGCACGCTGAGCGTCCTGGAGCGGAGCGGAGGACTTTGGATAAGGGCCAGGGTCAGGTACGCGATATTTCACCAGAATGCAATTGATTCCTTGCGAGTTCAGCCAATCGCATACTTCCGTACCTTCGAGATCGATCGCCAGGATGCGGTAACCACCACCCGGAAAGACGACCACGGCTGCTCCCGTGTTATTGCCCTTAGGAGTGTAAAGCGTAAGCGTGGGATTGGAAACGTTACCGATACGAATCACCGGCCTGCCGCCGGGGCGCCCGTCTTTATCGGTGGTCATGTTGCCCTCAGGGCCTGGAGCCGGTTGAGCCCCGGGCGCTCCACTGGGCCATAAGGGAAGGGTTAAATGATCAGGACTGGGCGGCCAGGCAGGTGTTTGAGCGAACAAATAAGACGAAGCTGAAAGAATAGCGGCAGAAATCAGCAGGCGAAGACGCATGGACGGTGAAGACCTCCCGCAACCGCAGCCATGATCGCAGCCACACCACCTGCAACGCAAGACGTCCCCGAACGAGGGTGACAGAAGGGCACAGTGAATGCCACCAACGAACGCAAGCACCAGGAATAGAATCACGCGGAACCCTGGCAGATCGCTTGCAATTTGGCGAACAACGATCTGGATATCACGCCCTATTAGCGCGCCTACCAGGCCATCCTTGTCCGAAACAGACTCAGCGCTGACTGACCCTCATCGGCCCCTCAAGCCCGTGACGCCGGCTCCAGCAAATCTTCAATGCGAACCGGAAGCTTCCGCACTCGAACGCCAGTTGCATGGTAGACAGCAGAAGTAATAGCCGGGGCGATACCCGCCAGGCCGATCTCACCCACTCCTCGGGCGCCCAGCGGATTAATCACTTTGTCTGGATGGTCAAGGAAAGTAACGTCGATCTGCGGCGCATCGGCGTTGGTGGTCACGATGTAGTCAGCAAGATTATTATTGATCGGCGCCCCGAAACGCGGGTCATACACTGTCTGCTCAAACAGGGCCATGCCGACGCCCATGACCACTGCGCCCTCAATCTGGTTCTGCGCCGGCTTGGGATTGATAATGTGGCCGGCATCGATGACCGTAACGACGCGAGAGACGCGCAACCGCGCGGTTTCAGGCTGCCAGGTTACTTCGGCAAATTGCGCGCCAAAGGAATGCATGGAGTACTTGCGGTTCGGATTGCCGAACGTCCCTTCGGATTTTCCGCTGCCCGAAGCAGAACGAATATTGTTCGCACTCAGAATTTCTTCGAAACGCACGCCGCTATCCGGGGACTTGTCCTTGAGGTGAACACTCCCATTGGTGAACGCCATCGCATCCGGCTTCTTGCCCGCGAATGCGGGATCTTTGCCTTGGCCGGCAATTGCAAAAAGAGTCTGCTGGGCCTTTTCAATCGCCTCGAGCACTGCCGGAATAACCGACGCAGTCGCCCAGGACCCCCCAGAAATGGGGCCGGGAGGAAGATCGGTATCGCCAAGCACGACCTCTATCTTGTGATGAGGAATGCCGGTCTTCTGGGAAACAATCTGCGAGAGCACGGTGTAGGTCCCGGTACCGATATCCTGCGTCGCGCAGGAAACACGAGCCGAACCGTCGTTGTGAAGGTCGACGCTCGCCTCCGTTTCCATACGCTCGGCAATCCAGGAACAACCCGCGACACCCCAACCCAAGATCAGTCCGTCTTTCCTCATCGAACCCACTTGCGGCGTGCGCTGGGACCAGCCGAACTTCTCCGCGCCCACATTCAGGCACTCAACCATGTGGCGCGAAGAAAAAGGCAAATTCAGGCCCTCGTCCTTTTCGGGTTCATTGAGCAGGCGAAGCTTCACCGGATCCATGTTCAGCTTGACCGCCAACTCATCGATCGCCGATTCGAGCGCGAAAAGTCCGGGAACAGCGCCTGGTCCACGCATCGAGGTGGGCGTGCCGACATTGCGGCGGACCAGCCCGGAAGTAGCGCGAAGATTCGGGGTGCTGTAGGTGTAAGGCGTGGCCTCACTGCAGCCCTCTGAGTAGTCGTCGAGGATCGAGGTGTGGTTGAGGGAATCGTGCATCACCGACACCAGCTTGCCATCAGCGGCGGCCCCAAGGCGGACACGCTGCTGAGTGCGCGGGCGGTGGCCCACATTCTGAAACATCATGTCCCGCGTCAGCACCAGCTTGACCGGGCGCTTCAGGTTACGCGCAGCCGACGCGGCAATCATGCAATGCGTCCACGGCCAGAGCTTGCCGCCGAAACCAGAACCCAGAAACCGCGAAATGACGCGGACATTCTCCTGGGGCACTCCAAGCATCTGGGCCATCACGTCGCGATGATTCATCACTGCCTGGGAAGTCTCGTAGAGAGTGAAGTTCTGTCCATCCCAATCAGCCACGCTGGCATGAAGCTCTATGGGATTATGTGTCTCCGTTGGTGTGACATAAGTCTCATCAACCTTGACGGCAGCGGACTGAAAGGCGTTGTCCGGATCGCCGCGTTGGCTGTCCACCTTGGGCTTCTCGTCAGTTTCCAGATGTTCGCGAACATCCGGCTTCTCGCTATTGTAGGTAACCTTGACCGCATTGGCGGCGGCGACCGCCTGCTCGAAGGTATTTGCTACCACGGCGGCGACGTACTGCCCATAGTAACGAATAGTGTCATCCTCGAAAGGAGGACGGCGCTCGTCGAGGATCCCGCTGATATCAGTAGCCGGAGCCGTTCGATAAAGCTTGCCCAGGTTCTGGCGCGTGTAGACAGCTTTGACCCCGGGCATCTCTTCCGCGCGGCTGCTGTCGATTGCAGTAACGGTGCCCCGGCCAATAGTGGCGCATACCGGAACTGCGTACAACATACCCGGCAGATTATGGTCGGATGTGTACATCGCTGTGCCGCTGACTTTCAGCGGTCCGTCGACGCGCGGCAGCCCGGCATCGGTTCTGGGAGGGAGATTGAGTATCGTCGCCATGGATCGGGCTCCTGTCTACACGGTCGCCAGGGTTAGAGCATGGGTAATGCAACGCTTGGCCAGTGGAATCTTGAAAGCGTTCTGGCTCTGCGGCTGTGCACCGTGCAAGGCTGCTTCGGCCGCCTGATGAAAGAGCCGCTCGTCGGGCATTTTGCCATGCAAAATCCGCTCCGCCTCGAGCGAGCGCCAGGGCTTCGTGCCCACGCCCCCAAGCGCCACGCGGATGAAGTCCAGCTTGCCGCCGTTAATCGCTGCCACGATGGCCGCGGAGGACAGGGCAAATTCATAGGAAGCGCGATCGCGCAGTTTGAGATAAACCTGCTTGCTGCCGGTTCGCGGTGCGGGGAGAGTGACGTAGGTGATAAGTTCACCCGGTTCAATAACCGTTTCACGCTGCGGCGTGGTGCCGGGTACCAGGAAGAATTCGCCAATCGGTATCTCGCGCTCTCCCTTGGCTCCCTGTATGTGGACGACTGCTTCGAGCGCGGTGAGGGCGACATTCATATCGGAAGGGTTGGTGGCAATACAGTCCTTGCTCGTGCCCAGGATAGCCAGCGTGCGATTATCGCCTTCAATGGCCGAACACCCAGAGCCGGGCGTGCGTTTATTGCAGGCCATGGCTTCATTCCGAAAATACATGCAGCGGGTGCGCTGCAGAAGGTTGCCGCCCGTGGTGGCCATGTTCCGCAATTGGGCGGAAGCACCGGCTAGCAACGCCTGGGAGAGAACGGAATAGTCGCTCTCAACCAAAGGGTGGTGCGCGAGATCAGAATTGCGGACGAGCGCACCAATTTTAAGCCGCCCATCCGGGAGCTTCTCCACCTTATCGAGTGGCAAGCGGTTGATATCGATCAGCCGCGTAGGACGCTCTACATTCAGCTTCATCAGGTCAAGCAGGGTCGTCCCGCCGGCGATGAACCGTGTGCCTTGCTGAGACTGCCCTTCAATCGCCTGCGAAACGCCGGTCGCTCTGGTGTAGGTGAACGTCTCCATGATGCAAACTCCTATCCGCGGTTGCGAACGTCCTGAATAGCGGCAACGATATTGGAGTAGGCCCCGCAGCGGCAGATGTTGCCGCTCATAAGTTCCTTAACGTCGATGTCGGAAGGACCGCACTTCTCCTTGAGAAGTGCGACCGCAGACATGATCTGGCCCGAAGTACAGTACCCGCATTGATAACCGTCGTGCTTGATAAAAGCCGCCTGCATGGGATGCAGGTTGCCGGGCTGGCCCAGGCCTTCGATGGTGGTAATCTCGTCGCCTTCGTGCATTGCAGCCAATGTGAGACACGAATTGATACGGCGGCCGTTCACGTGAACCGTGCAGGCGCCGCACTGACCATGGTCGCAGCCCTTCTTTGTCCCCGTGAGGCTGATGGTCTCGCGCAGGCAATCGAGCAGCGTCGTGCGCGGATCGATCCGCAGCTCAAGCTGCTTTCCATTGACCTGGAGACTGACAGGAATAGCTCCTTCTACGGGCTCACTGGACGGAGCTACCGCGGGAACCGCAGGGGCTTCTAAAGGCGCCGCTGCTGCGACAGCCACGGGGCCGGCCGTTGCCACCACGCCCGCGGCGCCGAGTGACGAGAGGAAGGAGCGGCGGCTGACGCGTACAGCGGAGCCGTCCTGAACTTCCTGACCTTGTTTCTTTTCGTTCATGATGCTCGTCTCCAGGTTTCATGATACCGTTCTCCGACTAGACTTTGCGCCGCATCATTCCCACAATGGCCTTCGCTAACAGCGGGATGTGCGACGAGTTACCCGAGGTCCGAGAGGAACATTTGATGGCTCCAAATCGCCCCCTCCTTTTGGCGGTTTCCCTTTTGTTGGCCGCCACCGTACCCCTGTCCAACGCAGCAGACAAGAAACCCGGCACACCGGTTGCGGAAGCTGGCTGGAACGACGGACAAATCCAGCAACCGGCCGCCGAGATGCTCGATCTGAACGCATACAATGCGATCCGGGAAGAAGGCCTGCAACACTCGCACATCATGGACTACGCCGGCGGCCTCATGGACGGGATCGGACCCCGACTGACGGGCTCCCCCAACATGGCCAAGGCCAACGCCTGGACGCGCGACCAGCTCACTAAAATGGGATGCGTCAATGCCCACCTGGAGGATTGGGGTGAGTTTGGCATGGGCTGGCAGCAGCTCAACACCTGGGTCCGCATGACCGAACCGGATACCGCCGTCTTTCTGGCCCAGGCTACGCCGTGGTCGCCCTCTACCAATGGACCGGTGACCGCCCAGGCCGTCTCAGTCGTCATTCAAAACGAAAAAGACATGGACCAATATAAAGGCAAACTGGCGGGCAAGATTGTCCTGCTTGGGCCGATGCGCGACGTGCCCATACCCGACAAGGCCTTCTTCGAACGCTACACCGACAAGCAACTAAAAGAACTTGAGACGCTGCCCACCAAAAGCGACGCCGCCTACCAGGCGCGTGTCGAACGCTATCTCCAGCGCGTCAAGCTGAATAAGATGGTCATTCCGTTCCTTGCCGAGGAAAAAATCGCAGGCGTCATCACGCCCAGCCGCGATGGCGAAAACGGTGGAGGCACCGGGATCATTTTCGATGATGCGTCCGGTTTTCTCTACCGGCGCGATTCAGCTCTGCCATTTCCCAGCGTGGTTACCCAAATAGAGAACTATGGGCGGGTCTATCGTCTCCTGGAAAACCACGTTCCCGTGTCCATCGAAATGAACGTGGAAACCAAATTCACGGGAGACCACGAGCACGGCTTCGACACTGTAGCTGAGATTCCAGGAACCGACCCTGCGCTGAAAGACGAAGTGGTGATGGTAGGCGGACATCTGGATAGCTGGATTTCGGGCACGGGAGCTACGGATAATGGGGCCGGCTCGGTCGTTGCGATGGAAGTCATGCGAATTTTGAACGCCATCGGGGTCAAGCCGCGGAGGACCATACGGATTGCTCTATGGTCCGGAGAAGAGCAAGGGCTTCTCGGCAGCATGCGCTACGTCGAACAGCATTTTGGCAGCTTTCCGCGCTCCACAGCTCCGGACCAGATCGAGCAAATGGAATTTCTGAGAAAGCCGGCCGGACCTCTTACGTTGAAGCCCGAGCAGAAGCTCATTTCCGCTTATTTCAACGTCGATAACGGAACGGGAAGAATTCGTGGGGTCTATACCCAGGGCAATGTCGCCGTCGACCACATCTTCGAGCAATGGATGGCTCCTCTCAAGGATCTTGGCGTCACCACCATCAGCAACCGGGACACAGGCGGCACCGACCATTTGTCCTTCGATGCCGTCGGAATTCCAGGCTTCCAATTCATCCAGGATCCGGCAGACTACGAAACCAGAACCCATCACTCCAACATGGATACCTACGAGCACCTGCAGGCTGGTGACCTCAAACAAATTGCCGTAGTCGAGGCCATCTTCGTCTACAACGCCGCCATGCGCGAAAAAATGATTCCGCGCAAACCACTACCACATCCGGAACGCCTCGAAGAGCAAAATAAGCCGCTGCCGGACTTGTATCCCACGGCAGTGAAATGAACCTTCGTTGTGCGTTTCCAAATGTCATGGAAAACATTCAGCCTGGGCCTGATCTTTGCCTGCAGCAATGCAAGGGGCAAGGCAGGAAGCGCAGCACTTAGGCCTTCGGGACTGGTCGCCGTTCCGACTCTTGCGGACGGCTCGACACAAAGTCGCCGTTCAACTGGCTCACAGGCACCCGCAAGGGCTGACCGCCAAGGATGAGCAGGTTGCCGCCGTGCTGAACACACGCTTCGATCGCGCTCCACGCATCGGCAGGCACTGCAGAGCCATAGGGAAGGACCAACAACTCGCACCTATCCAGCGCGGCAGGAGCCTCCAAACCTTTCAAATCGAGGAAAGAAGGATGGACCACAGAAGACAGGGTGGCGCGATCCAGGGGCTGGCTGGCGATGGTTGGAAATCCGGGCTGCCAGAAACGACGATCTGTGCCATGGCGGAAGAAGAGAGGAATAAAAACAATACAGTGAGCTGAAGAAACGCGGGCATCGCCCCTCCGTCCGCGCTGGAATTGTACATCCATGATTAAATACCTGCGTGCGTCCAGCACACCCTGAGAGGTTTCTCCAGATGTCTTTCATGTCCCGCCGCAGAATGCTCAAACACACTCTTGCCGGCACTGCACTTGCTTCCAGCTCTCCCATCGCGTGGAGCCAGGAAAACCCGACACCTCGCGCCACTCCTATACAGAGGAAAGGCCGGATTCATCAGTCCGTGAGCCGCTGGTGTTACTCCAAAATGACCCTCGACGAATTGTGCGCATATGCGGCCCAGATCGGGCTCAAGGGAGTCGATCTGTTGGAACCGCAGGATTTTGAAACGCCCAAGAAGTACGGCTTGATCTGCACTATGGGCTACGCCGCGGCAGGTACGATTCCTGACGCTCTCAACGTAGTTGCCAATCACGACAAAATTGAAGAAGGCCTGCGTACAAATATTCCTCTGGCCGCAAAAGCCGGCGTTCCCAACGTCATTACATTTTCCGGTAATCGCCGGGGCATGTCGGACGAAGAGGGCGCAAAGAACGTCATCATGGGCCTGAACCGGGTGAAGAAAATTGCGGAAGACCATAACGTGGTCATCAACCTTGAGCTGCTCAACAGCAAGGTCAACCATAAAGATTACATGGCAGATCACACTGCGTGGGGCGTCGCGGTGATGAAGGAAGTGAATTCACCACACGTGAAACTGCTCTACGACATCTACCACATGCAAATCATGGAAGGAGATCTGATCGCCACCATTCAGGAAAACATCCAATGGCTTGGCCACTTCCATACCGGCGGGGTTCCCGGGCGCCACGAGCTCGACAACACGCAGGAAGTGCAGTGGGACGGCGTAATGCGTGGCATCATCGCATCCGGATTCCAGGGATATGTGGCCCATGAGTTCGTGCCCACAGGCGATCCCAAGACCTCGCTTTTGCAAGCTGTTGATCTTTGCGATGTATGAGGAAGTTTGAGGATTCTATACGCAAGTCAGCCCTTGTCTTACCCTTTGCGTCCCTGCGGTCTGCGTGGCTGTGCCTTCTCTTTGACCGAAATGGCAAGCCTGTGGAGCGCTTTGAACCCGCCGTCACTCCCGATTCACCTCAGGTTACGTCGGCCATCGAGGCAGCTCTGGATAATCAGAAATAGACTTCCGCGCTCGATCGCCTACCGCGACCACCGCAGGCGAAGCCTCTCCTGCCTGAGCCCAATGCAGGCAAGCAGGAAGATCATGGACCCCAGGTGCTTGGGCTCGAAGAGGAAGCTTTCGTCGAGGTTATACATAAGCGTCAAAACAACAATAGCCAGGTACCACTCCACAGCACGAAGTTGCGCGTCGTTGCGAGAATGCAGAAGGCACTTAAAACCATCGCGGAGCGCGAAACCGAAGATGAGCAGCACAATGACTAAGCCGGCCGCGCCCATCTCCAGCATGACATCCAGGAATCCATTCTGCGCCTGCGCCAGAACCCAGGACACTGCCAGGATTACGCGATACGACTCACCTTCCAGACCGAGCCAGAACGCCTGGTATCCGTAGCCCAGCAAGGGCCGTTTGCCGATCGATTCGAGGACCGCACTCCAGATTCCCGTGCGCCCCGTCAATGTCACGTCCTTCCCCAGCAGCGAAAACAGGAAGTCGGGCCAGATCACGATAACAGCTGTCGATGCAAGTACGATCGCCAGCAGAGTGGCGAAGATCACAAAGTAGTCTCGCTTGCGAAAGCGATGCAGGCCTTTCAGGATCGACAGATAAAGCAGGTAAACTGCGGTAAGCACATATGCGGTTGCGGCGCGCGAAAATGCAATCGCTATCAGACAGAAACAAATCTGTGAAGCACGAACGGATTGCAGAAGAGGGCTTTTGGGACGGCAGGAAACTGCTGCAGTGAGAAAAAACAAGGCGATATTGCCCAGGTAATTTTTGGCGCTGAAGATGCCTTTCCAGGCGGAATCGTGCCCTCCCATCTGATCCAAACCGTATTGCGGCAACGCCATCGCGAACACGATGCTCGCCGAGATGGTCGCGGTCCCGAGCACTAGCAGCAATTCCAGAACCTGTTCGAGCTCATACCGGGACATGATGTAGTAGAGAAGCAGGACGCCACCCAGCAGCAGAGTCCCTGAGCTGATCGTCCTGGTCGGCAGTTGTGATACGGGGAAGAGCAGGAGAGCCAGAACCGGAAATGCGGTCACCAGCTTCATCTGCATCATCAGGCGGCGTACGGCCGAGAATCTTCGCATGGCGAACGCCATGCAGGCAAAGAACATCAAAAGCTTACTCAAACGATCCGCAAGCAGACCCCCGGCAGAACTGGTGGCCACCGCTCGGGTGGCGGTAGGCTCATTGACAAAGGGCGAGACACCGTCGACCGCGAAATAGAGCAGCAAGAGAAGCAGCGCCCAAGTTGATGCGTGGCTCCAGATATTTTCGCGCTCACTGCCTGGACCTTCGCGCTTTCCAAGCTTGTCCAGTACATCGGGCGATGTTTGCTCGGGCTCAAGCTTCGCATGCAGGGCAAGCATCAGTGACTGTAGATGGCGGCAGAAGAAACGGCAGCCAGTATGCCCTGACCGTTGATGCCGACGTTTCGCATGAAGCTGAAAGGTATGTAGATCACATCGTCTGGCAGCAGGGCGACATCGGGCTTCTTTCCCTTTTGCATGGCGCCCACCTCGAGATTGATCTCCTGGACACCGGCCGCGGTTTCACGCACCAGCTTCGACTTCCCGATAGCCGCAGTGTGATTTGCGTAGCCGGCAAGCGCAATGGCCTGCAGAACAGTCATTTTCGAGTTGTTGGTGCTGATCGGGTATCCACCGGGTTTGGACACATCGCCCAGGACGTACACCACCGCCGCCTTGGGCACAATTACCGTATCACCCGGGTAAACCAGGGGATCATCCGCAAGAGCCGCCTGAGGTGTATTCGAGTAGTAGTATTCGACCTTCTGTTGCGCAGTACCGGCGCGCTGAATGGTAATGTGGCGATCGGCGACATCCGTTAGCCCCCCGGCCAGCGCAAGCACCTCCACAACTTTGCGCGCGGTATCGATCTCGTAGATACCGGGCTTTTGCACTTGACCCATGACCGAGGCGTTCTGCGTTGCGTAGGCTTCCACCCGGACCGTCACCTGCGGATGAAGCATGATGCCGGCAGTCACCAGTCGTTGCTCAATCCGTTCTGCTGCCAGCTCCGGAGTCAAGCCCGACACTTTCACGCTCCCCAGAAAGCTGAAGGGAATCGTCCCGGCGTCCGTCACCCTGGCCCGCTGTTCCATTTCCGGCGTGTCGTAGACCTGGAGGTGCAGCAAATCTCCGGGGCCTATCAGGAGGCTCTCGTTTTGGGCCGGCAGACCCGGTTTGCCAAACAGGAAGAACAATAACGGCAGATAAAGATACTGCAACTGTTTCCTCATATTCTCGCAGCCTCACTCACGTAGGAAGAAATGTACATTTCTTCCGTGTGGTCTCTGACGCCGTTGATCACAATATTGATTTTTCGATCATGGCTCGCCTGGACTTCTTCGAGCATCCTGTAGCTTTTATCGAGCGCCGGCAGTGGGGTCTTCTGATGCCTCGCGATCAACAAAACTGAATTCACGATCGAGCTGAGAACAACCGCGTCCGTACATTGCAGTACCGGCGGCGCGTCCAGAATCAACAAATCGAATTGCGCTTCCCAGTGTTTGACCAGTTCCGCCATGCGGTGCGATGCCAGCAACTCCGCGGGGTACGGCGGAAGTGGGCCCGCAGGCAGCAAAAACAACCCGGGAACCTCTTTTACGGGAACCTGAACGGAGAGTCCAAAGTCAATCGAAATGCCTGCTAAAACGGTGCTCAGACCGCCTTGCGGCGTAATTTCAAGGTTGCGATGCAACCACGGTCGGCGAAGATCTGCATCGCACAACAGGACGCGCCGGCCCTGCTGGGCAAACAGAATGGCAAGGTTCCAGCTCAGGAAACTTTTCCCTTCACCCGGCAGCGGACTCGTCACCAACACAGAGCGGGGGGGCGCCCCGCTGCGGGATAGCATCAGCGAAGTCCGCAACGAACGCAGAGACTCGACGAAAGGAGAGTATGGACTGTCGAGTGCCGGCAGCGGTGATTTTTTGATCCAGGCGCCATCTGTAACCGCAGCCCTCTCTTTTTGGTAGGGCAAGACGCAAATCGGCGACGGCCCCAGCTCGCGCGCTACCTCGCGCAAATCCTGTATTTTCGTATCGGTCACGTCCCGCAGCAGGCCGCCAAGTATTCCGGCAACCAGTCCTATAACAATCGATCCCAGCAGGTAGAGCAGCACCACCGGCCTGGCCGGCGTGTCGCTCGGTTTACCCCAGTCGACAATGGAGATATTTGTCGACCGCAGACCGGCCAGCAAACCGGACTCTTTGAGATGCCGCGACATATCGTCGTAAACGGCTCGGGTTTGATCGGCTTCCTGTCGCACCATCTGGTATTCAATCGTCTTGTTATTCAATGCAACGGCTTGACTCTTGTTGGCATTAAAATCCCGGCGTGTTTTTTCTTCCGCCTGCTGGGCAACGACAAAGTCGTTGTGCGCCCGGGCCGCGATCCGGCTCACCTCGGCCCGAATGGCGGCCCGCACGCCCTCAAGATTGCCGCCGACTTCGCCCAGCTTGGGATAGTTCGGACCAAATTTCTCCGAAAGCTCCTGCAGTTGCCCCTCCAGGGTTGCCTCCTGCAGGCGCAGATTCTGAATCACAGTCAGCGAATTGTTCATTGCGCTTGAGGAGGAACCGCTGGTGATCATGTTTCCACCCAATGCCGATATGAGCTCCGCATTGCCACTCCGCGCTACCTGGTCGATTGCGCCCTTCAAAATGTAGTTCGACTCGGCCTGCGCTTCGGCCTGAGTTGCCATCTGCAGCTTGTCCAGAACAGGGTTGTAGATTTGGTCTTTCCCATCCCTATCCGTCTGGCCAACGGTAAAGATCCCGGCTTCCTGCTGCAGCTTGACTTCCCTTGCCTGCAGTTCCTGAGTTTTGTTGCGCAACTCGCTAAGCTGCGAACTCAACCACGAGGAAGCCTGCATAGTTGCGTCATATCGTGCCTGAAAACCTTTCTCGATCAGCCCTTGCAAAAGATGATTCACCACCGCGGCCGCCAGCTGGGGGTCAGGACTCAGATATTCCACATCGATCAAGCGAGTGCCAGCCACGGGTTTGACCGTCAGCTTGCGATGGAAAATTTTTAAAACGCGCATGCGCCGGTGGGGCGAGTTTTCAAGAGATGCGTTCGAAGGGTCAGGTTTACCTTTCGGAGTAAATAGCCCCAAAACCCAGCCCACCGGATCCCACTTCCGCCGGTAATCTGGTGTTTCCTCTAAATGAAGATCCTGGATTACTTGTAAGGCAAGCGAGTCCGATTGCAGAATCCTGGCCTGGGTCTGGATCAGCATGTTGACCTCAAGCGCATCCGAGGGGACATCGGCGTTGTCCGTTTGCATGCCCAGTGAGGCGGTCGCGTCTTTCTGCAGTTCGATTTCCCCGACCGACTTATAGCGGCGCGTGGAAAGAGCGAGCGCAACAATCGCGAGCACAAAGCAAACGGCCACGCTGATGAGGATGATTCCACGGCGGCGCGCCAGCATGATGCCGATCTCGCGAAGCGTGAGCTCCGGAGCAGACGAACTGGCCGTAATCACTACATGCGAGGGTTGCAGCGCTAGCTTATCCAGCAGAAACCTCCAGTGGCCCGGCAAAGCCGTCTCATCAGACCGGCCGGCTCAATACGGTTGCGAACTTATCCTTCAGGCGCAGGAAGGGGGATTCGATCCAGCGATATGAGGCCAGGGCAAGCATCACCGTCATCACGAATCCCAGACCCTTGACTGCCAGCAGTTGCCAACCCCAACTGGGATGGAACAGCTTCACCACGATGAGAATCGCGGTCAGGTGCCACACATAGAGGCCATAGCTGATTTTGCCCAGTTCTACCACCCAGGATCCCCGGACCAGCCTGCTGTTGCTGTACAAACACGAATAAAGAATCGCGCCCGCTGAAATCGCGACCACCAGCCGCCCCAACACCATTCGCATATCGACGGGCCCTGGCTGTTCATTCAGCCACGCGGAGGAAACCACCCAGCCTGCAAGCCCACTCACCACTAGCAGGCAACGCGTAGCCCGGGTGAGCCGGGGCAGGCGATCGGCAAACAGCGCTAAGAGAATTCCCAGCGCCAACGAGTCACAGCGCGAAATGCTGCCGTAGTAAATGAAGCCGCCGCTCCAGCCGGCGAGCATAAAGCCGGCACGGCTTAACGTCGCCAGAAGAAAGGTAATGACGGCAGCTACGATCATGCCGCGCCGCCGAAGCAGCTGCATCAGCAGAGGCCATATCAGGTAAAACTGCTCCTCAATCGAAACCGTCCACAATGGCGAGCAAACCGATTCCGGCCTCCCGCAGACAGCGTGTACCCAGTTGCCCGCAAACAACAGGTAACCCGCCACGTAGTACCATGGCAGTCTTTGTCCGGCCACCGTGTGGGCCAGCACAACACCTACTGCAATGAGAAGAAAATAGACCGGCCAGATGCGCAGGATTCGCCTTAGATAGAATCTGCGCAGCGAGATTGCCTCTGTCTCTTCCCGCTCTCGCAGCAGAAGGGACGTGATCAGAAACGCACTCAGCGCGAAAAACAAATCAACCCCGGCCGCGCCCGATTTCGCAACAGCACCCCATAACCACGGCAGTGGCAACTGAAAACGGCGATACAACGCCCCATCGAATGGCAGCGTATGGCAAACAAACACGCCCAAAAAGGCATAGAACCTTAGCCCGTCGAGCTCCGGCTGGTAGAAGCGCCGCCGCCGCGCCGCCAACACCGGCCTCGCATCAAGAACTCCTGTCATTTGCGCCATTACCTGCCCGCTCCTTCGATGACGGGGCTCTTTACGTCTTTATCGGCCGGCCAGCAGTTGCCCGAAAATATTTTCAAGATCCCTGGTTTGGTGGGCCAGGTTGAAGCGGCTTAAAACGTGTTCCCTGCCCGCGATGCTGTAGCGATGCCATAGTTCCCGGTCTTCTATCAGGCGAAGGATCGCCTGCGCCAGGGCCAGCGGATCGCGTTCCCTCACCAGCAGTCCTGTTTCGCCGTCTCTTACCGCTTCTGGAATTCCGCCGCTGAGCGTGCTGACCACGGGTAAGCCCATCGCCTGAGCCTCAATAAACACCATGCCGAAGCCTTCCGCATCGCCGGAGGCTGCAACCACGCTGGGTACACAGAAGATTGTTGAGCGCGCCATCCAGTCGCGCACCACGGAGGTTGGCTGGCTCCCGAAGAAACGGCATCGCACTCCTCGCGCACAGGCTTGTGTCTCGTACTCCTGGCGCGATGGCCCGGCGCCAATCACAATCAGCTCGGCCGGCGGGCAGCGCTTCTGCACCTCGGCCATGGCTTCGATCAGGCAGCTACAACCTTTTTTTTCCACCAGGCGCCCGACAAACAGTACATATTTTTCCCGCTTCCGGTCGTCGGGTGGTGGCTTGAAACGCTCGACGTCCACTCCAATCGGGTGCACAATCGTACGTTCCGGCGGAAAACCTATTTCCAGCCCCCGCCTGCGGACATATGCGGAACAAGTCAGAAACAGCGCGCCCGTTTTCTGCAGCGCCGATCGGCCCCGCAGATACTCCCGCCCCAGCCGGGTAGCGGCAATCGCCCTGTCGCTCATGGTTACGTCGTACCCGTGCAACGCTGTAACCAGCGGCACTTGCAACCGCTCTGCAAGTACCATCGATGCATAACCATCGGGCGCAAAGTGTGCATACAGCAGGCGGGGAGCACGCGCCCGGAGCCGGCCCACTTCTTCCCGCGTGGGGCCGGCGTAGCGAAAGCGAAGTTCGCGAAGCCTTCCTCGCAAGCCGCCGTCATCCACCGTCCAGCTTAGGCCCTGTGGCAGCTCAATCCCCGCCATCTTGCGCCAGCCTACAAAGAATGGAGAGAAACGCCGCATGGCGGCCGCCTGCGCAACGATAAACGTCTCTGACGGTGGCAAAAGCTGAATACGGAAGACAACAATCCCCTGTTTGCCGGAGTTATCCATTTGCATCGTGTACATCACGGAAAGCATGCCCCTGACCGTCGTGCGGCAAAGAGCACTTCACGATAGAGCTCCTCGTACCGGGGTGCGATGTGTCGCCAGGAGAACCGGCGCGTTGCCGCGCGCGCCGACTCGCCGATCCTGGTGAGTTGCTCCGGAGACAGCGCCAGCACGCGCTCCATATGGCCCGCCAGCCCGGCTGCGTCCTGATCCATCAGGAAGCCGGTGACCCCATCCCGGACGACGTCTGGATGTGCCCCCACCGCCGTTGCCAGGACCACGGTGGCTGCACTCATCGCTTCTATAGTGGACAAGCCGAAACCCTCGTAAGCTGATGCGGAGACGAAACAGTGCGCTCGCTCCAAGAGACAATTCAGGTCCTCGCGGCTGACGGCGCCTCGGAAGCGCACTCGGTCACTCAACCCAAGCTCAGCCGCGAGGCGGTCGAGTGCAGGACGCAAGCCCGCAAAGTCCCCTCCCACCCATTCCAGACGTAATTGCGGAAAGCGATCTTTGAGCAGGGCCATGGCTTTGAGTACCTTGGGAATGCGCTTGTTTTCCGCCAGCCGTGACACGCCAACCACCAGTCCCGGCTCTATTCGTTTTTTTAAATTCCAGAGGTCCTCGATGTTCGCTCCGTTCTCGATCACGTGGATACGCTGCGGGGACACAACGCGCGCGAACCTCTGCCGGTCTTGCTGGCTCACGCATACCACTGCCCCAACCCCATCCAGCGTTCGCCGGGTTACGGTGTTGAAATAGAGTTCTTTGAAGGCCCTCGCCCAATGGGTATGAAAGAAACCGCCATGGGTACTAACGACCAGCGGGATGCGATGCAGAGAGCGCAGCAGGCTCAGATAATCCACGAAAAAGTCGATCGCATGAATGTGCACCAGGTCGTAACCGCGAATCGCCTTCAATACGGAGATCGCCACAGGGTAGCGTCGTGAACCCCAATGCCGCATGCGGCGCACAGGAACTCCAGCCTCGACAGACTCCACGGGCGCCAGCGTTCCCGTCGAAAAGAGCAATCTTAGTGTCGCCACCTGCACCTCATGGCCGTCGCGCTGCAGGGCGACACTCAAGCCTTCCACCACACTCTCCACACCCCCTCGGGCTGGCAGAAACTGGCGTGTGAGCTGAAGGATTCTCATAGCGAATGCACCACCGATCGAAGCAAGGGCCGGCAAGCGGCCCAATCGCGTAAGCGCCGGCGCCGGCGGCGTGGGAGCAGCCAAATGGCGAGAAAGATCGCCAGGTCCCGCGGAGTGCTCTTTCCATAGCGGAGTGCTTCCAGCAACAGAAGATGGAATGCGCGCCACGCGCCCTGGTCCGAGGCCTCAGCCGCAATCTGGAATAGGACAAAGGCGGACAAAGCACGGCGCGTGAATAGATGCCGGTCGCGACGCACCCAGGCAAGGGAATACTCCCAGTTCGCTTTGTTGCTGACAGTGACCCGATCCTCTTCGATGTTGTGGATCGCCAGAACTTCATGCGCGAACACGACCTGCGCACCAGGCAGGCGGCCCACCCGCAGTACCCACTCCGTATCCTGGTGCTTCAACTGGCCGCTTTTGAAAGGGTGGTCCAGCATCAGCGAGCGGCGCACAAAGAATGTGGATGTCTGGATGTAACCTTCGCCGCGAGTCAGGGTACGGCGCGCCAGGATATACTCGCCAATCTGTTCGCTGTGGGCCGGCATGCGGCGTGGCCACACATAATCCCGGCGTGGCGTGCGCGCAATCATCCTGCAGGTGCCGATCAGCACTGGGGCATTGCACCGGCTGATGGCGTCGATCTGCGCCTTCAGCTTGCCGGGAAGCCACTCGTCATCGTCATCCAGAAACGCGATCCACTGCCCCAACGCCGCTTCGACCCCCCGATTGCGCGCATCCGATCCGCCAACGCTGGTTGCCAGTTCTACCATTCGCAAACGCGCATCCTCTTTCGCCAATTCCCGTAAGCCGATCCCGGTGGCAGAGTCCTCTCCGTCGATCACGACGATGACCTCGATCTCGTGCAGCGTCTGTGACAAGGCGCTTCGCACCGCCCTCTGCACCAGCTCAGGCCGTCCACGAGTCGGTATCACAACCGAGACAATGACCATGCTGGAACTGCCTGCGGGCGATGATTTGTCTTGATTCATCGGAGTACTGTCCTTCATAGGGAAAATGCGGCAAACTCGCCGGCCTGGGCCAACCGTGACATCTTGTTTATGCGCTCCGCGGCGGCGCTGCCTGGATCGCTTCCACGATCGCGTAATATGCGGGCTTGGCCTGACAGTTGGCATCGAAGGGCAACGGCCGCACCGGCAAGCCGTCCTTTCGCGGACGGTATCCGGCAATCCAGGTGAAGCAATCGGCAAGCCCCCAGGTAACCACCGCTCGCACAGCGGGCTGGCGCAAGGTGGCACTCAAAAAGCGGTTGTATATATCTGCCACCGCTTTATCGCGGGTCGCAGTGTCCGCAGGCAGGGCCGCGTCCTGGACATCCAGCTCCGTGATGTAGACCTTCATGTGCCGCCGGGCAAGCTCGCTGAGAAAGGTCTCGTAGCTTCCATCGCCCAGTACAGCTGACTGATCACCGCGCAGATGGGCTTCAATCCCAACGCCGTGAATGGGAACGCCGCGCGCCAGCAGCCTATCGAGCAGCGCCAGCATCGCAGCCCGCTTCGCGTAGCCGAAGCCATTCGACACTTCGAGATAGTTCTCGTTCCAGACCAACAGCGCGTTCGGATCGGCAGCAGCCGTGGTGCGGAAGGCCAGTTCGATGTAGTCCTCACCACAGGCTCGCAACCATGGGCTATCACGCAGGCAATCTGGTCGATGACTGCCTGGATCGAGCACTTCGTTGACCACATCCCAGGAGTACAACTTGCCCGCAAAATGCCCGGCAACGCTAC